>NZ_OY762555.1:2087890-2783854 GCF_963666015.1 uncultured Sphaerochaeta sp. | reverse complement strand
TACCCTGATTTTTATTGTGTCATAATGCTTATCAATAAATGAGTTATAATCAGTTTTCAACCTACCGCTGCTTCCGCACCTCTAATACCTCGATTCCTCGTTCAGGTAGTATTCAAGGTCCAAGTAGATATCCTCAAGCTTTGTACGTGCCCAAAGGTTCTTGCGTAGGAACTTCAAGCTGGATTTGATGCTGGGATCGTTATAGAAGCATTGTAGCTGCAGCATGTCGTACAGCTCGTTCCAGCCGTAGTAATCGACCAGACGAATAAGCAATTTCTCCAGCGTTACGCCATGGAGGGGGTTGTTCACTTGTGTAGTTGAATTGGTCATGTCCGTGATAGAATCTCCTTCACACGCCCTACTTCACCACTCTCAAGACGCACCTTGATACCGTGCGGATGCATGCGAGAGTTGGTCAGGATGTCCTTGACCACACCTTTGGTGGTTGCACCAGTTGCTTGGTCCTGCTTGAGGACAATAAGCACTTCCAGCCCTGCGTGTATATCAGCTCTTACCTTACCATCCATATCAATCTCTCCTACAAGCCTCACTCTATAGTAGAACGTAATATTGTTGAAGAGCAATCCGTATCAGATTTGTGCAGGCACCAAACTGATATGGTTACGCTATAGTTTACACTTTTCGGAATGACAGCGCATGCTCTGGAGACACTTTCTCCTCGACTGACACCATTTTTCTTGTTGGTGACCTTGAGGACCTTGGCAGGTTTTTTGTTGGCATCTATCATAGATACAATTACCTTTTGTCTTGAGGTTATTGTCTCGCATTCTCACTCTGCCTTGAATACCTCTAGGATCTCCATGTCAGGAGAGAGCATTACCAAGTCAGCCTTGTATCCAGGAATTATCTTGCCTCGATCTGTTTGCGAAAGCACTCGCAATGGATTCTCCGACGCAACCTGAAAGAAGGTTCGCTTGTCCAATAAGCTTTTTTGAACAAGGTTCTTTGCTGAGTCGCTGATCAGCATAGCAGAACCTATCAGTATGTCACTATCACTGTAAAAACAGGCCTTTCCATTGGAATAGATTTGCTTGCCCAGATAGAGGCCTTCATCAACACCCATGCCCGCCAAACTCATAGCATCAGAAATCAGGCAAAGCCTTTCTGTGTCAAGTGAATTGATCGTCAAGTCTATCACTGACGGATGCACATGCACGCCATCACAAACAAGTTCATACGTTGCATGTCTGTAGTCACGGACAAACGGCATGGCTGCCAAGCCTGGGCGTTTGTGATCTATGCCGCTCATCGCATTGAAGAGGTGGGTAAGATGATTCTTATCCCTAGGTTTCAAGGCATCCAGGGGACAGTCACTATGGCCATAGGCCACAACAATGTTGTTCTGTTCCAAGATACTCGAGAGCTCTTCACTGCCTTGCAGTTCAGGAGCTATGGTCATAGAGGTGACAAGTGGCTTCTTACCACACTTGATGGAAAGAATCCTGTCCAGATACTCCCTATCAAAGGCCCTGATACCTGAAGGGAGAATGCCACCCTTTTTCTCAGGTGCGATGAAAGGACCTTCCACATAGACACCAAGCAGATGGGATGACAGGAAAGCACTCGCATCCATTGCCTTTTTGATCTGGCCCAAGAGATCCAAATCCATGACAACTGCAAGCTGGAAACTAGTGATACCCTTCCCTACAAGAAACAGGGCCATGCCTTCAAGGTTCTCCTGTATATTTCCTCTGGTTGAATCAAAGCCACCACAGCCATGGATGTGCATATCGACCAGACCTGGTCCCACAAGGTTTCCCTTGGCATCATACTGCTTGAGATGCTGTACCCTCTTTTGATCATGCTTTCCAACATACGAGATGATCCCCTGCTCCACCACTATGGTGGCATCAGGTAGCAGGGCTCCATTCGTATAGGCCAAGGCGTGGGTTATTGCATAGTCTCTTTCATAATGAACCATTTGTTACTGCTCCAAATAATATAAGTCTTGATGCTCATCACATACCTGAAGATTCAACTTCCTACTTTTCAAATCCTTCAATCCTAGAGATACAGGCACAGGAGAATCACCTTACATAAAGGTAAAACCTATCACATCCTGTGAATAAATGAGAAGTTGAAGACCTGTACTAAGAACTAGAAACTTGTGATGCTTGGTGAGTCTCCACAAACGAGTCTCTTGAAGCGAGCAGCTCTTGTATCCCCTTGATGGATCCAAACAAACCGGCGGCTTCAGTAGGGAGGAAAATTTTCTGACTTGTCCCATTTGCAAGATCCTTGGCAATTTCGTTCTGCGAGCGTAACACTTCCATCATGAGGAGATTCTCTGCTCCTTCCTTATCGGCATAGACCTTGCGGACCGCATCAAGACCTATTGCTTTTGCTTGTTGTACTAACTGGATTGATTCAGCTTCTCCTTGGGCTAGTAGGATTCTCTCTGTCTTGATTGCCTCCGCTTTCATAACACGTGACTCGCTCTCTCCCTGAGCATTGAGAATGAGGCTTTGCTTGATTCCTTCTGCCTCCAAAATTGCAGCTTGCTTCTTTCCCTCGGCAATAGTTACTTCCTGTCTTCGGGTACGCTCAGCACGCATCTGTCTCTCCATATCTTCCTTCAAGTCCGCTGGAGGGACGATATCCTGAATCTCTACACGGAGAATTTTCACCCCCCACTTATCCGTAGCTTCATCAAGGATGGTCCGGAGTTTCTGGTTGACCGAATCACGCGAGGAGAGACTGGCATCGAGATCCATCTCCCCAAATACATTACGCATAGTGGTCTTTGAAAGCTCACGGATT
This sequence comes from uncultured Sphaerochaeta sp., assembly GCF_963666015.1. NCBI lineage: Bacteria > Pseudomonadati > Spirochaetota > Spirochaetia > Spirochaetales > Sphaerochaetaceae > Sphaerochaeta > uncultured Sphaerochaeta sp. The sequence goes on along the minus strand of NZ_OY762555.1, from coordinate 2,781,073 downwards.
GCCATGATCAAATCACTGATCTCATACAGTGCTCGGTGGGGTTCAACAATCTGATAGAAGATCAAGGTATCGACAGTAAGACTGATGTTATCCCGGGTAATGACGGCCTGAGAAGGAATATCATACACCTGCTCGCGTAGGTCTACGCAGTAAACAGAGAGTCCCTCGGGTTTATAGTTTAAGTGTTTTACCACACGTTTCCGATCGAGAAAGGGAATGATGAAGTTTATGCCTGATTCCAGAGTTCGTACATATTTGCCCAGTCGTTCGATGATCATCGCCTGCCCCTGAGGCACTTGCTTGATACCCTTCAGTACTATGAGAATAACAAAAAACGTCACTGCAAGAATAATATAAAACTCTTCCATCCCCTACTCCTTTTCCACCATCAATTTCACCCCGTCCAGAGCTTTCACTACAACAATCTGTCCGACGGCAATTGGTTCATTCTCCTTGGCGACTGCACTCCATACTTCCTTGCGCACCCTGACCTTTCCGGTTGATTTCAACGGATCGATGGTCTCGACGACCACAGCCTGCTGGCCGATCAAGGAGGAAGCGTTTGTTCTGACACCTTCTTTACCAACAAAGCGATTGATAAAGATTCTGCGTACAAACACAGTCAGAATGAGTAGAGTGACGGCGAAGACAATCAGCACAACTGAGGTTGAAGCACCAAAGTATACGGGTATCGCAGCAACGATAGTTGCAATGCCGAACCACATGACAATGAAGCCGGGTGTTATGATCTCCATAGCCATGAAGAGAATCCCGACAATTACAAAGATCCACCACAAATTCATCTGCTCCTCCTTGTGCTTTGCACCTGAAAAAACAGTAGCCCTGCTTGTATCACCTGTCAACTGTGAAGGTCATCACTATCAGCAAGGATTTCCCACTTTCAATGAAAACATGTTTTAAGATAAACGAATATTAGTTGCTACATGAGTTCGCTGACAATTCCCAGCCAGTTGACCTGTAAAAACCCAGCCACCCAACGGAGAAAATCCTACCAGTAGGAACCAAGCGATGATAAACCTTATATATGAATGTATAGCATGTAGATATCAATCCAAGGAGGTCGATTATGACCAATTTCAAGGAAATCCTGCGTTTATATTGCTGAGGATTTATTCAGCGATCGATTGCAACCATCCTATCCTGATCCAGGGATGCCGTTGCACTCTGCATCAAACGAGCGAAAGAGCAGGGATTGCAACTCCCAGTTTAAGAAGATATCACCAACAAGGATCTGGGGAAACTCCTTCAATGTCGTCAGGAAGGTGTTCATGACCCAATCTATTTGTTCCCTGATTTTTCATGCTGTGAAGGAATTTGAGAAACCTCGAGCGAATGAGAACTGGTCGAAGGTAATAGGTAATGTTGCCTTGGGTCAAGCAATTCCGTAAAGGGTTACTGCATCTTCATATATGATGGGGATTGAAGGACAAGACTAACTTCCCATACATCCAGCAAACCCTGATAGTTTTCAATTTCCCTTGTCAGCAGCTCTTGTTGGCAGGGGCTGCATAGGTCAGCTGTAGGCTTATCGTAGGTCAAGTGGCAGGGATGCATCGTTGAACTCAGCTACATAGATCCCTGTATATTCCTATCCAATCCCACATACTATTCACCCTTTCAAAGGGATGTAGATAAGAACAGTAAAGCCCTTGCCTTCTTGTGATGAGAAATATACCTGTCCGTCGAGTTGGTCGATTCTCGCTCTAATACCTCTCAGCCCATTGCCTTCCTGTAGCTTGGCACATCCTTTACCGTTGTCATGGCTCTGTATCCTCAGGGTATTATCATGGCATTCCATGGTGAGTTCCATACTGCTAGCCTCTCCATGCCGTATGCTGTTGGTAATAAGCTCTTGGACTATTCTATAGATAGGTATTTTTAGAGTATCTGGGAGGTTATCAAGAAGATCGATATCATGTTCAATATGGAAATTGTAGCTGTCTCGGGCTTCTTGTATCAATTGGTGTACACATTCTGAGAGCGACAGCTCTTCAATGCCCAATGGGTTTAGTGCTTTTATAGCCCTTTTCACATCATTGAACCCAGATCTTGTAATCTCTTGACTCCGAATAATCGCTTCCAGGGCTTTATCTGAATTCTTATCGATGAGTTTTCTGGCAACCTCAAGCTGTATTATTGCACCGGTCAGTGAGTGCCCAAGTGTGTCATGGATTTCCCGGGCGATGCGGCTACGTTCCTTCAAAATACCAGCTTCCTCAAGTTGCATTGTCTTGCCTTTGAGTTCTCTCATAAGATAATGAAGTTGATTATTCTGAATGAGCTGTCTCTTCGCAAAATAGAACGTAGCTGCGACAAAACAGTACGTCACGGTATTGCTTAAGATATATCCGGCAATAAAATCTCCATCCAAGTACCCTTGGCTTACCTTTATCTTAAAAAGAGCCACCGCCTGATACAGGATAAGAGGCACCCAGAAATAGATGCAATTATACCTAAGACTGTATTCAATGATCACCAATGCTACCGTGAGAAGTACGACGAATCCGTACTCCTCAGAAACAGAGAAATAGTCTTGTCCTATGATGAGAATGGCAAGAATATAAGGCAGAACGCCTCGCAGCACTTGGAACCTCTCATGAGGTAAATAATGTATACCTATCATTATGACAAGACATGCCGTCAGGATGCTCGCTATCGTTAGGTTCCCAGGGTTTACCCGTACGATTGCAATAACATACAACAAAAAAGCCATCAGAAGACCCAGGAATATACTCTCTTCAATATTCCGATTTAATTGTGGCCTCAAACCATGAGCTCTTTCGGCTCTCACTTCCTTCTGGAATGCAAGAAGGTAGGCAATTATCCCAGGGAGACTGAGGAGCAAAATAACAACCCAGAAAATCTTGACATTTTTTGAAAGCTCACTATTTCCAAGACATTCAGGTATCAACCTGTATTGGAGTATGACTTGAAGCGTGAGGATAAGCAGTAATGCGGGAAGGATATGCCAAAAAATCATCCGGTACTTCCCCCGTCCCCCATAAGCCCTTTCTCTAGTGCAAACGACATCAGTTTGGGCCGGCCCTTTATTCCAAGCTTGTCATAGAGAGAAGTTATGTAGTTCTTGACCGTTCCCAAGGATAAACACAGTGCATCTGCTATCTCCGTATTGTTCAAACCACGTGCAACAAGCTTTAGAATATCCATCTCCCTTGTGGTAAGCACTTCACCGTTTTCAGTCTTAATACATATACGTTTTTCCCTTATTGCACCTGTATATCCTACAATCTTCTTGGTAATAAGCTGGTCCAGCACAGAATTACCGATGTGCACGTTCCGTACTGCAGCCGTGAGTTTTTCTGCCGTAAGGTCTTTCAGCATATAGCCGGAGGCCCCATTGCCAATGGCCTTGCTGATATAATCGTCATCATCAAAGGTCGTGAGTATCAACACCTTGGTATCGGGATATTTTTCGCATACGTGCCCTGTGCATTCCACTCCGTTCATGACAGGCATCCTGATATCCATGAGAATCACATCGACAGGCTGCTTTTCCAGTTCTTCCAGAACTTTCTGCCCATTATCGACAATCTTCACCACTTCCATATCGTCTTCCACCGACAACAAAGCACCCAATCCTTGTGCCACTATTGCCTGGTCATCTGCGATCATCACCCGAATCTTGTTCATGTCTTCTCCATACTGACGAGAACCACCACACCATCCTACTGTTTCAACGCAGCACAGCCAAAATTGCCTGGACCAGTCTCCAACGTGTTTTCTTTCCCTCAGCATTGACCTTATACAGAACATATTCTGTATCGAGCCCTTCTTTACTACAAACACTGTGGATTGTATGGTACTCCGCTGTTTCATATCCTATCATAGTATCCTCCTCGACACCGCATCTAGATGACCCGTTATCTCAGTAATTTTCTGTAAGCGACTTAATATAAAGTCAGCCTTCACCAAGTTTTCCCGGGCAGGTACAGGATATCCCGCACCTCTAGCATGGTATAAGTGGATAAAGTCATGTCTTGGTCATGAAAAAGTCATGTTGCTGTGACTCTTAAATGTTTTCAGGTCTTGCCCTTGAGAGGGTTCTAGGCCCGTATATGACAACTATAGATATGGCTACCAATACCAGGACCGCAACAGTGATATACAGCGGCATGAGGCTGTCGCCAGGCTTCATGGGAAGTATGGGTAAAAGACCTACCGTGGCATTACTCGCAGCATGGAATAGGTGTACCAACAACAGACTGCCGCGGGTATTGTTATAGATCCAAGTCAGAATGACCGCGAGTGCCACATCCTGAAGGATGAATAGCAAGAAGGGAATCTGTTCGTGGAAGTCGCCTGGTATGAGAAAAAGAGGCAGATGCCAAAATCCCCAGAACAATCCGATGATCAGACTGGCAGAGAGTGCACTATACTGTTTCTGCAACCGGGGAAGGAGGAATCCCCTCCACCCAAATTCTTCTCCAGCCACACTGAAGAACAGGACATACAGGAATATCACGGGAATAAGGTACCATTGTCCAGGGTCGTTGGTATTCACCACTTCTCCCCCCATCAATCGGTACATACCCAACGATAGTACAATAGCACCCAACGTACTGAAAAGACTGAACACATACCAGAAAATGTGCACCTTCCAGATAAGAACCTTGGCAAATAGTTCTTTTAGGCCACTGCTTCCTTTGGTTATCCCTGTGATCAGGAGAGCAGAGATAGTTGGGCCGAAACTTCCAAGGCCTTTCATCCATCCCTGAGAAAAGATCACAAAAGGCATCCAGATCAACCAAGAAATCACGTAGGTACCTAATAAGAACGCCACTACCTCATTGTCTTTCAGTATCGCTTTACACTTCTTCATAACACCTTCCGTTGTAGTAATGCTTACCAAGAATATTACATGGAAACGCCTCAAGTACCAGACTTACTGAGTTGTTACAGGTAATTTCGGCTAAGCATTTTCAGTTCTTCTGCTATATTCTTTATGGATACAAAGTGTTACCCAGCGTTCTTTTACAGAGATAGCCATATGATTACAAAGCGGTTTTCTTTGGTTTATATTGCAGCTCTCCTAAATACTCTGCTCTGGTTACGCTATAGTTTACACTTCTGTATGTGACAGCGCGCGCTTTGAAGACTCTTTCTCCTCAACTGCCACCGTTTTGGTAACAATCATCTATCTCAACATCGTTTTGCAGTTTTCTGTACAGAGCTGGATGATTGCATCTATTGGTACAATCATCACATTTACCACAGGATGTTCAGCTGGCCTTGAACAGAGACTTCACATGCAAGAAAGTAGAATAACGACACTAATAAGTATAAAAATTAATTTTCAGGGAAATATCGGATATACTGAAAATTCTAATTATTGAGATTCACAGAGGAGTACAGGTTCACCCATGAGACTTCTCACTGAGGCTGAGTCGCTTAAAAGATTGATGTGTACTACAGCATCAGTTTGTAGGAGAAAATCCATGGTAAAACGTATACTTTCTTACCTTGCAGTAGCTTTATTGGTCATGACCTTCGTTGGATGCACGTCCTTGTCAAAACAGGACACAGTAGCATCGGATGGGGTACAACCGCTCTGGGTTGCAGGAGACACTCGAGACAAAATCATCGTGCTCAGCGACCTTCACACAGGCTTTGAAGATACCTATGCGGAGATTCAGGAGAATCGGACGTATCTCATCGAATTCATACAACGCATCGCCGTGACTTCGGATGTCCGGGAAGTCGTACTCAACGGTGACATCCTTGATGAATGGTTCCTGCCGCTCTCCTTTGTCGAAACCGACAGAGGCGATTTCTACCGAAAAAACATCGAAAACAATAAGGATTTGGTCGACGCATTCAATGAAGTCATGGATGCAGGCATCAATCTGGTATATGTCGTCGGAAACCATGACATGTCAGTCAATATACAATACATCGAGGAGGCGATCCCAGGCATGAAAGTCTGTTCGCAACACCTCGGAGTCGGATTGTACCGAACCGGGGATCGTGGCGAGATCGTTATTGAGCATGGCCATCGGTATGATGTGTTCTCAGCACCAGACACCATAACCAATGCTCATCTCACCAACGGCCCTACCATGTTTCCTCCGGGATACTTCTACGCTCGATTCGCAGCAGACTATGTACTTAAGGGGAAACCAACATACAAGGCCGACATGCCGGTGATCGAGACTGTTCCAGACCCTGTGAACGACCCTGACCAATTCGGAGCCTATGCTTACTATCGGACCATGGAGAAAGTATTCAAAAACATCACCCCAACCGATGGATTCACGGACAAGCTTTTAGATATGCGCATTGATGGATACAACGATACCTATTCGATCCAGGATTTGTATCCGGTACGCAACGAACAGGGAGAAATTTCTGCTCCTGTGCTCTTTCCGAACTATCAACGGACTTGGGAAGCACGTCAGAAGGCTAATGGGGTGAAAGTGCATTCCAGCTTCGCGGTTGCATCCTTGGGTGCTCTCGACAGCAAGTATTTCGAAAGTCAGGCACGAGCGCAGTTTGAAGTCGACAAGGCCGAAAGCGATACCAGCGTAGTGCTCTTCGGACACACCCACGTCCCATTGTTCTACGACTATGGCAATGACCACTACTATGTGAATACCGGTACTTGGATTGACCACAACATCAATTACAAGGAGAAGGATGGCAGCCTCCTCAGCAGGACGTTCGCGGTGGTGACCACAGGGCCTTCTTCCACTGCAGTTGATGTCTATCAATACCAGGAGGATGGCAAGTTGCGTGATCTCAAGAGCCAATTGCTCGCCGACCATGAGAAATAGCCGATATTCAAATCGAACTACTACCTTCATCGGCAGGTCATGGGTCAGGGATATGCAATGCAGGATGTCTGTAGCGAGAAGCATGTAGATGCCATCCTGTCTGGAAGGACCTCGGTAATTGTGCTCCCTCCTTCCATTAAGGATGCCGAGCAATGGCACATGCCTCAGGAATAAAGATTCCTGAGGATGATTTCAATCATATAATGAAAAGAATCCCACCCCGGACTTGAACTGGGAGTCTGTGGTACCTCTTATGTACGCGTGTTCTTGTTCAGTAATATTTCCGACAGAACCATTACCAGGGCGAATTGAAAACCGTCATTTCAATAATGTGTATTCAGTTGAACCTTTATTCTTTCTTGGCTTCGTGGTTAATAAAGAAAAAACCAACACCCTTTCTTTTTCTGGATAAGGTGTTGGGCCTTCTTTGTCTTTGGTTAACTACTCCGTTAAAAACAAAATCCTACTTACATATGACTATCCATTGAATCCTCGAGCAGAAATAGAGGTATCTCCACAATTCCCCCAGAAATCAACTGCCCTTACTCGGTACTCACCTACTTCTCCCTTCTTTCGAGTGTGAAGCCACAGAGCACACTGGGTATCAACCTTATTGATTCGCTCAAAGTCACTACTCGATTCTTTACGATAAAGCACTTCGTAAGTTTGTAAACTATGCAAATCAATACTAGGCCATTTAATTAGCACATCTTCATATTCCAGATCAAGACCAGAAAAAATCTTTGTAATAGGTTGTTCAACCATTGGAGGCTTTTCCTTATTTTGTTTAGTGAAAAGGAAAAGCCTGACTGATGGTATTGGAATTATAGTTTCAATTGTTAATTCCCCATGAGAAATCGAAAGTTGTTGCCCCTTACCAATCGCTTGCAATTCTGCTTCATCACGCATTCTTTCAAGCAATGAGACATCAGGAACTTGAGGGAATCCTTCTGCCTCCCAAAGTGAAAATGGATCTGTAAATCCCTGTTCAACTCTATATTCAGTAAGTATCCCTTCAGAAAAAGGTATTCCCAGTATCTTGATGTTCACAGGTTCATTGCCAGATGACATAATTTCATCATTTGAATGGTATACCAAAACAGCTAACTGTTGATCATGCTTCATAGTTGCAATGACCCCAATATTAGGTTGAGAAAAACTAGATGAAGATTCAATACTACAACGCTCATTACCCAACAGAGAGAGCATAGTCATAACACTTAAGATAGGCTTCTTTATCATGGCAAATGTTCTTCGTTTTTTATCTTCTTCAAACTCATCAGCGCTAATCTTATACTCATTTTGTGCCTTTTGGTCCTCTTCAAGACCAAAGCGAGCCATCATCGTTCTACGGCCCCACCCTCCAACAAACCCATTATCATTACTGAGCAAAGGGTAACTCACTCCCCTATCATGAAAAGCTTCTATATGCTGATGTATAATTTTTACGGCTATCGCAGCATGATATGATTTTGCTCTCCAGGTATGCGTATCCCACCATCCAACCTGAGGATCACACTCGTTATTGATAAAAGGGATTCTTTTGAATCTAGGGTGGTTAGCAACAACATAATTATAAAGCAACTGTTCTTTTTCTACGATTTTCAAGCTATTCGGATTAATGTCTTCAACACACGCCTGAATGCCCTTTTCGTGAATTGAAATAAAATCCAATCGGGTGCCTTGCATTTTTGTAAAATAATTTACGCCAGTATCACAATGAGCTAAAATCGATTTGAATATAGAGGACAAGCCCATACAAGTTCCTGGACCACCGAACTTCAAATCTGTATGTACCATGGACAAACCTTCGGAGCAAGCATCATAATAGTTGCAAAAAGCTTCTTCGCTCTGCTTCCACCATGATCCATCTGGTTCATTCCATGTCTCAAAATACCATTGCAAAACACAAGATATACCATACCTATCAATAAAATGCTGAACTAAATGAAAGATAAAATCTCTCCACTTCATTACCTGCACATTATCAGTAAAATCAGTAAAATATCCCTCTGGATTCCCCATCAACTCAAAGAAAGGCAAGAGATTATTTTCAATAAGGACGTCAATACACTTATCTAATACATCCCACTGATATAGAGGCTTATCGCTATCAATATGCATTATTTTTACAAGATCCAACAAGTAATGAATCCTTATATACCGTATCCCATGAAACGGGATTGATCCGGCATAGGCCATTTGTTGTTGCATGTCTGCATTTAGGAGCAAAGAACCAGGAGAAAAACCAGAACCATTCCAGAAATTTTTAAAAGGCCTTTTCCCATTAACTACATCAATAGTGAAATCCATACAGTATTCCTTTGCCCGTTATACGACGTAAAAAATGATAGCATTCTCATATCCAGTTGGTCTTCAAGCAGGCATTACTTTAATCCAGAGCGCATTAGACCACTTACAATTTTGTCCTTAAAAATTACAAACAATAAAAGAGTAGGGAGCAGACTCAAAATGACAGCTGCAGTCAGCTCATTCCACTGCTGGAAAAGATCAGAAGTGAATTTTGAAAGCCCAAGGGTTACAGTCTTCTTCTCCTCAGATCCTACGACAAGGAGAGGCCAAAAATAGCTATTCCAGTTCTGTGTAAATTTAATTACTAGAAAGGTCATCATTGCTCCTGTACTCATAGGAACAATAATTTTAAAAAAAATACCGAATTCGTTTTGACCGTCAATCCTAGCTGCTTCAATATAATCTTTTGGTATGGTATCGTAATTCTCTTTCATAAGAAAAATTCCGAAAGCAGAAATGGCACCGGGTAACATTATACCAACGTATGTATCAACAAGCCCCCATTTAGCAACGATTTGAAATAGAGGAATACTAATCATTTCCATTGGGATCATGAGTAACATGAGTAGCATGTAATAGAATATAGTTTTACCAGGAAAAGAAAACTTGGAAAATCCATATGCAGCTAAGCATGACATTAGAATAGCCGGGATGATTGCTCCCACTGAGGTAATAAACGTATTTTTAATAAAAACTAAGAATGAAATACCATTGAGCTGTTTCGCTTCACCAGTAATAATAAGTCGATAATTTTCCAAATTGAACGAATCGGGCAATACTCGGGTAAGAAGTGTACGATTCGGCGTATCAAAAATCTCTGGCATTGACTTAAATGAAGTTAAGAACATCATAATAAATGGAATAACAATAAATAACGCTAGAATGGTTGTAATTACCAGACTACTAATAGAAATGTTCTTAAATTTTGGTAAGATTCTCATATATTCCTTGTGCTTTATTATCGAAGTTTTTGACATTACCACTACCACCTAATATTGAACATTTTTTTTGAGGAACCGCTGAAGCAGACTTAGAACAATCATGAAAAAAACTAGTAAGATACTCACTGCTGAAGCTCTTCCATAACTTAAAGGAAAAACATCCTTAATCAGATAGATCATCAGTGATTTTGTAGCTCCTCCTGGACCCCCACCCGTCGTGGACATGATTTCACCAAACACACGAAACGAGCGAATGACTTCAAGTGTAAGCACCAATACTACAGTTGGATTGATAAGGGGGTATGTGATATAGAAGAATTGTTTCAACCCATGAGCCCCATCCAACTTAGAAGCTTCATACACTTCTGGGGGGATACCCCTGATACTCCCTACAAGGATCAGGACATCAAAGCCTATCCGTAGCCAAAGACCAACAATAACAACAGAGAAAAGCGCAGTGTCGGCCCCTCTAAACCATTTAAGACTACTTCCTGTCAGATTATTAACAATTCCTAAAACTGGATCCAGAATAAAATTCCATATCATACCTGCCGTTACGTTTGCTGAGATAAAAGGCAGAATAAAAAGAACGATAAAAAATCCGGATATCCTTGAAGGGAATTGTGTTACAAATATTGATAGTGCAATAGTTGTTATCATAATAATTGGTATAAACATACCAATGTATAGAAATGTGACTTTAACACTATGTTGAAAATCTTGGCTAGAAATAGTCTCAACATAGTTCTTTAACCCTACAAACGTATATTGATTAGCAAGGATATTTACTTTAAAGAATGAGCTATAAACTGCTGAAAGCAGAGGATAGAAGAAAATCGCAAGATAGTATATAAACGCCGGTGCTACAAAAAGAATTCCTGCAATGGCATATTTTCTATTCAAAGAATTTTGGCCAATCATTTTCATCATTATTCCCCCTGCTTTCAGAGCTATTAATTATTAGAGAGTTGCAAGCATTTCATCCATTCGATCTGCCGCTTTTGCAACAGCTTCTTCTGGAGTCTGCTCACCTAACACCATTTTGACAAGTTCTTCACCAGCAATCGTTACAGCTTGGTTAGCACCAACTGTGTAGTACTCTGGACTTACAATACTCTGCGCATATGTTGTGATAATGTCTCCATAAGGAAGAGATTTCACATAGTCGCTATCATAAGCTGCTTCAAGCACTGGAGGGGTCTGTCTGAATTGATGAATATACACATCACTTTCTACATTGCAGAAGGCAATCAACATATCCATAATTTCGTCAACATATTTAGATTGGCTATTTACTAGATAGTTCCAACCATCCAAGGGAATCTGTTTGGCAACTAGCCCTGCAGGTCCAGAGGGAATTGGTGCGAGTCCATAATTAAGGTTAGGAGCCTCTTCAGCAATTGAAGTGATTAGCCAAGGCTCACGATAAATCATTGAAACAAGCCCTTGTTTAAATGCTGTTTCAGGCATGTCAAATGAAGTATTAACAGCTTTCTGCACACGCACAAGATCATTAAAATACGTAAATGCTGCCAGTGATTCAGGTGAATTGATATAGCCATCAGCAGTTTTCCCGTCTGGGGAAAGGGCAACTGCCCCAAACTGATGATAAACTGTTCTAAATTTATCCCAAATTCCTCCTCCTTGACCTAAATAACGCATTCCATATCCACCGCGAGTGATTTTCCCATTTTTATCGCGTTTGGTTAGAGCTTCAGCATATTCAGCCATCTCCTCAAGCGTCTCGGGGGGATTATTAGGATCAAGTCCTGCATCAATAAAGTGATCCTTATTGTAGTACAGCATCTGGCCTACTCCAGCTTCATAGGGGATTCCAAAGCGCTTTCCATCAATCACACCCTGCTTTGAAACAAGATCCATTAGGGCCTCATCCCACACTTTCTGAGTATCTTCTCGGAAGGGAGCTGCAATAGGGTTGATTCCATAGTCAAGAGCCCAGTCTGCAGCTCTACCAAAGAAGATATCAGGCCCTTTTCCACTTGAAAAAGCACTTAGGTACTTCTGTTCATAGTTGCTGTAGTCAATAATTTCTGATCGAACGGTAAAATTATTCATACCGATTGAAGCAAAGGCCTCGGTAGCTTTTTCTGCAAAGGCATGTACAAATTCTGGACTTTCTCCTAAATGAGACCAAAATACAATCTCGACATCCTTATCTCCAGCCTCCTGCTGCCCCTGAGCACTTGCAACTGCACCTACGCTGAATAAAATTAGCAATAGAAACAACACGTTACGTAATTTTCTCATCTCTTTCTCCTTTTTTGAAATATAGATCTAATCAATAACAACAGAACTACTCTTGTTACTGGTATGCCCAAAATAATCTACAGCAGTAACTACATACTCATAAGAAACTTGGTGTTGTACTGTAGAGTCCACATAAACACTAATATCTACAGAATAATCTGTTGAAATTTTGGTGTATTTTTCCGTCCCAACTTCTCTTCGATATACTTCATAGTACGAGAATCTATCTGACTTAATTGGAGACCAACTAAGGAAAACTTGTTCATTTCCATTGCCACCAATTTCTCTGGAGCCCTCTAGCATTGAGGGAGTATCCAAAACTTCTCCATTTGCAGGAACAATCATTACTAGAGAGATACTATGCATTGGCATGTCTAATGCCAGGAACAAATCAGTTGTTTTCGCTATATCTTTGACAGGCTCAAGCATTTCTAGATGTTCTCTAGAACGAAGCCCTTCAATTTGGGAGAGAGTTGGTCTCTTCGGTTTACCCATCTCTGCCCAGACCTGATGGGCATTACTGTGATGTTTATCTATTCTGTAATGGACAAGTTTGGAGCTTACGGGAACATTGAGATCTGAAAAGTTCAGATTGATGGTCCGTTCATTAATATCATCTTCTATACCATCCTCAAAATTCCAAACCATGACAGAGAAGACTCCAGAAGAAGAACGTGTAGCTAAAGCTCCAAATTTATTACCAAATTCATCTGTTGCTGATGCTACAGGAATCATTTCATTCCCAAGTTTTCCCAAGAGAATATATGCATTAAATATGGATTTTCTTAGTAAGTCAGTGGAAGGATAGGTGAAGAAAGGAGTGAACTGACTTCTATTTCCACTAAAAAGACGTTTCTCCCAATGTAAATGACAATTATCACTGTCAACTATAGTCAAGTTCAAACCAAGTTCTTTTCGTACAATAGTGATATATTGATTAACCATTTTACATACAAATCCAGGGAAGTAATGAGTATTCCTAAAATTAAGCCAGCTCTCATTATCTACACCAAGATTTCCCGACCAGACAACATCAGATTCGTCATTGAAAAACTCTAGAGACTTAAACTCTGGATAGTCCTCTAGGATTTCAGCATATTCCTTTATTGAATCAAACATAGTTTGAGTTGAAGGATTGCGTGAAAAACCAGGGCGTCCACCCTTACAATGAATGGATATAAAATCAAGAGGCGATCCCTTCATACCATTCTTATAATTGATACCCTTTGAGCAGTGATCCATAAAAGCCTTGAAAATAGTAATTGCACCTGCCCCAAAAGAACCAAAATGTTGTTTTACGGCTGGACCACCTACCTTAAGTTTTTCATCAACACCCTTCACCGCTGCAACGAAATAATCATAAAGAGCCAAGAAATATGCTGGTTTTTCAACCCATTCCTTAACATTATCTGGTTCATTCCAGACTTCAAAGTACCAAGTTCTTACCTCTTCTAGACCATAGCGACTAATCAAATGAGTAACAAACTCAAATATGAAATCATGCCATTCATTATAATCAGCAAGGTCATAGGATGGGGCTGATGGATGGGACCTGAGGGCTGATGGAATGTAGCAAGCTTCCACAATCAGTTTCATATTGGAACCAACAATTACATCGTAAGCTTGGTCCACTGTCTCCCAATTATACCGTAGAGCACCTGATTCATCTCTGCTTACTACCTTGTCATAATAGTAATGTTCTGGTGGTGTTGGTTGACCATCATGTTGTGGGTTACCGTAGTTCTGTCCATCTTCTATAAAAAATTTGTCACCTTGACCGTGAGAAGTAAGGATATTATGAATCCTCATATACTTACCATGGTTGTGATAGGCAGAAAGATATTGATACTGTCTCTTATAAGGTGCGGTATACGTAAAATCAGTATTTCCGTATCCAAATGCACCATAGAAGTTATCAAAAGCTTCTGGTTTACCCGAACAAAAGACTTCAATGGGGATTTCAACATTATTCGGCATCATAATCTACCTCCGGATTGCAATCGATAAGCACATGGATAATATCGTTTCTTTCATTGTTACGAATTTCAAAAGCTTCTGAGCTTTTCTGTAAAGGCATAATCAGGTCGACAATCTCGGATGTATTAACCAAGCCGTCAAGTACCAGATTGAGAGATTCATTGAACAAACGTCTCATATCGATGTCGCGTCTTGGCTCGGTAGAATAAATTTCCAGTCGTTTCTTATGCACCTTGAAGAGATCTACTGTTTTTGAGCAAAGTCCAATACATCCATACAGAATAATCCGACCGCAAAAAGAAGCTATATCGATGGCATCCACAAGCCCGTCTCCTTCAAGCAATGCAGGTACCACAATATCAAAACCTTCAGGAAAATCCGAACCAAGAGCTTCTCTCGTAGAGGTAGTCTTAGAAGGAACTTTTACAGTATGCGTGGCTCCATATTTACGGGCCAATTGTAAGTTCTTGTCATTTAGGTCTGTACATACAAGATGTCTTGGACTAAAAAGACTGAAAACCTGGGTGAGCAACAGGCCACTGACACCTTGCCCCATTATGAGAACTGAAGATTTTTCTGTGACATTAGCCAGTTCAGCTGCATGCATAATTCCGGGCAAAACTTCCAAGAGACTAGTTTGTTTCATGGTTAGTCTGGAAGGAACAACTTTTACATTGAAAGGATTACAGACTATATATTCGGCATAAGCTCCCCAGACATAACGACAAGTGACTCTATCTCCTACAGCGAGTCCAATTACATTTGTACCTACCTTATCGATTACACCTGCTACTTCATGTCCGAGCCCAGAGGGAAACGAAATGAATTCAGCCTGTCGGTGACCGCGATAGACCTCCAAGTCTGAACCGCAAATGCCAACATACTTAATTCGCACCCGAATTTCATCAGGTCCCGGCATGGGAATTTCAGCATCGATAAGTTTAATTTTTCTTGGACATTCTACTATTGCAACTTTCTGAGATGACGAAGAAGACTCTCCTGCAATTACTATGTTTGTTCCAGTCATTTTATTGGCCAATATGTGTTCCCCCTAATCTTATTGATCAAAGGCTAACACTGCTTTTTTTTCCGGTAAATGTCTGCATATGCCATAGTTTTGTCTAATTCGGAACTAGTCATACATATCGTAATTCGAATAACCAAAGAAAATTATAGTATATTTAATTTTATATATTTTATATAGTTAATACCTTCAATTCATCTATGCTTCGTAATAAGCTATAATACATGTGTAAGCATTAATTGTAAGTAAATCCAAGCACACCATGAAAGGATACCAGGCAAGGAAAACCTGTGAAATTTTTGGAGTTTCAACTAATACGGTCATCAATCCAATTTCTTTATATGCAGCTCATTCATGTATTGAGGATCGATGTTTATATCCCGACAGATTTTCCTCAGTTGAAAATCTTTCCATTTACGCGGAGGCTGACCCACGATTTCCGAGAAGACTCTTGAAAAATGGTAGACTGATTTAAATCCAAGCTCGAATGCGATTTCTTTGATTTCATAATCATCTCGCATGAGTAGTTCTTTCGCACGCTGTATACGACGGTTGCGTAGCAGATGCATCGGAGTCATCGAGTATTCTTTTATGCAACAATCTGAAATATGGCGATAGGAGTACCCTAATTTTTTACTAATTACACTACTATCCAATTCCTCTTGTAGATTAGTATCAATGAAATACATAAGTTGGGAACAAATGTCTGATTTTGGTTGTTGTGTATCTGCATAGACTCTCGACTCTTGTTCTTTTTGCTCTTCTTTAGCTGCAAATTCAATCCATTGCATAAGAATCAGATTGAGGAGAAAACAACATCGCTGCCGGTAATAGAGGCGTTCCTCACTTCCAATATTTAACATGGATTCTAAAAGAAATAGAATATCCAGATTCCCTGGGTTGTTGAGAATTGTTGGTAGTCTTTCAAGATTAGAGGCAAATTCCGAGTCGACGACTTGAAATTTTACATCAATAGTTTTAAGGGAACTTTCAATCTCTATCCCATGCATTTCATCAGGTTTATAGAAAACAACCATAGGAAACGTTAAGGGTATTCGTTCATTCCCATACCGAATAAAGCCTGAACCCTCTATAAGATAGATAATTTGATAGAAATCATGCTTGTGATCGGTCACTTCGCTTTTGTTTTTATAATGGAATCGACTCATCCAAAGAACATCCGTATAGTAATTCATTTTATCCATATATGATTTCCTTTGAAGATGGTTATCTACTATCAGCATACCATACGTCTTTTGGCAAACACGCACAAAGAAATTTTTTAAGTGGATCTATACTCCCCTCTTACCATCATCTCTATGAAGCCCCCACCATTTTTCATATCTGTAAAGCACTTTTAAATTTGAAGTTGCAGGTAGTATGAAGCTTTTGCAATCACACTATGAAAGGCACCATTAGAATTGTTCTTTGTTCCCCTTTCGAATAACTGTATTGTCTTGTGGGCACCTACTGACAGCCTAGCAACTATTCACAATCTGTCAATCACCAATGTGCTCGGGCTAAGGCACCTTACCGCCTAACAGCACCAAGAACACCGATTCTTGATCCTGTAATTTTTTACATGTACCCTGGCACTATTTGTGTCCTGTTCAGCGGTCATACCCTGTTGGTAAATCCATCTGTGCCCAGGGGGTGTACCCGTCTTGAATGAGGAGTCCGGTATCGGGATCAGGATTGATCCGAATCTGTGGAAATTCTCGCCAAGAATCCCCTGAAATACCTGCTCCTTCTCCTCCTGCTTTCAGATGTTCGATAAGAGCTTCTTTCATTTCTGTATAGCTTTGGCTGACGAAAGGAAGTCCAATCTTGTTTCGAGTCTCCTGCGGATCATTGATTCGGTCAAATAGAAACTCCTTGTTGTCCGGGGCGCTGTAGAAGTACTTCCATTTCTCTGAAACTGCCATGTAGCTTGAAAAATGAGCACGCTTTGTTACTTCGTCCTCTATTGCAAGATACTTGCGATCTTCTGGGGCTATACACAGTGGTGTCATTGCATCTGGGTAGGATAGTTGGGAGAAAACCACTTTTCTGTCTGACCTACCGGTTAAGATATCATGCATGTCAACACCATCCAGAGCATGAGATCCCAGCGTTCCTGTGCGTTGATACTCAGTATTACCAGAGGCGCTGAGGAATGTTGGTGCAATATCAACAAGACTAACAGGTGTTGTGCAGGTTTTCCCACCCTCAAATCTTCCTGGTTGACTCACTATCATGGGGACGCGGGTACTACTGTCATGCATACTACGCTTGCCTAGGCAGTTTCTGTCACCTAGATGTTCCCCGTGGTCGGATGAGAAAAGAATCAGCGTTGAATCAAGCGCACCTGCAACCTGTAAAGCATCCAACATCCGTCCCACTTGGTAATCGACAAAAGAAATGCATGCATAGTAGTACGCCTTGATTAGTCTCACTTGGTGGAGGGTTAACCCTTGATCTGCATACTTGTATCTGTTTTGGACTCGGTTCACATAGGTGATCAGGCTCTCCCAGTCTTGTGGTACATTAGGGGCTGGCATCAGAGAAGGTCTATACAACTTGTGCCAGGGAACTGGTGGAGTCAAGGGTGGATGAGGATGGATGAAGCTTGCAAACAGGTACCATGGTTTGGTATGTGACTGGCTAATGAACTTAATTGATCGGTCAGCGACCCATTGAGTTGGATGATCGGCAGCTGGCAACACACTTGGCTGGGGTGTGTAGTACATCTCACCTCTGATACCATGTTCCTCGAAGACATGTTCGTATCCTGCATTGTATAAATATTTCAAGTAGTTGTTTCTATCAAGATTTTCTGGATCATCTCCCAATTCTTCCTGAATTTCCCTTGTTTGAAACCCCTTCAGTTCAAATCGGTCGGGGGTAAAATGACATTTTCCAATCCCATGGGTTCGATATCCATCGTCTGTCAGTGCTCCCATGAATGTTTTCCTTCCGTCAGTGGGCATTATGTCATTCTCATAACATCCTGTATGTAGCGGGTATTGGCCACTGATCATGGAACATCGAGCAGCGACGCACACAGGTGAAGGGGAAAACGCATTCGTAAAAGCAACACCCTCAGCACACAGCCTGTCTAGATTAGGTGTCTTTATGACAGGGTTTCCGAGACACCCAATGGTGTCAAAGCGCTGCATATCAGTGAAGATATGAAGAATGTTTGGCTTTTTGATATCATGCATTATCTATTTCTCCTAAATACTCTTATGCTACAAAGATTGCTTTCACTCAAGATTGAAGTATCTTTGTAATGCGTAATGCGCTCTGTACTACATGCGCTTTAAGTAAATCCAAATCTTTTTCTGTGTACGTTGTTTTAAAAAATGATATTCCGATGACACCGGCCAATTGCTTACCAGGATAGAAAACCGGTGCTGTAATTCTAGTGACAATATCTTCCCAGAAAAAACATTCTGTTTCCCGTATCTGAGATACGATACTCTCGAGCTCTTCAAGGCTTGTTATTAATACGGGTTCCTGTTTCTTGAGGAATAGCTCCTCTCGTTGCTTCTGGTCGAGATACGCCATACAGGTGATATTAAAGGCATTATGATGATTATATCGATTGATCTGGCCGGTAGGTATATAGTGAAACGAATCGGCCATCTCATAGGTGGTAGAGAAAGCAATCCCATCTCCTTGCCAGACAGCAAACGCGGCACTTTCCCCACTACGTTGGGCTAAGTCTTTTACATGTGCTTTTGCGTAAATCGCAGAGTAATTGGATGAGGTATAGGTGCAAAACAATGTTTGCATCTCCCTCGAAAATTTGACCCCCCCTTCAGGACTTTTTGTAATCCATCCCTCTTCCTCCAACAATCGTAGTGTTCGTTGTGTCGTACTCAGACTGAAATCTGTATTGGCAAAATCACTAATTGTAAGGGCTTTATCTGTATCGCTGCTTTCGAATAAGAGTTTTTTCAAGATCTGAAGGGCAATACGTGTTCCTGGATTATTCATATTTGATATACTATAATCCATATATGAATTTGTCAACAAAAAAACCAAGTCACAGACATGATAATCGATTATTTATTGACCGTTTCTCAAACTGGCATTACAATTGGTCACATCTCACAAAGGAGCCCTTAACATGTCAACAGATAGCCCAGAAAAAAATACCCTATGCTCTTCCGTGCGCCAGTACATCGTATCGAAAATTCTTGATGGCACACTGAAAGAGGGAGATAAGGTCAATGAATCAAAATTGTGCAGTGAATTGAACCTGAGTAGATCTCCAGTGAGGGAAGGTATACGGGAATTGATAGCCGATGACATTTTAGTGAATGAGAATTTTAAGGGCACCCGTATTGGTCAATTCAATGATAAGGAACTTTCGGAATTGAACTCACTCAGGATTCTTCTCGAGCAATTGGCTGTGGACTATTCGGTTCCCCGAATGACAGAGAAGACAAGATCCGAATTCATGAAAATCGTTAATAAAATGAAGATAGCAGAGGAAAAGAATGATAATGATCTCCTTGTTAAGCTTGATATGGATTTCCATTACCATCTGATCTTACAGTCCAATAGCAATGTAATAATTTCGACTTGGAAGCGTATCTACACCAAACTTCATATACTGATGGCCATGAGGCTTAAATGGCGTACGCCACAACGTCAGTATGACAATCATCTATATCTTGTAAGTTATTATTCAAGTGAGAATATTCATTTATTCAAGGAAATGCTTATGGCTCATGAACACATGCGGTACTATAGCGATACTGCACATGCCAATCAGTGAAAGCCTTAACTCATACTAATATCAAATTATTCGACTACGAGTAAATTATAATCGACTATCGATAAATACTAATTACAACATATTTCTCTATAAATTATTATAATAGTGTTAGTTATATCATTTATACAATTAATCGATTTTTTTCTTTACAGATTCAATAATCGATTATATGATTTAATCACCATTTCACAAAAGGAGAAAGGCGATGAAAAAAATCACGTGTATCTTGATTATTTCTTTATTGATGATTCCCATGCTGTTTGCAAACGGGCAGTCAGAAAAAACAGATGGAAAAGCCGCAGAGGTAACGCAATTGACCCTTGCAATAGCGAATCCCGCTTCTGATCCATGGGCTCAAGGACTCGCTGTATTCGCAGAGGAACTGAAAAAGTTGTCTGGCGGAACCATGATAGTTGACTGCTATTTTGGTGGACAACTCTATAATGCATCCAATCTTTTAGGAGCTATCAGATCTGGTAAAATCGATTTTGCTGGATATTCTATGGGCACCATGCCAGAGATTCCGTACCTTGGGATGTTCCAGGCAGCCTACCTTTTCAGAGACGCACAACATGCTCAAGACTTTTATAATGGAGAAGTTGGGCAGAAGATTTTCGATGAAATTGAGGAAAAAATTGGACTTACAATCGTAGGAACAGCCTATGTAGGTACCAGACAGGTTAGCCTTGCTAAGAAACTTCCTGATATAAAAACCCCTGAGGATCTCAAGAATGTTACGCTCAGAATGCCCGGAGGATCGTCTTGGGCTGCTCTCGCTGGAGCATTGGGCGCGAATCCAGTCCCGATTGCATTGAATGAGGTTTTCATGGCTCTGAAGACCGGTGTGGTAGATGGTCAGGACAATGCTCTACCGACCACGAAGGCCAATTCGTTTGATGAAGTCATCGACCAATTGGTGCTTACAGAGCATGTGGTTTGGAATTTGCATCTAGCGGTCAATGCCAAACGATGGAATCAATTCAGTGACCAGCAAAAGGAATGGATCCGGGAAGCATCACAAATTGGATGTGACTTCACTACCAATAGTTTCCTTGCGACTGAACAGTCTCTTAAGGAAGAGTTTGAACAGAAAGGTATACGCATCGTAACTCCGAACAAAAAGGCATTCATAGATTACGCCGAGAATTTCTATCGGAACATGACAGATGAATCGAAAAACTGGGACTGGGAGATTTACGACGCTCTCAAGAATTATTGATCGGAGTAATCTACATATTCTGCATGGGACATGCATATAGCTGTCCCATGTAATAATTACTTGGAGGAAGGATATGAAACCTCTCATAAAAATCTTTGATAGCATAGATTCGACAATGGCATTCATTGAAAAGCATGTATCATCCTTGTTGTTTACAGCATTATTCATTGTATTTATCATCAATGTTGTCTTCAGATATTTTTTTAAAGCGATTCTCTGGGGGCATGAACTTTCCTTATTGCTATTTCTTTGGATAACCATTTTTGGTTGTTGTTATGCAAATCGTACCGATGAAAATGTAAAGTTTGATTCGGTCTATTTGGGGGGCAGTGAGAAACGAAAGTGTGTATTTGACATCATAGGTAGTGTACTGGTTGTATCGACGTTTTCCATCTCCTTTTTTCCTTCCTTGGATTACATCATCTTCATGAACTATGAAATATCTGATTCCCTTCCATTGAGGAAAGGCATGATCTTCTCTGTGTATCTCTATTTTCTTATTAGCATGATCTACCAATATTCGAGAAAATTGATTGTAAGCATCAATCGACTTGTTTCTATAAGTCAACGGACGGTATAAAAATGAATTTACCATTAACTGTTTTCATAATCTTATTTGTTGTCGGCTTCGTCATTAAACTGCCGATTGGTATAGGAATGATGGTAGCGTCAATCGCCTATTTTATCTTGAAACCGGGCAATGCTGCTTCGGTTGACTTGGTTGCGAATCTATTTAGCTCACAGATCTATGTACAATATGTGATGATTGCCATTCCAATGTTCATCTTCTCTGCAAATATCATGAACAGCGGCAAAGTTACAGAGAAACTCTTCTACTGGGCACAGACAATTGTAGGAAGATGGAAAGGAGGACTTGGGCATGTGAACGTCCTTGCTTCCCTTATCTTCTCAGGAATGACAGGAGCAGCTAATGCGGATGTTGCCGGATTAGGCATGATGGAAATAGAGACCATGCGTGAAAGCGGGTATGATGATGGGTTTTCCTGTGCTATAACCGCAGCTTCTGCAACGATAGGACCAATCTTTCCACCAAGCATCCCAATGGTCCTATATGCCACTACAGCCGGTGTCTCAGTTGGATCCTTGTTTCTTGGTGGTATATTACCGGGATTGCTATTAGCTGTTGCATTGATGGCATATGTGGCATTTATTGCCAAAAAAAGAAATTATCCGAGTGAAAGAATCGAGATTACGTTGCTTGGATGGCTGTCCCTGACAGTAAGAAGTCTTCCAGCGTTGCTTGTGCCTGTTATTCTCCTGACTGGAATTTATACGGGAATTGTTACCGCAACTGAAGCAGGTGCACTAGCTGGTGTGTGGGCCTTGTTTGTGTCGATTTTCCTCTATAAATCATTGGGTTGGGGTGAATTGAGGAAAATCCTCATAAATTCTGCAAAGATGACAGGAATCACAGCGCTATTGCTGGGAGCTGCATTCCCATTCTCCTATATAATCACCTACGAGAAGATACCATTTCTTGTATCACAGCTTTTGCTCGATTTTACAACCAATAAGTATCTTTTCCTGTTCGTCATAAATATTGCATTTTTGATTCTGGGTTGTTTTTGCAATGCAATTGTAGTAGTTGTGGTTTTCGTTCCGATCATCATTCCTACAGCTCAATCCTTAGGAATCGACCTGGTCCATCTTGGAGTTGTGATTGTTCTGAATATCATGATTGGTCTTTCCACTCCTCCTTATGGGGGCTTGCTTTTCGTTATATCGGCAATTTCTGGAGTATCGTTACTTAAGGTCATTAAGGAAATACTTCCGATGGTTGCTGTGATGCTCATCGTTTTATTCCTAATCACATACATCCCGGATATAGTCCTGCTATTACCAAATCAATTCTAATTGGAGGTCTCTCATGCATACAATTGTAACACTGAACAAACCATATGATATCCCTGTCACTATTCCCACAAACATTGATTCACAATCGAGACAATTCGCAATTGAACTAAAACATGGTTCAACAAATACGAAACTTTCTGTGAAAGGGTTCATCATACAAGCGAATCAGGGGATGGTTCGATACTCACTTCATCTACAGGGGGATTGGCAATACGTAATTACAGCGAAATGGAGCGAACTGCCAATTGAGGAGGGAACCTTAACCTGTGAGGTCTCATCCGGTACCAGATACCCCATAGAAGTCACCTCTTCTCAGGTACGACCGATTTTCACCAAAAACACAAAGCCTTATTTTATAAGCATGTATGAATGCAACTGGCTATTCGCCCTTTGGATGTCAGATGAAAAGAAGGCCAGGGATTTCTTGCTGAAAATCAAGGAATATCGCTTCAATACAATCGCAATGAACGTATATGCACATGAATGCTTCTGGACGGACCCCAAGACCCCGGGAAGGTTGGTACCGCCACCAATTTATAATTGGGGAGGAAGCAATGATGATCCTGATTTTTCAATCACGAACCCAGCGTTCTATGAACAGTTCGATGGTCTGTTGAATTTCATGTATGAATTGGATATTACAGCTCATCTCTATTTATTTGTTTGGAATAAGTGTAATGCCTATCCTAGAGCAGGTTCGGCTGAAGAAACAGAATATATTTCTTATCTGGTTCGTAGATACCAAGCATATCCCAATATTGTATGGGATTATTGCAAAGAAGCTTATTTAAGAATTGACAAAGGACATATTCGAAAGATGCTAGAGCTTATCAGGGAGGAAGATTCCTATAAAAGGCTCTTAACGGTACATGATGACAAACTCATCCAATACGATCGTTCATTTGACACTCTATTGGATTTTTATACAATGCAAGTACATCACGATATTTATACAAAAACACTTCGCGAGATAGAAAAGAACAATAAGCCTGTTTTTACCTCTGAGTACACCTATGAAAGCGGTAAGGATATCGAGGATAAAACATTCCAGGAAGCACATAGCCATAAACAGAATATTCTTGCTAGCTGGGAACTGGCTATCGCAGGTTCTCCAGTGTGCTATTATTATACTTTCACGGCATGGGATGTCATTCGTCCTGATGATACGCCTCTTGGATATGCTGGATTTGCATTCCTTTCGCGATTCTTTGACTCCTTTGACTGGTGGAACTATACAGCAGTACCTGAAACCAACACGATGATCAGGACTATCATTGCTTGTGCCCAACATATCAATGAACCGAAGTTCCTTTTGCTCACGGATAAACGGGGAAGGTTCGGCGTCCTTGTAGATTCCAAAGAGTATACAGTAGAAGGTGAATGGATCGATATCTATAATGGCGAACGAACGGCTATTCAATCAACTGATCTTAATCATATCTATGATTCTGAAATCCTTATTGCTGTATGCCCATTTGCAGAAAAATATGGAGATATGGGACATTGTGTAGCAAATTTTACCTTGAAAAAGCTGTAAAGCCATCGTTATTATAATCGGATAGGAGGAGCTAGGGAACACCCCCTAGCTTCCGTCCTTCCACACCACCCGGCATACGGTTCCGTACCGGGCGGTTCCGAAATTACTTACATCACTCGGTGTAATTTCCCATACATATCACTGAAAAAGAGATATCCGTGTGCTCGTAGCACATCCACACTTAACCACCGTGACACTTTCCAATATCCAGACAGGGCCCAGGTTCCTTGCCTCGCATTGGCTACACTGAGTGCTTCCTCATGTTTTACGCCCTGTTGTCTGAAAAGCCGGTATCTTGACCGTACTCTCCAATTCGCTTTGAGAATCACTGCCCGAATCTTGTGTCTAATCCATTCATCAAGCTGTAACAGTCTCTGCTTAGCGTTTGCCAGTCGGAAATAGTTCACCCATCCTCTCACAAGGTATGCAAGTCGCATCTTCCTGAATTCGTACGACCACCCGTTGTTCTTGTTCAGAATCTCTTTCAGTTTCGTTCTCAGTTTCTTCCAGCTTTGAGGATGGACTTTCAGTTTCACCTCTCCACTACTGTAGAATCCGTAGCCAAGGAATTTTATGTCGTTGGTAATTCTACGAACGACGGTCTTTTCCCTGTTCACTTTCAGCTTCAGTTTCTTCTCAAGAAATTTCGTGGTACTCTCCATCACCCTTAATGCGGCCCTTTCACTCTTACACAGTATCATCATATCATCCGCATACCGAACGAAACGATGACCTCGCTTTTCAAGTTCCCTGTCACTTTCGTTCAGCATGATGTTGCTCAACAGTGGTGACAACGGTCCACCCTGAGGTACTCCGATGGTCGTTTCCTGTCTGATGCCATCGACCATGACTCCGCCTTTCAGGTATTTGTACAGCAGAGATATGACTCGTCCATCCTTAATCGTCTCGCTCACCAGTTGCAGTAATCTGCTCTGGGGAACGGTGTCAAAGAATTTCTCCAAGTCCATATCCACCACCCATACGTATCCTTCACGGGCATGCTCGATACACTTTTCCAATGCATCGTGTGCACTCCTTCCGGGTCTGAAACCAAAACTCGATTCACTGAATTTCGGTTCATAGATCCTTGTGAGTACCTGCACGATTGCCATCTGGATTCCCCTGTCTATGACAGTCGGAATTCCAAGGTCCCTTGTCTTGCCGTTATCTTTAGGTATTTCCACCCTCCGTACCGGCTGTGGCTTGTACGTCCCTTCCAATAGACTCTGGCGTACCATGCTGTAGTTGTTCTGGAGGTACTGAGTGAGTTCCTCAGTCTTCATCCCATCTACCCCGCCTGCTCCTTTCTTGCCCGCAACCTTCATGAATGCTGTCCGCATATTCTGGAGACTGACAATGTGGTCCAGTGTCTTTGTCAGGAGACTCTCTTCTTCACTAGTGATCGTTGGTTGATTTCCTTCCTCTGGGTTCTTCCTCACAGACACAGACGCTGTTTTCCTACCTTCGCCTTCCGGGCTATCCTCAGAAAACAGTCCTTCGAGTTGAAGTTGGCTGTCTTTTACGTTCTGTTTGGGTACTTCCATTTTCCGGTCCTCCATTCCGGTTCAGTCCTTCCCATCTCTCCACTAGTACAAGCGATGGTACTGTGACCTCTGCTGACTTCTCTACATTCGTTGTTACTACGTCGTCATAAGCGATATTGCAGCCTCGTACGCTGTAGAGACCTCCCGAGGTAAGATGCTTATCTTTCCTCCCATGTAGCCACTGAATTTACCGCCTCAGGCTCCGTACAGTGTTGGACTTCGTTCTGTATTGCAAACTCAGCCACCTGAAACAGCCTCATATTCAGTTCGTGTTCCTTGGCTCGGGATTTTGCCTCCGGCTTCCTTCAGATTCCACCTCGCGATGAACACCCTTGCCTTCAGCTAGTGGTAGGCACTGCAACCCCCACAGAGAACTTTCACCTCCTAGATAAGCACCATGCTCGGCGCACAACAAGGAACCCACAGTCTCATGTTGAAACTGTGGGTTCTCTTTTATGCATAGAGCAATGTGCACTCCCCTTATTCAACATATCAGCACCTCTCTCTACCTAATCAAGTGACTGACATGAGTAGAGGTGAGATTCGATGAGGCAGAAATATCCAATGCATACAACTCAATTTCAGTTATGTAATCAATTTCTCTCATTCATATGTAATGACAAGAAGCCCAACAAGCCTCCTTTTACGGGGAACATGTTGGGCTCTCAAAAAATCTTGATTCTTGAGTACTTCTCTCACTCCATGTGGCTAGGGCATTTCTTACATGAGATTATTGGGAATCCACATCACAATGTCTGGGATGTAAGTAATAGCAAACAACAGCGCTATCATGACAACTATCATTGGGATTATTTCTCGTATTACTCCACTTATCTTTGCCTTTCCCAAACCTGAGACTATAAACAACAACATTCCAAATGGCGGTGTCGAGAGTCCAATCATCATATTCAAGCAGATGACAACGCCAAAATGTACCAAATCAATACCAAAGGCATTTACCAAAGGGAGTACCATTGGGACGAATACCAACTGGATGGTACTGACATCAAGTACACAGCCAAGCAACAGGAACACAATATTGACAATAAACAGGAAGATATATTTATTCTCTGTAAGGCCCATAACAAAAGCTGCAATAACCCTTGGTACTTGTTCCAGCGATATAATGTAGGAGAACAGCATCGAAGAACCAGCCAACAATGCCAAGGTAGCAGTGTTCGCCGCACTTTTCTTTATGATCCTCCACATCTTCTTCGGCCCAAGATTGTGATAGATGAGTATTGAGATGAGTATTGCATATGCAGAAGAAAGAGCACCAGCTTCTGTGGGAGTCACAACGCCAAGATAAATACCTCCAAGCAACAATATTACGGTAAAAAGAGCAGGAAAAGCCTCAAGGGTGACTCTCAAAAACATCCTGAATGCCATCTGTTCTCCACGAGGATATTTCCTCTTAAAGGAGATAACAGCAACATAAATACCGAGCAAGAGAGAAAGAATAAGACCAGGAACCATCCCACCCATGAAAAGCTTTCCTATTGACGCCCCAGAGATCATTGCATAGATGACCATAGGTATGGATGGAGGAAATATTGGTCCAACAGTAGCTGAAGCAGCTGTAAGAGCACAACTGAACTCAGTATCATACCCTTCTTTCTTCATCTGCTCTATTTCCATCAGACCAATACCAGAAGCATCAGCAATTGCACTTCCGGTCATCCCAGAGAATATCAAGGATGCTGCAACATTGACCTGTGCTGTACCCCCACGCATACGGCCAAAAAGACCATTGCAGAATCTGAACAACTTGTCAGTAATCTCTCCTTCATTCATTACATTGGCCATAAATATAAAGAGAGGCGCTGCCAGCATCGTATAGTTGGAATACATGTTACCCGTGAGAACTGAAAGCACCTGTTCCATGTTTCTGCCACTCATTACAAAATAAGAAATCGAGGCAATAAGCATGGCGAAGGAAACAGGCATGCGAATGAGGAAACAAATAGCCAGAACAAGAAATAGCAGGAGTATTATATTCATTTTGGATTCCTCATTATACGTATCAGCTCATTCACATACACACGTAACTCAATAATGCTTCTGATCATGACGTTAACAAACATATATATGAGTGGTGCGAATGCAACAGTATAGGGAATTTTCAAAACACCGGTAATCATTTTTTTCTTAAGTAGTGAATTGACTGAAGGAACCAAAGCTATTCCAATCAGCAGGACAATGAGTAGATTTGAAAGAATATCAAAAATCAACTGCTTGCGAGGACTTACATGATCATAGAGAAGAGAGAATACTACATGCTCTTTCTGCTGCAGTGCTTTACCTACTCCAAAAAACATTGTCCACATATACGCAAGAATACTCACTTCATAACTCCAGGTTACTGGGGTTTTCAGAATATACCGACTAATTATAGTGAGCATGAACGTTATAAAAATAATGATGAACGTTACGTTAGGTATTAACGTATCGAACACATAAATCAGTTTCTTTCCTAAAGCATGTAATCGTTGCATATTATACCGTTCCTATTGTGCTATGTATGTTTTCCTAAAGATCCAGCAAGAATCTTTAGGAAAACAATAGTATACTAGGTCACCTGTTTGGTTCTACTTTGCAAGGCTCTGGACTTGTTCATACAGGTCCATATCCCAGCTAGAAACCATCTTGGTATTGGCAGCATATGCTGCTTGGACGTTTTCCCTGAATTCGTTGATGTCTGGAGTAGTCACTGTCAGGCCCTCTCCCTCAAAGAATTCCACCAAACTAGCTTCAGCCTCAAGCCTTGTCTTGTCGTTGTATTCGATAGCAATGGTCATTGCTTCCTGTACAGCCTCCTGCTGCTCTTTTGTCATGGAATTCCATTTGTCCAAATTCACACAAGGAGTGACAGAGTCAATAACATGGTTTGTAAGAGCAAGATACTTGGTAACTTCGTAGAATTTTGCACTTTCTACTGTTGGCAGAGGATTATCCTGTCCGTCCACTGCACCGGTCTGCAATGCCGAATACAACTCACTGAAAGAAAGAGGAGTAGGATTAGCACCAAGCGCTTCACCAAGGAACAACCAGGACTCAGAGTTAGGCATGCGAAGCAGAAGACCATCCATATCAGCATAGCTGTTGATAGCCCTATTACGGGTATTGATTACACGACTGCCAAGATAGAGGCTTCCCAGAGGCTGGACATTGATGACTTCACGGACTTTTGGCCAGATATGTTCATCCGCAATACTCCCGTTAAGCGTAGCAGTCATATGCTCATATGAACTGAAGAAATATCCAGAACCGAACATGCTATAGGAAGGAATCTGGGTTGCAATGGTGGGGAATGAAAGATACGCGATATCGGCCTCACCACTTACAAGTGCATCAAACTCATTCTCAGAAGAGAAAAGGGTTCCATTATCATACACTTTTACTTCAACACTACCATTGGTCAACTCTTTGACCTTATCAGCAAACACATACATGGCTTCAGTATGAGAGTCACCCGACACTGAAATCGAAGTGAAAATCAACTCAACTGGTTTCTCAGCACTCTCTTTGGATCCTGCAGCCCATGCAGATACGCTTACCATCAATAGAACAAGTAAGATAGTTGTAAAACGCTTCATAAAATTCTCCTTTTAAATACAATTTTCTTATTTTCTTATGAAAATCATTTTCCTAATACAAAAGTCTCAAATAGGTTGACCGTTCTTCTAAGCTGTTCGACTTCAAGCCTCCTGCTGGAGGTAAATTTAGTGAAATCCTGCACACGACTGAAAAGATTGAGATCAAGCCCTTCCAATTGACAATGATACTTGGCATTCACCGGATAGTACTGGCACTCAACGATACTGGCCATACCCAGCAGATCTTGCACTTGTGAAGCTGTTTCTTTCTGTTTGGCATAATTTGCACAAAGCCATACATAAAGCCGGGCATGGAAGTTTGCCATGACACCGCTGTATCCAGAGGCTCCCATCTTCAAGCTTTCCAGCAACGTGGCAGCATTTGCGTTATATATTTTGAGAGGGGTTCCTTCAACTGCCTTGATCTTTGCTTTCAGTTCAGATAGGTTGCAACAGGTGTCTTTGAGAAACCCAAATTTCTCTGTCTTTGCACACCATGAAAGCAGTTCTGGTGTTAGCAGACGCTTGTAGGGATAGGGGCACTCATAAACGCCAAAACTGTTGCCATCAATATTGGATAACAAGGTTTCAATCCGTTTTTTTGCGACATCATCGCCTTCATCTTGAGATGCAAACTGATTCGAAATGAAGACATAGGAATCGATACCGGTTTCAATAAACATATTAGCTTGTCTAATCTGCTCCTGAAGATCTTTTTCCACATGTCCTGAAGCAATAAGACCAAGATTACGAGGGAGATTTTTCCGAATAAAGGTGATGAGTTCCAAACGCTCTTTCCAAGTGAGAAAAAACATTTCACTCGATTGGCAAACTGCAAAAATACCACTTACATTCTGATTGTCATACCAGTGCAATAATTCCAATACGCCATCATAGTCAATGGTATTATTTTCAGTGAAAGGTGTTATCATTACTGGCCAAACACCATCTGCAATGCCATTATTCATGTAATATCTCCCTTCAAAAGAACAAGATGTTTTTTACTTTTGTTTTGATATATGAACTATAATTCTACTTGAGTGTGAGCACATTCAGAATAATATTTAGTATTATTCCAAACTTTATAAGGAGGGAACTCTGTGGAAGAGATTATTGATAGTTGGTGCTGGGAAGATCATAACAAAGTCATTACGTATGACCAACATAAGATTCAAGGGCTGAAAAATATTACATTCTCCAACCCTTCAACGGCAACACCCCCCTCGCCTGAACACTATCACGCTGACATTATCGAGATCCATTGCCTGATAAAGGGCAAACGGGTCTGCCATGTAAATAATGAAACATATACGGTTACAGGCAATGAGATGTTTCTTACTTTTCCGTTTGAACCTCACCATACATCGAGGTACCATTCCAGTCCCTATACCTTTTTTGGTTTGCAAATTGATCTGAAAGACCAGGATCACCTTCTGGGCCTGAATGTAGAGTATAGTCGTGCTTTATATACACTTCTCACTTCGTGTGAGTATCGTCACTTACGATTCCCTGCAAGTGATGCCCAGTGGCTAAAACAGGGTTTTTCTTATATCAGTGATGGTAATGAATCATCAAAGATGCTTGGGGTACAGTTTTTTACCAGCTTCTTGTTCAAAATTCAAGATTTCATCCCCGTGAAACGAGACCAGAAAGTTATTTTCGACACTAATATCAAACGCGTTATCGACCATATTGAAAAGCAGGATTCGGAGAATATCAGTTTACAAGAACTTGCTGCCATTTCTGGTTACTCCTTATCGAGGTTTAAGAGCAAGTTCAAAGAAGTTGTGGGATTTCCCCCTGCCAGTTACATTACGCTGAAAAAACTTGAGCATGCGAAGCAGTTGCTTGCTCATACAGATCTCTCCATCACCCAGATAGCAATGGATGCGGGGTTCTCCTCAAGCAACTACTTTTGCACGAAAATGAAGAACCTTACTTCTTACTCCCCTATTGAATACAGGAGAGCATCTCGAAAGAACAAGGTTGAACAATAGAAAGGTACACAAGGGGGTATTGCCTGCAATCAGGGCCCCCTCTGCTTATTCCTAAATATCACCAAAGCTCGTATAACACCGTATGAAAGATTTCGGCAGCGTCATCAAACAGTACTTGATGCAGCTCTATATACATATCCGAAACGTGACAATCTCAAAGGGTTTCATCTCTCGTTCGATTATTGAATGCTCAATCCAATCACCAATAGGTTCCTCAAGCAATGATGCTTCACACCACTTCTTGATCGGAGTACTGAATTGAAGACTGAAATTACTTCGCCCACCATGCATCTCATGAATACGAAGTATCAGATCATCACCCTCTTCACACTTCTTCATTGCATCGAGAGCAATTCCTCTAGCTGAAATGGTAAACAGGTCACCTTCCATAAGTACACCATCGAGCACCTGCAAAGGAGCATTTAGATCCCACGCTAGCTCAATTAGTTCGGACTCATTCCAGGCCTTTTCATGTGCATAGAGAGCATAGGTGAACTCATGTCTCCCAACATCAGCCTGTGGATCAGGATATTCTGCTCCTTTCAACAAAGAGAGGCGCATAACACCATGCTTAATATCATACCCATACTTACTATCATTCATGAGTGCCACACCAAAACCATATTCAGAGATATCAGCCCATTGGTGACCTACAACCTCAAACTGTGCTTCATCCCAACTTGTGCTGGTATGGGTTGATCGTTCAAGACTCCCATATTGAATATCGAATCTTGCAGCATTTGCATGAACCGAGACAGGAAATGCAACCTTAAGCAACTTGCTCCGCTCTTTCCAGTCAACAACTGTATGGAAATCTACTCGTTTATGCTTCGCATACACTATGAGGTTCTGGATTATCCTGGAGGATCCATATACCCAAACAAACTCAATCTTTGCTGCCAGCGGGCCTGCTTCAACCACGTTCATTGTCTGTAAGTTGGTAATAAGCTCTTTTCGATGATCCAGGGACGCTTCCATCTCCCAAGCATCATGATTTCTTGGTCGATCTTCAAAGATCTGTAATACATTCGCATCTTCAAAGAACAATTCCCTATTACTGTTCTTGTCCATCATCGAAGAAATCTGGCCGCTCTCATTGAACGTAATCCTATAGAATGGAGTCTCAAGGCAATTATCTGAGAATGTGAACCCAGAATCCTGTCTGATTGCACCTGTTTCCCTTTTTTTCCTGATTTGTATGGTACTCAATGGGTTAATATTTGGAACCCATACCAATGACTGTTCACTTCCAGAGCTTCCCATATACTGGACAGGACAGTCATTCTCCCCAACAATTTCATAACACCCGTCAATTGTTATATATCCTGAACGATTCCAAGAAGTTGTATTGACAACCGAAATGATTGAGGAATCACCTTTTTTTTCCAGTGAACGGATAGCCCTCTCTCCAATAGTGCCGGCCTCTTCATACTCTTCTTGAGTATCCTGGTATACTTCAGAGATACTTGAACCAGGAATGATATCATGAAATTGGTTCTTGAGTATCAATTTCCAGCCTCTCTGTAAAGAGTTCCAGCGCTCCGAATCCCATTGTCTTGTTGCAATGGTTCTGAAACTGGAGAGCACTTCTGCATCACGATAGAGCAATTCAAGTCTACGATTCATATATTTTACATATGCCTGAGAAGTATAGGTGCCTCTATGAAATTCCAGATAGAGCTCCTTGTCCCATCTTTTCAACTCAAGTTTTACCCTCTCATCATCTAGGCGCTGATGAAGTCCCTCAAGATACTCATCCACCCGTGTTGTATACGGTTTTGGTATTCCTGGAATTTCTCTTGTAGAGCGGAGATGCTCAAGCATATCTCGTGTTACACCGCCTCCTCCATCTCCATACCCATACGAGAGAAGAAGATCGTGATTAAGGGCCTTATCTTGATAGGTATTCCAAATCCCTTTCAGCGTTCTTGGATATATGTGTCCATTATATGTGTAGAACTTCCAGACTCCTTCCTCATCGGGAGTAGTAATGAAATGCGTCAGTATCTCTGTTCCATCAATGCCAACCCAAATAAACGTATCATGAGGCATTCGATTAATTTCGTTCCAACTAATCTTCGTGGTGATGAATGTATCAATACCTGATTTCTTCAAGATCTGAGGCAGCGCCCAGCTGTAGCCAAAGACATCTGGAAGCCACAAGAAATTGTTATCGACTCCAAATTCTTTCCTAAAGAAACGTTTTCCATAGAGTATCTGTCTGGTCAAAGACTCACCTGATGGAATATTACAGTCAGATTCAACCCACATTGACCCTGAGGCTTCCCACTGCCCGGAAGCAACTTTTGCTCGTATGTCTTCATACAAGGCCGAGTGATCATGTTTTACAGATTCATACAGCTGGGCTTGTGTCTGAAGGAAGATATACTCCGGGTACCGCTTCATAAGTTGTTGGACTGTAGAGAAAGAGCGTTGTGCTTTCTCCCGGGTATGTTTATATCGCCATAACCATGCAAGATCGATATGCGTATGTCCAATACAACCCACCTTCACTTTCTCATCATTATCAATTTTCTTGAGCTCTCGTAAACAGAAAGACAGTGTTGATCGAGCAGAAGATGAAAAGGCTTCAGAATTGAGCGGCAAATTGAAATCAAGTTTCCTATACGTTTCAACAAGCAAAGCCTGCAGCTCATGTTTTACTACCCGTTCTTCTGGGATGATTTTGATAGCTTCAATCCAATCCGAGAGAAGATAAAACAATTTATCTATAGCTGGATCAAGGGTGTAGATTCCTGCTTTTCTGATTTGGTGGTATTGGATTTCTTGCTCACCTCCTCCTTCAAGACCGCTCCATAGTCGGAAATCCAACGCAAGATTCCGTCCAATGTGCTCATCTTTGAAGAATACTTCCTGGTGGTTCGTGTCCACCCCTTGATAAGGCACACCTTCTACATATAAAAGAGACTCAAACCCACTGTTATATCCTGCTCCTGTTCGTCCAAAATCAAATATTCCAACTATATCTTTCCCACGGTATTCTTCAGGAATGGTGACATCACAGTGCAACCAGAGATAGCTATCCCTCCCTTTCCAAAAGTCACCCGCCTCCATGACAGTAGAAGCCTCACCCGGCCTCATTACGGACCATTGGACAGTGTCTACTGGTTCCTCCGTAGCAATAAGCGAGGGAATGGTAAAACCATCACGATAACGCACCTTTTTCAAGAGGGCCGTCTGTCTGGCAATTTTATCGAGACTAAAATCAGTAAACATCATATACCCCCATTTATTGTGATGGTCTTTCCAACAAATTGCACTCAAGAACGGACTTTGAGATATCGGAAACAAAATATGTCTGTAATGCAAAAGGTTTCAGTACAATCTGTTTTGAAACACCAAGCCAACGGAGATGCAAGATTCCACTTGCTTCCTGACCCGATGATTCAAAGACACGAATCACCCAACCATCATCAGCTTCACTTCTCTTGATTGTAGAGATGATCAAGGATGGATCTCCTTCGAGTTCACAATAACTGGAAGAAAGAGGCAAATTCCCTCCGTGTATTGACTCGAGCAGGACTTGCGGTCTCTGATTGAACTGGAGAGAAGCCCTACCGAAGTCATGAGTTCTTGAACTCCCTCCATCTTGGGGAATAAGGCGGAACAGGAACCGATGCTCGCCCTGCTCCATGTATTGTGGATATAGGTCAGGTCTCGGATGTGCGGGTTCATGGTGTGCAAAAATGGGGCTTCTGAGTAATGTTAATCGTAGGGCACCTTTATCTGCACTTGCACTATAAACCCCCTCGTTTATCACAAGGAGCCCATCTCCACCAATATCGCCAATCCAACACCATCGCTGCACAGGATACTCATTACCATTTTTTGAACGATCTATTGCACCATAGGGAATTTCCGACTTCCAGTTGACCACTTCATCGGTAAAAGGGGTGTCTATAACAAGTTGCAACAATTTCCTATGCTCATTCCAGACCACTCTGGCACTAAGATCAAGATATTCGAGCTGGTGGTACATTTTCAGCCTCAGTACCACAAAGCTATGTTCCCCTTGATAGGTAATCTCATATTCTGCAGAGACTGGTCCAGAGGACACCAGCTGGAACGTTTTCAGTTGCATGGGCGTCCGTTTCCCCTGATAACTACTGAGAGCATGAGACCAGGTATCAGAAATATCATCAACAACATAGGGCATGATTCCCTTTGGTCCAAGATACTCCTTCCCATTCATTACATTTTTCAAAGAAACTATTGCCCCAGTCTCTTGATCAATCTCACAAGAGAAGTTGCCAGCCTCAATTATATTAGTGGTTGTTCTCAGATATTGAAGGGAACGGAGCTGTCCAGAATCCAACCTTGCTTGTGTATCGTTTAGATGGTATGCAGCATACCCCAAAGGAGGAGCCTGTACACAGACACGAGCAGCATGGGTATATTCATTCCCGATTGAATTGGTTGGCACAATCTCATAGACAACTTCATCTCCATTTTCATTGGTGATAGAAGTCGGTACCGTATTTATATCAATGCATTCAGTTACCTTCCAAGGGTGGGGATTCCAGACAAGAAGTGTTGTTCCACTCTGAAATGTTCGTATTCTTGAAGCCAATTTTTGTAGACTCAAGGACGCCAAGGTATCGGCACTTTCCATTGCCCAACCGTACGATTGGATTACCTTATCGTAAGCCTCTGGTACTGAGCAGCCACCGAGTGAATCATGGAACTGATTAACTAATACTTTCTTCCATGCCTCTCTCACTATCTCATAAGAGCCTTTTTCTGGTTCAACTATTGCTGAAAGTACTGCGATCATTTTTTCGGTTCTCATCAACAGGTGCTCAGCACTATTGTTCAAGCGCTTGATTATACTGTATGCACTGTAACATCCTATGGCATGGAATTGCAGGTCTCCTTCCACAATAGGAAGACCTTCATCAGTGGTGATCTGAGAGAAGAATCTTCCCACATCGCTGTAACCTATCGAATCGTCTTCATCGATAAGGGTATCGAGTGTACGCAGGTTTTCTTTCGTAGGCCCGCCACCATGATTTCCCACTCCATAGAATCCCATCAAAGGAATGGATTCATGCTCTGATAAAACCCGCAATCCATCAACTTTCGCCTTAAGCCCTTCCCCCCAGTCACTGGCATTGTTGTAGTTAGGAGGAATTCGAAAAGTCAGTACCTTGGTTCCATCAATCCCCTTCCATTGAAATAGGCTTTTTGCAATCGATTTCTCATGTTCCCCTGGGCGCATGTATGTGTACGTATCAATTTCCATCTTCTTGAGTATTTGGGGAAGATTTCCATGATGGCCGAAAGAATCAACATTATAACCGTGCTTTGCAATTACTCCAAACCGAGAAGAAAAATACGTTTGCCCATATAGTCCTTGACGTACAAACGATTCTCCTGAAGGAGCATTGCAATCGGGTTGCAACCACCAGCCACCTACAATACACCACTTGCCGCTCTTTACGGCCTTTTGTATTCTACCGAACAATAAGGGATCAATCTTTTCAACCAGTTCATAATAATAAGCACAAGCAGAGGTAAATACAAAATCATCATGTTCTTCAATCCTGTCTAGAACTGAAGCAAACGTAGAACGTATTTCCTGTACGCCTTCTTCCCATTTCCATAGCCATAGAATATCAATATGAGCATTGCCAATTAGATGAATTGTAAGAGAATCTTTATGCATAAACACCATTCCTTTGTATGTAGAGTAGTAATATGAACAGTTAGGAATACCAAATATCATGAAGATTGTAGTAATACATCTTCATGGAAGTGAACAAGAAACACAACATAAAACAACCCTGCTATCGAAGCAATTGCCATTATCGTTATACAATTTCATGGAAATACCTTTACCTAGTAGCAGAATAACAAGTGGTAAAGAACGATACCTCTCCTGAACAACCAGAGCATAAAAGAAGTATCAACAGAAACCAAGTATGATGACATCTAAAAAGTCTTGCACAAGATACTGCTGTAAGTATTCTTGGACGTACTTGCAATCGAGTCGTTCTTTCAATCATTGTTGATCTACTTATATCAACCCATCAAATCCAAATATGCATGAGAATCAAGAAACCTACGTATCCAGACAAATTACTGACTCAGATAAACTCTGTTTCAATCAAAACCAGGATGGGCTCATATAGTAGTGACAATTTGTACAAGAAGCCTCCTTCTTAGTAAATGTAACCGGTTACATTTCAGATAGCATAGACTCGATTTTTTGAGCTGTCAAGAATAAACACCCATGAAGAGCACATGGCACCCACTGATTTTTATACCCAGCATACAGTACGCTTTCTAGAAATCCATAAACCTTATGGCAAAACTAGTAACCTTCTAATTTTGTTGAGCATTCTCAATTCCTCTGTTACATTTTTATTATATAGAGAGAGTTACCTGCAGATCTTTAACAGAAAAAGTATGGGAGGAACCGTATGGATAATAAGCGGTTTTCTTTGGTACGTATTGCATGGTTCATGCTTGTGGTGCTGTCACTACTCTTCACTGGTTGTGTGGCTTCTCTTGATGCTTTTACATCGAGAGCAATTGAATACCAGACTTCGAAGATAGTCGAAGAAAAGGCAATGGAGCACTACATGGGGAGCAACTATGAGCTGCAACCAGTTGCCTATACTGTTCCTGAAATAATACTACCACCTTCCTTCTCTCCCCTACACGTTCCCATCACTCTGCCCAGCAATAAAGAAACAGATGCATTGCAACAGGCAATCCTGGAGGTCGAACAGGACAGAAAGCAATCAAACACAGAGGAACTCACTCCATCCCTATTGTTAGCCAAGGCCTACGACTTACCCAGTATTCTACAGCTAGCCTCTCTTTGCTACCATAAAGCTCTACAGAGCATGGGTCCATACGATCGTGCTGAACTAAACAGATTACTACCCTCTGAACCCGATTTCTCAGGAAGGTCTGGGCTTCCAATATCCTCGGAGTTGGTTGCAATGGCCATACTCTATGGAGATTCCCAACCATTCAAGGAAGCATTGGCTTGTGCAGCGTTCTCCTATGACAGTGACAACGCAGTTGCAGCGAGCAATCTCGCCACAGCACTAAGCACAACCCAAGAAGAGGTTGTGCCCATCTACCGATATGCACTCTCCCTTACACTGGAAGAAGGCGCCTATACATACGGAAGCGTTTTGCCCCTCATCAACCTTGGTACTGCTCTGTTGGAAAAAGATGCTGACGAAGAAGCCAAACAGTGTTTCCTTGCTGCACTCGAGATCGACCCATCTTCCTGGGATGCTGCAGTAGGACTTTCATCATACTACTGGAAACAGGGGTTCCGCCTGAAAGCCAAGGCAGTACTCGAGGATGCCATGTTGGACCGTCCTCTCATGTTTGCAATGATGAAACAAGAAGCTGAGATGCTGGAAGAGGTTTCCGATGTAGTTGAAGTTCCTATTGATGCCCCAGATGAGCAATATGAAAAAGCTATCGAGACAATCGCCGAACAACCAATTATGACAGCAGCTGAGTTTATCTCCTCCATGGATCAGAATGAGCGAAACAAGATCAGGACTTTCATCGACTACCTGGTACCAGAAGGGAGCTATACTCCCCCAAAGATTGATACTATTCTGGCCTATGGCTCCTTGCAGGCAATACGTCAGCCCAACGGCATTGCAGCTCTCACCGACCTCACAGAATCCGTGGCGATGTTTGCCACAAAGGCATCAGCCTCATACGCAAAAGATCTCATATCCGACCTTGAGCGAATGGGAATGAATATTGATCCCCAGGGCATCGATCTCGATGAACTTGAAGCACATCCAGAAAAATATGCCAATGCAATGGGTGGCAATGTACAGGTAAACGGAGTGGATCAGGTATATGCGTATGCTGGAGAAATGGAACAACAGGCAATGAAGGCCGAACTCGATCTTATGAACAACAGGACTGATTCCAGCCTACAGCTCGCAACCATGGGTGATCCTGCCATGGTCATCTTCCAACTCAACCCTGCTGACTATGTAGATCCTACCAATGTTCTGATCCAACGCTACAACATGCTCCAGTACCTGATAAAATACAATGCCTACGGATCGTACCTGAATTCGCTAACCAGAAAACTCATAACAAATTTGCAAGGAATGGCACAGCAAGCCGGATATAGCCTGTATGGACTCGAAGAGCAATTCAGTGGGGATAAATGCAAGAAAGCAGTACAGACGTGGAACGACATATGTTCTGCATACTGGAACCAGATGACCAGCTACGCTTCCCACCAATACCTCAAGAAAATTACCCCCTATGCAAAAGCATTCTATGAAGATGTATTCAAGCATGTGGCTATGATCAGCGACCCAGAGGTCCGACAGCTAAAGGATCAGGAGCTTCGTTCAGCCATTGATCAAGCAGTACTGGCAGGTCTGGAAGGTGTTCTCTTTGCCTACGGTGCATTCGATTACTACCCGATCCAGGAAATGTGTGGTGATGACTACTCACGACAGGAGGCAATCGAGCAAACAGAACAGAAGAGACAAGCGAAGAACAACTATGAAAAGAAACGCTTTGAATCGGGAGAGATTCCTCCCTCATCCCCTCTGTTCAAGAAACTCGACTCATATGGGACTGACCTCGATATCCCGTTCGTACCGATTTCAGGGCGAATCTCAGTCGCACGAACCGATCTTAAACTTGGTTTCAATCTTCCCACACAAGGAAGCCCTGGATTCGACTACCAGTACACGAAGAATAATTTCACCGGAAAAAGTATGCATGATGGCTCTCTCTCCTATCAATTTGGTGCAGGAAAAGGAGGAGCAAAAATTGAAGGCAAGCTCTCTGTAACAGGAAAAATCGGGTTCAACGGGTACGGTACGGTCAGTGACTATGGATTTGGAGCAAAAGGAGAAGCTACTGCCAGTTACCAAGGAACCCAGATAACAGCGACCGGTTCTGTGGCAGTAGACAGTGGAGGTGTTTCCTTCACAGGGGACGCCTCAGGCTCGTTTACTACATCGATTCCACAAGCTGATGCAATTGAGATTGAGGTTACGGTACAGAGAGATGGATCCTTCACGATAAATCCCAGTCTTGACTTCGACCCAATGGGAGACCTCATCACAGAGGCTGCAGAGGATGTAGTGGGAAGTGAAGGAGCTCCCTTCATTCCTGCAAGTAGTGATGGACTGAAGAAGGTATTCAGTGGGAAGTTTGAGCGATGAGAGGAGATAAAAGTGATCTGCATTTGCTCTTGGCCGCACACTTGGGGGTAGTTATACATGCTATGATAAGCTCGTTTAAAGCCTAAAGAGAACCAATCTCTTTCGAAGGACCTCACCAATAGAAGATAATTTGATCAATGCTTAGCAAAATAGTTTGACAGGACCAAACATAGAATTTACTTTACAAATATACTTATATTGATTATAATATACGTATATTTGGTAATTTAGGTGAAGTTATGAATTACTTGGAGAAACTTGAAGAGCTCATACAAAAACACCATGGCACGATTCTAAGTGCTGATCTCGATAAAAACCAGATTCCAAGAGGGTATCTCCAGATGATGGTGGCAGAAGGAACCCTTGAGAGAGTTAATCGAGGTGTTTATGTTTCCGTTAATTCAATCGAAGATGAAATGTATGCTTTGCAGACGAAATACCCAAATATTATCTATTCTCATGAAACGGCACTTTTTATGCATGGCTTATCGGACAGAACTCCTTTCAAGTACTCAGTAACAGTTCCAAGTGGGCATAAAGTGGTTGGTGACGTAGCGGAAAGATGTAAAGTTTATTATATAAAAAGAGAGTTTCATGAGATGGGAGCAGAATTGGCAGAAAGCTCCTTTGGTAATCAAATCAGAGTATATACCATTGAAAGAACCATATGTGATCTCGTACGAAGTAGAAATCGTGTAGATATACAAATCTTTTCTCAAGCATTAACCCGTTTTGCTAAATTAAAATCGACAGATTTCTCAACACTCATGGATATGGCAAGTAAATTCAAGATAGAAGCTGTGCTTAGAACATATCTGGAGGTGCTACTGTGAGCGGAAAAGCCATGAGCCTGAAGGCTACTATGAGAAACTTAGCCAAAAAGAAAAACATGTCAGCTCAGGTAGTGCTACAAAATTTCATGTTTGAATGTTTTCTAGTACGTCTTTCACAATCAGTATTCAAGGAAAAGTTCATTCTAAAAGGAGGTCTGTTAATTGCTGCCTTGGTCGATATCGCCAATAGATCAACAATGGATATGGATGTTACGATCAAAAATTATCCCATGGATGCTGGAGAATTGACAAAAGCAATGAGAAACATCTGTAGCGTTTCAGTTCAAGACGATATTTCTTTTACATTCACTGGCATCAAAGCAATTCGAGATGATGATGCCTATGGCGGTTATCGAGTGAGCCTTCAAGCTGTATATGATTCCATTAAAGTACCTATGCAGATTGATATAACAACGGGAGATGTAATTACACCTTCGGAAGTCTTTTATTCTTATAAAATGAATTTCAATGATGGGATAATCGGTGTCTGGACATATAACATCGAAACGGTCATTGCAGAAAAAGTAGAGACAATT
Source organism: uncultured Sphaerochaeta sp. (assembly GCF_963666015.1). Lineage (NCBI taxonomy): Bacteria > Pseudomonadati > Spirochaetota > Spirochaetia > Spirochaetales > Sphaerochaetaceae > Sphaerochaeta > uncultured Sphaerochaeta sp. The sequence goes on along the minus strand of NZ_OY762555.1, from coordinate 2,738,633 downwards.
CTAAGAAGAGGCACATATAATACAAGACCAAGAGATTTTTACGATGTCTACATTTTAACGAAGACTCAAAACTTTAAGTATACAATATTTCAAGATGCACTTATAGCAACTGCAGCGCATAGAGAGTCCTCTTATATTTTTACCTCAATCAGAAAACGCGTACATGAGATGGAAGAAAATGCAACACTCAAATCAAGATGGGATTCATACAGGAATAACTATCAATATGCACAAGATATAACATATGAGGATGTAATGAACGCGTTAGTTGAATTGATTGAATATCTATAAATTTTCATATACACACCTGCAAGAACCATAGACCAAGCAAATTTTTTTCTGAAAACTAATCGAGAGTATCATGCCCTCTCATTCACTACTATGAGTATTTTTGTTTCTGTAATAGAAACAGATGTTCCTAGCTCAGGAACAATTTGGCAATTTTGTTCCTGCCTTAGGAACAATAGCATTTTCAGACAAGAATGCTCAAATTACATACTTTCTAGAAATATCCCTTACAAATTCTTCCACTGCCCAATTGGCATATTATTAAAACTGGAGTATACCTCACCCAGGAGAGAAGAAGTGCGTAACAAGGAATGGGAACCAAAGCTCTTTACCCTTATTAAAGAGGGGATTGGGAAAGAACAGATCAAGAAAGACATCATCAGTGGGATCATCGTTGGGGTAATCGCCCTCCCGCTTGCAATCGCGTTTGCCATTGCATCCGGAGTATCTCCTGAGACCGGACTGTTGACTGCAATCGTGGGAGGACTCATCGTCTCCCTCTTTGGTGGTAGCAGGGTCCAGATCGGAGGCCCCACCGGAGCCTTCATCGTCATCATTGTCTCCATCCTTACCACCCATGGTATGGAGGGGCTCCTTATTGCGACCTTCCTTGCAGGAATCATCCTGATCCTTATGGGTCTCTTCAAGATGGGTTCCCTGCTCAAATACATTCCCCAGACCCTTATCACCGGCTTTACCGGGGGTATTGCTGTCCTGATCTTCATGACCCAGATCAATGATTTCCTTGGACTGCCAGAGAAAAGCATTCCCAGTGAGTTTTTGGAGAAACTCGTCTACTATGGAAGCAATCTTCATCTCACTGACCCTTTGTCAATGGGAGTGGGACTTGCAACCATTGCCATCATTCTTCTCCTACCAAAACTTACCAAGAAGGTCCCTGCTGTCTTTGCTTCGCTGGTTCTGGTTACCCTGCTGACCTCAATACTGGGGGTTCCTGTGGAGACCATCGGAGACCGTTTTGGTGTGATTACCTTCCAGGTTCCCGAGCTCACGTTCTTCACGATCAACCAAGAAGTAATCATGACCCTGCTGCCTGCTGCCTTCTCCATCGCCCTCCTCGGTGCGCTGGAATCCCTGCTCTCCGCCGTCGTTGCAGACAGCATGATTGGTGGACACCACCGATCGAATGTGGAACTCATCGCCATGGGTCTCGCAAATACCGCAGTCTCCCTGGTTGGAGGAATTCCGGTAACTGGTGCTATTGCAAGAACTGCAGCAAATGTAAACAACGGGGGACGGACTCCCATTGCCGGCGTTGTGCATGCCCTCACCCTTCTGTTCATCTACCTGGTAGCAATGCCTGTCGTCAAATTCGTCCCAATGGCTGCCTTGGCAGGCATCCTTATCATTGTTGCCTGGAGAATGAGTGAGATCCATGTGTTCCTCAGTAGTCTTAAGGTGAACCGGTATGAGTCTGCTGTCCTACTCACTACCTTTATACTCACCCTGTTGACCGACCTTACCATCGCTATCCCGGTAGGATTTATGCTGGCTGTCATCCTCTTCATGAAGAGAATGGCTGACGGAGTGGAACTCAGCCCCTTGATGTACTCCAAGGTCGATGACCAGTTGATCTTCTCCCAAGAGCTTGGCGAGTATGACAAGAGGATACGGATTGTGGAGATCAACGGCCCCATGTTCTTTGGATCGGTGTTCCACCTCCTGAACATTGAAGAGAAACTCGATAAAGGATACAAGATCCTCATCCTGCGTTTCCGCTATGTCCCCATCGTAGACTCCGATGGCTTGGCAAAGCTGAAGGTACTGCTCTCCGATATGAAGAAGAAGGATATCCAGGTTCTCTTCAGTGGTCTTAACGACAACCTGAAGGAGAAATTCCTGAAACACCATCTCATAGAGGAATCCTCCATCTTCCCAAACATTGAAGAGGCAATGATTAGTAGTCATGAGAGGTTGCAGTTATAGATGGTTTAAGACACTCTTGTCCATTCCTAAAACCAAGTGAAGACAATACTTGAATTATAATTATAATGTAATCATGAAAGAGATAATTTTTACATGGGATCCGAAAAAGGAGGCAATAAACCAAAATAAACATGAGATATCCTTCAAAGAAGCTGAAACTGTGTTTTATGATCCTAACGCCCTAATCATAGCCGACCCAGAGCACTCTATTAAAGAAGATTGGTTTGTAATCCTTGGCCATAGTTTTCGGCTACGTTTATTAATTGTATGTCATTGTTATCGCCAGGAAGATGAAGTAATTCGCATTATTTCTGCTCGAAAAGCGAGCAAGAGAGAAGCAGAGCAATATAGGAGGCAAAGATGAAAAACGAATATGATTTCTCAAATGCTGGTAAGAATCCCTATATCCCGAAACTACCCAAACAACAAGTAACCATTCGACTGGACTCTGCAACAGTTGCCTATTTCAAGGACATGGCAGAGAAGAAGGGTATTCCATATCAGAATATCATAAACCTCTATCTCACGGATTGTATGTTGAAGAAAAAAGAGCTGAATGTTTCGTTTGAGTAGGATTTTGAGCACTATCAATTATTCTTGACGCTAGAGGTCTTATGCTCTTCCCGTTTACGCTAACATATCTAAGTGTATGTTCTTGGTTACTACCATAGGAATATACTGATTCCCTTGCTAACGCCATACCATCAGAGCTTCATTTAGGCTCTCTTCTACCCGCTCTCTTGGATGAGTGAAAGACGCAAGGCCATGTCCGGGAAGCATGACGTCAAAATCTATCTTTGAAAGCTTTAAAAGCGTTTTGATATACACCTGCTTGTCAAAGTCGATAGAGCCATTCCAGCCAAAGTGACCATACCCGAGAGTACCTATCACATCACCTGAGAAGAGGACCTTCTTCCCCTTCCATGAAATCAAGAACCCTGTACATCCAAGGGTATGGCCAGGGAGATGAATTGATTGGACTGAAAGCGACCCAACGGTGAATTGCTCATCATCCTCCAGCATTCTATCAACAGATACTGGACTGAATGCACGATGATACAGGTATCCACAACATCGTTCATCCCCCTTCTCCATTGCATCAGCAGTATACGTATGTGCAACAAGCTTAATCCCTGCATCTTGTAGGAGATGAGCCCCTTGGGCATGATCATAATGAGGGTGAGTAATCAAGGCAGTTGTAATCTTTTTTGCATCAAGTCCCCATTGTCGCATATTCTCCTGGATCTGTGGCCAGGAGTCACCATTACCAGTATCAATGAGGATAATCTCTGATCCAAGATCAAGTGCATACACATTGCAATCATCAAAAGGACCACTCACTTGGCTTCCAGTCAGACCAACAAGACTCCCTCCAACTACATACAAGTCTGGAAGCAACTGCATAGAAATCCCTCCTTTGGAATCATTGCATCTATGGCCAAAGAGCTGCCTCGATTTCGATGCAGAGCCAATGGTAAATAGGCAGATGCAGTTCTTGGACCTTGAATGTTTCACGTTCAGGAACCTGAATGCATACATCACAATGCTCTTTTAATGCACCACCGGCTTCACCTGTCAAACCAAGTACCGACAAACCTTTTGCTCGTGCCACCAACGCTGCACTTACCACATTCTTTGCATTGCCTGAAGTCGAGATACCGATAAAGATATCATCAGGATCGCCATACCCATATACCTGTTGAGCGTATACCAGGGAAGGATCAACATCATTCATGAAGGCTGTTGAAAGAGCCTGATGGCTCGATAAGCAGATAGCCTTTACCGCTCCCTCCAAGTTGGAAGCTATTTGGCTTCCTGCTTCTCCCCCAATTTCGCTCAATTGTTGAGCTATCATATCTTCTATCGGGCGTTTATGAACGAACGACTTCATGAGTTCGCCTACAATATGATCAGCATCGGCGCTACTCCCCCCATTTCCTGCAACCAAGAATAGTTTTCCTTCTTGAGCTTTCTTCACCACCAGATCCCGAGCTGCTGCCAAATTACTGGTTATGCTCTTCAGTTGCGGGTAATGTTCTAGCAATTGATCCAATGTATATATCATCGCTCTCTCCTCATACTATGGTCTCTAGCAATTCCTAAGGCTGCCATATCTCCCAGCTGTTCTCCAAGCAAGGAAGGTACTATCTCACAACTGGAATAGGGGACGCTGAGAGTTTCCTCGCGAAGCACCTGATCCATTAATGGTCGAAACAACTCCTCGTCCCTGCTATAGATGCTTCCGATGATGATACGCTGAGGATTAAGCAAATCAATCAACAGGGCAAGTCCTGATCCAAGCATCCTAGCACTCTGTTCAATCACATGCATCGCAGGAGTTTCGCCTTCCTTTGCCAGCTGACAAACCTTCTGGGCACTCACTGTTTTCCCGGTTGCAATTTCATACAGACCGGATATTCCTGCACCACTGACGTAGCTCTCCCATGATCCTCTCTTATAGTAGCAATAGGGACCGGTATCGGCCATTCTCCAATGTCCAACTTCTCCAGCAAGGCCATTGGTTCCCCGATACAGAGCACCGTCCAGGATCAAGCCAGCGCCTAACCCAGTACCGAAGGTCAAGAAAATGATTGAGTCATACCCTTTTCCATTACCCCAATACCATTCGGCCAAGGCACAGGCATTCGCATCATTTTCCAGATACGTTGGAATGCCAAAATGCTCTGATACAATATCAACAATTGGAATATCGTCCCAACCAGGGAGATTGGGAGGTGATTGTATGATTCCACGTTTACTATCAAGAGGCCCCCCGCATGAAATGCCAATGGCCTTAATTTCACTAAGGGAGTGGGAAGGAGACAGTAGTAGTTCAACCTCAATAAAGATGCTTTCTAACACTTCCTCAACTCCAGACGGAGTCAGAAACTTCCGCTTATTGATGAGCCGACCTTCGCTATCCCCAAGGCTGATAGCTGTTTTAGTACCGCCAATATCAATGCCAATGTATTTCTGTGAATCCATAGAATACTAACCCTTCACTGAACCGGAAAGGAGTCCTTGAATGAAATACTTTCCGAGGAAAATATAGACAAACAGCGTAGGAATTGCCGCAATCAAGGCGCCTGCCATCTGCACATTCCACTCTATCACCTGGGTTCCCGCTAAATTTTGCAGGGCAACAGTAATTGGCTGGATGGAAGGCCTCTGCGTCAAGGTGACTGCAAAAAGGAAATCATTCCAGACACTGGTGAACTGCCAGATAAGCACCACGACCATGGTAGGCAGAGAAATGGGAACAACCACTTTTCTAAACACCCCACCAAGGCGGAGCCCGTCGATCATCCCAGCCTCCAGCAGTTCATCTGGGAGTTTCGCATAGTAATTGCGGAACATAAGTGAAGAAATGGGCAACCCATAGATGATATGGGTTACGATGAGGCCAGAGAGATGCCCATACAACCCTATGGTGTTCATGGTACGTACAAGAGGGATCAAGATACTCTGATACGGAATAAACATACCGAAAATGACCAAAGCAAAAATGATATTGGAATATTTGAACTTGACCTTTGCAAAAATGAATCCAATGATAGCCCCAAAAATTACAGAAAAGAGACTTACAGGAATTACAAGCATAAAACTGTTCTGAATATTCTGGCCAAGTTTTACAAATGCTTCAGCATAACCCTCAAACGATATATTTTGAGCGGGAATCCACATCTCGCTGATTCTTACATCAGCGAATGGTTTCAAACTATTATTGAAAACCACATAAAGAGGAAACAGGAAGAGGAAAACCGCAATATACGCCAAAATGTATTTTAGTATCTTGCTTGATTTATTGGTAATCATTCTGAATCCCCCCTCAGCGTTGAAATGAGATACGGCACGATTACCACAGCAACCAGAATCAGCATGATAACAGAGATTGCCGCACCTTCTGCATAGTGGTTCCCACGAAAGGTGGTCTCAAACATGAACAGTCCAGGAAAGTCTGTTACGAATGCTGGGCCCTTACCGGTCATTGCATATGCCAAATCAAAGATCTTCAGGGAGATATGACCGAGTACAATCATAGCAGAGAAGGTAATTGGCTTGATGATGGGAAGAATCACATACCACATGGTAGCCAACTCACCAGCCCCGTCTATCTGTGCCGATTCTATGAGTTGGTCTGGGATACCCCTCAGTCCTGCAAGGAACATCGCCATCGTATACCCGAGGTATTGCCAGGAGGCGGCGATGATCAAGGCAATAAGTGCAACATTGAATCCCCCAACGCTAAAGGTTGAGGTAAACCACCCAAATGTTGCTTCAAATCCCATCATACGGAAAAGAGAATTAACGCCAACCTCAGGGCTGAAAATCCAACGCCAAAGGACACCAGTTACCACAAAAGAGAGAGAAAGAGGAAAAAGGTATATCGTTCGCAAGAACGACTCCCCCCGTAATTTGGAGTAGAGTAGATAGCTGAGAAAGAAACCACCTATGATACAAATAGCAAGGAAGAATAACGTAAAATAGATTGTATTACGGATATCGGTCTGAAACCGCTGTGAATCAAATAATCTTTGATAATTCTCAAACCCTACTGAGGTCATGTTTGGGAGAATGCTGTTCCAATCAGTGAAAGAGATCCTCAGTGACCATGCAATAAAGCCATAGACAAAAATGAACAGCAAGAGAAGCATGGGTAACAGGATCAACACTGCAAGTCTGCGGTCTTTCTTTGCACAGTACATAAAACCCCTATCCTATACATAGCACATGATTGTCACCATCATATAACAACCATTCAATCGTATGGCTTTCTCGATTTTTGAGAAACGCATACCCATTCAATCTAGATATGGTACCTTGCTGTACATAAGCGTACAGCAAGGTACTCCGATACACAAGACAACCTTATTTAGGTGCGTATCGGTCAGCAGCAGCCTGGAACTCAGTAATGGCCTTATCAACGTTCAAGTCAGTCACAAAAACACTCATGATATCGTTGATACGAGTGAGCCAAGGCTCAGAGATAGCAGCACCGTGCGCAACACTCGGTACGATTGCATCAGATGCAAAGTCGTCCATTGCTGCATTCAAATAACGATCATACTTTGAGCGATCACCATCGATACGTGCAGGAATGGAACCCTTGATAGGATTAAATGCATCCTGTCCTTCTTGTGATGCACAAAGTGTCAACCACTTGATGACATTATCCCGATTGGGAGCATTCTTCGGCAGACCAAAGGAGTCACTGAGCATGATGAAGTTGCCTGAAGTACCAGGAGTAGGAACCCAATCCCAATCCTCGCCCTGCTTGAATCCCTGGGAGTAATAATAACCAGCAGCCCAGTCGCCCATGACGTTCATGGCAGCTTTGCCTTCAGCCACATAGCCTGCAGCATCCATGTTCGCAAGAGCAGCGTGGTCGCGGTTGATATATCCCATCATCTTGGCAAAATCATTCAAAGCACTACGGACTTGGACATCATTCCACTTCACCTTGCCTTCCCAAAGTGCATTGTACTTATCTGGTCCAACATTTGCGAGAATTACACTTTCAAGCAGGTGTGTAGCAGCCCAGATCTCGTTATCACCAAGAGCAAGGGCTGGAATGCCATTTGCCTTGAAGACTTCTGCAACACGGAAGAAGTCAGCCATGGTCTTTGGTGGTTGCAGGTTGAACTGTGCAAACAGCTTCGGACTATACCACATTACATTGGAACGATGGATGTTCACAGGAATGCTATAGACCTCACCTTCGTAAGAGATGATGTCGATTACATCCGCAGGGAACTTATCCATGTACCCTGCATCTTCCAAGACAAAGGTAATGGGTTCCATGAATCCAGAGACCACCCAGGTATCAATCAGTTCGTGACCGGCATGAACCTGGAATGAATCGGGAGGATTCCCACCCTGCATACGGGTAGCAAGAACAGCCTTTGCATTGGTTCCTGCCCCTCCAGCAACCGTAGCATTGATGATTTCAATGCCTGGATACTGGCGATCGAACTCATTGTACATCGCCTCCAAGCCATCAGCCTCACCACCAGCGGTCCACCAACTAAAAATCTCCAGGGTATTGCTTTCAGCTTTTGCTTCAGATGCACCCTGCGCGAAGATCATCGTGGTTGCCATTAAGGCTACCAACAGACCAACCATGATTCTTTTTTTCATAGTTTTCTCCTTTTTCTATGATCAAGACTTCAACGAAGTCATTGCAAACGCAACAATATCTGATCCATTCTCTGCAAGCTAAGCGTTGCAGAGCGAATCGTATGATAATTTACTTTCCAGGAATGACTCATATGAGTCCAAATCGGTGTTCCATCTCGATTCAAGAGCGCGAGCCATTCACCCAGTTCATGCTGTATCATCTTTTCAAATACAAAAGCATGAACATTTCCATAGGCCTCCAAAAATTTCTCATCACCGAAGGCAAGGTAGGCATCAAGCATCCCAATCAAGAACTCTGCTTGTTGCCAGAATTCCTTGCAATCGTCATACACCACAGACCCATCCAGAGATCCTTCCACGTAGACACCACCGTATTCACGATCAATACCATAGGAAACTGCATGATTTAGTAGTTTGACAAACATAGGTTCATAGGGCTGTATGGACTTTCCAAGTACTCGAAGAGCATCACTCAGCAACCAGAAGAACTCCACGTTATGCCCATAGGAGGTATTATCAAGAGCGTTTGGCTTTGCCCCTGAATCATCAGAGAAACGATCCCAACCCCAGATGATGTCGAACTTGATCTGTGGAGCTACCGACCAATCACAATTGAACTGTGGAATTCCAGTCTTATAAACCGGATGTAAAATCTTGGTATTGATCAAGTCAATGATTTCTTCCAGTTTTCTTCGATGGATAGCCTTTCCACTTGCATTGTACAAAGCGGTGTAGGCCTCCATAAGGTGCATGTGAACATCAAGCGTTTTTCGGTCTCCTCCACCACTGCCACCTTGAGAGAGGGTCCAGTCACGTTCAAACATTTCCCAATACCCACCATAGGAAGTCTCTGCAGCATAGATTTGGAGAAGATTAAAACATTTCTCTGCATACTCCAAAGCAATTGGATCATCAAAGGTTTTTGCATAGGTGCTCAGCGCATAGATTGCAAAGGAATGCCCATAGACAATTTTCTTATCAATGAGAACCTCATTCTTCCGGTTGAACAACCAGTAGAATCCTTCATGGACAGGGTCCCAGTAGTGCTCTATAGCGAAGTAAACACCCTTCTTTGCCAATGCTGCACAACGACCATCAAGGTCATGATCCAGGGAACAGGCGAGAGAAAGGGAATAGATGGTACGCATATGTGCAAGTAATGATTTCTCATCAACACCTGAATCCTTGCCCTCAGCGTCCCACTGGGTTAGATAGCCACCCCAAGTAGAATCCCAAACACGATCAAGCCAGAACGGGAGCAACTCTTTATGGAGATGGTTCTCCATCTCTTGTTTCCACGTATTCACCTGTCCAGCAATATCCATAGATTTAACTCCTTTTCTCCAGCTCGCGATAGAGGCTGACAAAAAATGCATGATTATCAGAGCAGAGGTAGGATGCATTACACCCCATTCTGCTGAATGTCTTCATGAACCGTAAATAATATGCAGGGTTATCCATCGGGGGTTCTCCCTTGGACCAATCCCAGCTCTCTTCTTGCAGGTCAACCACATGTATCGCGCAATCTGTTACATGAGTGCCCGCATTTCTTACCATGGAGAGTGATTTCTCAAAAATCATCGGTGACATGACAGCCGAACCAACAGAGAGATACACTCCCCCTTCAAGGTTTTTAACACTCTGCACATAGGAGAGAAAATCACGCTCAGCAGTTCTTCCAATAACTGCTCCTCGATTTGCCTTATGGGTATAGATGATATCGTGCCCAAACATGGGATGGCTGGTGAAGGGCACGTGTGCTTCCCAAGCCATTGCCTGTGCACTATAGCTGGCATAGGGATGAGAAATATGCACAGTGGAACCAAAGATCGAGTCGTCCAGATCAGCAACAAGATCAAGCAGATCCAATGCACTAGCTCGCTTACTTGCAGATTCATCCAACGAAATTGCACATGTTTCCAGCTCGCTGCGGCTCGGTATTTCCAATCCACCACGGACAATCATTGCCCCAATGGATTCCCCATACCCTAATCCCTCGTATGCTCCTACTGCCAAAGCCAGATTGATGTACAAGCCAGTCTCTTCCCACGTCCCAAATTTACCTTCCTGTACATTTGCACGAACGTCCTCACTGCTTTGTCCAAGATAGGAAAACTCCCAGTCGTGAATGACTCCAGCACCATTGGTTGCAAGATGCGTCAGCCACCCCTTTTGTACCAACGTACCGAGCAGTCGGCCCATTCCATTTTTTATGGTATGAGCACCGAACGCACATATCACAGAAGCTCCACGATTACGTGCCTGGACTATCTGGTCAGCGATCAATGCTGTCTTTTTCTGTAATTGTGAAGAGATGACAACAGAGTCTGTTGCTGGATCTACGCAGGAGGATTCAATTACCACCTTGTTCTTTCGTGAAGTCAGCGGATAGTAAGTCATGAGATTTCGATCGAACAACACCTGCTTTGATTGTACAGTGTCTACAGAATGGTTCCCATCTCTCATCACACCACCTCCCAACCGAGGTATTCGCTTAAGGTAGAGGTATGGGAAAAATCAGGAAGGAGAAGATCAGCTCCACCTAAAACCAAACGGCTTCTTTTCTTCATATTTAAACCGTAACGGCGGACTTCATCACTCAACAAACCCACTGCAAGCAAGCCGTGGCATTTCGCCTCACGCATCTCAACTGGGCCATCACCGAAGACCACACAGGACTCACCAGAGCCCTTCAATCGTGTTTCTATGATTTCCTGGATAACCAACCGTTTTGGATCATTTGAAACATCCCCCACCGAGCCAAATATGCGACCCTCAAAGTAATCTGCATAACCAAGCAATGCCGCTTCACGCTTAACATCCTCTACATCGGTACCGCTTGCGAGGTAGAGCTCAGTACCATGGGAGAAAAGGAACCGCAAGAAGTCTATCGAGCCCTTCATGGTTACATCGGTAGCATTAAGACGCCCGGCACGTATCTCACTAACCTTTCTATCAACCATGGTCAACAGTTCTCTATTATACAGCTCTTTATACTGTACTGCTGTAAGCACTTTATCCTCTGGAACGTACCCATAATGATGCACCAACTCAACCAAGTAATGCATTTGCTCGATGGTCTGGATGCCCGTGGTACGGTCGATGAAGCCATGGATATCATCCCGAAGAGATTGTAGCTCCTTATTGGATAGGGAACTGTAGGCTTCACCTGCTATAGCAGTGAGCATGCTCTGCTCCATGACCTCTTCCCAGCCTTGTCGCAAGGTTGAGATTGTTCCATCATGGTCAAAAATCGCCACCTTGGGAAATCCATTCATTTGTGAAGGCTTAACTATTTCAAGAGGGGTATGCTTCCAATACAGGGCTTTTCTCTCATCATCTGCAATTTCAGGGTTATACCGCCAGTCAGCTTTCTCAGATAACGAAACAACTTCTTCAATTGAGGGATGGCCACATTCATAGAGAACTTTCAGAGAAACCCCTGCACAAATATTACCGATGTAGGCAGCTTCTGAAAGACTGGCCCCCCAAGCCCCAGACACTACCAATCCGGCTAGGAAAGCGTCACCTGCCCCTACTGCATCGATTTGTCCAGCAAAATGTATACCGGGGAATGCCTGGACTGTCTCAGTTTCATCTACAGCAATCGCTCCATCAGGACCGAGGGTGAGGACAATTGGTTGCTTGAAATATTTGGCCAACCAGATTGCCAATTCTTGTCTGTCTAATAAACAGGAAGGGCCGTAGAGAAGGCGACCTTCCTGTTCATTGAGCTTATGAATAGTTTTCCTATAAATATCATTTAATTTCCTACAGTCTGCAAACCATCGAATCCCAGAATCAGAAATGCTATTTTCGATGACCTCATTAAGGGCTTTTTGGAAAGATTCACTATGCAGTCCACGAGGTACTTGCTCATTGATGATGACTGCATCATATTCAGACAGTTTAATCCTCAGCGTAGAGAGAAGACCTATGATACTTGCTTCACTTGGAGTGTTAAAATTACCACTGTCATAACGAGGATGTTCTACTCCTTTCTCAAAGACCTTATGGTATACATGCGTTGCCCATTTCTCTTCCTGACGGACAACCCCTTCTGTTTCGATGCCATGTTTCTGCAACAGGGAAATCAGTAAATCACCAAAAAAATCAGAGCCTACGATTCCATAGATATCAACACGATCAGCTCCGAGGGTTTTGCAATTCACAGCAACGTTACAGGCTCCTCCAAGCTCGGGCTTTGTGTTGAGAACTGAATAGGTTTGCAAGCCGGTCTCTACCGATATTTCAGCCTGTTCAGTCGTTACCTGATACGCAAGGTCTAGGCACAGATCACCAATAATCGCAATAGATATTGGTCGCCCTGCATTACGGGCCATCACCTGACGGATATCAATTTTATTTCCCAAAATACCGTTCACGCTCAAGACTGTCTCCCCGCGAAAAGAAAGCTTCTTAAAAATGTAACCGCTTTCATTTCTCTTTATACCAAGCTTAAGCCACCAATACCCAGTTGTCAACCGAATGATCTGAAATTTGTTTGCTTGAGCATGAAACTGCAATTACCCTGTTGTATTTTATTGACAGCAAGGGGCAGTAAGCCTAAGGTATCTGTGAAATGAAACATAAAACGATCGATGATATTGCCCTTGAAGCAGGAGTAAGCAAAGCAACCGTCTCCCGTGTCATCAGCCACCCTGAGATTGTCTCAAAACGTACCCAGGAACGTGTACGTGCCGTGATGGATAAATATTCCTATACTCCTAGCTTGCTTGCACAAGGACTAGCAGGAAGCCCAACAAGAACTATTGGTGTTATCATCGATGAGCTCTCAAACTTTTTCTTTATTGAAATCGCCGAGGGAATCGACCGTATTCTCTCTCCCAATGGGTATTCTATGCTGTTATCAAGTTCACGCTGGGTCGAAGAGAGAGAGATACAGCTTGTACGGTCGCTGATCAGCAACCGGGTACAGGGAGTCCTCATCGCTCCAATAAGTGAAAACAGTACAGCTATAAAGCTCCTTCAAGAAGCAGGTATTCCCTTTGTTGTAATCAACAGTATACCCAAGGATCCTTCAATTTCATATGTTTGCTGCGACAACTTTGAGGGGGGACGCATTGCTGCGCACTATCTCAACACCTATGAAAGCGAGCAAATAATTGTTATCACGGGATTCGCTCACCAATCCATCGAACACCGTCTTGAAGGTTTCTACAACACTATCAATTCACCAGAATCAATCATTCGCTATTCACAGGTAAAGACGCAGGAAGAGGGATACATTCTCGCTCCTGATCTTATCAGGAAGAATCATATTGATCGTATTAAAACAACACTCTTCATCACCAATGACAACGTAGCAATAGGCATCATCAATCGTCTCGTGGAAGAGGGGATTAGGATCCCTGACCAGGTTTCAATTCTTGGCTACGATAACATCCGTATCAGTGAGCTTTGCAGAATACCTCTCACAACCATAAACCAATCCATTACCAAAACAGGAGAGCTTGCAGCACAAAGTCTCCTCAAACTTCTCAAGAAGCAAGACAGCGTCTACCATCATTCAATTCACCCTTCCTTGATACAGCGGGAGTCGACAGCTCAGATCTAGGAAAGAGATTTATGAACCTCTCATGGCAATTATTACGTGAAGCAAAACAACTCACGAGGCAAACATAAAAACAAACATGATTTTGAAACTGTCGGAAAAATCCCTTAATCCCAAAACTACCCAAACAACAAGTAACCATTCGAATGGACTCAGCAATAGTTGCCTATTTCAAGGACAGGAAAGAGAGGAGGGAATCCCCTCCTCTCCTATTCACAGATAGAACTATCAGTAGCTTGACAGATATTCTTATGCTTCGCTCTATCCTCGTTGCAAAAACTACTCAAATCGGAAATTGTCTACCAAGAGAGCAGAGATATATGCCTGATCACCGACATCCGAAACAGCAAAGCTAATGGTGATGGGACTACCCAACCCAGAAATATCTACTTGCTTCGTCTTTGCTCCAGTATGATAGAGATCATTATCGAGGTTACTTGTCAATGGTATACAATCACTTATTTGATACGTATTGACCGTCTCAATCGTCTCTATGATGGTACCGCTTGGCCCAGAGAAAGTCATCGTCAATGTATCATCAAATTGTGACCCAATAAACTCTATGAACTCAGCAGAGAGGAAGTAGTAATCAAATTTGCACAACGTCGCCGCGCCCGGAACCTCAAGACTTCCACTACTCAACATAGAAGTAGCCTCATTCAATGGAGTCCCAGAAAGACCGTAGTCAACCGCTGAATCGGTTGTGATCATGGCTGCCTTTACTCCCTCCAAAGACAACACAGAAGCAAAGGGAAGATCCACTATTCCTCCATTACCAGTGATATTCCACCCTGTCAGTCCACTTTCAAATCCGAGGTTTGTAACATCACCCACATAGGCTGCAGCGGTATGGAATGTAAAGACAAGCTCATTCTCCAAGGTATTACCACCCTTATCCAGCAAGCCATTCACACTACTCAGCGTAACTGTGACATCCACATTATCCATAAACGGTTGTGACGGGGTGAAGTGAAGTACCGCAAAGAGATCATTGGTTGAACGCTCCAATGCAAAGGTACCGGACACAACCTGGTCAGCAACAGTTACCGACATGGAGACATCATTCAGACTTATTGGGTTGATCAAATCATCAAAGTACACAGTGATAGAAGTACCAACCGGTACATTTTGAGCCTGATCGGAAGGAACAACAGAAACCACAGTAAACGGTGTACTATCAGTTTCATCCGGGGTGAAGTTGTAATCAGGATCAATCACAACATTCAAAGGAGGGACTACACTAAAATAATGTACTGTAGAGGATATGACCGTCCCATCACTTACCCGCAGTGCAAGATTGTAATGGCCGATAGCAAGTGTATCGCCAAAGGTTATTGTCGACAGGGTTTCATCCGGTATCATGACACCATTGAGAAACCATACATAACTGTATGTCTCACTGGATGGATCTACCGAGCTACTCACTTGCATGGATGTACCAGCAGTCAATTCATTCGATACCCCAGAGAGACTTACGAGAAAGGGGTTCTGCATGTCATTGACAATATCAAGGTTCAATGCCCCGTTATTGCTGATATTCAACATCTCCTCAGTCAAGATGAGGGTTCCCTCTGTAGCCTGTCCTTCTACTACTCGAACAGATTCGTAGGTACCCCATACTGCAGTGGTCCCATCAAGCAACTGCACATTCAGATCATAGTAACCGGCTGCCCATGTTCCACTATAGGAACCAGTTCCGTTTGAATAATCCAAGGTGGGAGACAATACGTGTGCTACTCCATCCTTATCGGTCAGTGTCACCTCAAACTCGTCATTGTCAAAGAGGCTTGTAGGCCAAGAAACACTCAATTCCAATGTTCCATTACCGCTCAGAGGTACAACAGTGATTGTCCCATTGGTTGTCTGAGCTGCTGTAATCACCAAGCTCTTCGACCCACGTCCGATTACATCTCCCGATGCATTCAATCCCTCTACGGTAATATTCCAGGTACCCTTATAGAGGTCAGGGATAGTAATAGAAGCATCGAGCGCAAAGGTTTGCGGCCCATATGTTCTCTGATCAGGACCAGAGCCGGTAATACTCCATTCCACAATATCCATGGAGATACTGGGAAGCAAAGTCTTCTCTACGAAATCCCCACCTTGTTTTACCTGCAACGATAGGGTACCGACATTTTTCGTATCTAAATCCGTCATACCTATGTCACATCCTGTGACAATAAGGACCAATAACAGTCCAATAATTCCAACACCTTTACCAATAGTATTCATACATACTCCTATGAATTTCACTTGTACAAAGACACAAAAACCTATCCTTAGCGATATGCAAGGAATCCAAACAAGGTAGAAAACAAGAAAATCTTTTTTATTTTATGGGGGTATATCGATATCTAATATATTACAATATAATTTCTTATGTCTTTCTTGATCTGAATTTGCTACACTTGTAGTCCACTTCATTGAATGCCTCATCAACTGAAAAGTCATTCCGTACCAAGATACGGTCAGCAGAGAAGAACTCCATTACGCACACAGTTAAAAACTGCAAACAATGCTTAAGAACGTATGTCTTAAGTTATATTTAAGTATCTATACACATTTTTTTATTTGTCAATCTAGAGACCCAGTAATTTTTTGGGAATACAGAATCTCAGCATATCAAACGCTGGATGCAGGCGTAATGATCGTTCCTTGAACTCCAGAATCTTCGACTCGATTACGCCATAATGCATCGTTTTCCTCAGTATCGGATAGTATCGCTTATTATCCGATACAATAGAAATTATCCGATAATGCAAGGCTTGTATCCGATACTATCCGATAATTGGACTTCTGTAGGAATGTCTCTCATGCAAACAAGAAAGCAATAGAAGAACAAATTTTATGCATCAGACCATGTAAAACACCTGCAGCTGAAGAAATCAGATGCAGGTATGAAGAGTTTTAAACTAATCGGTTATAGAGAACCGTATCTACTTATAGGTTCCTTTCAGGACAAAATTACCATTGGGGATGTAGTTTGGATTGGGAGCCCCTGTATTGGGATCAATCACGTACCAGGTGAAAATACCATCAACCTTTCCTCTTGCATTCACTCCTGCACTGTTTTCTTTCATGACCCAGTTCATGGCAATCTCAGCGCCAAAGAGAGAACCCTTTACCGTTCCGTTGGCATCAAGGGTAGCCACAACTTCCCCTGTTACAGGATCAACGATGCTGATCACACTGTGGTTCGATCCCCCAATCGCAGTAGTAGCCTCATCGAGGTTGTAGTTGGTTACATTACTCATGACAACCAGCTTGCCGTCCAAGAGGTCCCAATCAGAGGAAACCAAGCCACCATACTGGCCATAAGGACCGAGATCCATGAAGCTGTAGAGTGTCTCTTCAATGGTTTTATGGTGATTACTGTTACCCATATCCAGTGTCACTACTGAAGTAAAATCCTGGAAAAGCTGGACAGAGGCAGTAAATCCTACAGGCTTGTTGCTCTTGAGAGCACGCTCAGAATCGAGTGGATTTTCGAATTTGACTCCACGACTCGAAAGAGCAGAAGTATCCATTGCCATATCACAGCCGATAAACACACCAAGAAGCAGAACCAGAGTGACAACTAACATCAACAATTTTTTCATTACACACATCCTTACTAATGTATTAATACGAATGTGTTAAAAATGACCTATGACCGAGGTGGTTGTCAACAAAATTCTATACATATACCTTTTGAGAGAGATTATTACCTACACTTTCCCCTTAATTATCCCAATTGTCCCTACCATGAAAGGAGTCCTAAGGATGCTCGGAATTCGTTCAGACTCACCAAGATTGATAAACTCCACGGATTTCGCACCCCAACTGGAGAGCTTTTTCAGCATGGGATCAAGATTACCGAACAGCTTCTTGGTCAGGAACAGGTCTTGGAAAACAAATACTCCCCCATGCCTGAGAACACGAAAGGCTTCTTCCATGAGTTCTCTTCTATCCCTTAGTTCCATCACTTCATGAAACGTAAGGTTGCTTACCACCAAATCAAACGTATCGTCTTCAAATGGCAGGTTAATAATGCTTCCTTCTTTGAAGGAAACTCTTGTAGAGACCCCTTCAAGATCAGCATTCTGATTGCAGAGAGCCTCAGAGAACCTTCTATACTCAATCCCGGTAACATGCGCCTCGGGATATCTCTTCGCTAAACGGATAGCCAAGGCTCCATTACCACAGCCGATATCAAGCGCCTTGCCCTTGCCATTCCACCCTATCTCCTCGATGAGCATGGAATGAAGTTCTGCCTGCATATCCTTTCCCTGCGGGGCGAACAGATACCGCGCATAAACAAAATAGAGCATCATCAAAAGAAAAATTACCGGGAATATCATGATCCAGGAATAGAAGGCTGTGAGGACCGCAGTTCCCAAAGCCAAAACTCCAGGAACAATGACCAGTTTGAGGGAAACCCAATTCCTATATATTGGCTTATCTAAGGTTGTTTCATGCATAGGGCAAGTCTACCATCATAGATGGGGGTTGTCATTGAAAAAGCAAGACGTTTTCAGCATGGGGAGGAAGACTAAATAGCTCTTTAGAAACCCTCAATAACCAGCATCCTGCCAAAGGAGATAATCTTCGGGTCATCAAAAGAGTATGATCGTATCCCTACCTCACCTGTTACTGAATAGGCATCAATAAACAAAAGCTCATCGTCAGCTACTGCATGACAGAGCGCCACGTGGCTCACTACTCCGTCTTCGCCCATAAAGATAAGATCACCCTTCTCTGGTTCCTGCAGAGGGAACGTGTACGTATGGGCCAATGCACTGGCAGTGGCATCCTCAAATGGTAGCTGTACTGAGAAGTACTCGGCTACCTCGTCATAGATGCCAATCACTAACCCTGAGCAGTCGACAGCACCGTTAGGATCACTCCAGTGTGAATGACCTCCCCATATATACGGCATCCCAATATAATGGAAAGATATCTCATACGCCTTTTCTCTCATTTCCCCTCTCACAGGAACCATATGTTCACCACCGCATGAATTGAATAGCAGACTGGATAACATCAGAGAAAAGACAATCATTTTCATAGCCATATTCTATCACACCTACTGTCGATGACCTTGTGCTATACTAACAATAACCGAGAAGCATCTCAGTACTGCTTGCAGAGAAAAGGTTCACCTAAGAAATAAGGAGAACAGGATTCAAGCGTATGAAAGACTATAAACACCCCACACTGCTCATCATGCTGCTCCTCTTTGCCACTTCTGCACTCTTTGCAGGACAGGCTGTCACTACCCGTCATTTCACCTTCACCGTCCCCGATTCCATGGAAGTGCAGGTAGCAGAATTAAAAACGGTCCTCTCCCTCCAGGCAAGACCTGGAGGAACATACTCCTATACGCTGCAACCCAAGGGGTTGAACACCATGCGAATAAAACCAACCAACTCTGCGTATAACACCATCACCCTGAAAGCTGAACGCCTAAGCCGGGAGCGTGACAATGCAACGTTTCGCGCCCAGACACTTTCCTTCAGCAAGGAAGAGCTCCTGGAAGCCTCACAAGTGTTTGAGAATGCAATCAGGAGGTCTGAGGTAGTGAGAACATGGTATGACCTCTCTACAACTGAGATCGATGGGATGTTCGCATGGAAATATGGCTATGATACACTCACAGGAATCCACGCAGAGGTGTACATCATCCACGCCGGCGATACCCTTATTTCCATCACCACGCGTCATACAAAAGATGAACAGACTATCTGGAAACCAGTCTTCTACAATTTCCTTACTTCACAGATTACTTTTCTGGATACCCTGAAGCCGCAGGAGACAAAAGAGGTTTCGGTAATTGAAGAAAAGGTACCCGATTTGTATCCCTTCCCGCTCTTTGGTTCATCAGAGACCTTCCTCTGGGAAAGTGAACCCAAATGGAGAAGCAGCTCTGTGTATCTACCCGGACAGGGTGGAAAGAAGGTTCATACCATCAAGACATCCCCAGAAACGTTGCAGACCAAGGGATATTACTGCAAGGTCTCAGCCCTAGAAGGGCTTAAGGCACTTCTCGCTTCAACTATCTCAAGGCAGAACTACTTGCTCCAATCAAAACGGGACATAGAACAACAACTGGAGAATAATGCCAATCTCAAGAACCGCGAGGTCCATAGGAATGAGCTCGACTACGAGAACCGCTTTTATGTGATTACCTACACCTATGACTATCCCTATGATGAGGAAGCTATCCATGGTGCCATGATCGTCAAGATTACCAAGGAGAATGTCATGCTGCAGGTAGAAGTTGAATGGTTCGATCGAGGAGAAGCATTGGCAGCAGCCATCATTGAATCGATCATGGCTGAATAACTGAGATATGGCACGCATGGAATTCCATACGTGCCATATATGATTTAGGTATTTCCAACCCGAACTACAGAGTAATTAACCCTTGAAAGCGCCGGGAAGAATCAGATCACCATACTGCTCCTTGGCCTTGTTGATCTTAGCGATTGCTGCATCCCAGTAATCGAAGATCTCCTGAGGAGTATTCGGATCCATCTTCTTGTAGTAAGCCTTGGTCCTCTCGAGCTTATCAACCCACTTGGTGCAGCGGAAAGTAAAGAGGTAGTCATACTTCTCCTTGGAGAAATCCTCATCAAGGTGTTCCTTGAAGAGAGCCTTCAAGTCCTCATAGAGGGGAATCTTACCGGTAGGAGTATCCAAAGCTTCATATTCGCCATGTACGCGGCCTTCTGCCCAGTGCAGCCAAACCTTCTTGGCGAGCTTGCTGGTCATGAACTTACCGTCTTCACCACGCATGAAGTAGTTGTTGCTAAATACCTTGGGAACATCCTTTACACTTTCACCGAACTTGATGTTGTTCATGGTGTAGGTGCCAAGAGGATAGGAGACGAAGTCCATGTTTGCCATCGGGCTGGGGGTGCGAACACCTTCCTGACCGAGGGTTGCACTGGTGGTCTCACTCTCAAGGGTAGCAGCCTTCATCAAGATACCATCCTTCCAGTTCGGGGACTCTTCAACAGGAACGGTGATGTCACTGTCGCGGCCACCATAGAGAACACCTTCAACCTTGACGCCGTCCTTGGCTTCGAAGCCAGCCTTGTCAATGTTGTCGAGGTAGTCCAGACGCATGGTATAGCGTGCGTTACCGTGAGCAACGCCAACTTCATTGCCCTTTGCGTCCTTCACGCCCTTCTTCCATTCACCAAAGTGGTTGCGGCCTTCATCTGGAGCATCAACACCCATTCCAAGCCAGTAAGGCTTGTTGTCCTTACCACGAAGAACGTTGGAGAAGATAACTTCCTGGTCGATCATCAGGTTCTTGAAAATAACGGGGTCATCCTGCTCATTCACGTCCTTGATAATACCGAACATACCAAACTCGACGTTAACAGCGCGGAATTCTCCGTTGATATTTCTGAAATATGCAATGTCATCACCAACGATCTGCTCGCCGGGGATCATGGCAGTGGAGGTCTTACCACAAGCGGAGGGGTATGCACCACAGAAGTAGGTCTTGCGATCTTTCTTCTTGTCAACTGCAGCCATGACAAACATGTGCTCACAGAGCCAACCTTCCTGGCCGCTCTTGTTGATTGCAAGACGCATGGAATGCTTCTTCAAACCAACGGAGTTACCAGCATACTGGTCGTTCATGGAGTATACGATGTTGTTCTGGGTGTCCATGTAGATTCTGCGGTTCTGCAGATTTACGGTACAACCATTCTCATCAAGCTCTCCGGCGGAGTGGATGAAGCGGAAGAAATCATCCTTCTCATCGTCTTTCATGTTGAGGAAGTGGCTGTATGCAGTGCGGTACAGGATGTTCTCGGAGTGAGCAACGTACCAGCTATCGGTGAACTGCACGCAAGGAATGGTGAACGGGCTCTGGGTAGGACCTTCAGAGTAGAACAGCACAACTGCGTCCTTGCCCTTCATGATACCCTTGGCAATGCCCATGATCTCGCCGAGGCCTTCTTCATACTCGACGGAGTTGAGGGAAGCCATCTTATCCATGTTCTCTTTGTAGACCATGAAACGGGTGTTCTTCTTGTCGCGAGCCTGGTCGCCATAACCGTCCCAGTGGATGGTCTGCTTGGAGTTTGCAAGAGGGTGCTCCTCGCCTTTAGCCAGGGCCTGTTCTCTTACATACTGGGTGTCTTTTTCACTGTCATCACATACATAGATGGATTTGGGATCACAGTGCTCAGCGAAGGTTCCAACGAAGTCCATCACCTTGTCATTTTTCAAGGCTGCAAGCTTCTGGAAACTCTCTTCACTCATCTTTTCTTTTAGCAATGTTTCAAATTTACTCATATTTTCTCCCTATGGATAAGGTTATACCTAATCATTGCATGTATGGCTCGATTATTCAACCACACCGACCAAAAAACGATGTTTTCACCAGAAAAAGAATTTGCTTTATTGTGATAAAAAGCATATTTATCTGTGTATTTTTAATTAAATCATCAACATTGCTATATAAATACTGAGAATCCATCAGTTTTGCACTTCTGTCGATTTTTACCTCATATATAGCTCTAAGCAAACTTTTCTGGGTTTTTCCCTGCATGGATTTGTCTTATAAACCTACAAAAAGAGTATCAAAGAAGGGCAAGAAGTTTGCAAAACGAACTCTCCATCCATAGCAGAAATGGAGCGCTTTCACCTTAGCAATAATAATCATAGGAGTAATTAGAATATAGAGAAAAAACCACATCTGAAAGTTAGTCGACATGTCGACCTACTTTCGATTATCATTGACAATTGAATAAAGGCTATGTACGCTACACTTGAAAGTTACTCTACATGTAGAGCCACTTTCAATTGAGGAACGAGCCATGACTATTCAAAGAGATAGGTATCTGCAACAACTTAAAGACAGCAGATTCAATGGACAAGTAAAGGTAATTACAGGGCTCAGACGGTCCGGGAAAAGCTATCTTCTTTTCAAAATCTACTATGAGTATCTTCTTTCAACTGGAGTCGACAGAAAGTCAATCATCCAAATCATGCTTGATGATGATACCAATGAAATGCTACGTGACCCAGACCAACTCTCCAAGTATATACGCTCGAATATTACCGATACCAACCAGAAGTATTATGTATTCCTTGATGAGGTACAGTATGCAATTTCTGTGGAGGAAATGAAAAACCCTGATAAACCAATCAAGTTGTACAGTGTTCTGAACGGGCTGTTACATCTAGGAAATGTTGATATATATGTAACAGGCAGTAACTCAAAATTCTTATCCAAAGATGTAATGACTGAGTTTCGTGGACGAGGAGACGTGATTCATGTCTATCCACTATCATTTAAAGAATTCTATGACCATGTGGGTGGAGAGAAGGCTGAAACATATGAGCACTATGCAATGTATGGGGGAATGCCCTTTGCCCTCTCAAAACATACTGATGAGAAGAAGATGCAATATCTTTCCAGCCTATTCACCGAAGTATATTTCAAGGATATTGTCGAGCGATATAGTATTGAGCTGCAGAACATACTCGGACAATTGACAGATTCACTCTGCTCATCAATCGGTTCTCTCACGAATGCGAATAAAATTGCGCGTACGATCGGGAGTATCAGAGGGAACAATGTATCCTCTGAGACAATAGCAAAATATATCGAGTATCTATCGGATTCGTTTCTCTTCAAAGAGGCCAAGCGTTTTGATGTAAAGGGGAAACGTTACTTTCATTATCCGAACAAATACTATTGCACAGATATTGGGCTGAGAAATGCACGCCTCAATTTCAGGCAACAAGAAGAAAGTCATATCATGGAGAATATCATATTCAACGAGTTGGTGCTAAGAGGGTACCAGGTTGATGTGGGTGTAGTCGAAATCACAGAAACAACTAAAAATGGAGACAGAAGACAGAAGCAATGTGAGATTGACTTTATAGCCAGTTCTGGATCAACAAAGTATTATATTCAAGCAGCTTTGCATACCGAGGTTGGAGAAAAAAGAGAAAAGGAGTTGAGACCATTTCTTAACATCAATGATTCATTTAAGAAGATACTGGTAACCAAAACATATGCAAAACCCTGGACCGATGAGAAAGGGATTCTTCATATAGGTCTCTATACATTTCTGTTGGACGAAAACAGTCTCAAGTTGTAATGGATCTATCTTCATAAACTACCTATACATCTGGAAGTAGGTCGACATGTCGACCTACTTTCAACTAAAACTTATTGATCCTGATTTCCTGAAATACAAACTCTTACAGGAAACGGGCTGGCCGGACACACCACGGGGCAGTACTGCTCACAAATGTAGAATAAACGAATGTGGGAGAGAATTTTTGAATGTACCCTGCTGTTTCATTGAATTCTGTAGACGTCCAATATAGCGCATCTTCCTCAAAGGTAGAGAGAGGATTGTATTGATTGTGCATGACCTTCACCATCTCTTCCATCTCCGCCTTACTGGGAAGGAACCAGTCATCATACCCATTGTGTACAAGGACAGATGCGAGACGAGGAGCATACGCATCAGTGGCTCCACCAGCGGCAACCAAATTCTCCGTAGAGAGCTTACCAGCGCCTAAGTTCTGATAGGTCTCTGTAGCTCCATAGTTGCCAAAGGGGAATTGGCTGGTTGCTGTCTCATAGCCAGGAAGAGAGCTATCACACGTAGCAGTCCCATCGCCCAGTACTCGTAGATCATCAGGAGCTGCTTCCAGGTACCGTTTCATAGGATAGTAGAGCTTCAATTGCTCTTGATCATCATAGATCTTTACATCAGCGATGTACCCCTTGAAGGCTTGGCGGATATTGGGATAGTCACTCCCGATGCGGAGCTTTCTCCCCGTTGCATTGAGATACACATCATTTCCCGCACCAGGAACACCGTCATTCCTGTTTCGTACTAAATTGGTTACCTCAAATACATCAGAACCCGTTCCGTCCGCATCCCCATCATCAACAAACAAGCGAATGCTACCAGCACTCTCATCACGTACCCACTTTAAATGAATCCACTGATCCTTACGAACATCATAGTTGTAGACGATATCACGCGTACCCCCATCCCACCAGATCCGGGGATTCCCATTGGTATATACTTCCCATCCCATGGTATGGGTATTCACAGCACCTGTGGTTCCATCATAATTCCCCGCAATAATTCCTACCCTGTCTGCGGCTTTATGATCGCTATACACATAGATTTTTGCCTCAAATACATTGGGAATGATTGCAAGATCCTGACTCAGCTCCAAGTACGATCCTGAGTCAAAGAACTTCATGCCCGAGTAGCCATCGATGGTGGACCTGATCGGTCCATGTATAGAGGCTTCATTTGTCCCCACTGCATCTGGCTCTGTTTCTTCATCATACGCATAAAACACCAATCCACCAGCCGGACCGATATCCCCGATATTGTAGGAGCCGACATCAAAACGTATGGAATGCGAGGTCACCTTACCTTCAACAATGTGGGGATAGAAGGCTTGTGTATCCATAATTGTCGTATAATCCATCAGAATTATTTGTATCTGGTACCACCCAGCAGGCAACGAGATATCGGGCACAACCATCCCATTGAAAGGAACAGAGTATGTAGTCATGGATTGGCTATCACCGTTCTCATCAAATACCTTTACCCTGACATAGGGATCATTAATCTGATCATAGGTACCCTCGATGGCCACGGAGATGGACAAGGTACCGTTACCAGAGCAGGGAACGATACGGGCGGACACCTCACTCACCTTTCCTCGTTGCACACCTACAGAGAGCGGTCCTCCCTCCAGTTCAGCTACGATACTGCCAGCGCTGTTCTTTCCAACAACCTGCATACTCCAGCTTCCAACCGTGAGCCCATCAATAACATAGGAGGTATCGCTTCCCTTGTTCTTGGTGGTAGTGACTATTGTCCCATCAGCCTTGGTCAAGGTAATTGTGTATGTCTGAACCACAAGATCAACACCATCAGGCTCAATATTCAGGGATTTCTCAACAGTTGGTTCAACAACGGTTACACGCAGCACGCCCTCTGGAACAAGGCTCAAATCACAGGAAGAGAAAACAAGCAGGAACAGCATTGCAAGCATGAGCAGCATTAGTATTTTCTGTTGTCTCTCTATCATCTTGTGCATCTATCTCAACTCCCTAGAATGACCGTATGGGGCGGACTGCGAAATTATAATATTTTTTTGTTGTTTTGGATGATCGGAAGAAAACCGAAAAATATGTATTCTCAGTCGAACTCCAATGCCAAAGTGATTCCACCGACTCAGCAAAGTCTGTATTATTCGCAACGAATGCTTCCAGCTCATTTACGGATGGCAGGAACCAGTCCTTAAATCCATTTTTATAATATTTAGTACTAGCATATGCTGCACTGCTGGTATGCCCTGCTTGGGCAATGATTGCAGCAGTATTTGCTGCCCCTGTCCCGATTTCTCGAGAGGTACCAACAAGCACATTATCAATATTGCTCCATGGCATGGTAGTAGAAAGATCTTCCGGTGCACCTTCCAAATAGGTCCAACCCTCATAGAGCCCCTCTGTGTCACAGTAGAAGACCCAGCCCCCTGCTTGGCCATGGTTGCCAATGGTGTAGGCTGGTTTAATAGCCATGGTGATTTCTTCTCCATTGACAACCCCTCCATCCTGCACTGCCACCATGACACGGTGTAATCCATGGTTACTGAAATTGTAGGAGAAGGCTTGATTGGTTTCTCCAGTGGCAGCAACACCATCAACATACCACTGGTAGGAGGCTGTAGGGCTCTCATAGGTACAAGAGAAGTGCTGGAGCACACCTGCATAGGCTACTTCATCAGCTCTGACTTGGGTGATAGAAAGGTTCTCCAGGGCTTGCTCCATATCCTCAGAAAAGCTCCAGTCTATAGATCCGGTTACCAACATCTCATCGGTGATGTCCAACACACCGATTGTACCTGTTGTATCATTCGGCACTACTTGGGCAAAGTCGATGCTACGATAGTAGAGCGTTGCATCCCCTGTGGCATTCTGGGGAATAAGGCGGGTCTGAATCTCATACCAGCCAGGTACCAAGTTCGATAAGGTTCTGGTAGCGGTATGTGCAGCATCATTTACTACAATCAATTCACTATAGCTGCTGTTGTCCTCATAGACGCTGTTATGGGCATTGTATCCCCTCACCTCTATCTCCAATCTTGGATTATTCAGGATGAGGGAGGAACCTTGGTCTTGTTGGGGCCAGTTGACGGTAAGCGAGAAGGACCCTGTCCCTTCTGTGAGGGGAACCATGGCAAGGGATGCAGAGGAGACTTCCCCACGTCTAACATTGCATGTAAGCACGCGGTTTCCTTCCAGGTTCTTTTCCAGTGCAGCTATCTGTTGACCACTCACCTGGGATTCCCCTGCATCCCATCCATTGTAGCCAACAACCTCGACGGTCCAGATTCCTGGAAGCAATCCTTCAACAACTAAAGAATCTTGCGTTGCTACCTCATAGGTCTTTGTCTCACTCCCACTGGTCAAGCTGACCTTGTAGGAGGCAATATCCAAGGAGATAGAAGGGGTATATATTGCCTTCTGGGCTGGCTCAGAGAATCGGATTACCAAATCCCCTAAATCCCGGGAAGTGTACTCAGAGCAACCACCGAATAGGAGGAGGAATGCAATGGCGAAGATGAGGATACAAGATTTACGTGTATGTCTCATTATGGCACATCCTTTGGTTGAACAGAGAGCTCCCACTGCGCTACACCCCAATTGATTGTGTTATTTCCGGTATCTGTTTCGCTCACACTTGCGGTAATGGTGTACTGGCCTGCTTCTGGGAAGCTGTAGGACAAAATCTCTGCATCTCCCACTACCAGCTCTCCATTTACATACCAAGTATAGGACAGTAGAGAATCACTTCCTTGACCGGTCACAGCAACGGTGAAGGCCCCTTCCTCATCACACTCCAACTCAGAAGGAGTACTTGAAGCGAAAGACACCCCAAGCGGATCAAGATGCTCCTCAATAGGAAGGGCTATGCTTCCTGTTTGGAGGTTTGGATTAAGCAAAGAGATATCCAAGGAGGTTGTTCCGCCTTCCATAACATTCGCAAATCGAACACCTTTCCAGAGTCGCTCTGATGTGGTCCCTGTATGAAGTTCCACCGAGACCTCATAGAGCCCGGCAGGAAGCGCATTGAGCAGAAGCTGGATTGCTCTCCCATCAGGCAGCATCCCATCTTCAGGGGAGAGCTCTACAGAGAGAGCATCACCCGTCTCTTGGCTGGTAATGGTGTATCCACCTTGTGGGCCAGCAATGATTACCTCTTGTAATGATGGCACCTCACTCAGGGGAGTGGCAGACACTGCCAAGCTCGGCTTGCTTGAAAGCAGGTCCGTGTCAACAAGCGTCCAGTCCAGAGAGAGGGAAAGCTCTCCCTCTCCTACCCAATAGGGGACCAAGGTACAATCGACAACTGAGACCTTACCACGTTCTACAGTAAAGGAGATTAATCGATCTCCCAAGGCATTATCATACCCAAGGGAGCGAACTATCTTGCCTTCTACATTCTTTGCTTGTGCCCGGAGCTTCCAACTCCCGGTAGGCAAGGTATCGAAGGTAGTCTGCTGTTCCTCAGAGCTGAGCGTTCGCTCCAAAACCAGGGTTGTACGCTCAGGACCATAGAGGGTTAGATCATAGCTGGCGATTGTCAAGTCCAAGTCAGGGTTCAGAGGACCCGCTTCTCTCCCCAGAGAACGATCCAAGGAAATGTGTACAGCCCCTCCTTGGGAAGCAGAACAGGAAGCAAAGAGACAGAGCACAACAAGCGTGCCAATCAAGAAGATTGACAGTCTGTTGTAGGTTTTTTGCTGTTTCCTCATCTGTTCCATCACTTCAGCATCCCCGTCTCTTGCTCTGATTATTTTAGAACACCTTTATACCCAAAGCCCCATCGGATAAGGGTTCCGGTTGTGTCAAATTCATAGACAAAAACGGTCACTTCAATATTCGTACCCCCAATAATTGGGGTATAGGAATCAGTGGTTATGCTCTCATCCAAGGATCCTTCGACATACCAGACATACTCCAAAGTAGAATCAGTTTCTTGCTGATTAGATGTAGCAACATTGATAGTCGTGGAATTACTGGTAACAGCAACAGTCAAGAAATCAGTAGTTACTTGTGAAGCATCTACCACTACCTCATGGGATGCACTGCCCCAGTTGACGGCAGTTTCCCCGTTTTGCTCATACACCACTGCAGTCATGGTGTACTGTCCGGCTTCAAGGAAGGGATAGAGCAGGGAAGCAGAAGTTTCTCCTGAAATCAGTTCACCATTCACATACCAGGCATAGCTCAGGGTATTTGCTGTATCAGCGCCAGTGGCTTCCACCTCAAAGCGGCCATAGGTTCCTGAGCCAAATCCATCGGTATTCGGATAGTTGATACCATCAGGGCTTCCCATCTCAGTGAAGCTTACGCTAAGCGGATCCATATCCTCACTGATTGAGAGATCGAGGCTTCCTGTTGCAAAACTGGTGGCATCGGTGATGGTGAAGGTACCAGTTGTTTTGACCGCATCTTCACTAGCACCATCATCAACGACACGGACAAACCCCATACGTTTCAGCTGAGTAACGTCGCTGGTCTGACTGCTGGAGGAGGTCAAGGTGGCAATCACCTCGTACCAACCGACAGGTAGTGCAGCAAAGGAGATGGTGGATGCGGTTCCCTCAGTATTCAAGGTACCTGCTTTTGTCTCGGTAGTAACTGATGCGTTCAATGCGTCGTCCCAATTCGTGGTTGGATAGTTGCTGAACTTGTCGTTGATCTGGGTAACTTTCACACGTACATCAGGGTTGTTGTAGAGTTTCTGTTCATCCACAGATTCCAATGCAGACCAGTCAACCACAACATCCAAAGCTCCGGTATTGCTCCTCACAGGAACCAGGACAGCCTCACTGGCTGTGATGGTAGTAATCCGGCCTCGTTGGATGGAGAAGGTAATAGAACCTTGAGACATTGAAGTATCGCTAGAAGGTTTCAGGTGAGCTATCTGCTCACCTAAGACAGTGTTATTATCTTCATCCCACCCATTATAGCCATCAATTTCCAGAGTCCAAAGCCCAGGTTCCAAGGCCTCAAGGACAATCGCTGATCCATCCGCCTTGCGATGATACACCATTCCAATAAATCCCCTATCTGTACCAGGAGGAATGAGCGTAATCTTGTACCCCTCAATATTCATATCATTGCCAGTAAGGGTATTGGTGCTTGTAAAGATATTCCTGGTCATCGCCTCCTGCACCTGGACAACAAGACTCCCTTCAGGTGCTCCAGATTCCATGCTACACCCTGGAATAAGCAAAAATGCAAGGAATGCCATGGTAAGCATCAGGTAATTGTTCCATCGCCTTTTCATTGTTTCTATCTCCTTTTTACAAACATACTCACTAATGAAACATGGAATATCCTTGCTATGAATCTCATTCAGAGCGTAGATACTCATCATTTTCTTGGGCATGACATATGGCCATACCAAGCAAATTGTACTGAGTGTATATGCATGGAGACAGTATCGTTTGCGATACTTTAAGCAATACCGAGTTCAAGAGCCCGCCGAACAGCTTCAGCCCTTCCCCTCACATCAAGTTTTTTATACAAGGCTGTCAAATGCTTGCGCACCGTCACCTCAGCAACAAACAGCTCTCTTGCAATAGATTGGTTCGTTTTCCCTTGGATGAGTAAGGTAAGGATTTCCAACTCACGCTTACTGAGCAATGCAAGAACATTTGCATCATCCTGGCAATCCTTCATGGAAGCAAAGTAATCGAGCACCAGCGAGATAACCTTCTCGAGATAGGATGAGAAGGCAATTGATTGTGCACTATGGGGAAGCAACAAACCAGAGCGGTACCGCTTCTTTATTTCCATCAGGATGTCCATAATATCAGAACTGTACTCAGCGAAGGGTACAACAATATCGTCGGCAAACCCAATTTCCAAGGCCCTGATCAAAGGAATTTCTGCGCTCTGGAGTCCATAGATCATATATTTGGCAGCAGCTTCCTGAATATATGCATGGAGGTATCCGATTTGATTGGAAAATTGGCTCATAATCTCTTTCATACGCTCGGCAAAAACCTCTACCTGTATATATGATTTCTGCATCAATAGATACTTGCCATAGACCACATAAATGAATCCCTTTCCATGATAGAGAATTGATGAAGAATCCAACATACCTTCCCGTATCCATGGGGCAATCTCGTCACGATTGTTTACCATTGAGGCTATATAGGCTACACACAATTCATATGAGGCTTGGAGAATAGGACTATTGAGCCTTGCGATTTTTTCTCTTTGCAGCTCCATAATGGATCTGGCCTCTTGGATATTTCCTTTGGCAACTGCAAGTCGTGCAAGACAAAACTGGGAACTGAGGATTACCTCGTGCTGATCCAGGGAAGAAGCCTTATAAAAAGAGCGGTAAGAGAATAGCTCTGCTTTCTGCAACTCACCCCGCTCCAGACTACATTCTGCACCCAGCAGGTCATCAAAGCCCTTTCCACACCCTCCTGCAATTTCACTATAAAAAGGGAACATCCCAATTACTGTTCTCAGGGTCTCATCAAGACTCCCTTTTCTTCGGTGGTAGAGATAGAGCGCGTGGGGTGAACCAAAGGTAATAATCTTGTCCTTGTCGGCTATTCTTGATCTTCCTCCCAATAACCGAAAAGCCTGTTGAAAACACCTGGACATCTCATTTGCATCATTGAACATCCCATAGGCCTTGATAAGTGCCATCTCTCCTTCTATTGCTTGAACTTGTTGTTCGCTAAGCGATTTGCGCCTTGTATGCAAGACGGATTGAAACTCAGCGAGCAACGTCTCAGCTGCTGTAATGTCAATATTGGTGATGTAGAAACCAATATAAGCCAGCCATGGATAGAAATGACGATTACGTACCTCATCGGGGATGACATTGAACAAGGAGACAATGAAGGAGGGTTCTGCATCGAGGAGGCGATTTCTTGAAGCCTTGGAGAATTCCTCCATGATGGTGTCATAGGCATGAGCTTTCAGAAGGTACGAAAAACCAAGGACTGGAGTTTGTCGCTCAAGATACCACCTACCTGCACGGGAGTAAATGGTTTCCAGGGTAATCAAGGAAGGACAAGACCTCGCTTCACTACCCTGCTGTTGATAACTGTTCTTTGCATATTCTTTTTGCAAATACTCCCTGAATAATGGATGCATACGATACATCCCGTTCTCTTCATCGTGGTAGATAAATGAACTCTCATATTCAAACTGCTCAGCCATCAGGGGTGAGATATCACACCTACAAACGGTACTTGCCAAGGAGGCATTGAACTCCTGCAAGGCTGAAAGAATCTGTAGCAACCAGAATTTTTGCTTGCTATAACGAGGTATTTCGCTGCCTGCAATCAACCGATACAGGGAGGCACTGGGAGCAAGTCTTCCCGTATTACGAAACTGTTGCAATATAAGATGAATCGCGGCAATCCATCCTTCGCTCATGGTAAGTAGTTGATACTCTTGAGCAGGAGTGAGCAGCACCCCATATAATCCAGCGTAGGTATGGATATCCTCTTGAGTAAACTGAAATGCATCAGCGTAGAGCGTTTTACAACTCCCTTTAAGTACCAGCTCATCAACAGGAAGGCTTACACTGGTCCTAGATAGTACTAAAATATGCAAACCTAGCTTGGGATATTGCGCAAAATGCTCTATGAGCAAGTCCAAGTCTTTGCTCTTTGCATGGTGATAATCATCCAAAACAAGTACCAAGGGATCATCTCGTAGTACGCAACCTACAACCTCTGCGCAGAGTTCTCTCTCCTCAACAGTGCGAGGGACAGGGAATGCATCCAGTTCCCTTCCCAACTCAGGAACAACCAGATGAAATCTCTTAATGATTCGCTTCCATAGATAGTCTGTATTACTTGTTTCATGTGGCAGATTGACATAGGCAAATCGCATCTGGGGATGCATCTCCATCAATTGGTTGATAGCGGTAGTTTTCCCATATCCGATTGTTGCTATAGCTACTAGTAAGGGAACTGTATCAATGGCCTTCAAGGATCTTTGCAACTGTTGGCGTCTTAGCAAGTACTGTTTTTCCGGTTCAATCATCTGCCACTCGCAATGTCTTTTAGATCAATGCCTACGCATTCGCTAGGTATCATAACATACCTCCTACATGAGACAAACCTTTTTCTTATATGCTAGGATTACCTTCAGTATAGTTTTATCACCCAAGGAGTAAATACTGAGAATTATTATTATCGCTTGCGATACTTTTTACGACATACTTATGAATATGTTTGCATATGAACGTACTTACCACTAGTATGTGCTGTGATGAACAACAACCTCATGACACAGCCTGTATCATTCAGCAGAGCACCGATGGTGTTCTGCATGCTTATACTTCTGCTTCTTCCACAAATACTCACAGCTGAGCCGGTGTTTCTCGAATTTCGTCCAACCTCGCCTGAAATTACCCAGTTCCGCTACAGGATAAGTGAGGATGACAACCACCCTTGGGTCACATCCGATATCAAGACCCCCCTGATTACCCTTGAGGACTTTGACAAAAGCAATGGAGTGCTCACAATCCAACAATCCAGCAATGGAACGGCCTGGGGGCAAGAAATTCTCTTCAGGTTCAATACCACAGATAACAAGTGGGAAGCATTCTCCAAAGCAATAGTTACACAAGTTCCTTCACAAAAGCCAGAGCAAGAAAAGAAAACCTTTGGGGATTCATCTATCGGAATACGTGCCCAGTACATAATACCTCTTGGCCTCTGCAGCGAATCCTACGGTACTGGATTTGGTGGAAAATTGCAGATAAATTTCTCCTCTTCTGGTTCTTCCAGAAATGCGGACTCCCTGCTTCCCTATACCACTCTCTTCTACCAGAGGCCAGAATCTTCGACCAGCTTGGTTTCTTCCTTCCAAATTATAGGAACAACACTGGGCCTTGGTATTCCTATCTCAAAGAATCCTGCTTTCAAGCTGTCCATCGACATTGAGGCAGGGATCATGCAACATATCATAAAGTGGACCGCTCAACCTGGAGGATCACAGAGTTACACCTTGTATTTGGATCCTATTGCCCGTGTAGCTACCACCTTCGTGGTAGGTACTGATGATGGTATCCAACTGGTTACATCCCCAGGTATTTCCTCATTCTTTGAAAAGGGAGCTATTGGGGTACTGATGAGTCTGGAGGCCGGCTTACGGATTAACTGGTAGGAGGGGCCATGAAGAAAAGCAAAGCAATTATTCCCATCATTATTATTAGTTTGTTGCTGATTCTACTCTCCTCGTGCAGTGACTTACTCATGCAACTTGGAGAGCACGGGAAGGCCCAGCTTGAACTCTCTGATGGCAGTCTTGGCGTACTGGTGATCCAAGTCACGCCTGAAAAAAGCTTTGAAGAGGATATTGCAACCGTTGAAAGAGGAGAATCAGTCTCCTTCACTGCTTTGGTGGAAACTGCCGATTATGAACAGTCCCCCACCTTCTGCTGGTACTTGGATGGAGAGAAACTAACCATAAATTCTCCAGGAACTACTCTCTCGACAAACACCCTGGAACTTGATACCAGTACTATCCCAGTAGGCACATCGGAAGTACGATTGGCAATACTCGGGGGTGATACTCCCGTAGCAATGGTCCAAAAGACACTGAGTCTCGTGATTACTGAAAACTCACAGGAACACTGAGGGAACGCTGCCTATCTTGCTTGACTCTCGTCCCTAATGCCCACCTCGGCTGCAGTACTCGAGGAAGTGAGCCCATTTTACAGCAATTTCTGCCCTCCAGTCATACCCCCCCATATGGAGCTCATACGGTGCAAAGTCCATGAACCAATCGTGGAATCGGCTGTGGCAGTACCACGCAAACATGGCCAAGGCTTCATCATCCAAGGAAAATGACTGCTCGTCGACCCACTCATTGAGGGCGTTCTGCACCAAACGAGAGCGGAAGAGGACAGAAGAGACTCTGGATCCTAAAATAACTGCACCTCTGGTTCTCTCACGGAGAAAATCGACGCAGATGGGTTGCAGAATATCGTGGGCAAGGAATGAAGTTGCATCCCAGTCATGGAACAGCTCATACTCGCTCTCTGCTACCAGTGACACAAAATCTTGCAGAAACTGCTCTTGGGAAGTGCTATTCAGATCAAAGGCTGTGCTATACGCCCCAAGAAACCGCCGATAGGTCGGACGGGACAATAATTCTCTTGCGTCCTCTCTTGTCATCTCCATACTTTGTTCCTCGTGTGTCATGGTAGGTCCTTCCCCACTTACTGACAAGAGGAAAAACTTTCCATTTTTTCCATTTTTTCATCCGTGCAACGGATGACATCACCCAATCCATGCGATATAAGTAGATGTGTTACGTTTACCCCCCCTCTAATAAAGCGTTTTATAAGGAATAGCAATACCATGCGAAATGGCCGCATCTTGTCCTGGAAACATATGCTCTTTCTTCTCCTCCTCTTGATCATCGGCACCTCATTGTCTTTTCCCGCCTTCCATCTCATACGCCGTACCAGAGCAGTACTGACCGAAGAGGTAGGGTCAAAAGCGGTGGATATCGCTCACTCCATTTCTTCAATCCTGGAGATGGATATTGGCATGTACCGAAAGCTCTCTGAAACTGACGAGTTGAACAAGGATGATGAGCTTTGGTACTATTACCAGAAACTAAACGGTATGATGCGATCGATTAAAAGCAAAGCTGATGCTGATTTCATCTTTACGGGCATTTATATTGATGACCAAACCAGTGGGTATATCCTTGACGGGGAAGATCCAGAGAGTGACCTCTTTTCCCCTTTTGGAAGTACTGACGGGATGAACACCACTGAGCTTTTGGCCTACAAACAACACAAGAGCATGGCCAGTGACCTGGAAACCGATCCTGTGTGGGGCTCTTTTCTCACCGGATACAGTCCAATCATTGATTCTCGTGACGGAACCATGGTGGGGCTGGTAGGGGTCGATTACTCAGCAGATTTCATCCTAGGACGTCTTGAGCGTATTGCTCAAATACTGATTATTAGTTTTTCATTGATCACCTTGCTGGCAACCACTGCGTTCGAATCAATCATCCTCATTGCGCACGAGAAAGCCCATACTGATGAACTCACCAAACTCGGGAATAAACGAGCTTTCAATCGTGCTTTAAAACACCTCCATTCCCATGCAACGCGGTTTAAACGCCCCTATGCAATACTCCTGATAGATATCGATCTATTCAAGAACATCAATGATGAATATGGGCATCCCGTTGGGGATAAGGTATTGTTTGCAGTGGCAAAAGCACTGTTATATGCCTCACCGAATATTGATCTCTGCTTTCGTTATGGAGGTGATGAGTTTGCAGTACTCATCCCACAAGCAGAAGACATACAAGCTCTGGGTGTAAAACATATGATTCAGGAAGAGGTGAGAAATATCATCATACCAGAACTTGGAATGCAACCCTTTGCGGTAAGTATTGGATCCAAGGTCTGGAACAAAGGAGCCAGTATCGAGGATATGATCAGTGAGGCTGATGTCAATCTATATAAGGAAAAGCGCAACAGCGCGTCCTCCCTCTCGTAAAAGATACTTGCAATCCATCCTGATGACCGGTACTGTATCGTAACTGATACCGTTTGCAAGGATGACCCATGAGAACCATTGAAATACTCTTTCTCACCAGCACCCATTTTCGCCCTGATGAAGCAGAGATCTCCCTCCTTAAAGAGCGTTACCCTCAGGTCTCCCTGACCGTTGTTGAAGGAACAGACTATACCAGAGAGCAACTAGCCAAGGCAGAGATCCTGGTGGGCACCCCAAGGCGCCATGACCTGAAGGAAGCCAAGAACCTCCGCTGGTTCCAAGCTCAGAGCAGTGGGGTCACCCCCTTTGTCGATACTTCGCTGTATGTCCATGATAATATCATCCTCACCAATGCAAAAGGAACCTATGGCAGGCAGATTGCCGACCATGTGCTGGGTATGATCATTGCATTCAATCACAACCTCTTGACCTATCATGATCAGATGAAGCAGAAGAACTGGGCGAGCCACTGGCCTACAAAGGACCTGTGGGACAGTACCCTGCTTATCATCGGGTATGGGGATATTGGAACCAATCTAGCATTGCGAGCAAAAGCCCATGAGATGCGCGTAGTCGTGGTGAAGAGAACCGCTATGGAGGTCCCCTCACATGTCGATGCCATCTACACTTCTGATTCTTTGGATGAGGTGCTCCCTCAGGCAGATTATGTAGCGGTTTGTGCGGCAGCAACCCCCGACACAGAGAATCTGCTTGATCAAAAAAGACTCCAAAGCATGAAAAATGGTTCAATCCTGATCAATGTCGCTCGTGGCTCGCTCGTCGATGAGGAAGCATTGGTTGAACTCTTGAGCGATGGTCATATTGCTGCGGCCGGCTTGGATGTCACCCAGGAAGAACCACTGCGGGAAAAGAGTCCGCTGTGGACACTCCCCAATGTCCTGATCACCCCGCATGCAAGCGGATTCTCTAAGAGTGACCCACATCAGGTCTTTGCTCTATTCCTAGAGAACCTGGGCCACTATCTGGGGGACCGAAAGATGAAGAATCTAGTAGATTTCTCAAGGAAGTACTGAGGCACCCTAATACAGAGGCCATTGCATGTCTATTGATTACAGCTCATGGCTGTGGTAGGTTTTGCTCAGATTCATTGAGGAGCAAATACCTTGGGAAAACGATCGTTCTTCGTCTTTCTTCGCTATTTCATTCTCCTGCTCGGTACAGCCATGATCGCCTACGGCATCATGCAGTTCTCGAGCAAGGGCCTTGCAGAAAAAACCCCTACCCCGGTTCCGGTCACCACTGCAAAAGCGGAGTATGGTACACTGCAAGAGAGCATCTCTCTTACTGCACACGTCCAAAGCGACCACATGGTTGCGCTCCTACCCTTGGTAAGTGGAGAACTAGAGGCCGTCTCCTTTGAACTGGGAGACCATGTTGAGAAAGACCAAGTACTGGCACAGATAGACAGTGAACCCTATGAGCAACAACGTGCACAAGCAGCATCAGCAAAAGCAGTAGCCCAAACAACCTTCACGCGAGTTGAGAGACTCTTTCAGGCAAAGGCAGTCACTGAGCAGGTTTATGAGGAAGCAAAGGCAAACAGGGATGCGACCCTGGCTCAGTGGGAACTGGCAGAATTGCAGATGAAGAATACTGCAATCAAAGCACCGATATCCGGAACAGTCATCGAAAAGTACGCATCAGAGGGAAATATTGCTTCCTCCCAGCAGCCTATAACACTGATAGCTGATCTTGATTCCTTGAGTGTAAAGGCACAGATCCCCTCTTACTATTTCGACATCATCCAAGCACAGAAGGAACAGTTGCATATCCAGGTAAGCAGAACGGATGCCTCGGGCAAAGTGCATCTAGCCCAGGCAAGACTCAAGGCAATCGCTCCCTCCATCAACCCCTCATCGAATACCTTCTCACTGGTCAGCACACTCCAAGAGCAAGGTGGATCGTTTGTGCCAGGGATGGCCGTGACGATCCGAATCGTTTACAACCAAATTGAAGGGGTATATCTCCTGGGGCAAGAGGACCGTACTGTCGATGGTTCCTTCTATGTATATGATGAGACAACCAACACAGCGCGCTATGAGAAACTTGCCATCATTGCTGAGAATGACTCCCTTGTAGCCATTGATCCAGCCTATAAGGATGCATCCTTCATCGTAGGTGGACAGCATACGGTACTGGATGGACAGACAGTCTCCGTCCAGCAAACCAGGTAGGGGTAGCCGATGAAGATTTCCCACTTTGCAGTGCGACACCCGGCGGTTATCGGGATGCTTCTCATTGCCTTGATCACCTTCGGTCTCTATGCCCTGACTGGTCTGAATGTTGAGTTCATGGCTGATATCAGTCTTCCTACCGTGGAAGTCCTCGCAGTCTATCCTGGAGCAAGCGCCGAAGATGTGGAGAGGGATGTAAGCAAGGTGCTCGAAGAGCACTTTGTCACCCTCCCTGATTTCAAGAGTATTGAATCAACAAGCAGTGGTTCATTCTCCTGGGTAACCATCACCTTCCGAGATGGGGTGGACCCGTACGATATGCTTGGGGAAATCCGTAACCGTATCAGGCAGATGGAAGCAGACCTTCCCGACAATCTTGAGGGAGAGCCGGTAGCAATCGTAGGTAGTGCCACCATGCTTCCGGTGATGATGTTCAGTGTTGAGGCAGGAGAGGATACCAGCCATCTCTCCTCCTATGTGGAAGATACCCTCATTCCCAGGATTACCAGAATTCAGGGAGTTGCTGAGGTGTCAGTAACGGGTATGCAGTCACAAGAAGTGGGTGTTACAGCAAAGACCGAGGCCCTGACAGCAAGAGGAATCTCTATGCTACAGGTGTATCAGGTGCTCCAGTATGCCAATATGCGCCTGCCTGTAGGGGACGCAGTATGGCATGGGAACAGTGCAAATCTCCGCTATGACGGGAGCCTGGAATCCCTTGGACAGTTGAAGGACCTTCCTATCGGGGCAACCGAAGGGGGGGAGATGATCAGGCTTGGCCATGTGGCAGACATTACCTTCAGATCTGCAGAGATGGTTGCCTATGCCGATGCGAACCAGGTTCCACGGGTCGTGATCTCAGTAACCAGACGCAGTGATGGCAATACCCTTTCCATTGTTCGGGAGATCAAGAAGATTCTCGCAGAAGCACAAGAGGAAACGGGAGGGGCTACCTCGTTCCAGATACTCAGTGATGACAGCAAGAACATCATTGCCTCCCTGATGAAGGTTTCCCAGTCAGGACTACTCGGCATCCTTATGGCTGTGTTTGTCATCTTTCTGTTCCTGAGCGATCCAAGGGCGACCATCACGATTGCACTCTCCATTCCTCTCAGTATTCTCTTTACCTTCATCGGCATGCGCGTGGCCGGGGTCACGATCAATTTGATGAGCCTCTCGGGAATTGTGGTAGCCCTGGGCATGGTGGTGGATGGCTCCATCGTCATGCTTGAACAAGTGATGCGATTACACAAGGGACACAAAATACCCAGTGAGGAAGCACTGCACCGTGGTGCAGACTTGGTGGGCTCCCCTATCCTTGCCTCCACCACCACGACGCTCGCTGTATTCATCCCACTCTCCCTGCTCTCAGGCATTGTAGGATCAATCCTCCGTGACGTTGCCCTTACCTTGATCCTTGCCCTGGTAGCAAGCCTTTTGGTGGCATTGGTGGTCGTCCCCTTTATCCTTCGCTTGGTTCTAAATGTTCCAGAAAAGGTGAGAAAAAGAGAGCCTCGCTTCTCCCTATTCCTTGATCGTCTTGAAGGCGGATATCGCAAGGGTCTGGCATGGAGCTTAACCAACCGGAAATTCATCCTGACCCTTGCCCTTCTCTCTCTAGCCTTGGTCATCTTGGCAGGAGGCCTCCTGGGGCTTACCTTCATCCCCTCAACTGATAATGGCGATTTCAACATTGCTCTCACATTTCCCCAAGGATACAGCCTGGAGCAGACCAGGGATCGGGCGCTAGAAGCCCAAGCCTTGGTGAGCTCACAGGTCCCAGAAATTGATTCCATTGTACTCTTTTCCGGACAAGGAACTGGGTTTGGTTTCTCATCTCCCAACCAGGCAAGTATCCGCGTTGTGTTGGTGCCAACCAAGGAACGTAAGCGTTCTGTGCATGAGATCATCAATGAGGTGCAGTATCTGCTCTCATCCAGCATTGTTGACGCCACAGTCAACACCACAAACGGAGGTTTTGATGCCCTGGTTGGATACATCTCGGGGGGTGGCGGCTATGGGCTGAAGCTTGTCGGCGAGAATATGGAACTTCTGTATGAGACAGCAGAGTCACTGAGGGTGAAACTGCAGGAAGATCCAGAGGTCCTCGTTGCCAGTATCGACACCAGTTATGATGCAAACATCCTGGTCATGGATATGTCCCACCAGCTTATGAGCAACCTTGGGGTGAACAGCAGCGAGGCGGGGCTGACAGCCAACCTCCTATTTCAGGGAATGGAGGTTGGCAATCTCACGAGTGCAGAGGGAAACCGGTATCCAATCAGGCTGGAGTCAGACCTCAAGGGATTACCCATCACCAGTTCCACCCTTCTCTCCGCAGAAGTTCCAGCATCCACCGGTGAGCTTATCAGCTTTGCCAGCTTGGCAGAGCTGAGAGAGGAGCGGGCAGTGAGCCGTATCATCCGCGAGGACAGGGAGAAAACCGTAACACTCTCTGCAACGCTTATCAGCGAAGATACCAAAGGAGTGTCTGCAAGGATGCAGGACCACCTAGCTAAACACCCGCTCCCTGAAGGGGTCAAGACAGCAAGTGGCGGGTTGATGGAACTCATCGCAGACTCTACCAAACCGATGGCTACCGCCCTCGCCATTGCTGTCTTCCTCGTCTATACCGTAATGGTCATCCAGTTCGAGAGATTCCGTCAGCCTTTGATCGTCATGGCATCCATCCCATTCAGCTTAATCGGGGTGATCCTAGGTCTCCTTCTATTTGGTTCATCCATCTCCTTGATTAGTTTCATGGCCCTCATTGCTCTCGGTGGAATTGTAGTGAACAATGGCATCATCCTGATCGATGCTATCAATGTGCTGAGAAGAGAGAGGGCAAACCAGGGAGACGAGAGCTTGGAAATGTTACGCATGAGTGTGGCAAATGGAGGAGCCAGCCGCCTCCGTCCTATCCTGATGACCACCCTTACCACGATGCTCGGGGTAATTCCCATGGCTCTAGCAACCGGGGAGGGTGCTGCTATTTATGCCCCACTTGGACAAGCTATTGCAGGAGGCTTGCTCAGTTCCACCTTGATCACGCTCTTCATCATACCAATCCTGTACTATATGACTGAGCGTAGGATTATCATGAAAAGGCAGCATAGGAGGGACAGCAGATGAAAAGGAGAAGCCTCTACCTTTGTACAGTACTGATCTCCCTCTCATTCCCTCTTCTTGGTGCAATTCCCGGAAATCTTGAACTCGCTGCTCTTCA
The DNA here is from genome assembly GCF_963666015.1 of uncultured Sphaerochaeta sp. Classification (NCBI taxonomy): domain Bacteria; kingdom Pseudomonadati; phylum Spirochaetota; class Spirochaetia; order Spirochaetales; family Sphaerochaetaceae; genus Sphaerochaeta; species uncultured Sphaerochaeta sp. The sequence continues at coordinate 2,696,680 of NZ_OY762555.1, read as the reverse complement.
GGAGGAGGCCAACCAAGCCATACTCGATGTACGCGATGCCAAGGCTTCCCGTTGGCCTACCGTTGAGCTCGAGCTTAGTGGCACGTATATGAGTAACCCGCTCATCGGGCCCATCACACTCCCTGCAGGCTCCTTGGGTCCAGGCACACCACCAAGCAACCTCTCCTTATTCGAGGGAATGGAATCGAGCATGTATGACTTCTCGGTGAACATTACCCAGCCACTCTTTACCTGGGGCAAAATCAATGCATCGGTGGATGCACAGGAAGCTATTGCTGAGGCAAAGCTCCAAGAGCTTCAAAACAGGGAGAAGGAACTCCATGCTGAGATTTCCACAAGAGCGGTAATAATCACTGAACTGGAGGCGATTACGCAGCTACTCAAGCAACAACATACGCTTGGAAGAGAGTTGGTCTTACTTGCAAGTGAAGCCGTTGCCTCCGGGATGATGCTGGAATTGGAACAGCTCGAGACAGAAGTAGCTCTCCAGGATATTGAGCTTGCCATTTTGGAGAATGAATATGCGATCACCGAGCAAACACTCACCCTACGCACATTGACCAACAACCAAGACATTTCTTCCTATACTTTCGATGGTCAGGCGATCAAGGAGTTGTTGCAACCACCGGTCAAGACACTCATTGAATACGCCCTCTCTCCAAGACAGCCCTCCATAAGGGCACTCTCTGCTCTTAAAAAAGCAACTGAGGCAGCGGTGAGGATTACCAAGGGCTCTTTCTATGGCAAACCTGACCTTGCCCTGGTTATGTCGGCAGGCTACAGCAGCCCAAATTTTCCCGTGTCAGAATCAGACTGGAGCAATCAAGATGCCTACAGCATATCCGTTTCGGTAGGACTGAAAACCACGCTCTTTGATGGAGGGAAGATTGCCAATTCTATCAAACGTGCAGAGAGCCAAGAGCAGTCCGCTACCCTTGACCTGCAACAAGCAAGGCAGCGCATTACCCAAGAGGTGCAGGAGCAGTATCTGCTGATGAAGACCTCCATGCAGAAAATTGACTTGCAAGAGAGAAAACAGACGACCCTACAGCAACGTGTGAGGACGAATAAAGAGCTCTATCAAAGCGGATATGGCACCAGAGAAGATCTGCTCCAAGCCGAGATGAATCTGCTCTCATCCCAAATTCATGAGCATCAACTGAATATAGAAGCTTGGAGCGCCTTCCAGACGTTGCAATATCTCACGGGAAACTAGAGTTCTGAAATCTTATTACTTTTCTTGCTCTTTCCAAACCTCCCTTTCTTTACCTATGGTATGCCCGATGGTACCATCATAATACAAAGGAGAGAAAAACCCAAATTCCCGTTAAATTATAACTATAATACCAATAATTCTTTGGGATAATAGAAGATATATCATGCCAGGGCATTGACTTTTGCTTAAAACATAGCTATAATAAAAGCTATGAATAAAGAAGGGAACACAACCAAGGTCGTTGAGGTTTTCAACAAGAATGCAGGTGTCACATACGTCTATGAGGATACCGCTTACTGGGATAGTGAGAAGAAACAAGGCCGGCACCGCCGCAAGTGTATCGGCAAGAGGGGACCTGACGGCAAGATCATCTACAACGGGTATTACCTTTCCCGTCAGGAAGCATCCCGGGTCCAGGAACATCCGCTTCCTGTTGTTTCCGGGACGACGCTCCTTGGCCAGAATCTCATCCTTGAGCCCATCATTGCCCGTACCGGGCTGGGGAATGTTCTCACCAAGGTGCTGGGACCACAGGATGCTGCGTATGTCCTGGAACTTGCAAAATACTCGGTGTGTACCGGGAAGCCTCTCAGTTATGCAGAGTCCTGGCTTGATGAGAGAGGATTTGATGGGGCCCAGCTTTGCTCCCAGCGGATCACTGAACTGCTGAGGAGGCTCGACAAGGATGCCCAGAACACCTTCTTCTCTTCGTGGATAGAGCGGAACAGGGAGAAGAAGAATCTGCTGTTCGATATCAGCAGTATTTCCAGCCATGCGAAGGACAACCCGTATGTCGAGTGGGGCTACAACCGTGACAAGGAGAAGAAGCCCCAAATCAATATAGGTCTGCTCAGCTCGTACGCCACCCATCTTCCCCTATGGTTCTCAGAGCTGCCGGGAAGCATGAATGACTCGATCGTCCTGCAGCAGGTGCTCGAGCAGCTGAAGAAACTGGAGGTTCCCTCATCGGTGATCATAGGGGACCGGGCATTCTGCTCTGTCGACAACATCGCACAACTTACCGATCACGGCCACAAGTTCCTCATCCCTGTTCCCTCAAACGTCACATGGGCACGGGAACTCATCGAGAAGCACCGCCATGCGATCCAGCGGCCTGGCACCCTCATCCCCACCGATGACAAGGATGCCATCATCTATGGCCTGAAGACCATCAGGAAGACCGAGCAAGGAAGGATGTGGGCTCACATATACTTCGATGCAGCGAGAAAGGAGCGGGACGTCGCCCGTCTCATGAAAAAGCTGCAGCAATGCATGGTTGAGCTTGAATTGCAGCAACCCATCAAGAACAACCAGTCGTACTACGACCGGTACTTCGTGGTGAAAGAGACCCCGAAAAGGGGAAGAAAAGTACTGCTCAAAGAGGAAGAAGTCCAGTCGTTCATCGACGGGCAGAGCGGATACTGGGTCCTGTACACCAATGCCGAGAAGGATCCAGCTGAAGCATTGTATGCATACCGGCAGAGAAATGACATCGAACTGCTCTTCGACGACATGAAGAACATCATCGACTGCAACAGATTGAGAGTCCACACCGAGCAGGTGATGAAAGGCAGGCTTTTCATCAATTTCGTCACACTGATCATCCTGACTGCCCTGAAGGAACGAATCAAGCAGATCCCCGCGAAACAGCGGAAACACTGGAACCACCGTGAGATCCTGGACAAGGTGAATACCTACTCGAAGATTCACTACCGAGGGAAATACAAGGATGTGTATACCGTCCCCACGAAGGCTCAGCGGCTCATCTTCGATCTGTTCAGCATTGAGTATTCATGGAAAGGCAAGCTGATGAATGTAGGGGATGAGGATCCGTTTGAGACTGATTCTCCGCTCTCCTAGTTACAAAACTTCGGGAATTTGGGAGAAAAACAGTGTCAGTTATCCTTGCCATTGATGATTCTTCCACCGATCTTACCGTGATCCAGTATACGCTTTCCTGCCACACGGTACTTACTGCCGGGGATGGCAAGGAAGGATTACAGATGCTCAGCACACATCCAGGAATTGACTTGATCCTTCTTGACCTTCATATGCCAAAGATGGACGGATTTGCTTTTTTGGACCAATACAAGGCTCTATCGATAGAGATTCCGGTCATCATTCTCACCAACTCTGAGGAGATTGAGAAAGAGATTATTGGGCTGGAAAAGGGCGCTGTCGATTTTATCCGCAAACCACTGAACTTTCGTTCCCTCCAAAAACGTATCGAACTGCAGCTCAATCTGAAGAAAGCCAATAAGCAGATTATAGAATATAACAAACGGCTCGAGCGATTGGTCGAGGAGCGTACCGAAGAGATTCGAAAAACCACCGCGATTACCATCAATGCACTGGTGAGGCTGTTGGAAATCCGCAATGTTGAGACCAGTAACCACTCTAAACGTACCAAGAACATGATGCGACTCCTTTGTAACGAACTCCAGAAACAAGATGATAACTCTTATCACCTCACTGATAGGGAAATCCAGGAGTTGGTTGACACAGCACCGCTGCACGATATAGGGAAGGTGGGTATCCCTGATAGTATTCTTCTCAAGCCGGGGAGACTGACCAAGGAAGAGACTGTACTTATGAGGCAACACGTACTGAATGGAGTGGAAGCACTCGACTATGGAACCGACAAGGATGAAGCTCCCATCAGCTTCATTGAAACCGCTCGGACCCTCATTGGGAGCCACCATGAATGGTACGATGGCTCGGGGTATCCAGCAGGGTTGAAAGATTCCAGGATTCCTCTCTCTGGGCGTTTGATGGCCGTGATTGATGTCTATGATGCTCTTACCAGCAAGCGCGTATACAAGGATGCTCTTTCTTCTGAGGAAGCAATACAGGCAATGATAGAGGAGGCTCCCAGACACTTCGACCCAGTAGTGTTCCAAACCTTTCTCTCTATTGTTTACAAGTTAAGTCGTACCTAGACAATTCAAGGAGCCTCAATGCAACGGTCCAACTGCAGGAATCTGATTCTTATCATGGGAATTCTTCTGTGCTTGGCCAATGTTGTATATGCAGAAGAAGCACTGCAGTTTTCCGAAGAGGAGTCCCAGTTCCTCGAAGAGCATCAAACAGTACAGATCGGTATTGACCCAAAGTTCATGCCTTTCGAATTCATCGACGAGGAAGGAGTACACAGCGGCATTGCTGCTGATCTGCTCTCGCTCATCTCAGAAAAGACAGGATTGGTCTTCACCTATAATCCAGATCTAAGCTGGAGTGAGACCGTTCGAGAGGTTGAAACCGGTACAATCGATATGTTCTCTGCAGTGGGGTATACCACTGAGAGAGCTACCTATCTTACGTTCCTCCCGGCCTACGTCCATTTTCAGAGAGCCATCATCGTCCAGAAAAAAAATACATCCATTTCCTCCTTCTCCGATCTAGAAGGGCGTCAGGTAGCAGTACAAGTAGGGAGCTCCCATGAAGGGTTTCTCGCTACCTATCCCGATATCACCCCACGGTTCTATGACACAGTTGAAGAGGCTCTGCTTGCCGTCAACCGTGGAGAAGAGGTTGCCTTTATCGGTAATGAGGCAACCAGTGCATACCTCAGCAGATCTCTTGGGCTCACTGAACTACGGGTAATACCCATGACGGAGAAATATGCCCAGACACTCCATATTGCAGTACGCAACGACCTACCTCTCCTCTCAAGTATCATCGGTAAGGCTGTTGATTTTATTACAGAAGCTGAGTTGGCACAGATACTCGACCGATGGATCCGATATGAGACCAAGATTGACTACTGGCCGATAATCAGAATTGCGATTGTCATTGCAATCATCATAATCCTAGCATTCGCTCTCTCTTCCTACTGGATCGTTCGCTTGAAGAAGGCAATCCATGAGAAGGAGGAAGCACAGATGCGAGCCGAAGAAGCAGACCGGGAGAAAAGTCGATTCCTGGCTCGCATCTCCCATGAGATACGGACCCCACTCAATGGAGTGAGAGGAATGAGTTTTCTCCTTGAGAAGACCCTATTGTCGACCGACCAGAAGCGCTATGTCCAAAGCATTGCCACCGCTACACAGACCATGCAGCAGATCATCAATGATATTCTGGAATACTCTCGTTTGGAGGAGAACAAGATCACATTTGAATCAGTTCCATTCCATCTTGATGATGTTCTGGAGAACTGTGTATCAATTGAACAACACCTGATTCAACAAAAGGGTTTGAGTTTCAGAATTAATGAAGCAGCAGGAGTTCCCAAGCAGTTCATCGGAGATCCAACACGCCTCGCTCAGATACTCATCAATCTCCTGAACAATGCAGTGAAATTTACTGAAGATGGCTTTGTTACTCTCACAATTACTGCTCAGCACAAGGAGAAAACAACCTGTATCCTCTCTCTGGAGATATCTGATACAGGTATCGGTATGAGCAAGGAACAGCTCGATACCATTTTCACCCCGTTCGTGCAGGCAGATGAAACAATCCACCGCAAGTATGGAGGTTCCGGCCTTGGCCTTTCTATCGTTAAGGAACTCGTTGAAAAAATGAACGGAAAACTGGAGGTTGAGAGCGTTCCAAATGAAGGCACTAGCTTCACCATCTTCCTCCCCATGCAAGTAGATACTAATCCAGCGGGAGAAGCCCATACATCAGTTGATTTTTCTTCTCACCGAGTTTTGCTCGTCATTCAAGATAGAATGCTCTATGATCGTCTCGGGATAATTTTCACTGAATATCATATCGCCTATGAAGGGGTTACTTCAGTAAACCTAGCGGCAAAGGCACTCGAAGGAAATCAAAATTATGATCTTGTGGTATTGGATTATCGCAAGTCCATGGTTATATCGGAAAATTTTCGAAATATTTTCAACGCTCACGATGGATCGCGTCCGAAGCTTTTAGTATTTTCAGACAACCAGTTGGAGCTAGAAAAAGAGTTCCAGATTTCCTGTGACTTGGTCCTTATGCTACCCCTCATCACCAGCGTTCTGTTCAATGGATTACTCCAATTGTTTGGAACAAACACCCCTTCTCTTCAAACTACAAAGACCAAGGTACAGAAAGAACAAAATGCATTATTCACCGTATTGGTTGTCGAGGACAATGCAACAAACCAGATTATCGCAAAGGAATTGCTTGAGCAGATAGATGCAACCGTCTACCTTGCTTCCAATGGGAAAGAGGGGTATGAACGGTTCCTCGAACACGAAGATATCATTGACTGCATCTTGATGGATCTTCACATGGATGTCATGGATGGGTATGCGTCAAGTAAGCTGATCAGGGAAAAGAATCAGGAGGTTCCCATTCTGGTAACCTCAGCAGATTTAATCTCCAGTGTACTCATCCGATGCAAGGAAATTGGGGTAACCGAAGTTATCGGTAAGCCCTATGCCCCGGAGGAACTCCAAAGAAAGGTACTCGCCTACGCTGGACTCTATGCCTCAAAAAAAGTCCTTCCCGATACTGCAATCGATTTCCAAAGAGGCATCCTACAACTTGGGGGCAATGAAAATGCCTACAAAACGGTACTCCATGCTTTCATGGAGGAAACATCCAGCTTGGTAGAAGCTCTTAAGGAAGCCTGGTCCAGCCATGACTGGGAGAAAGTAGCAGAAATTGCCCACCAAGCAAAAGGCAGCTGTGGAGCTATAGGTGCAACAGGAGCACAGAAGTTGTGTGCGCAGTTGCAACATGAAAAGCCTACTGCCAACGATGCATTGTTTATAAAAACACTCGAGGAGCTTGAACGTGTACTTGATCAAGCTCGCTCGTACCTTAGCCTATAAATCAGCCAACACCTTTTCTACAATCGCAGCAATTGCATCAGCATTACTCTGGTAGATGAAATGGCTTCCTTCAAGAACCTCAAACTGAGCTTGCGCTCCGATACGTTCAAGATGTTGCTTCTGGTACTCCTTTGGTGAGAGAGGTATCTGTGGATTGGGTTTCTCGTACGTGTCCTTGGCAATAACCTTGAAGAAAAGAACCTCTTTTGGGTAGGGAAGACTCATGGTATCGCGTATGAATTCGGTTGAGTATGCTAGCTGTTCAAGAAGGGTGTCATTCATCGAGAACCCGGCAAAGGTAAGCATGTCATCCACCTCCTTTTCAGTGTATCCAAGCTCCATAGCCTCACTCTTATTGGTAACGAGGGGTCCAAGTAAGCTAGTCAATCCAAGGAATTCTTGCACCTTGGCAATGGGTAGTAAGGCAGCAACAAAGGCAGGGGTTTCCGCATAGTAGGCGGTGGATGTACCATCTAGGCTTATAATTGCCTCTACCTCATCAGGATAGAGGGAAGCATAGTGTTCACTATACACACTGGAGATGGAGTGAGGGATCAACACATAGGGCGGTTCATACCCAGCAGCGTTAAGTACTTCTCTGATCTCTTCCACATAGTGTTCACTCGTACGAGCTCTATCAGTAATAGTACTGAACCCCACCCCGAAGTACTCAACTACGAGCGTCTTATAATCCTCAGCCAAGGCCCGCTGCAATGGCCCAAAGTCAGCAGAGGGCAGAGCTACACCCATTCCAGGAAGCAACACTATGGTATGGTCACCTTCACCTAGATTGGTAATGTGCATCTGTCCATCGAAGACAGGGACTAGGTGCCCATATGGGGTAATTGCATTTCTTCGTTGCCTGAAGAGTGTTGCATGCAACACCGAACTTATCACCAAGACAACAGCAATCACCGCAAATATCCAAAGGAGGATCTTTCCAAACTTTCTCAGTCTCTTCCCCATAGGTTCCACCTTCTCGTAGTATCCCGATTATCCTACCATAAACCCCATGTGTTGTATTCTATTTTTCTTCATAATAAGACATTTGTACTAAGAGCGAAAAAGATAGGAGAATCGGTTCAGTATTTAAAAGATACCATGAGGGGAAACAAATTGTACCAGAACTCAAAATCCGTAGGCAAGTGCGCCTCCATCAACAGGGGAAATCCGCTGCTAGACCTCGCTCTGGACACTCCCATCCGCCACCGTACCTTGTGCTCCCTGCACTTGATGCGTGGGACCATTGCATAGGTACTGGATGAAGTTCAGAGGCTTCCATACCTTCTGTCTCGAGTCATAGACCGGACAGGTATGTCCATATTCGGGACAAGGGAATTTGCTACCTTCACGGTTGTCGACACTGATGTGTACTTCCCTTCTCTAGGTTTTTCTCAGAGGGAGATATCCCTACATTCATTACCCTCCAAGGCTCAGTTAAGCCAATGTCCATGGTCATGATGTCCGGGAAGAACCGTTTATGCTGCATTACCTCTCTGGTGTGTGATACCAGAACACCCCCTCAACCAACCCACGAAATACAATGAAAGGCCTTAGAATTTCACAATATTAAAGCAATACAAATCTTTGATTCAGACACTATGTTCACAATTTCCAAGCTCAAGCACATCGAGCAGATTCTGCACTGCCATTAAACTCATATTGGAAGATGCTTCACGGGTGCATGCACCAGCGTGGGGAGTGAGAATACATGTATCAATACCCAGTAGGGGGCTTGTCTTTGATTCGGTCTCATCCAATGCAGCAGCACCAAGCTTGTTATCGAGCAAGGCCTCTGCAAGAGCCTCTTCATCTATGATACCCCCACGGGCAGTGTTGACCAGAATAGCGTTAGACTTCATGCGGTCAAAGACCTCGGAAGCAAAGAGATGATAGGTACTATCTGTTAGTGGCGTATGGATTGAAATGAAGTCACTTTCCCTAATCAAGGTATCGAAATCCACATATGCAACGTTATGAATTTTTTTCAGTTCCTCGTTTTCGTAGATGTCATGACACAAAATCTTCATCTCAAAACCACTGGCACGCTTCACTACTCCAGCACCAATACGTCCTGTCCCAATCACACCAAGTGTCTTCTTATACATTTCCATACCAATAGGACGTACAAATTCCCCTCTTTTGGCATGCTCGTTTAAAAAAGGCACATGACGTGCAGCACAAAGCATCAAAGCCATCGCGAAGTCTGCAACTGAAGATCCATTTGTTCCTGGGGTTATAGTGACCTGTATGTTTTTTTTTGCAGCATAGGCCACATCAATTGCGTCATAACCTACCCCGTATCGTGAAATAACTTTGAGGTTCTTGGCTGTTTCAAGGAGTAGACTATCATACTCCTCAAGACCTGCGATGATACCATCTGCTTGTACAATATGCTGTACAAGTTGCTCTTGAAGACTTCTTTCAGCTGTGGCTTTGAGATGAATAACTTCACACCCATGCTCTTTAAGCAAATTCAAAGCCTTGTCATCAGAACTTCCAAAAGATCGTGCAGTCACCAGTATGCGAAATGAACTCATATGTATCCTACCTGTAGTCTATTTTGTCTTTGTATACCAATGCAAGTACCGCTTGTAATGCTCTTGATAGAGTGCATGCAATCTAGCATCCGGCTCTAGACGATTTCTCTTTACAGCAAGTGTCTTAAACAGATCCTCGCCTACACTACGTGAGGCAAGCACCAAAGCCCCAAACAAGGATGCTTGAGCTTGAGTATCCTCTTCCATCGGAAGACCAAAATAATTACAGCACATATGTTTCCAGAAGGAGGATTGAAGAACCCCTCCAGATAATCTTATGGTTTTGATCTCTTGAGAACTTTTTAGTATCTGTTCGTAGCACTGATATATATTGGCTACAACCCCCGCCAATACCGCCTGATACATTACAGATGCAGAAGTAGAAGCAACAAGATCATGAAAACTCGACTGACGGGTATCGATCCAACCAGGACATCGCTCTCCTGCAATAAATGGAAGGAATATGGGAATCTCTGTCTCATGCTTAAGCGGTTGCTCAATCATTGCATAGGAGATATCAGAAGCAAAGGCAAGAGTCTTATACCAATCGACACAATTTGCACACCCGCTGGTTGCCGCTCCAAGAAGATACGAAGTAGGAGATCGATAAAGCCAAGTGCTTCTTGTCGGAGAAAACCAAGGAGAAGAAACAGAAAGACGCAAAGCGGCACTGGTACCCATCGAGAGTGTCATGATTTGCTCATCTTCCGCTTCAGATCCTACCTGATTGAGTGATCCATCTGGAAAAGGTGGCAACACGGCTATGCCTGCTTTCTGTCCGAGAATCCTACCAGCTTCTTCAGAGAGTGGGCTTACACAATCCCATGCAGCAAGAGGGGCAATCGTACAGTTCAGGTCTTTAGCCATCTGATGGATAGAAGTATCTTGGGTGGAGAGCAACCCCATACCGCTTAACATAGAGGCAGTCTCTTTCCATGCCCCTGTGAGTCGATAATGTAAATAGGAAGCGAGTGAACTTACCCGATGTTGTGTTGACAATGCCCCCTCTTTTTGGAGTTTGAGTAAGGTGAAGAAAGGATAGATGGCGTTTACCATGGCTCCACTTTGGTGATAATACGAATCCACAAATGAATCATCTTTTCGCAAGGTATCGCACAATGACCGACTAGGAATATCCATCCAATCGCTCAGGGGCATAACAGGGGTATGGCGTGCGTTACACACGACCAAACTATGCCAGGTCCCCGCTGTTGTAATACGGTCGACCGTATTACCTTCAGCAACGTTTCGTCCAAGCAAGATTACCTGATTGCAAAGCTCATCGATACTTGCTGTCACAATATTACGAGCAGAAAGCACACGAGAGTAACCAGTGAGAGTATCATAGTATTGGGCTTTATGTGAGCTTGTGCTGATCTCCAACGCCAGTAGTTTCATGTATATATCCCCACTCTTTAGATACTAAGGTTTTACTTGGCTTCAAATTTCTCTTTATATGCCCACAACCCAAGACCTGGATTTGATATATAGAAAATCTCTTCGCCATCAACATTATTCCAACCATCACAGAGCGTGGCAGGATTATAACGACTTGCATATTCTGACAGTGAACCGTAAGAGAAACCGACCTGTTCAATCTCCTCTTTATTGAGGTTGCCTGGGCAGTACCTGATAGAGAACCTACCTTCAGTAGATCCATGAATCAGATGACTCGCAGAACCGAGATTGTTCGCCAGCTCCGGGTCATTTTCTATACATTGCTTGATGTACTCAATTCCCCTATAGCCATAGGTTCTGATAAAAGAATCGGCACAAGGGTTTTCTCCAAAGGTATGAAGCCCCGGGGCCAAGATAATCAGTTCTCCCCCATCAGCTATTGCAAGCCGAGCGCGATAGATGCTTTTGTTACCTACCCAAGTACTTTTATATTCATTTTCATCAAGCAAGACAACGACTTTCTTAGGACGTCTATCGAGCAAGAAAATATTAACCTTCTGTGCTAGGGCGGCAGCACGTTCGTAGCTTTGCACATCATCAGAAGCAAATACACCCTTCAAAATGGTACCACCCTTCATGTCCGGGGCTACTACAGTCTGGATATACACTATAGGTAAATGCGAAAGGAATCGATCTGAGCCAAGATTGAGCAGATCACGAACAGGATTATGAACCTGACCCATAATTGTTTCCATGTTACAAATAGCACCAACGTAATGGCTCTTATCGATACATTCTTTGCCCCCAACTCCTACCAAGGTATTCTTGGTATAATTGGACATTCCTGCGACTTCATGGGGAACCACCTGCCCAATCGAGATGATTAGGTCCCACTGTTCTTCAACCAAAAGCCGACTCACCTCTATCGGCCAATCGAAAGAAACAGCTCCCTTTGAAATACGTGCAATCTCATCACTTCCAATGGAACCAAGCCGAACAACTTCAGTCTTATGGTCATGATCATGAAACAAAGAAAGTGGTACTCCTTTGAACATCGAGCTTTTTTCTTCATCGGTCATCTTGTAATGCGTTCCCAATGCAGGAAGCACCATTGTGATGGCATTACCGAGCAGCTTATAGAGTTTACTGGTGATCTGACCGGAACGAGAGTGAAATCTTGTATAATCAGGCGGAATGACCAGTACTTTTCTCAGCTGTCTTTCAGCTGAAAGACTCTTGACTACCTTTTTAATAACAGCATCAAGTTGATTGAGGGTTATCTCTCCCTCCAACTGTTGTTCAGCACAATACAACATCAAAGGCTCCTTTATTTAACTGGAAGTAAGAGATATGGAAGATAGGTAATAAGTTGAGGGAATATAATCAATAGTAGCAAAAGGCCAACCATCCCTATGAAGAAAGGAATTATCGCTTTTACCAGTTGCTCCATCTTGATCTTGGTAATTCCTGCAGCCACAAATAAAACAGTACCTACTGGAGGGGTTATAAGACCGATACCCAGATTCACACACATGATAACACCCCAGAAGATGGGATCCACCCCAAAGTTCGTCATTACTGGCAGTAACACAGGGCCAAGAATAAGAATTGCAGGAGTTATGTCCATGACAAAACCAACCAACAGTAATAGTACATTGGCAACAATGATAATGACCATTGGATTTTCACTCAGCGAACCAAACATAATCGCCAATTCCTGAGGAACTTGTGCCAAAGTCAAGAGATATGCTGTTACAGATGCATTTCCGCATAGGAAGAGAACCGAAGCTGTTGTCTTGCTCGTATTGAATATAACCTGAGGTAAATCCTTGATTTTAAGCTCTTTAAAGACAAACAGCCCAAGCAATAAAGCTAAGATTGCAGCTACCACCCCAGCCTCTGTTGCAGTAAAAACACCAGCCAGGATTCCCACAACAATAATAAATGGAATGATGAGAGCGGCCCAGGCATCTTTCAGTGATAGAAAAACATTCTTTATGACGAAGCGTTTCTTTTGCCCGTTATTCTTGTCAACTTTATTTTTATCAACTGTTAGCAGGGTGACAAGCATCAATATCAAACCAGCAAGAATACCAGGAATAATTCCCCCAATGAACATTCTTGAAATAGAGGTGCTGGTAGTTACCCCATATAGGATAAAGGGGATACTTGGGGGGATGATGATTCCGATAACTGAAGACGAAGCGGTTACTGCTGCCGAGTAAGCCGGGTCATAGCCTTCCTCTTCCATGGTGGGAATAAGCAGACCACCGATTGCAGCCGTATCTGCAATGGCACTTCCAGATATTCCACCAAAAAACATACTTGAGAGAATATTTACGTGCCCAAGACCACCTTTGATATGCCCAACTAGGGTATCGGAAAAAACCATAAGGCGCTTTGCAATACCGCCGCGGTTCATCACTTCTCCCACGAACATATAAAAAGGAACTGCAAGCAAGGCGAAACTATCCATTCCATTGAATAGCTTTTGTGCATAGCTGACCATGGGAAAATCCATAATCTTCAGCATCACAAGGTTTGCGATAGCCATACCGAAAACAATTGGAATACCGAACAAGATACTAACGAATAACACGCCTAAGAATATAAACAACATTTATCTTTTCCTACTTTCACGGATCGCTGTGATGAATTTGATGCAATTCCCGATGAACATGCACGCCATTGAAAAGGGCAACACCGAATAGACCAACTTCATGGGTAGAGCAAGGGTTGCTGACACATGCCTCATAACACTAAGAAATTCAAGGCTGTAGAACGTCAAAAAACCTAAAACTACACCAACCGCAATGAACTCTATAGTTAAAAGCACCGTTTTGCCATGTTTTGTTTTCTTGATGATGAAATTGGACAAGATATCAAGTCCCACAAGTTCATTGTTCTGGAACACACTGATCATGCCCAACAGGTTTACCCAAATAAACAGAAAACGAGCCAGCTCATCAGCCCACGCAATAGAATTGTTAAATATATATCTCCTTGTAACATTATACGCCACAATGATAAAGAGCGATAATGTCACAAGAATCATAATCCATCTATAGATTTGTTTTATTCTGTCTCGAACGATTCCAAGTTTTTCCATACATGTATACCTGGACAGCCAAGCTTAACTTGGCCGTCCAGATGACTCCTTTTACAAATTTTCCAAGAAATCAATTGCCTTCTGAACCAGTTCAGGGCCAATTTCTTCGGCGAACTGATCATACACAGGCCTAGTCAACTCCTGGAAAGGTTTAATTTCTTCAGGAGCAAGAATAGTAATTTCCATGTACTTGCTCAACTCTGCAATAATCTCCTGTTCTGATTCACGTGCTTTAGCTCTATTGAAATCACGGGCAGCAAAAACTGCTTCTCGAACAGATTCCTGGTATTCAGCAGGAAGCTTATCCCAGAATTTCTGAGAGAAAATCACACCAAAGGGAGAATAAACATGCCCAGTGTTGGTTGCATACTTCTGAACTTCGTAGAACTTGTTTGCAAGAATTGTTTCCCAAGGATTTTCCTGTCCATCAACAACACCCTGCTGAAGTGCGGTAAATACTTCACCGAAATTCATCGGGGTAGGATTTGCGCCAAGCAATTTGAAAGTAGCAAGGGGAACAGGGGTGGGCATAGTTCTCAGCTTAAGTCCAACGATATCCTCAGGAGTGCGAACTGCACGCTTACTATTGGTCAACTGCCTGAATCCATTTTCCCAATACCCAATTCCGATCATACCGGCAGGTTTGAGAGAATCAAGGACTTCTTGACCAACAGGACCATCAAGAAGGGCGTCAACCTCTTCATAGGAAGTGAACAGGAAGGGAAGGTCAAACAATTTTACTGCATTCGACCATTGAGAAGCAGGTCCAATTGTTCCACAGAACATCTCTACAGTACCAAGTTGAAGACCCTCAAGAATAGCAAGGTCGTCACCGAGAGTACTGGAGTGATACAACTCCATGGTCACAACACCCTCTGTAGCATCTTCAAGATGAGCTTTCATGAATTCCAAAGTCTTATACTGTAATGACTGGTCATTATACCCAATACCAGTCTTGATTACATACTGACCTTTTGTTGAACCTTCTTCCTTACTGCCTGCAGCAAAAACCATAGACAGTGACAAGATCGCCAATGCGACTACCAGAAACGCTTTTTTCATACAATCCTCCGAATACTTGTTTTTATGATAAAGCCGAAGCTTAACATACATTTCATTAGGGAAAGCTTATGACAGTCTTTCCGTTATGCATCCCTGATACAGCGAGATTATGAATGATGGATTCAGCTTCTGCAAAGGGATATACTCCCTCGAGCAACAACTCAGGATGCAACAAACCCTTAGCAAAAGTCTCAATCACATCAGGAAATCTTCTATTGTTCAGTCTGGAACCAATAATAGTAATTTCTTTTCTTGTAATTTCAAATTGGTTCACAACAGCTTCTTTCTTCGAGAAACCAAGAATCCCCATACGTCCACCGGGAGCAATACACTCCAACAGAGGCAAGAAGAGAGAAGGAAGGCTTGCTGCGTCCACCACCACGGTCACTCCATCACCGTGTGTAAGGCGCATCACTTCTTCTTGTATGTCTGACTTTGAACTGTTTATGGTATCGCGAGCACCCAAGGCCTTCGCAGTCTCAAGCTTTTCGTCCAAGATATCACACATGATGACTTCGGCACCAAGCATTCTTGCTGTCATAAGGACAGTATTGCCTATTACACCACTGCCAACTATAAGTACTCTGTCGCCCCTTGTAATACCTGTTCGATCACAGATGTTTGAACCGATGGAGAAGGGTTCCACCAGAACTGCAGCTTCCCAGCTCAAATGCTCAGGAATCTTATAGAGATTTTTACTCGGAGCAATAAACTGGGAGGCAAATCCTCCATCGGTATGCACACCCATCACCTGCAAATTGGAACAAACATTTGGATGACCGCGTCTGCATGCATCACAGACCCCACAGTTGAGGACCGGATCAATACAGACTCGTTCTCCCACAGAAAAATCCATAACATCAGGAGCTACCTTTGCAACGACACCAGCGATCTCATGCCCTATAACCCTTGGATAGACAGAGAATGGGTTATCTCCATTATAAATGAGTAAATCAGACCCACAAACGCCAACACGTTTGACATCAACAAGCACCTCTCCTATCCCAAGGGCACGTATCTCTCTATCAGCTACCAAAAGCTCATGCGGCTTTGTAACTTGCAAAACTTTCATTCTATACCTTTCCTAATATAATTGTGTTAACAGCAACTCTGATTTTTCAGTATCAAAGCACATATCTATACTAGCATACTTGTTGATAGTGTCAAGAAGAAACTTACATTTTTATTATATCGTAATACATTCATGAGTACAAATTTGTTTATTTTTAATATATATATAAAATTAATCATTTCTTTGTTCAATTGATCTAGTATAGATACTCTTTTATACATATAATATTTACATTATTACTTACATGTCAGTAAATGCTACTCAAGCATAATACTGCATTTCTGACCATTATGACTAACTAAATATCAGTTTCCACACTATTTTCACCCTTTGCTTCTCTCTTCTGCATAGTTGTCATGTATAGGCTGTTCATATATACTAATTACTGGTAGTTCAGACTTACTGACAGATTAGTATTTTCATTTGTATTAAACAGCTTGTACTCCTTGGACTTAATAGTATGACCAAGTCTTGAGCAGGAGACTAAAAATTAACAATTAGTGGAGTAGCAATAATACTTACACCAAACTTCCGGGTGGAGAGACCTACTTCACTGCAGTAATGGACTTCTATAGCCGCAAGGCTTTGATATCCGGAAAAGAATGGATGGAAGTGGACTACCTAACACGAGACGAGATGAAATGTATGAAACAGGATATTTCCATAATAAAGGAAATCAATAATCAAGAAGCACAGGAATATTCGTTATTTTTTGTTAAACCTGTCTAGACGAAAGCCTTAGCTCCATCGTCATATAAAGGAATACCAGATGAACAACCAAGATCAAAGTTTGACCGCTTCAGAAAAGGCCTACGAGCTCATAAAATCAAGAATCTTGGGACTCGCCTATAAACCTGGCAGAGGGTTGAGTACTGCATCGCTTGCCGAGGAATTGGGGATGAGTCGTTCTCCTATTCGAGATGCCTTACTGAGGCTTGCCAACGACAATCTAATAGAAACCTTCCCAAAAAGTGGATCGAGGGTATCGCTGATCGATTTAGCAAAGGTAACGACAGAACGTTTTCTCAGAACCAGCTTGGAGAAAGCTGCCTCTTCTGAATTTGCCCTAAACAATTCCCCTGAGCATATAGACAAGATGAGAGATCTGATTGAAAAACAGGTTTCAGCTTGGGAAACTGGCTCCTATGTTGATTTCGTAAAATATGATGATCTATTCCATCGGGTAATATTTGAGGCAATAGGAATGCAGGACTGTTGGGAAATCATCCTAACCAATTCTCCTAACGATCATAGAATACGTTTGCTTTCAGCATTAAAAATCACAGGAACCCGTAACGCAATAGTGATGAACCACACTGCATTGGTCGATGCTGCTGAAAAGAAAAACCGCGATGATTTCATGCGGATTGAATCACAACACCTTTCGAGAGTTGTTGAAGAAACAGCAAAGCTGGTGATCAAGTTACCTGAAATTTTCAAATTTTCCGATTACAAGGCTGCGCCTGAATCAATACATTCAAATATCAGGTCCTTTCAAAGTGGGAATGAAAACTTTCTCAACAGTCTAGTGAGCAGTAACCCAATACCCTTACATGCTAGCGACACCTGATTAGCATAACCGTTACATATTAAGACCTAATATTCGGTTATTTACTAATTCAAGTAGGTAAACCTATGTGAAGAGGGCCATCGGAAGGGCCAAATCACCCAGACAGAAAGGACCACAGCCATCAAGGTTTTATGTTCCGAAGACCTCGTGCATTGTTCTTGTGGAGAATTTTCATAGAGTTGAAGCTTTCAAGCAAGGCATGGGTCTTTTTTTACTTCAAAATTGTTGAGGATTTCAACGTTATTCCAGGTGAGCGCTTTCGCCAATTTCTGCATCTTTGCAATCCTGCTGTTGAACAACTCCATACACAAGCATCCATACGCGTCCACAACACACCCGTAGCCGAAGCATTCCTCATGGAGCTCCTTTTGGCGTTCGCTTATTGAGTATTTCATGCTCGCATCTAAGCTGTTATTAGTAATTGATTTAAATTACGAATTCCTGCTCTAGAAACTACATCGACCTAGGAAACTTTGTGGAGATCACATTCTCAGACCATCCTACCCTACAAACATTTCTAATCGGAATAGAGACAACAGAGAAAGATTCTCATCCTCGCTTATGATGAAGATGACTATCTTCTGATGCGCTTTATCAATTCATATGACCCCGGGCAGGAAATCATTATGGAAGAGAGTGCTTACGATTTGACTCAAAATCCATAGGCCAGTGCGCCTCCATCAACAGCGTAATCAACTCCAGTGATGTAGGTCGCGTGTTCGCTGAGCAAGAAGGCGGCCATCGCCCCAAGATCATTCGCATTCCCAAAAGCATGCATCGGCATACGGGAGAGAATCCGTTGCTTTCTCTTATCATCCATCACTTGCTTGGTCATCTCTGTAGGGAACCAGCCTGGAGCAATACTGTTTACCGTAATATTATCTTGGGCCCATTCGACAGCAAGCCCCCTGGTCAATCCGACAATCCCACTCTTGCTTGCGCTGTAGGGGACTACTTCTGAAAACCCAAGATGTGCTGCCATACTGGAAATATTAATGATTCTCCCGGTGTGTTTCGATGTTGATAAATAGGGAAAACAGAGAAGACTCAGATTGAACGGTGCACAGACATTGACTTCTTGCACCTTTGCAAACTCTTCAGGTTGCAACAATTCAGCACGCCGCTTGATAGTGATACCAGCATTATTGATCAGGAAATCAATACCTCCATCATCCCCAATCTTGGTGATGATCTGCCTCATTTCTTCATTATCACAGATATCTCCCTTGAGGTGAACAACACCCTGAGGGATTGCATCTTCATCATTCTTGGGTTTTCCTGTTCTGCTGATGCAAAATACAGTTGCACCACATTCAGACAAGACTTTGGAAATAGCGAGCCCAATCCCGCTTGAAGCTCCAGTGACAATACCACGGTATCCCTGTAAATTTATCATTTCCACACTCCTTCAATTGGCTCAAGACTCGACTCCTTGAAGGAGAAGCCCCAACCAGCCCCCTCACGAGGAATGGCATAGCCATTCTCTATTTGCATCTGATTATCGATGATTCCATCTATCCAGTCAAAGCTCTCAGCACCATATGGAGAGGAGAGCGTTGCCAACAGTGGCACATCATAATCCTTATAGTAGTGAGGCAAGCAAGGGATATGATACGCATGAGCAAGTGCAGCGCTATCGCGATATGCCTCCACCCCACCGATACGAAGCAGGTCAGGTTGCCAAAGATCGAGCGCATTCCGCCTTATGAGTTCTTTCAAGGCCTGTACATCGTATTCACGTTCTCCCATTGCCAATGAGATCCCTGTTTTGTTTCGAATCAATTCATACCCTGCAAAATCCGTATTGGGAACAGGCTCCTCAAACCAGGTGATCCCGATATCCTGCACTGTCTGAGCCAGTGTGAGAGCATCCCCCACCGAGAGTCCTTGGTTCGCATCCATCATGATTCTCACCTCGACACCAACAGCCTCCCTGACCTTATACAGTCGTTCTCTGTCACGCTCAAGGTATGGGCTACCTACCTTGACCTTTACAGCAGTAAAACCACGTTTCTTATAGCCTACCACCTCATCGATCAGCTCCTCATTACTGTAGCTAAGCCAACCCCCGCTGCCATAGACAGGAATTTTGGTTGTTTTCGTACCAAATAATTGATATACAGGAACACCAAGTGACTTGGCCCAAGCATCCCACAGGGCAACATTCAAGACCGCATAGGCCCATCTCTGTAACCCTGCACTCCCAAAATACTCTGTCTCCCTATCCCAATCTTCCCGAATTTTCAGTGTTTCATGAACCTGATAGTCACGGGATAGTATAAATGAGCGTAGATCCATCAAGGCCCCTTCAATTGCCTTGGGGGAATAGTGAAAACTCAGCAAATATCCTTGCCCGACTGTTCCCCCTTTGGTAACGACCTCCAAGATGTAGAATTGTATGGAAGAGATGGTATGCGTTGCGTCAGCAATCGGTTGGCTGATAGGTGATACCGCACGATAGAGATGAATATCTTGGATGGATGTGTACATTGTTTCATTCCTTTAATTATATTGATATATCAGGATATACTAGACTATATCATGGTGTTTTTAATGATTCAAGCATTTATTAGGTGTTCTAGAATAATTGCTCTTGCGGAATTATGAGGTTTGAATTACGATATAGAAGAATCTAATATATCATACGGAGATAGCAATGACTGAAATCCATAACTACTCACTGAAAGAAAACGTATATGACTTTCTAAAACAGAGCATTCTAACGTGTGAGATGCTTCCTGGACAGACCATCAGTGAAAAGGAGGTTATGGAAAAACTCTCAGTCGGTCGAACCCCAGTCAGGGAAGCTCTCCTTCTTCTGCAAAATGAGCAACTTGTTGAGATGTTTCCAAGAAAGGGGACAATCGTAAAACCGATTACCAGTAAATCGGTGCTGGAACTATTCTCCCTGCGAAAGATTATTGAGCCCGCTGTGGCTGTACAATTCTTGCATCAGATTGATCTATTGACGTTGCTTGAACATGACAAAAAACTCAAATCTGTTTGCATCAACAACGCACATGAATCAATTCTTGATTTCTATAAGACAGATATTGCCTTCCATGAATACCTTATCAGCTGCTCTGCGAACGAGAAACTGATCAGTGTTTGCCAACCCCTCTTTCTTGAGGGCTTACGTATTGGGATGTACGGAGTAAAAACCCATACCAACCGGAGTTGTGAAGAGACATATATACAGCACCACCAAATCGTTCAGGCAATACTTGCTGAGGATGCCCAAGCTATCAGGAACACGTTCATCGAACATTTGAATGAGGCACAGATCAGTGCACTCGCTTCTCTTTCCTAATATATTTTAACAAGTACTCATTATTTCAAACAAATATATACATTTTTAAATATTTTTCTTAGTTCATGTAATCATCAGAGGTATATCGATTCAAGTGTAATATACCATTATCAATCCTCAAGGAGTTACTGTCATGAAAATTGAACGATTCGAAACATGGTGGGTTGAGCGTAACCAATGTCTATTCGACAAGAAACGCCAAGGAAGCGCTGCCATGCCGTGGGATGTGGTCGTCTTGAAACTCACCACCGACACAGGTCTCGAAGGCATTGCCACCGCGCTGGCTGCCAGAAGTGGGAATATCACCGAAAGCTATCTGCATGAAACGATTGCACCCGTTGTACTCGGTCGTGACATGCATGACCGTGAGAAAATCTGGCATGAGCTGTGGACGATTGACCGACACCTCACCTTCTTTCCAGTCTATCTTCCCGGGCCTGTTGATGTTGCATTGTGGGACCTGGCAGCTAAGGAAGCCAACCTTCCTCTCTACCAGTACCTGGGCGCCTATCGCACGCAGCTACCGGTCTATGCAAGCGGAAACTTCCACGCAACCATAGAGGAGTATGTGGAAGAAGCCCTGAAATACAAGGAACGCGGCATTACCGCATACAAAGCACATCCGGGAGGACCACTGGCCTTTGATATGAAGGTTCATGAGGCGATCCGGAAAGCAGTTGGGGATGAGTATGTCCTGATGAGTGACCCGGTAGCCGAATACCAACTCCATGAAGCCATTACTGTAGGTCGTCAGCTGGAAGAACTTGGTTACCACTGGCTTGAAGAACCTTTCCGTGACTTTGAGCTCAATAAATACAAACAGCTGTGCTCTGCTTTGGATCTCCCCATTGCAGCCACTGAAACAACACGTGGTTGCCACTGGGGTGTAGCCCAATCCCTTGCCCTCCAAGCTGCTGACATAGTGAGAGCCGATGTGAGTTGGAAAGATGGGGTTACCGGTTCAATGAAGATTGCACATATGGCCGAGGGATTCGGGATGAACTGTGAGTTGCATACGACCACCATGAACTACATGGATGTAGCAAACCTTCATGTAGGGTGTGCAATCCGCAATACAGAGTATTTTGAGTATTTTGTACCAGAAGAGAACTATCAGTTGCCCATGAAAGGGAATTTGCCAATCACCAAGGATGGTATGATTGAGGTACCTACACAGGCTGGTATTGGCGTAGAACTTGACTGGGATCTCATCAAACGTCAATGCAAACACTATCGTGAACAAAGAATCTAAGTATTGAGGTCCAAGAAAGGGTGCCACCGAAAACGGGGCACCCTTCACATGCATTACTCCTGAGCTGACATTACTAGAAGCCGAAGTACGCTTTCACATTACGGTAACAAACATCCTCAATGATTTTCTTCAAATAGGACTCACCTGAAAAATATTCACCCCGTTCCACCACCTGGGCAAGGAACCTGCAGAGCAATCGCCTATAAAGCTCATGCCTCGGATAGCTGAGAAAACTTCTACTATCGGTCAGCATACCTACACTCAAGGAGAGCGGATACAGATTACCGGCCGCGGCAAATTGTCTCTCCAGCCCATACACCTGGTCATTAAACCACCAAGGTGCACCAAGCTGGACTTTCGCCTTTGCGTCACTATCACAGAAACCAGCAGCCAAAACCGCATAGTTTTCAATGTTTGTGCCATCAAGGGGATAGAGAATCGTCTTGGGTAGGACACTTTCGCTCGTGAGTGTATCAAGCAGGAATCCGATACTCTTGACTTTGGTAGCATCGTCAGTACAGTCAAACCCTGTTGATTGCCCAATGGACGCAACTCTCGTGGTATTGGCATCAAGATAGGTACCTACATGCAGTTGCATGACGAAACCGTGCCGATGATACAGTCTCCCCATTGCAAGGAGAAAAGCTGTTCGATAGGCATCAATCTCATGCTTACTCAGTTCCTGGTTGCCCAATGCCTTCTGGTAGATGCCCTCTACTTCCTTTGCATCCGCAGCTACATAGGTAAAATCTGGGATCCCATCATCACTGACCGTGGTTCCAAGCTCCTTGAAGTACAGCAACCGGTTCTCAAGCGCATCGACAAGCCCACGAAATGTGCTGACCGGCAATGAACTTACACTCCCCAGTTTCTGGATGTAGGCAGCAAACCCAGACCGCTCACAGAACATGGCACTATCTGGCCTGAATGCAGTAAGGACCTTTGTCTTTGTCTTCCCAAGCAGTTTCTTATGGTAGAGCAGATCATCGGTTGGATCCTCAGTGGTGCAGACCAACTCCACATTGCTCGTTTCCATGCACCATTGCGGAGTCATATGATTCTCTCTGATCATCTGCTTGGTTCTGCTATACATTTCCTTTGCATTATCTGCACTGAGCGGCTCCGAAATCCCAAAGTACCGCTTCAGCTCCAACGCACACCAGATATATAGAGGATTCCCGATGAGAAGAGGAAGGATCTCCGCAAACTGGTAGAACTTCTCCTCAAAAGAAGCTTCACCGGTTATATACATCTCATCAATCCCAAACGTTCGCATTGCCCTCCATTTGTAATGGTCATGGGCAAGCCACATTTGGCCCAAGTCCTCGAACTCCTTATTCTCGTAAATCTCTTGGGCTACCAAATGGCAATGATAGTCGATTATCGGCATATCCTTTGCATAGGTAGTATAGAGATGCTTCGAGAGAGGAGTATCAAGATATAAATCTTCCTGAAAACCTTGCATTCCCACTCCTCCCTAGAATCCGATAAGCGCACCACCATCAACGGGTAAACAAATCCCATTGATGTATCTTGCCGCCTCGCTGCTCAAGAAAGAAACTGCCATACCGATGTCCATAGGATCGCCCACCCTGTTCATCGGGATCCGCCCAAGAATCTTGCTGAGCCGGGGAGGATCGTTATCAGTAGCCTTATGGAACATGGGAGTGTCAATCCATCCTGGAGCCACCGCATTGATACGAACATTCTCCGGACCGCATTCAGTTGCAAGGGTATGTACCAGCCCTAGAATACCAGCCTTGGCAGTGGAATAACCGGCCACGGCAGGTTGTCCAATATAGCTGGTCATACTGGCCATAAAGATGATGCTTCCAAGCTTTTGTGCTTTCATATGGGGAACCAACGCCTTGGTCAATGCAAAGGCACCTACAAGATGGACATCGAGCACTTTCTGGTATTCATCCACACTCATCTCTTCAATAGGTTTCTTGCAATGGTTACCTGCATTATTGACCAATATGGTGATAGGGCCATGCTCAGCGATCAAGGTCTCCACCAATGCTGGTGTATTGTCTGTGTCAGTGATATCGAACTGATAAAACGCCACACGGTCCCCGAACTCCGCCAACGCCTCGGAGGCTTGTTCCTTGGCCTCAAAACTCAACACCAGGACCTTTGCACCACTTGCAACCAATGCACGGGTTGTCGCAAGGCCCAATCCAGTCGAGCCACCGGTAACTACGGCACATCTACCCTCGAGAGAATACATTTCATTCATATCTATCATTATCTTTCCCCTTCTTATTGTTCACAAGCGCGCAGTACTACTTCTTTTTCCTGATATTTATAAGGAATGAAGTACTCCTTATGTCCAAGAGCTTCACTTTTTGTGAGTTCCCCGGAAGCAATCTTTACAACCATTCCAGCAAGCTCCTGTGCAAGCTCTTGTTGACTACATATTCCAGATAGGACCTTCCCTGCATCAAAATCCATATCAGATTCCATTTTCTTATAGGTGGCACTATTTCCCGTAATCTTGATAACAGGGGCGACAGCACTACCGACCACTGTTCCTCTTCCTGTCACCAAGAACGTAATATGAGCCCCACAACTGATAAGATCCATCAGTCCTTCATTGTCATTGGGATTCGTAATACCGAATTGCATCCAATGTGGGTCTGGGGTAGAATCCAGCAACCATAGACCAGGGTATGGTACTTTCTGGCTTACCTTAAGCACGCCGCTAATAGGCCGACTCCCGCTCTTGATAACCGCCCCCATACTTTTCTCTTCTATTGTGGAAAGGCCACCGGCAAAATTACCTGGGCTCACCGAGTACTGACGTACCGATTTGCAATAATCCAAGGCCTTCTTATAGGTGCAGACAATCGCTTGTCTCGCTTCCTCATCCGCAGCTCTTGCTGCAAGGAGGTCACCCAATCCGATTGCTTCAACAATCTCCTCAAAAATGGCCGTTCCACCAGCATCCACGAGGAAATCGAAGAAATTACCAACTACCACATTCCCTGCCAAGCCACTGGTATAATCCGATCCTCCACACTCTGCCCCGATGACCAGGTCTTTCAGCCCCATAGGGGAACGTTCAGTATGCTCCAGCTCGTTGAGCATACGTTCTACGATCGTCAATCCTTTTTCTATGGAAGCAGAGGTTCCACCAGATTGCTGAATGAAGAACCAATCGGCTGGCTTGCCCTCCTGTTCAGCTATTTCAGCCAACCACTGTGGTTGGATGTATTCACATCCAAGACCGACTGTCAGCACAGCCCCGATATTTGGATGGCGAATCATGGAGATAAGCATCCTCACGGCATACTCATTATCGGTACAACCCTCGAAGCCTATGCATTCAACATCAAGATTATTCGACTGTAAGGCAATCTTCTGTGCAACGAAGGCAGCACACTCCACTGTGTAGATCACCAATACCCGGTTTCGGATACCCAATCTACCATTCCTACGTTTATAGCCAGAGAAAGTCATCGTTTCTAAATCCATGCATTCCTCACTCATTCGTACTGTATATCCTGTGGCGCTCCGGTGTGCACATCCAGATGGCTGGAACGTTCATCATAACAGCTCTTCATGTTATGCAAATGAACCCAACTACCCTTCTGGATATCCTCGCTGGCTGCACCGATTACAACTGAATACTTCAAGACAGGTTCCCCTCTCTTGATCTCTTTCAATGCAATCTTGTGTCCTACAGGAATCGCCTCTATTGCCTCGAGTTGCTGAATCGAAGCGTCATGATTCAAAGAAACAGGCCCCTCGACCACCTCAGTCAAGCACGTGGCTACTGTATCCTCAGAACCGATTTGAAAAGCTTTTTGCATGATCTGCTCCTAGAGAATTCCAAACTTTTCGAACGCTGCAGTTGCGCTCATCCCCTCTTCGATAGCCTTCCGTACAACCTTCTCACCACTGGCTTTCTCCAATGATTTGATAATTACTTCCTCTGCTATATCCCGAGGTATGGCTAGCACGCCATCAACATCCCCAAACAGCAAATCACCATCATTGATGGTTACTTGCCCGATCTCAATGGGACAACGAAAATCAACGACTTGGGTGCGAACACTGCTATCCTGGGCATAACAACCACAAGAAAAAACAGGCCAGTTCTGTTCTAGGACTTGGGGAGTATCACGGTGCCAACCATTCACCACTGCCCCTACAGCTTTGCGAGTACGAGCGGTGGCTGTGAGCAGCTCACCCCAGTACGCACAACGTTTGGACCCACCGGTAGCAAGGTAAATCTCATATTCCTTGAGTTGATCCAAGGCTTCAGTAAGCAAACCAAACGGTTTCTTCTGCGGACCAAAAACATCAATCATCAGCACAGTCATGGCTTTCCCTGCCAACTTCATATCATCACGCAAAGGTCTGATCTCTTGGGGCAAAAACTGGTGGGTATACCCCATGACATCAAGAATATCACCAACAACCGGTGTATACAGCTTCTCTTTCATCAAGGCAAACATCTCAGCCTCATTATTCCACAATTTCATTCCCTTCTCCTTCAATCAAATCGCCCAACCACTGTAGGCAGAGCGTAAACCATGATGCAACTTGCGCATCTGCAAATCTGGCTTTCTCAAGCTCTTCGACTTCCTTGGTAGCCAAGGAAAGCCCATGTACTCCATGGGGATACACATGCAACGCAAAGGGTACGTTGGCCTCGGCAAGTGCTTCAGCAAACGCCAAGCTATTTTGGACTGGAACCTCCATATCTTCTGCGGTATGCCAGAGAAATGTAGGGGCTACCTTGGCATGAACCCACTTCTCAAGTGAGAAAAAATCGGGTTCTGGTGCTTCTCCTAAATTCTCCATACTTTGCACATGCCCTATCTTGCCTGCACTGATGACAGGGTAACACAGGACCAGGGCATCAGGAGCTGCAAGCTGCATTCGCTCTGCATGTACTGCAACACTGGCAGCGAGATGCCCCCCGGCAGAAAACCCTATCAATACAACGCTCTGTCCTGGACTCTGTTCCTTGATCGCTGCAATCGCCCAGGAGGCTTCTCTCATGGGAAGACTCCCCAGCTGTTTTCCCACAGTATACTGCAGCACAGCAACACTAAACCCATTCTCCTGGAATGCATGAGCAACCGGCCACATCTCCCTAGGGGAAAGCCACTGATAGGCACCCCCTGGGCAGATGAGCACAACACTGTGAGCACCGGTTGTCCGCTCATATTCGACCGTGGCTGAAGAGAACGGACACGTAAACTGTTCCATCTGCTTATCCAATAACCGGCAGGAACAAGTTGGGCAAGAACATAATCAAGCCTGGCACATACGTTATGATGATGAGAACAATAACCATAACGGCGAGGAAAGGTAGCAGTGTCTTTATCAGCTTCTCGATAGGCACACCCGAGACGGCTGAACCCACAAACAAGGTTCCACCAACGGGAGGCGTGATCAGACCGATACCCAAGTTCAAGATCATGACAACACCAAAATGCACTGGATCCATACCACACTCGATTGCTATCGGTAAGAGGATTGGGGTTGCAACCAAGATGATGGCGGACATATCCATGATCGTACCCAAGAACAACATCAACAAGTTGAGGATCATCATGATCACTATCTTGTTGTCAGTTAATCCAAGGATTCCGCTCGCAACCATCTCAGGCAACCTCAGGTAGGTCAACAACCAACCAAACACCTGACTGGTAGAGATGAGGATCATAACGATTGCAAGGGTACCCAGAGAACGTTCGATAAGACGCCACATTTTTCTCAAGGTCAGTTCCTTGTAGACAAATGCACTGACGATCATCGCCCAAACAACGGCAATAGCAGCACTTTCAGTAGCAGTAAACACACCACTTACTACACCAAAGACAACAATGAGGACCGTTATCAACCCCCATATGGCATCCTTGAGTGTCAAGAGAGCATGACGTAAGCTGAACGCATCGCCCTTTGGATAGTTTCGTTTGACACTGAGTACATAACTATAAACCATTAAAGCAAAACCAAGAATCAAACCAGGGAGAATTCCCCCAAGAAACAGTCGTCCAACCGACACACTACCAGCCACCATGGCATACATGACCATGTTATGACTGGGGGGCAACAGCAAGCCTTCCACGGAAGAACACATCGTAACATTAGTGGAGAACTCATCATCATACCCTTGGTCCCTCATCATGGGAATCAAGATGGTACCGAGAGAAGCTGTATCAGCGGTTGATGAACCAGAGATTCCTCCAAAGAACAGGGATGCAACAATATTGACCATGGCAAGCCCACCGCGGACCCAACCGACCAATGCATCACTGAGAGCAATCAATCGTTTTGAGATTCCACCAGCACCCATGAGCTCTCCAGCGATAATGAAGAACGGTACAGCCATAAGGGTAAAGACATTCACTCCCTTGACCATCAACTGGGCTATCTGCATTAAAGGAAGCCCCAGGAACATGGTGGTAAGCACACTGGAGATGCCAATAGCAAAGGCGATGGGAAACCTGCAGATCAACATCACGGCAAAGCTCCCTACGAGAATTAAAACAGCAGTGGTATTGGTATCCATTACGTGGTCTCCTCGAGTTCGTGTTTAGCCTCTTCAGCCATGTGTTTCGATTGTTCCTTAATCGTTTCGGCTTCAAGAGTCTGCCCATGGGTAATGCGATAGCAGAAATTAATGAAACGCTCAACTTCCATGAGCACAACAGCAATTCCGGCAAACGGACAAGCAAGATACAACCACATACTCGTAATACCTACTCCAGTCATGAGATTACGTTTTGCCAGCATTGAAAATTGCCAGCCATACACAATCATAAAAATTCCGAAGGCAAAGATTGAGACATGTGCCGCACCGCGCATCACTTGGATGAACTTCTTTGGTGCAAGATAGTCGATAATCTGCATACGAATATGGGTGTCCTTGCGAATTGCCAGTGCGGCACTTCCCAAAGACATGTACACCATGCACATCAATACTACCGGTTCTCCCCATACAAGACTGTTCTTAATCACATACCGATTGAATACCACATATGCGGTAATTGCAACCATAGCAATGAAAAACAGTTTACACATGGTCATGAAAAACCAGTAAACGGCATCAAAGAATTTTGTAACGTGGTTCACACAGACCTCCAAATAGCGGGGGGCCGAAGCCCCCCAACATTACGGTAACAAACTATTCTTACAGAGAAAGAATCTGTTCGTAGTATGTCTCGTATCCAGCTGCATACTTCTTGACAACATCAGCGGTAGCTTCGATGTACGGAGTCTTGTCAGAGACTTCAACTACGTTTGCACCAGCTGCCTTGATCTTCTCAAGCAATTCGTTGTCCAACTTCTCGATACTCTGGCGGTTCCAATCAGCAGTCTCCTTGGCAGCCTCTTCGAGAATAGCCTGTGCTTCAGCATCAAGTTTCTCGTATACAGAAGCACTCATGATGACGATTGAAGGACTATAGGTGTGACCACTGAGGATGTAGTTTGGAGCTACTTCAAAGAACTTGTTGGAGTAGTAACCACTATGAGGCTGCTCAGCACCATCAACGGTTCCTGTCTGCAGTGCACTATACAACTCACTGAAACTGATGGGGGTGGACTGTACTCCGAGAGCGGAAACGGTCTCAGTCATCAAATCAGTAGTAGGAACGCGCAACTTGAGCCCTTGGTAGTCATCAATACTGTCAATCACTACGTTCTTGGCAGTGAAGAAGTTACGAGCACCTTCATCAAGGTAGAACAAGCCAACAAACCCAGAGTCAAGTTCCTCCGGTTCATTGAGGAATTCCTCACCAAGGGGACTGTTCAGGACGCTCCATAGGTGAGCACGATCACGGAAAATGAACGGAAGCCCAAACAGCGTCAGTTTCTTCATACCGAAATCACCCAAGCTATTGGTATTACCGCGACAGATGTCGATAGCACCACCGCCCATCTGCAGGGTCTGGTACATGGTCTTCTCATCACCGAGCTGGCCAGCAGGATAAACCTGGATCTTGATGCGACCTTCAGATTTCTCTTCAACCAACTTTGCAAAGTAATCACCAGCCTGATCCATGATGTGCCCATCAGGATTCAACTCAGCATACTTCAATACATAGTTCTTCTTACCGGATGCATCGGTTGTCTCAGCATTACCAGATGCAAAAACAAAAGAACCGAGAACGGCAACACACAGAATCATTGCGAATACTTTCTTCATGAATTCCTCCTAGAAATGTTTCTAATCCGGTTACATCAGTAACCGGTAATACCCGTTTTCATACATGAGCAGATTGCTCGGGAACACAATTTCACTACCAACGTACATGGTTGGCATGACAGGGCGAATATCCTTGAGCAGATACTCGGCCAAGATCTTTGTTGCCAAATAGGCACTCTTATAGGGATTGTTTTGTACCAAGTTAGAGAGCACTCCCCTACGAAGGAAGTCCATGGTCTCATCAAACAAGTCCATACCGATCGAATACACATCATCACTCAATTGGTATGCTTCCAAGACACGACCAAGCATGGCAGAGCTACGTGCGGTAACAGCACAACACCCTTTGATCGCCTTTTCCTTGATGAGGTTGCAGACAACTTCCTCCGGCTTATCGGTAGATGAGGAATGCACTTTATATACCGGGTTGGTACATCCACTCTCTCTGAGGTACTCCTCAAATCCTTCCACAACCTCATAGTTTGAAGGAATCTGTACGTATCCGGCACAGACAAGCAGAGGGGCATCTTTACCTACCACCCGCACCATGAGCTCAGCCATGGTTCGTCCCACCATGCGATAGTTAGGCAGCACACAGCACAATCTTCCAGAGTGTGGTACATCATTGCCAACCAGGACCATAGGAATATGCTTATCTTTTACGGACTGGAGACCGATCAAGCCTTTTGTGGGTGTATATCCCACTGAAATCAGGCCACTGATATCATCACGTTCCATCAGGTTCTGCATCTCCACAACCTGACTGTTTTGTTCATTCTCGTAATAAGGGGAGGAGACCAACTCGACATTATAGTCACTGAGTGTGTTTATATAATCAGTCACACCTTCCCAGATTGCTTGGTAATAGAATCGATTCTCTCCAGCCAAGGCAGGAATAGCAGCAGCAATTTTCAATTTTTTTCGTTTTAACGATGCGGCAATAGCGTTGGGACGATATCCAAGCTCATTTGCGATCTGTACAATGCGCTCTCGTGTAGAATCACTTACGCCTGGCTTCCCGCTTAATGCACAATGCACACTTCCAAGAGAGACTCCAGCATGTTGCGCAATGTCCTTGACTGTAATTCGCTTCCCCATAAAATCCCCATAAATTACTAAAACGTTTTGGTTAATCTTTTAGTAGCATAAATGCGATTATGGCTGTTGTCAATAAAAATTTATCCTGTGTTTTTCATACATTTAACAATTTTACTCGCTATCAGTATATATTTATGGAAAAATGTATTTCAATATAATTAAAATTTTCCTTGAAATACCAAAACGTTATGGTATGCTTATTGAGGAGTCTATATATGCAAGAACGTGTTCCAGAGCCTATGGTCATCACCACCCATGTGAATACAGAGGTGTTTACTACATTCAGTAAATTTAATAATTTCACCTTCAATAGAAGAGGAGTTACGTTTTTCTCGTTTCCCTTTCTAATGGTTGTGCTTTCACTTATGCATTTTTTCAACCGTGACACTATATTAGGAGTTCTCTTCCTCATTTTCGCTTTCCTGCTTCCCCTCGGATATCTTGGATTCCACTCACGGAGCGTGGCCAATCAAGTGAAACGCTTCAACCTCGAGAAAAGCAGAATTGCCTATACCATCCGTTTACAAGAGAGCGGGATTCAGGTAAGCAACCAGAAAGAAAGCGCAGAATACCCTTGGGAAATCTGTCATGGTGCATATCGAGTAAAAGGCTATTGCTACCTCTATATCACCAAGTCAAAGTGCTTCATACTTCCAGATGTAGATATTGAAATCAACAC
Organism: uncultured Sphaerochaeta sp.; assembly: GCF_963666015.1. Lineage (NCBI taxonomy): Bacteria > Pseudomonadati > Spirochaetota > Spirochaetia > Spirochaetales > Sphaerochaetaceae > Sphaerochaeta > uncultured Sphaerochaeta sp. Next base: position 2,664,442 of record NZ_OY762555.1, on the reverse strand, counting down.
ATCACCTGACCAAGTATGGCAATTCCTCCAAGAGAAGCTTGGAACTGAAAAGACCAAATCCTTTGTGAAGAGATAGGGAAGAGCGATGCATGCAACAACTTATGAGGAAATTCAGGCATACATACAAGACCTGTCAGTCATCGACACGCATGAACATCTCCCCTCTCAGCAATTAGGACAAACACAACAACCTGACATATTAGCTGAATACATAAGCCATTACTTTAGATATGATCTCTTCTCAAGTGGACTCAGCAAGGAACTCTATACCAAAGCACGAGATCTCGATATCCCACTGACAACTCGATGGGACCTCTTACAACCCTATTGGGAGTCCTGCCGCCATACCGGCTTTGGAAGGCAACTCGATACAACGGCAATGGAATTGTATGGAGCCGCTGGTATCACTCGAGAGAATATCTGTGAGCTGAATGAACAGTATTCCAAACAAATTTCCAACAAGGCATATATCTGTGAGTTATTCAAACGTATGAACATCGAGACATGCATCAATGATACGGAAAACTACCAGTGCGATTATGACAGCCCTTACGCCCATCCAGCCTGTAGGATTGATCGACTTGTACACCCTCGCGGGATGCAGGAACTCCGTAACATAGAACAAATATCCGGCATTCGTATTAACTCTTTCGCGCAGTATATTGATGCATGCCTGATAATTGTCAAGCAAGCAATCGCACAGGGAGCAAAATCCCTGAAGCTGGGACTATCCTATACAAGAAGCCTCTCTTTCCCCCTTACTGATTACCATACAGCCAAGGAAGCAAGCAGAGCATATCTAAGCGGTACAGCTACTGAAATGGAACCAGCAGCCCAACATTACATACTCCATGCGATTCTATCAGTTGCGAATCAAGCGGGCTGGAATATTCAGGTTCATACCGGTCTACAGGCGGGAAACGGCAACTACCTCTCCCATAGTGACCCATTGTTGCTCACTAATCTGTTCCTTGCATATCCCCAGGTCATGTTTCACCTATTGCATATAGGATATCCCTACCAAGGACAACTGGCAGTGTTGGTAAAGAGTTTTCCCAATGTTCTGGTTGATATGAGCTGGGTACATGTGGTCTCTCCCCATAGCAGCATACAGTTCTTGGAGGAGCTCCTAGAAACTGTCCCATCAAATAAAATCCTGGGATTCGGTGGAGACAGCAAGGTAATTGATTTGGTTGCTGGGCATGTAAGAATGGCAAAGGACAATATTTCAGCATGCCTCTCCCGACTCATTGAAGCACAGCGCATCGACATGGACCAGGCAAAGATGCTGAGCAAAAAGCTTCTCTATGATAATCCTAAACACGCTTTTGACTTGTAGTACCCAGCATCTCATCCAGATGGTCCAGCAATCTAGACAAGCAGGATAAAAGTTCTTCACTTCCCAGACTCTTCGTCACCAGTGAGAGATCCTTCTCAAAATGAAGCGGGAGCATAGTACAGGTTTGCTTTGCCCAGGAAACCAATTGTTTTTCCCCAGGGTGGGTCTGCCTGTTGTAGGCAAAAAGCACATCGAAATAGCTCGCCAAAAGAGCGGCGGTGCGATGGACTTGACTCACTGCATCATCTCTCTTAATTGCTTTCTCGATCTGCTCATAGAAGCTTGCTGTAAGCTTGTTTCTCAGCAGTGGATAATTCTTCTGGATAATAGCATCCCTGAGTTCTTGCGGGTAGGGAGTCTCGAGACGACGCTGCAAGTCCCTGAATGCTCCATTCGGGTCGTGGAGAATCTTGGATGTCTTGAGGTTATGAATGAATGCAGTTGAGTATCCTACACTGGCCTGATGCTGGAACCAAACACGCTCTGTTTCCCCTTCCGCCCAGGAGAGCGAACGATACATCAGGTCAACCTCTGTGCCGTCACGGAGGAACAGCTCATCACCCTCCCCGAAATAATCATTGCCGACCTCTGCTTTCTCGGCAAACCGCTCTGCCAGCTCCCGGCGAAAAGAGCGGGGAACCGACCTCTCTCCATAAATATATACGTCATAATCAGAGAGCTCGTCACTGACCAACCCGGTACGGGAACCAGAGAGCACAAGAGCTTCGACTTCCTCACGGACAAAGAATTCTTTCAGAAAGGGCTCAATCATGGTTCCAATAGTTGCAGAAAGATCTGAAAAAGGGAAGCGTTCTATATATCGCCATACAACTTGGCAAGCAACTCGTAGCGTCCACTAACCTTGCACTTTGCGTAGATATTGCGATTATGATTAGCCACTGTCTTCACTGAAAGTCTGAGTTCCAACCCTATTTCCTTGTCGCTTTTCCCCTCAATGATCAGATGCAGTACCTGCTTCTCTCGCTCAGAGAGGTTGCAAGCAACCACCAGCTCATCCCTGTACGGTCTTTTCTGACCATGAGAGGGATGTTCCATTGCATCCAAGAGGACATTCAGCCCCTCCCTGAACTGCTGTATTCGTGAGCCGATAAGTGCCTGGTCATGGGAGAGTATCGATTCGATGATTGCAAGCAATACCTCGCTCCTGAACGGCTTGGTCAGATATCTGATGGCTCCTTCTGCCAAGCTGTCAATCTTCTCTTCCACTGAATCACGAGCGGTGAGAAAAATAAGAGGTATGGGCTCATCACCATAACGATTTCTCACCTCTTTCAGGAATGCATGCCCATCCATCTGCGGCATCATGACATCACTGATGATCAAGTCAACACTTCTCTCTGAAAGCAACTCCAACCCCTGCTGTCCAGACGAAGCTGAAAGTACACGGTACGTTGGCTGAAGGAGGGACTGGATGTACCAGCGAAGGTCATCATTATCCTCAACCACCAAGATTGTAGTACTTACATCAGCAGACTCGGGAATATCCAGCTCCATGTGCTTGAACTCCGAGAGATACAGCTGTTCCAGCACGCTTTCAGCAGGTTTGGTGCGTTCAGACAGTTCCTGCAAGGAAAGCGGAAAATTGAGCGTGAACTTGCTCCCCTCACCGAGTCGGCTTTCCAGCGTAACCGTACCACCATACTCTTCCATGATATGCTTTACCAACGGAAGGCCAAGTCCTGTCTGCATGGAAGAAGTATGAGTATCAACAACTTCAAATTGTTCAAAAATCCTCGTCTGGTCCGCTTCTGCTATGCCTTCCCCTGTGTCTGCAACAGAGAGAGAAAGTCCCCTTGTATCCTCCATTGCCAAGGAGAGCAGCACGCTACTATCAGGACCCGAGTATTTCAGGGCATTGGAGAGAAGGTTCATGACCAAGGATTCATAGTCTTCCTGGCGCACCAGAAGTCCTAGGTTCCCATCGACGCCACTGGTATCAAGTTTCAATGCAATACCCTTTTCATCCGCAATGGGAGAGAAGGTACTCACGATAAACTGCGTCAGTGAGACAACAGGGAGGCTGACATCCACACAGCCCTCCCGGTTGCGTTCAAGGCGGAGCATATGGTTCACTTGTCTCAGAAGGATCAAGCTATTGCGTTCTATGGCTGAAAGCAACAATTCAGCCTGTTTTGTGTTGAGAGGTGTCCTCTCTATCTTCAGCTGTCTTACAAGGCCAAGGATGACGGTAAGCGGGGTACGTGTTTCATGACTCATATTGAGAAAGAATTGGGTTCTCTCAGTATTGCGCTGTGCCAACAACTCTTGCTCACGGGAAGCCTGTAGCTTTTCCATCTTTATCCTGTTGTACCGATTCCCTACCGCCAGGGAAAAGAGTATCGCCTGCAGGGAAAGACCAATCGGCTGGTTATACTGCATCAAGAAGGTAGTGAAATGCTTATGGGATTGCATGAAGGGAAAAATATTCAGTGCATTAACACTGGTGGTGAACGCTGGAGGAATGAAAGCAATCAGCAACAAGATTGCCTCCCTCTTCATCCACCCAATTGCCCTGATGATGGTGTAGAGAAAAAGTGCATTGGTGTAGAAGACAAACAACTCCCTGATGAAGTTGAGCGTAGCATGTAAACCTTCTGCGGCAGGGAACAAGATTTTAAGAAGCAGGAAAAGCACCACATACCCACCAATGACAACGATATTGACCCGATTGAATGATAATAACTTCTGATTGTGCTCCCTAATGGAGAACAACTCCTCAAAGAAAAGCAGGAAGGTCATGAAGAGCAGGTGGGTGATGATTGTCACTCGATTGTACGTAAGATGGAAGAAAAAGCGATCATAGGTGGAGAATGTCTGGAGGATGGTCAGTAAAACCATGATAAGGGAGAAATAGAGGAACATCCTCTCCTTGGTGGAGATAGCGAGGAAGATATTGTACCACAACAGGCCGAACAATACCCCGAGAGCTACAAGCCCAACAACAAAGGGCAAGGTCATTGAATCGGCATACTTGGGTTGGATAAGGGGAGCTGCATAGCAAATCGAGGGGACAAGCAACCAAAGCATCGTTCCCACCAGAGAGCGTTTGAACGGGAGATATCTTCTCATCCCACCCTCCTACTCTGACATATGGATGTATTGTACCAGCTACAGAGAAGTGCGGTAAAGAGTGGGAGGCACAGAAAGAGTACGCCTCCCTTGAAAGAGAGGCGTACCGGAGCAGGTTTTGTTGTCTTTACTCTGTAGCTAGACTCCGCTCCAATGTTCTGGCAGGAACCGTGTAGGAATTACCTGAAAGGGAGACTACAGATGCAGAGGGAACTTGTATGCTGTGCAAGCTCACCACCTGATTTACAACTGTGGACGGATAGACGAGATCCCCTTCCGTAAAACTGTCCGAACGGTCCATGTCAATAACCACAAGCACGTAGTAGGTTCCTCCCAACACTTCCTTCAGTGTCGCAGATACCTTGTTCTGGTCTACATTCACCTGAGTGCAGGTTACAGGCGAGAGCGCCCTGGTAAGGTCGAGTTCCTCATCACGGAACAACAAGAGAAACGCTGGTTTTCCGGCTGCAGAGGCGGGCACTGAGGCAACCTCAACCTGCACTGAGTATGTCTGCGCACCACTGACTTCATAGAAGCCTTCCACGATCATTGAAGGGAACTGCTTCCCGGTCTGAAAGGCAATTGCCTTGATGGTGGTATTGGAAGAAACAGGAATTGCATCAGTATACAGAGTTGAATTGTTGGTTGGATCACTCCCGTCGTTGGTGTAGTAGACACTCACCCCAGCTCCGTTTGTAGAAATACTTACATGTATCTCCTCGGCAAACGGACCCTCTTCTGGAGCAGGATTATCAAGAATAGGAGGAAGTGCATACACATCTCGGTAGGCGACATTCTGCACATCGATGGCAAAGTGGTTCTGTCTGAAAGTGAGATTAGTCTCCAATCCATGATCATCCGAGCGGCTTCCATAGAACCCTCTCTGGGAGGGGACAGGACCATCAGGATCGGTCCCCCACACACCATACTCAGTCAATCCAAGCTTTGGAGCGAAGCTCATGAAGCGTTTCTCAAAGTCAGTGCCACCTATCGTACCACCTCCCCAGCTTCTTCCTTCACAATCCTCACCATACCCAAAGGCAATATCGATTTGCAGGGTGATAGCCACCTCCACGATGGACATCGCAAGCGCATCAGGAGAAATAGGAGAGGGAGGGCTGTAGACATACCCTTGTTGGCTTCTTCCGGTAGGATCAACTTCCCTTCTACTCGCAACCACACAAATCCTCCCCATGCTCAGATCAAGCAAGGTTGGGAAATAGGTGGTATATCCATTGTCTTTCCACCGCTCCACCATTGGAGCATCGTTGTAGATGTTGCTCACAAGGCCAGAGTCATAGGCGTAGACCCCGAACATTTCCCGCATGGTGGTACGATCAATGACAGTTGCTGGGTCCCGTCTGGAATCACTATAGAGCACGAATGACATATCCTCTGCTCCGAGGTGATCGTCTGCTTCATAGTAGATGATACTTGCATGGTAATTGTTCTTGATGGTTCCCCCACTCTTGATCGGAGTACTTGCAATTGGATTGGATGCATTATAGTTTCCGAATCCTCCAGGATCTGTAACTTCTTCAATATGGGGATGGTCGTAAGGAACCGGTTGCCCATCCTGCGACGGTGTATTGAAAATTCCTTGGCTTACCGACCAGTAGATGCAAGCTCCATCCGACGACTCAGGATGCTTGTCTGCGTTCAAGAGAAATGGGTCTTTTGGATCTGGATTTGTTACATCAGGCCATGCATCCCCCGTACCCTCAAGATTGACAAATACCGGAAGGAGACCAGTACGCCACGCATCCTCTGCTGTACCAATTCCTGAAATTGGAAAGTAACCATTATATGCAACTTGTGGGTTTGGCTCTTCCACGGTGTCGGTATCATAGTCGTCATACCCTCCACCGCTTACATCTGGAACAGCAGACCCATCCCAGGAGTCAGGGCCATCACCATGCTTGAGATATGCCCACTGCCATCCCTTGTCCGGGGAGTCATTTGCTCTGTTTACCACAAAGTCCCCTGCCTTGAAGGTTAGGTAGTCATTGTAGAAGAGTCTAATCACACCGAACCCCGAGATCGTTGCTTCATAGTAGACAAGCTCATAGGCAATACCGGTGAACACCACCCCCTCAGGGGGTAGTTCATCAACATCAACCTTGAATGCATCATCTTTCAAGTCGAATACGGCCAAGGTGTCATCAGTAACATCTCCAGAGGTGTCGTTCGACCCATCAAAAATGACAAAGGCACCTTGTTTTACCTCACTTCCTGTTACTGGTGTGGTTGCATCCACATACACAGAGAATTCAAGCATGGCATCCACAGTGGGTGTTGCATTGGGATAATGAGATGTATTGAACCCTGGAAGCTTGGTCATTGTGCCGTTTTTGTAGGCTGCCAAAGCTGTGCCATCCCATTCATTCATGGCATCATACCGCCCTTTCCCATACATACCCTTTACCCCAATCTTCTGCACTGTAGTATCTGGGATCAAGGCAATATAGCGGTAGGCAACCTTCAAGCTGTCTGGGGTGATAGGCGTAAACCCATTGTCGGTCTGATCATCTGCTAACCAGCGAGATACAATACCTTTATCATCTGAATCATCATATTCCCCTGCCCGGAAGCTGGACTCACCGTCAGGAGCCCTGGCCAGAGAAAAAACCGTGACATCATCTTGATCACCAGGATTATTACCAGGATCTTTCTTACAACCCAGCAGAACAAACATAAGCAGAAGGCTCAATCCTATCAGTGAGAGTATTGGAATGGCCTGTAATCGTATTTTCATCGGTACTTCTCCTCTATCCATGATTAGTATGGAAGAGAAATCCAGAACACCACAGCAGGTAAAACCACCTAAGTTACTGGGTAATCTTACCTAAATCTTTTTGCCTCTTAAGTAGATAGCAATATAATGGAGAAATACTCTTTTTTTTCGCTTATTGAGAATAATTCCTTGAATATGTTGCAATTTGTTGTATTATAAAAGTACCAAAAGAAAGCTCTGCCTTTCTGGAAGCTTCTATGCTCTTCTTTCACATGAAAAAATGTGAAGTTCCTGCCTAGTCCCAGAATTTGCAGAAGCAGGGTTGTTGAGGAAACAAGGAGGAACTCCATGAATATCATAGGAAAATCCCCGAACCGAGTCGATGCATACGACAAAGTAACGGGAAAAGCAAAATATACCCCCGATCTGGTCTCTCCCCATGCCCTTCATGCAAAAGTACTGCATAGTACCATTGCAAATGGATGGGTAAAAGAGTTTGACCTCTCCCAGGCTTGGAAGGTTGAAGGGGTTGTAGACATTGTCACCTGTTTCGACGTTCCCGACATTCAGTTCCCTACTGCAGGGCACCCATGGTCAACAGAACCAAAACACCAGGATATCGCTGACCGTAAGTTGCTCAATGCAAGGGTTCGCTGCTATGCCGATGACATTGCAGCAGTTATTGCCGAAACTGAGATAGCTGCAGAAGAAGCAGTAAGGATGATCAAGGTAACATACGAGGAGTTTGCTCCCATCCTGTCCATTGAAGATGCCATGAAGGAAGGGGCAACGGTAATCCACGAGGAGAAACCAAACAACGTGGTGGTCCACTCTTCCTATGAAATCGGCTCCTTTGAAGAGTCCATCAAGGAAAAGGGCCTTATCAAAGTCGTAGGTGACTACGAGACCCCAATTGTAACACACTGTCATATTGAACCTGCAAACTCGTTTGCATATGAGGAAGATGGCAAGATTGTCGTGGTAAGTTCCACCCAGATTCCCCATATTGTGCGCCGCGTCTGTTCCCAGGCTTTGGGAGTAGGATTTGGCAAGATCAGGATTGTAAAACCCTATATTGGTGGTGGATTCGGAAACAAACAGGATGCTCTGACCGAGCCCTTGAATGCATTCCTAACCACCCGCGTTGGTGGCAGACCAGTCCGATTGTCCTATACCAGGGAAGAGACCTTTGCCTGTACAAGAACAAGACACGCAATGAAGTTCCACATTGAGAGCTATATTCGCCCTGATGGGAGCTTTGCTGCCAGGAGCATCGAAGCCTACTCAAACCAGGGAGCATATGCGAGCCACGCACACGCACTGGTTGCCAATGCAGTAAACGGATTCAGGATGATGTATCCGGTGGGGGCAATCAAGGGTGAGGCCTATACGGTCTACACCAACATGCCAACCGCTGGAGCAATGCGTGCCTACGGCATTCCCCAGATTGGGTTTGCTCTGGAAGCCCATGTGGATGATATCGTTACCAAGACTGGTTTTGACTCGATCAAGATCCGTAAGCAGAATATGATGAAGCTTGGTTTCGTAGACCCGGTTACCACCATCACCTGTCACTCCACCGGCCTCGAAGAGTGTATCGACAAGGGAGAGAAATACCTCTCATACTCAAAGAAGCGCAAGGAGTACGAGAAGCAGGATGGTCCGATCAGGAAAGGAGTCGGCATGGCCATCTTCTGCTACAAGACCGGTGTCTATCCAATCAGCTTGGAAACCTCCGCGGTACGCATGCTGCTCAACCAGGATGGCTCTCTGCAGGTACAGATGGGAGCAACCGAGATCGGTCAGGGTGCTGATACTGTCTTTGCCATGATGGCCGCTGAAACCATCGGCCTAACGATGGACAAGATTCACATGATCAGCAAACAGGACACTGATGTCACTCCTTACGATACTGGTGCCTATGCCTCCCGACAGTCGTATGTATCTGGGTTGGCCGTTAAGAAAACTGCCGAGGCATTCAAGAAAAAGCTGCTTGATTTCGCCGGGTTTATGCTGAAATGCGATCCATGGGATCTGGATATCAAGGAAAACTACATTGTGCACACCAACAAGGATGAGCATTTGCTCTCGGTTGCAGATGTAGCCATTGAATCCTGTTACAGCCTGACAAACTCACAGCATATTTCTGCTGAGGAGACACACCATTGCACAGACAACACGTACTCCTTTGGAGTCTGTTTTGTCGAGGTAGAGGTGGATATCCCGATGTGTCAGGTAAAGGTTCTGGATATCATCAATGTCCATGACTCAGGAACCATTCTTAATCACCAGACTGCAAAGGGTCAGGTGCATGGTGGAATGAGTATGGGGCTTGGCTATGGATTGTATGAACGGCATCTGTTCGACCCGAAGACAGGCCGGATGTACAACGACAATTTGCTTGACTACAAGCTGATGACTGCCCTCGATACCCCTGACCTCCATGCTGACTTTGTAGAGACCTATGACCCCACCGGTCCATACGGAAACAAGAGCCTCGGAGAACCTCCTACGATTCCCGTCGCCCCAGCCATCCGTAATGCAGTGCTTAATGCAACCGGGGTTGCTGTAAATGCAATTCCGCTTCACCCCCAACGTCTGTTTGGTGCATTCACCGATGCGGGACTGATCAAATAAAGGAAGGAGCGCATGTATAACTTTAATAAACTCTATGAACCAACCTCTGTAGAGGAAGCCTTACGGCTTAAGAAGGAGCATCCTGAAGCTCTCATCCTTGCAGGAGGCAGTGATATCCTGATCAAGATCCGTGAAGGGAAGCTTGCAGGTTGCGATCTCATCAACATCTATACGCTGGAAGAACTGAGGGGCATCTGCTTGGAGGACGATGGTTCAATCCTCATCCGTCCACTGACCAGTTTCACCGATGTCTCCATGCATCCGGTGATCAGGGAACATGTTCCCGTACTGGGGGATGCTGTCGACCAGATCGGAGGCCCCCAGGTCAGGAACATCGGCACCATTGGTGGAAATATCTGCAACGGTGTTACCAGTGCTGACTCGGCAACCACGCTCAAGGCGTATGATGCAGTCCTGGAGCTGACCAGCATGGATGGTATACGACTCCTTCCCTATGCAGAGTTCAATCTTGGACCAGGCAAGGTAGACCTTCGCCCAGGCGAGATCATGACTGGTATCCGCATTCCCAAAGAGAGCTACGAGAATACCTATGGACACTACATCAAGTATGCGATGCGGCGTGCCATGGATATCGCGACGCTTGGGTGCTCAGTCAATGTAACTTTGAACAAGAACAAGGACGCAATAGAAAGGCTCCGCATTGCCTTTGGCGTTGCAGCCCCCATTCCCATCCGCTCCACACAGGCAGAGCAGAGCGCCAAGGGACACACACTTGATGCATCATTGCTCCTGGCGGTAGCTGAGGGTGCACTTGCTGATGTCACTCCAAGAACCAGTTGGAGAGCCAGCAAGGAGTTCAGACTGCAGTTGGTAAAGGAGCTCGCAAGACGGGCAACCAAGGCAGCTGTAGAGAAAGCAGGAGGAACAATCAATGGCTAATAAAGATATCACCTGCACGGTCAACGGAAAACAGAGGACCTTTACGGTAGACATTCGTTCATCCCTTTCCGATATGCTCCGTGGAAACGCTGGCTTGGACAGCATCAAACATGGCTGTGATGTAGGAGAATGTGGTGCTTGTACCGTTCTGATTAATGGAAAGCCGTTTAACTCCTGTATCTATATGGCAATCTGGGCAGAGGGGAAGGATATCCTGACCCTCGAGGGATTGAGTGACACCAAGGGTACCATCAGCGACATACAGCAGGCCTTTATCGATGAGGGTGCTGTACAGTGCGGATTCTGCACCCCGGGATTCATCATGTCATCTATTCCCATCATCAACAAGGATACCCCCTCAACCAGGGAGGAAATCAGAAAGCAGGTAGCCGGGAACCTCTGCAGGTGCACCGGTTATGAGCATATTGTAGATGCAATTGAGAAAACCCAGAAGAAGCGTATTGCAGAGAAGAAAAAGAACTAGAAATTCTTTTCACTTGCTACAAACGGGATTGCCTATAAGGGTGGTCCCGTTTCTATTCTTTTCGAAACATATTGAATCTTCTGTCCATACATTGACTCTTTGTGTAAAAAACTCTACTGTAAGGGAACTTACGTATTTGTGTTTCTTTCTGTTCCTAATCCTATCTTTGCAGGCTTGTTGCTAAACTATCATGCTATCTGACGGGTCCCCGAACGAACTAATCCCAAATTCTTAAAATACCCTCAGAAAGCAAACACATAGTTTGCAAAGGAACTGTATCATGGCTAAAAAAATTTATGTCGGAAACATGAGCTACCAAACTTCAGAAGAGTCCTTGTACTCCCTGTTCGCACAATTCGGTGATGTACTGAGTGCAAACATCATTGTCGATCGTGACACCAATCGCCCCAAGGGGTTTGCATTTGTTGAGATGGATCAGGATGATGCAGCAGTAGCTGCCATTTCCCAGCTCGATGGGCAGGAAGTTGATGGTCGTAACCTGAAAGTAAACGAAGCAATTGCGCGTCCCAGAACTGAACGCCGCGATTCCTACCGCTACTAGGCTTAACCAAGCAATTATCAACAGAGGGACCGAAAGGTCCCTTTGTTTTATTGTATGCAGGTAACCAGCACTATTGATTGAATCTACGCATATCAGATGGCTTAGTATTTCATGATGTGCTACTCCATCCATTTCTGTGGCAAGCCTTTTCCTTCTCCCTTGTGCAATCTTTCCCCTTCCCTGTAGTCTCTTATCCATAGGAGGAAGAAAACGTATGCGCATTGCTATCTATGGTGCTGGGTCACTGGGAACCGTTTTGGGAGCATATCTTCATGAACGAGGTGTCGCTGTTGATCTCATCAGCAGAAATAAGGAACATGTTAAGGCACTCCAAGAGAATGGTGCACAGATAGCAGGCAAACGAACAGTCACAATCCTTGTCACTGCACTGCTTCCTGAAGACATGAAGGGAACATATGACCTCATCTTCCTGCTTACCAAGCAACTCGGGAACAGGCAAGTTGCTTCTTTCCTGAAACCCTTTCTTAAAGAGGACGGGATGCTCTGTACCATGCAGAACGGAATCCCTGAACCCACGTTGATGGAAATCCTTGGAAGCAATCGTGTCTGTGGCTGCACCATAGGCTGGGGCGCTACATTGATCAGAAGCGGGGTGGTAGAACTGACCAGTGATGAGCATACATTCTCATTCAATCTCGGCCTGCCTGTACCTGGACGGGAGGCAATGCTTGCAGAAATCTCCACAATACTCTCCCTGATGGGAGAGGTAACCATTGAATATAATTTCATCGGAGCCCGTTGGTCGAAGCTCCTGATCAATGCCTCGTTCAGCGGAGCCGCTACAGCCCTGGGCTGTACATTCGGGGATGTTACAGCAAACAAACAAGCAAGACGATTAGCACAGAGAATCATCAAAGAGTGTATCGATGTAGCCAAAGCCTCTTCAATTACCTTGGAACCTGTGCAAGGGAAAGACATTACAAAGCTTTTCGATTATCAGGGGGCTCTCAAGAAGTGGATCAGCTTCCACTTGATCCCCTTTGCGATCCGCAAGCATCGCCAGCTGAAACCAAGCATGCTTCAAGACATCGAGAGAGGAAAACCCTGTGAGGTAGATGCCATAAACGGAGTACTCAGCGAGCAAGGAAAAAAATTGGGGATTCCCACTCCCATTAATGACCAGATAGTTTCCATTATTCACCGCATCGAAGCCAAGGAGCTTCAACCATCAATGGAGAACCTGAAGGTGTTCATACGTTAGAGGATACCAAGTAGCTTCCACCAGAGCGTTTCCACCACTACCGTGGTGAAATACACCACCGCTATCATGGGAACACCCAGTTTGATCGTCTCCCTCTGGGAATATAGGCCATTCCCCTCTCCCTGTCCCACCAACACATTCATGTGGTGGAAGGGCAGGATGTAGTGGCTTCCGATAACCGTATATGACCAGAATACAACCACCATCACATTGATATCCAGGGGAGCAATATAGGCAAGCAGGGCGGGAATAGCTACCCCCATGACTGAAAGCACGCTCCCAAGTACCATATGGACCACCAAGGTAAAGGTGGTGACGATGATGGCAAGCAGGAAGATATTGGAAGGAATAAACGAGGGAAGCACCATTTGAGCGATGTAGGCATTCATCCCGGTCTCGGCACCTACTTTCCCAATCGCAGTCGCTGCACTGATGAAGATGAGAACCTGGATTGGCACTTCCTTGAAATGCTTAGGTTCCAGAACTTCCCCAATGATGGGTAGGCTCATCAACACTGCAAGGAGGAACGTAACCCAACCTATGGCGATCCCATGAAGAAAGTCCAGGGACCAAACCACAATGGCAATACAGAGCCAGACCACTACTCGAACATCTTTCTTTGTGAAAGGTCCCAATGCTTGGGAAGCTTCACTGATGGCAACCTTATTAAGATGCAAGGGCTTCTTTGGGGTGAATAACACCAGAAAGAGAGCCAATGTCAGCAGGCTTGCAATGAAGGCAGGCAATCCCATTACCTCCAGCCACCCAATCCACGAGAGCTCAATACCAGCATAGGCAACCGCTAGTGGACTGGTAACACTTGCCCCGGTGAGAAAGATAAGCGAGATAGGAACAGAGGAGGCAAAGACAGCGAATCCGATGACAATCGCCTCCTTACGCTCGATGTCAGCGCTCTTGATTACCACACTCATGACTGACATGATTAAGAACGCACGGGGCCATGCATGGGGAATGAGTAGACTCAAAACGAAAGTCAGTGCAAAGATTGCAATGATCAAGGTTCTATAGGATGTGACAAAATGAAGGAGGAATGAGTAGGCGATGCGTTGGCCCAAGGAGGAAGAGCGGACCGCGGCTGCAATCAGGTAGGCTCCAATGATCAAGTAGGTGCTTGAGCTGGTCCAGGTAGAGAGTACGGTAGCAGGCTTGCTTACATCCAAGACGATCAACAAGACAAGGTACATACCTGCAATATAGCCGGTATGGCTTACCTGGAAGGCCCAGAAAACAACAGTCATCAAGGTAAGCGCTAAAGCGAGTCTACCCTTGCTTTCCAGTCCATCCAGAGGAAGCACGAGGATAAGCACAAAAGCGGCCATTCCTAATCCCAATCCCAGTATATGGGTATTGATTTCTTTGTTTTCTCTCTTCACTTCACTACCCTTTCCTACATCTTAACGCTTGACAGTAAGAACAAAAGCCTTCACAATTCATATTGTTGCATGCAACAATATGGAGGATATCAATGCCAAACACCATTCTGGTCACCGGTGGAAGCCGAGGAATTGGAAGAGGAATCTGCCTCTCGCTCGCCTCACGGGGGTACTCGGTTATCATAAACTATGCAGGGAACAAGGAAGCTGCCTTGGAAACCCAACATCTATGCCAAGAAGCCGCAACTGACAAAAACCAAGCTTTCTTCATCATACAAGGCGACATCTCCGATGAACAACAACAAAACCAACTCGTCTCCCAAGCATTTACATTCACCGGTTCACTGGATGGGCTGGTCAATAACGCAGGTGTTGCACCAAAAGAACGAGCAGACCTGCTCCAGATGAGCCCAGAATCGTATGACCGACTTATGTACACAAACCTGAGAGGACCTGTCTTTCTTACCCAGAAGATTGCAAACAGATGGCAAGAAAACTCCACTTTGCAAGGAAAGATTATCGTATTCATCACCTCTGTCTCAGCTACCATGGTGTCGGTTAACCGAGGCGAGTACTGCATCAGCAAGGCAGGATTGGGGATGGCTGCATCCCTCTTCTCCACCCGTCTTGCACCTGAAGGTGCTCTCGTGTACGAAATACGACCGGGTATCATCAAGACCGATATGACCTCAGCAGTAGAGGGTAAGTATGACTCCCTGCTTGCAGAAGGGCTGGTACCACAGATGCGCTGGGGTACGCCCCAGGACATCGGCAAGACGGTAAGCTCCCTCTTCGAGGGCGCACTTCCCTTCTCCAGTGGAACAGTCATCACTGTTGATGGCGGACTTGCAATTCCTAGACTGTAAAACCTAGAATCCCTATCTCAATGCACTATGCGTTGAGATAGGATTTTTCCTTGAACTCCCGCCAAACACGCTCGAACCAGAAGGTCTCTGATGGTACTTCCCTGCAACGATCCCACCGATCTTGGAGTGCCAGCGATGCATCCAGGCCAACAACCTGTATTGTTGAGCGCAGAGATCTCTCCTCGGGGACCATGCTATAGGTAGCCAACAAGGGGTGAGGAGTCTCTCCTTCCTCAGATACCACAAGATATGATCCCCTACTTCCACCTCCTCTTTCCAGATAGGTTTTAATGGCATACAAGTACCACACCTGGGCTAAGACCATATGTCTCAAACGCAGTACCTTTGGAAGATAGACAAAGGGTATGCCGGTTACGCTTGCAAGTGTAGATTGTTGCTCTTTCGCATCCACAAAGGCCTTATCGACCAAGGAATGTGCCCTGATAGGCCCAGCTGAGCGAGACATCCTGTGTTGTAGCGCTGACATTTGGGTATCAAGCAGAATCTTGGCTTCCCGCAAATTGTTTTTTTCGTCAGATGTAACGTGCTTGATGTATTGGATAAGGCCATTAATCTGCGTTTTGCATGCCTGCAGTGAAGCGCGCTTAGGAGTACCATATCCCATAATCCTTGTAGCAGCTCGTAGAGCTCCTACCTGTCCAGCGTTCAATGCACTACCCCCTGGCCTACTAACACCATGACTCCCGTTCACTTCCCCAATGGGATACAGATGAGCGATATTCGTGGATTCCCACCAGATATCTGCAGCGAGCCCACCATTGTTGTGTTGCGCACACACATCTATCTCCAAGGGCTCACGGGAGAGATTGATATGATTGCTTGCATACATGTCAATTGCAGCCTGGTTGAGCAGTTGGAGCCGTTCATAGGGAGTCTCGGCCCATGCCCCGGATGTCTGCAGGTACCCCAAGGCACTGGAAGCAACACAGACTTTGGAAAAGTCACTCCATTCGCTCTTTCCGGTAAGGTTCTCACGGAAATCCATGAAAACTCGTCTCCCCTTCACCTGCGTCTCCTGATAGACCAACAAATCAATCAAGGAAGATCCTTCATCGGGAATTTTAGCTGCATCGAATGGCCACTGGTAGCCTTTAAGAAAGACTGCATTGGTCAGGGCTTCCCAGGAGGAGAAGTAGGGAGAGAGGAAATCCACAGGATTGTTCCCCTCCCTGTCAGTGCTGTAATACCGAGGAAGTACCTGCTGGTAACTACCCGAGAGGTTCCATCTGAACTTGATGCTTGCTATACCAAACTGGGACTCAGTCAGATTTGCTGCTTCTGCGCCAATTTCCATAGCCAAACCGATGCTTCCTACGTGTACCCTTGGATAAACTGAAGAGGCGTAAAAACCTGCAGGTCCACCGGTTCCCAGGACCACATGATCTGCAAGAATAATTGACAGTCCATGGTTTCCCTCCTGCAATTTCGTCTTATCCAGAATCATTGCTCCCACCATCTGATCATTTTCATCAGTAAGCAGGCGCACTACATCACATTGGTCCCACAACGGTGTACCATTTCTTTGGACTTCAGCACTGAGGACCCGCACCATCTCCCTGGAGGTATAGGGACCTAGCGAAATCCCTCTGGAGCTTGGGTCATGGTCAGTTTTGTACCCGGTGTATCCGCCATAGCGGTTGTGAGGGAATTCCATCCCCAACGAGACTAGGTTATAAAATGCACGGAGGGAATTCTGGGCTTCAATAAATGCAATATCCCCATGGGTAGCACCACCACGGATGTATGACTCCACCATCGCGTAGGGAGAATCGGGAACATGGCTGGCATCACTTTGGCGGTAGTACGTCTGTTTGTCACTCCCGGTATTACGACTGGTACCCCCATTACGATTATCGGTAACGATAAGCATCTCGCTGCATCCCATTCGATGCAGATGAATGGCACACGAGAGGGAGGCTGCACCTGAGCCTATGATCAAAACACCCGTTTGATATACAGGGAGAGAGTACCCATGGAATGTATAGTGTTCACTTGCATCAACCATCTAGATTGTTTCTCCTACGATATAGTCCCCTTGCAAGGCTTTCTGGATTGCATTATCCAATCGATTGATAATACGACCATTCAACCACATTCCCGCTTCTTTTCCCAATTTCAAGAGTGAAAACTCAATGGTATCAATCCTCTGGTCCAATAATTGCAACATCGGGGAGTTGTCAAAACCTGTAAGGGAAAATAGGTCAGGCACCCGCCAATTTCTTCTCAGGGCGGTTTGGTAGAGAGAAACAGCCATAAGGTCGTTGAAGCAAAAAACCCCGTTATAGGAGTGCTCCTCTATTGCAGGTAGTACCTTCTCACGTAGTTCAGTGAGAGAGTCAACCATAATCACGTCTTTCTCTCGGTCAAAGGGAATATTACGGGCCACACACCCCTTATAGACGCCCATCTCACGTTGTTCGCTAACCGAAGGGAGTTTTGAGAAGCCGACGTAACAAGGCTTGAGGGATTCTCCCCGCTTCTGGTACATCGCATCCACCAAAGCGTCCATACCGACCAGGTTATCTACCAACACATAGTTATGTTCAGGATTTGAACGGTTCAGAAGGATGAACGGGACAGAACGGTCTTCAAGAAGTTCCTCAAGGGCATCAGAGGGTTTGGTAAATGCAAAAATACACCCATCGATGTCCCCGAGTTTTTTGGAATCAAAGAGCGAGAGATCTCCATCATTCAAACTGGTAATGATATTCACTCGAGTTTCACCAAATCCATGCTGGATACCTTCGATCAATTCAGCCACATCATAGAAGAGATGGATGTAACTGAACTGTGTCTTGGGCAGAAACAGGCGGATATTAATAATTGCCCGTCCCTTCTGTCGTTTGATCGCTCGTTTTTGGTACCCCATCTCTTCTGCAGTACGAAGGATGAGTTCCTTCTTCTCCGTACTGATAAGGGAAGAGTTGTTCAGTACCCTTGAAACGGTACTGGGACTCAGTCCCAGCCGTTTCGAAATATCATATACCGTTACTCGCTTTGTCATGCTATCAATCACCTATTCTTTAATCACAGGGTAGATGATGCACTTCACCTTCTCCTGTTTCACCATGAGTTTTGAACAGCCCGAACAAAGTTTACAATAATCCACCTGCTCACCCAGAGCAAGGCGTTTCGGGAATAGGGGGTCGGCAAGAGTCTGTCTTCCCCAGCCTATGAAGTCTGTATCCCCGTTCTGCAGATTCTCTTCTGCAAGGGGAATTGCTTCCTCCTTGAGGACAGAGTAGGCAGAACCAAACACCTTCATTGCATCCCCGACCAAGGCTTTCGCCCTTCGAGCATACCTGAACTGGTGAAGATAGAACCACTTGGAGGTAGCAGTCGGTCGGGTAATTTCACTGGTCACCCCAGGAATTCCAGCTGAGACGTTCACATAATCTAGGCCTAGATTGACCATAAGCCGGATTACCTCATCCATCTCAGTTAAATCTTCCACCGCGTCATCAGCGCTCTTTGTTCCACAACCGCCCTTGATTCCTTCCCAGTAGCTGATCCTGCTGCCAAGAATGAAGTCCTTGCTCTTCAGACGGGTCTTCAGTTCCTTCACAGACTCAGAAAGGAATCGGGTACGGTTCTGGAAGGAACCTCCCCACTTGTCATCTCTCTGATTTGCAGGACGAAGCAACTCACACCCGAAGTAGCCATGGCACATCTTGAAATCCACACCATCGGCACCTGCTTCTTCTGCCAGCAGGGTTGCTTCCACAAACAAGCGTTGTATTTCATCAATCTCCTCGGTGGTGAGCAGGTGTTCATGGGGTGCTGGGTCATACAAGGCAGTCGGCTGGGAAAAGTCCTTGCCACTTTTACGTCCTGAGTGGGTGATCTGAAAAAGAATCAGGGCATTGGGATCGGCCTTCTTCATCTCTGAAACCAGCTTCTGAAATCCTGGAAGGTGTTCTCTGTTGATCACCATCTGGTTCTTTCTTGCCAAGGCATCTTTTTTTACTGCAAGTGCCTCAATAACGATAACACCCCACTTCCCCTCTGCAAGCTGTGTATAGCGCTTGATTGCGCGCTCTGATACTGCTCCATTCTCCCCGTCATTCCCTTCCATTGGTTGGGCGATAAAGCGGTTCTGTGCGGTACGATTTCCAATTTTCAGTGAACTGAGCAATATACTATTCGCATCAAGCATACGTTATACTCCCTTGCTATTTGTAATAATTTTCTTGAGTTTCTTCATGGCTACTGGGCCGGCAAGCACCACCACCACGACAATCAGGAAGAACAGGCTGATAGGCCTCTGAACAAATGTTGCCCAGTTTCCTTCATTCAGCATCAAGGCACGTCTGAAATTGCTTTCAAACAAGGGACCGAGGATCATACCAAGAATAATCGGTGCAATGGGCAAGCCAATTTTCCTGAAGAAGAACCCGACCAAACCACTGATGATGAGTACCCAGATATCAAAAATTGAGTTACTGATGGCGTAGCTACCGACCAACCCAAAAACCAGGATGGCTGGGATGAGATACTTCTTCGGGAAGCTAATAAGCTTTGCATACAAGCGAGCACCAAGCAAACCAAGGATACACATAAAGACTACTGAGAGTAGCAAGCTGATGAATATTGAGGAGACGAACGGCATCTGCTGCTGGAACAACAGAGGACCTGGACGAAGTCCCTGGATGATAAGGCCACCCATCAAGACTGCGGTCATTGCATCCCCTGGAATACCGAGGGTAAGCATTGGGATCAAGGCGCCCCCGGTGCTTGCATTATTTGCAGCCTCCGGAGCCGCAATTCCTTCAATAATACCAGTACCAAGCAGGTCTCGGTGTTTGCCCAGACGCTTTTCCTGTCCATAGGCGACCAAGGAAGCGATTGAGCCACCGGCTGCAGGAAGTGCACCGATCAAGACACCAATGAATGAAGAGCGGACAACCGTACCAAAAATTCTCTTGATATCCTTCCAGGGAGGAACAATCTTACTCAACTTCTGTTCAACGGTTACCTTGTATTCAGCGCTGGAAATCTGCACGAGCATTTCAGAGAGACCATACATACCGATCATAACGGGGATTGAGTCGATTCCTTCCAACAACTCTGCCTGTCCCATGATAAACCGGGGATATCCGGTGATGGGGTCCAAACCTACAATTCCGATGATCAGACCGATAACGCCGGCGATCAGCCCCTTGACGGTGGATCCAGGTGAGATGATTGCAATGATACTCAGCCCGATAAGGGTAATCCCTACATATTCCTCTGCACTGAATTTCAGGGCAACACTGGCAATGGCCGGTGCTGCAAACATCAGGACGAATACGCTGAGGAATCCCCCAATGGTTGAACTAATCGTAGAAATACCGATGGCCTCTCCTGCTCGTCCAGCTTGGCTCATCGGATATCCGTCCAAACTGGTTGCGATAGCTGAAGGTGTTCCCGGGATGTTGATCAGGATGGCCGAGATCGACCCTCCGTACACAGCTCCAGTATACAGCCCCAACAGGAAAGCAAAAGAGATATAGGGTGACATCCCAAAGGTAAAAGGGATGAATACGGCAATGGTCATGGTTGCAGTAAGTCCGGGCAAGGCTCCGAACACAATCCCTACCAATACCCCCAAAAAGGAGGCAACGAACATGGCTGGGTTGGCAAATTGCTGCAATCCCGAAAGATATAAATCCATTGAAAACAATTCCATGGTAAAATCCTCTCTGTGTTAGATCAACATCCCTTGCGGGAAGGGGATGGCAAGTACCATCTTGAAGATGATATAGACGATTACAGTCAGCGCAAGGGAGATTCCCCCGATAACCAAGGGTCTGCGATGAGCTTTGTCACTCAACATCCAGGTGAGTGTGGTAATGAAGATCAGGCTTGCAGAGGCAAAGCCAAGAAATTTCATGATAAAGGGGTAAAGTACCAGCAGGATAAGCGTAACAGCAAAGAGGGAGAAAGCAGCCTTGGTGGTCCACCATGCTTCAACATCTTTCTGTACATACTGCTTGCGGATAGCTTCAATGATCATCAATACTGACAAGACAGCAAGGATGATGGAAAGCATTCTTGGATAAAACCCTGTATTGAGTGCAGCGATGCCACCTTCACGGGTGGGCATGAACCCAGCTGCGATGAAAAGCAGGCCTGCAAATGCGAAGAACCCGATTCCTGCCAGGATATCCATGTTTTTTTTAGTCATCTACTTCTCCAAATATCTGTAGATTAGCATTAAATATCGTCCCCAATCGATGCTTGAGGACGATATATCTTATTACTCCGTCTTCAAGACAGATCAGTCATCAACAAACTCAACCCCGAGCTCATTGACCAAGAACTCAAGCTGCTTCTCAGCATCTGCAATAACTGTCTTGAACTCATTACGGTCAAGATAGACAGGCTGATAACCAGCATCGATCAAGAACTTACGGATGGTCTCATCCTGCATGGCCTTGGCGATTGCCTCATCAAGAATTCTCACCTTCTCAGGATCAGTTCCCTTGGGAGCAACAAAACCACTGTAGTTACCCATTACTACATCAATACCAAGTTCCTTGAGTGTAGGTACATCAGGATAGGAAGGGTGACGCTCAGCAGATGCAATTGCAAGCAATCTCAGTGCACCAGAGTCAACGTGTGCAGAGAGGTCTGGAAGCGGGATGTTGGTCATGTCAACGTGTCCACCCAAAAGTGCTGTTACCGCTTCTGCATATGCAGGATACGGGATATGATTCACTTTGATGCCAGCCATGGCTTCAAAGTAAGAAGCATAGATATGCGCACTAGCACCGGAACCAGAGTTGGAATTCTTAAGCTTTCCAGGGTTGGCCTTTGCATAGTCCAGCAAGTCCTGCAGGGTCATGAACGGGCTGTCAGCATTGACGGTAACCGTTGCAGGGATGGTGATGACCTGACTGATCAACTCAACATTGTGGATGTCTGGGTATACCGGAGAGACATACTTTGCAGAGACAGTGGACATGGAAGTGGTTCCAATGACATAGCCATCATTGGCGGATTTTTCAATTTCCAGGGATCCTACAACACCGCCACCACCGGGTTTGTTCTCAACAACAAAGGGCACCCCAAACTGCTTCTCAAGGTGGCTGGCCACAGGTCGGGTCAGAACATCAGTCATTCCACCAACGGACCAAGGGATGATAACCCTTACATTCCGCGAGGGATACGCGTCAAGAGCCTCTTCCTGCGTCCCGTTAGCAAGTACAGGGAAAGCAAGCATGAGAATGACAGCTAAAATCAACAGTTTCTTCATTGTCTCCTCCTTAGGAGTGTGCTACACCATGTAGCACGGTATAATTGTTGCATGCAACTTTTTTTATTGCATGCAACAATCTTACCCTATATAAGAATTCTGTCAAGAACTTTTTTATAATTCTTTACTCTCGTTCATGGAATATGTTTTGGGGGATACAGATAGTTCACTAATGGCCATAGTTTAAGGAGTTCTTTCAAATAATGTTCTTGTACACTTGGATCGGAGATATTACTTGAAAAAGAAGCCTTCGAAAATATGTCAAACGCTTGACATATACCATATGGTATTGCATAGTAAAGTCTCAAACCAGATGGAGGAAGCTATGAAAAATGGAGTCATGCTTATCACCTATCCTGATTCAATGGGATCAAATCTTTCCGACTTGGATACAATCCTGTCCAAACATTTCAGCAAGGCATTGACCTCACTGCATATCCTCCCTTTCTTTCCCTCCTCAGGGGACAGAGGCTTTGCACCATACACCTATGAAGAGGTGGACCCTACATTTGGCTCCTGGAAAGATATTGACCACCTTGCAATGAAATACGATTTGGTCTTCGACTATATGATCAACCATATCTCTGCCAAGAGCCCATTGCTGAAAGAGTACCTATGCGAAGGCCCTGACTCTCCGAGCAAGGACTACTTCATTGACTACGAAACCTTTTGGGGAGGAGAACCCACGGAGGAGCAAATCCAGAAGATCTACAAGCGAAAGCCAAAGGACCCCTATGAGACGGTTACCTTCTCTAATGGTGAGAGAAAGAAACTCTGGTGCACCTTCAGCGAAGAACAAATCGACTTGAATGTACAGACTGATCTGGGAGAATCCTTCAGGGAAGCGAATCTTGCCAGGCTTGCCCACCATGGAGCGAAGATCATTCGCCTCGATGCGTTTGCCTATGCATTCAAGAAGAAGGACACCGACTGTTTCTTCGTAGAACCCGAGACCTGGCAGCTACTGGCAAAATGCCGGAGTGTTGTTGAGAAATATGGCTCTGATGTGCTACCTGAAATCCATGAACACTACTCCATCCAGCTTAAGCTTGCCAGCCATAGCTATCCTGTCTATGACTTCGCCTTGCCTATGCTGATGCTCCACGCTCTCTACTTCCACCAGACCCAGTACCTGAAGAACTGGTTTGCCATCTGTCCCAGAAACCAATACACCACCTTGGATACCCATGATGGAATCGGTGTGGTGGATGTCTACGGCCTTTTGCCTGATGAAGAGATTGAGGCAACCAAGGAGCATCTCTACGATCATGGTGCGAATGTCAAAAGAATTTACAACAGTGAAACGTACAACAATCTGGATATTTACCAGATCAACTGTACCTACTACTCCGCCTTGGGAGAAGATGACCGTGCATACCTGCTTTCCAGAGCTGTCCAGTTCTTCAGCCCAGGCATTCCTCAGATTTATTATGTGGGGATGCTCGCAGGAAGCAATGACCTGGAACTGCTTGAAACGACCAAGGAGGGAAGAAACATCAACCGGCATTACTACACCAAGGAAGAAGTTGATGATGCAGTTCAGAAGCCGGTGGTTGTTGCTCTCCGTCTGCTGATGGAACTTCGCTCCTCCCACCCCGCCTTTGATGGCATCTTCCAGATGGAGGAACCCACTGATGATGAACACCTGATCATTACCTGGGAGCACAGGGGAAAAACCATTACCCTGAACGCGGACTTCGCATCCTACTCCTTCACGATTGAGGAAGGGGATCATACCCTGATGAGGCTATAACATGCCTACAATCAAGGATGTTGCCCTTAAAGCAGGCGTTACGGTCACTACCGTATCCAGGGTCATGAACAACCGGGGTTATTTAAGTTCGAAAACAAAGGAAAAAGTGCGGCAGGCAATGCAGGAGCTGGACTACCATCCCAGTGAGGTAGCTCGTTCCCTTGCCCAGAAGCAGACCACCTTGCTGGGGGTTATCGTCCCCTCCCTCATGCATCCTTACTACAGCGAGGTGATCAACGCCTTGGAAAACCATGCCTCCATCCTTGGATTGAAGCTCCTTGTCTGCAATGCACAACGTAATGCACAAAAGGAAGCCGAATACATCGACATGCTCAAGGCAAACAAGGTTGCGGGGGTCATCCTCTGTACCCAAAGTCGGAGTTCTGTCAGTTCCCTTGTAAATCTTCCCGTGGTGACATTGGAGCGCTCCATTAGCCCTTCAATACCAGCAGTTCTATGCGACAACGGCATGGGTGGTCGCCTCGCTGCGGAGCATTTGCTCTCCCGGGGGTGTAGGCATCTGGTCATGATAAACGGAGGAAGATCAAGCGAGGAGCGTGTACAGGGCTTTAGGCAGAGGTGTGAGGAAGCTTCAGTCTCCTTTCATGTAGTACAGGCAAGCAAACGACAGTTTAATCAGCTTGATTATGCAACCCTGATCAACACACTCTTCACTGACAACCCCGCCATCGATGGGGTCTTCGCATCAAGTGATGTCATTGCCGCACAAGTCATCCAGATCTGCCACAAGCGTGGACTGTGTGTACCAACGGAAGTAAAGGTCATTGGATTTGATGATGTTGATCTTGCCCGGCTCCTCAGCCCGGCACTCTCTACCATTCATCAGCCTATCGAAGAGCTCTGCGCTCAGGCAATCCAGACCATTGTTGGCTGGGGGATTACAGAGAGGCAAAGCCGCATTGTACTCCCCGTCAGCCTGATACAGCGATCCAGTACCTGATCAGCCAATCTGCTCTTCTGATTCTTCCTCAGAGTCGGCACTGAGAATCCTATCCATCTCCTGGTGTACCGCTTGGTTATATGGGCCAAGGTCGAACATTGTCCTCAGGCGCTGGAAGAGGGGACGGACAAAATGCCTGAGCTGAGACCTATCCTTTTCCAAGGTAGATTTGCTCTGCAAGACCAGTACCGTCACCTCAGAGGGAGAATTATAAGAGCCTACCTCCACAAAACCAAACTTCTTGTAAAGCTTCTTGGTCTTGGTATCATCAGCAAACACGTCGATGATTAGCTCCTCTATACCAACTGCACGAGCAAGCAAGAACACCAAGATAATCAGACCGATGGAAGCAGAAGTGTTCCGCATCTCAGGAAGCACCGCAAGGCGGATAATCTCAGCACACTTCTTGGTCTTTAAGACCGGTTCAATCTCAAAATACTTGGAAATGGGGAGTGGCCAGAAATGCTCGCTGGTCATCAAGGAGACTGTTCCAACAGGTTGCAAACCCTTGAATGCAAGAATATGCATTGCCTTCTCATCCACCTTTCGGTGGATTGACTCCTCGATATACCCCTTCTCACCCACCAGTACCTTCCTCTGGATAAAGAAGACATCATTCATCCCATGATGGTCCTCCACCAAAGAGAATTTTATGACTTCCTTGCTCTCCTCATTGAGGGGGAATATGGCAGTGAACTCTGAGCCCTTCCTTACTTCACTACGAACACGGATTCGCCCGCGCATCTTATCTACAATGCTGTAACAGTTGGCAAGGCCCAGCCCTGTCCCCTTCCCTGGAGCCTTAGTAGTGAAGAATGGAGTGAATATCTGACTCATATGCTTTTCAGCAATGCCACAACCGGTATCACCAACCTTCACCTGTACAAAATCATCCTGTTCAACGCAACTGAGGGTAAGGGTTCCCTTGCCATCCATAGCCTGGAAAGCGTTGACAATAAGATTGAGGAAGAGCTGTTGCAGCTCACCCTCATTTGCTTGGATGAAGGGAAGGGCGTGGTAGTTGCGCTTTATCTCAATATTCTGAGAGTCGATACCGCGTTGAGCAAGGCGGAGGGAGAACTCCAGGACCCTGATCAGTTCTACTTCCTGGGTCTCTTTCACTTCCTCCCTTCTACTATAAATGGAGAGCTCCTTGATAACATCACTGGCAGTCTTGGAGTAGCTGAGAATATCATTCACGTACTCATAGTGGGGATTACTCTCCTCCAGTTCATCCAACATGATCTCCGCGGTTCCCACGATCCCTGCAAGTGGATTATTCAACTCGTGGGCGATTCCAGTTGCCAGTGTACCGATCCCGGCCATTTTTTCGGTACGGACCAGCTCCTCCTGCATGTGTTTCTGTTCGGTGATGTCATTGAGGATCTCAATGAATACACTCTTTGATTTATCTGCTGAACGGACAGAGTGGAATTGGAAGGAGAAAATGCGTTCCCGCTCCTCAGCCTCTGTTTCATGCATCACCCCGGTATGCAAGCATTCCAACCCCTGGCAGAACGGGCAAGGTCGGCTACGCCCAAACAAGGCACGATAACACTTGCTTCCGATCAGGCGCTCACGCTTCTGTCCGACAAAGCTTACTGCGGCGGTGTTCACTTCCTGGATGGTATAGTCGATATCGATCAAGCAAACGGGAGAGGCAATCCCATTGAAGATAGCCTCAAGCTTGTTCTTGCTCATCGTCAGTTCATCACCCTGAATCCTGAGTTTCTCGAAGGAGAGTGCATTCTCCAGGGAGAGGCTGCTTTGGGAAGCAAGAATTTCCAAGGCTTCACGTTCTATTTCACTGATCAGGACATTGGACTGTCCGTACCCAATAAGAATATAGCCTGCAATCTGGTGGCGAAATACCAAAGGGATCATGACATCACTAACCGGTAGGAAATCACTGACAGAGAGGCGCTCCTCATCTGGGTTCACACTGATGACTGATGAAAAATTTTCCTGTCTGCAGACGCTGAGCTTTTGTTCAATGTTTGCAGGAAAGGAGAAGAGAATATCCTGTCCAACAGCTCTCTCGGTTGGGCAGTTGTTGTTTGCAACGAGGAAGAACCGGCCCTCATCATCAAGACGTCGTGCGATAAAGATGACCCACTCAGCTTTCAGCCCAGAGCGGAGGTTTTCCACTACTTCCTTGCCCAGTTGGTGCAGATTGACGATGGTGGTGAGTCGTTTACTGAGGTTCCTGATTGTGGTCTGATAGGGATGTCTCTTTGGGATAAGCACATTGTCAACCCAGTAAGCTATGATGTTTCTCAGCGGATGGATGATGAGGACAGTGGCAACACCAAGGATGAAAGAGAGCTGGAAGATATTTCCTGGGGCAAATTCACTGTTGAACAGCTTGATGAAACTGATAATTGCGTAATAGATGACCGAAGCGGCTATGGCAAGCAGGGTTGAGTAGATGATGGACAGGCCAAGGCGCGAGTAGTTGATCAACTTGTATTTATAGATGGTGTAAAAAAGCAAGACTGCATTGATGGTTGCTGCAAAGATATCAATCGGGTACCGGCCAAGATCCGGGAAGACGTTCATGAAAATACCCACCAACATGATTACCACACCAACCAAGGGGAGCAGAAGGTTTTTCTGGAAGTTATGGAGGCTCCTCCTCTTACTGGCAACCAAGAGCATGACCAGCGTCAATATCAGATATGCATAGCTTAGCGAGTAGGCACTCATTGATCCGGCGGCCAACTCATAAAAAAAGATATTATCGCTTGTGAAGCCAGCTGCACTTACGATGTTTCCGGTGAAGTTGAGGTACATGAGGGGAATGAGCAGCAGATAACTCAGCTTGAGAAACAACCTGATGGACTTGTTCTTTATCTCCAGGATATCCACAATGAAGTTGCACAGCGCATAGGGAACACTCAAGAGGCCGATGAGCATGATACGGTTCCAGAAGATCGGCGTGAGTATATGACTGTTGAGGTGCATCATCAAGGAACCGAAGCTCCAGATGGCCACAAAAATCATATAAAGCTGGAATGACCAATAGAAGCGATCTTTCTGGTACTGGAGAAACCCAAAGATAACAAAGGACACGTACAGAACAAACGCCACAGCGGGGATAATGGTGGAAACATCAATGATCATGGGGATTCCTCAATTTTACTTTCATTTGGAGACAATTTGTATTAGTATAGTGGTAATTTATGGAGTTTTTCAAACTATTTTTGCTTGGAGCCAGTGGATATTTGCTTGCAGCCTTGTATGATGTCGCATTGTTGAAGGGTTATTACCGTATCAGCAAGCTATTGTACCTTGGATTTTTTGTGACAGCCTTACCCTTCCTGTTTCTATTCTCACGATTTGAAAGCCCTCACCACCCTACCTTCAAGGTACTGCTTATGCTTATCATGGCAGCCAATGCTGCCCTGCTGATCTACTCCGTTTTAGTGGAAATTCCCTTGAAAAGCAATAAGAGCGGAAGCCTTTATACCGGCGGCACCTATACCATTTGTCGTCATCCAGGTTTTCTCTGGTTTTCCTTTTTCAATGTTTCCGCATCCCTATTCTTCTGGTATACTCCAATTACTTTGGTCCTTGCTGGCTACACACTGTGCAATTTTGCACTTGTAACCCTGGAGGATCAAGTACTGTTTCCTAAGATGTTCCCCCAGTACGGTGAGTATAAGAAGACTACGCCTTTCTTGATTCCCCGCTAACCTTGCACCACGGAGATGCTCGAGATGACTAGACATATTGTAACAACTGATGATGATCCTGCTATCCGAAAGATTCTACGGATTATGTTGCGAAAAGCTGGGTATGAGGTAACTACCTGTGAAAATGGTGATGAATTGCTTCACATGATTAGCAACACACCGAGCCCAATAGACATGATGCTGCTGGATATCAAAATGCCGGGACTCTCTGGCTTTGAAATACTTGAGCGAATTGCAAGAAGACACCCTTCCATCCCGGTTGTAATGCTCACAGCGTTCAACGACCTCGATACTGGCATGAAAGCCATCAGGCTGGGTGCTGTAGACTACCTCACCAAGCCAATCCGTCAGGAAGAGCTCTACTCTTGTATTCACCGGGTATTGGAGAAATCGGATGAAGCACAGAGGCAGAAAGAGATTGATGACGAGAATCATTCCATCAGGATGAAGCTTGAGGCAGAGCTGAGACGAACAAAGAACACATTGCAGCGTTCTACCATAGCCACCCTTGAAGCCTTCAGTGAGACGATTGAACAGAAGGACCCTTACACAAAAGGGCATTGCAACAGGGTCAGGACACTCTCTGTCGCCTTGGCAAAAGCCTTGAACCTGAATGAGGAGACACTCCAAATCATTGAAGGAGGATCCCTCTTGCATGATATTGGCAAAATCAGCATCCCTGAGGAGATTCTGAACAAGAATGGGAAACTCACAGGAGAAGAATACTCGCTTATCAAGACGCACCCTGAGGCCGGGGTGCGTATTATTACCCACATCCCATCATTCAAACAGTATATACCGATCATTCGTTCCCACCATGAGAGAATCGATGGCCGAGGCTATCCAGACAACATGGAGGGCAAGGATATCCCCCTGGATGTCAAGATCGTAAGCCTTGCTGATGCTTTCGATGCCATGACCAGCAGTCGTGCATACCGTTCTGCCCTTCCCACAGAACTTGCAGTGGAAGAGCTCAAGATCAATGCAGGGACCCAGTTTGATGCTGAGCTGGTGGATATTTTCATTGAAAACGAGCTGTATCTGTTATGATTTCCTGGTACAGAGGGTGTACTATAAGCATAGGTTCTTGAGTAGTTCCTTGGCACCTTGTGCTGTTCAAGCAATATGACTGCATGAACTTGCCCCTTGCATTGCTGCGCCTGACTGACTCGGTACTGCAAGAGATATCTGTTGCCCTGAATACAAAGGAGTAACCCCATGCCATTCTTTCTGGTAAGAAATGATATTACGAAGATGCAGAGCGATGCGATCGTCAATGCAGCCAATACTGCGCTGCTGATGGGCGGAGGGGTGTGCGGAGCTATCTTTAAAACAGCAGGCATACGCGAGATGACGGAAGCATGTTCCCCTCTCTCCCCGATCAAGACTGGAAAAGCTGTCATCACCCCGGGGTATGCCCTTCCTGCTCGATTTGTCATTCATACCGCTGGGCCCGTCTATCATGATGGGAAGAGCCGTGAGAGAGACCTGCTCAAACAGTGCTACCAGAACAGTCTTGCGCTGGCAGTCAAACACCACTGCTCATCAATTGCCTTTCCCCTGATCAGCAGCGGTATCTTCGGGTATCCGAAACAAGAGGCTATAGAGGTTGCGAGGTCTACCATAGAGGACTTTCTTGCAGATCATGAGCTCACAGTCTTTCTGGTTCTGTTCGATAAGGAATCTGTTCTTGCAGGAACACAGCTTCATCGCTCAATCGAGCAGTATATTGATGACCACTATGTCAAGGAACAGACGGAAGAGAGAAGACTTCTCGAGGTTGAAATATCTTCCCTTGAGCATGTAGAAATTTTACGTGCGCCCACTCTTACGGATGCACTCTCCAATCTTGATGATCCGTTCTCCGATTACTTGCTATCCTTGATACAGGCAAAAGGGAAAACAGAAGTTGAGGTCTACAAGAAGGCAAACATCGACCGTAAGCTGTTCTCGAAAATCCGGACAGGAAACGGGTACACACCCAGCAAGCGCATTGTCCTTGCTTTGGCTATTGCACTCGAGCTGGGCCTTGAAGAGACCGATGAGCTCTTGGAGAAAGCAGGGTATGCCCTCTCACACAGCAGTATCTTCGATGTCATCATCGAGTATTTCATCATCCATAAACACTACAAAATCCTTGAAATCAACGAAGCACTCTTCTCCTACGACCAACCACTACTTGGCTCCCAGTAAATGTCGCATAACAAGCGACCTTCCTGATCCACATTCAGGGTACCAATACATATAGATCAGTATTGGAGGATGTAATATGAAAAAGGGATTGACGGAATTGGTTTGTATTCTTGACCGTAGTGGATCGATGCATGGATTGGAACGTGATACCATTGGAGGATTCAATGCCATGCTTGCAAAGCAGCAAGCTCTGAATTCTCCGTGCAATATCACAACCGTGTTGTTTGACAACGAGTATGTATTGCTTCATGACCGTATTCCTATCGAGGCAGTGAGCGCGATGACCAAAAAAGAGTACGCTGTAGGCGGTTCCACAGCTCTCTATGACGCAATTGGTCGGACAATTTCCAAGATTGTACAGGTCCAGAGGACTACAGCGCCAGAATATCAAGCAGAACAGGTGATCTTTCTCATCATCACTGATGGCATGGAGAACGCAAGCAGGGAGTATACCAGGGAAAAGGTTCGAGAGATGATCAAGAAAGAGCGGGAGATCTATGGATGGGAGTTTATCTACCTCGGTGCAAATATCGATGCAGAAACTGCGGCTGAAGACGTAGGCATTCCCCCAGACCGCGCACAGGACTTCATCGCCGATACTGAAGGCATACAGTTGAACTTCGAGGTAATGAGTGAAGCAGTCTCCCACTATCGCTGTGCTTCTGCTATTCCTGAGGACTGGAATAAGAGAATCAAGAAGGATTACAAGGAGCGGGAGAGGAGGTAGAGAGTATGCATCTCCCAAGGATTCACAATCTTTGGGAGATACGTGTGGTAATACTCATTCAACTATAATACTTTTTATTTAAATTCAGTAAAAACTTTGTTTATTATCATAGTTTTTATCTAATTTCGATAAAAAATATGAATTCTTAGATAATTGTCGAGTATAATAGGTATATGAAAGATACTATTGTACCCCGGCCAACGTACTTGTCTACCTTGGAATCTTATATCGACGTACCTGTAGTAAAGATTCTGGCAGGTATCAGACGATCTGGAAAATCTACTATATTTTCAATGTTCAGCAAATTATTGATACAAAAAAACGTTCCTCATGATTCCATTGTGTATCGACGGTATACACAGATGGAAATTGATGAAGGTTTCACCGCAGTACATATGTATGAAGATTTGATACAGCAGATACGTACAGATACCACATGTTATCTTTTGCTTGATGAAGTTCAAGAGATTGAAGGTTGGGAGAAGGCAGTCAACGATATATTTGAGAAATATCCAGTAGATATTTATATAACTGGATCAAATTCCAAGTTGATGTCTTCGGAAATTTCTTCCTATCTCTCTGGGAGGTATATTGAAATCCCTGTATATACCTTGTCTTTCCGAGAGTATCTTCGTTTCAAATCGATGAGCACACTCACCCCGAGAGAATTGCTGGTTGCATACATCAAGGGCGGCGGTTTTCCTGTTACCGCACTATCAGATTTCTCTCAAGAAACAATCTATCAGATTGTGGAAGGGATCTACAATTCGGTTGTAACGAATGATATTGCTCGTCGTCATCAGATTAAAAACCAAGACCTTTTCAATCGTACAGTCCTCTACGTGATTGAAAATGTAGGAAAAACATTTTCTGCTCACGCAATTATTAAGTTCCTTAAGAATGAAGGACGGAAACTGAGTGTGGAGAGCATCTATGATTATCTGGACTGGTTGGAAAAGGCTTTCATTATTTATCGGTGCAAACGATATGACTTACAGGGAAAAATGGTTTTGAAAACCCAAGAAAAATTTTACCTTGCAGACGCTTCTCTCAAGTACTGTCTGATGGGATATAACGCTACATCTCTTGCTTCCATGATGGAGAATATCGTCTATCTAGAGCTCAGGCGGCGAGGTTTTACTGTTTACATTGGAAAGAATGGTACCAAAGAAATTGATTTTGTCGCTGAGAAGCCAGAAGAGAGGCTCTATATCCAAGTCTGCAGAAATCTTCCGGAGACATCAAACAGAGGAATTGGCAACCTTATGGAAATAAAGGATCACTACCCCAAGTGGGTAGTAACGTTTGATGACTTAGCGGAAGGAAATGAAAACGGGATTCAAATTATGCATCTGGAGGACTTTCTCATTCGAGAGTGGTAGGTTCTCTCCATCTGATTCCTCCTGGCTATGTGTCTTCCATAGAGCACTTTTTCTTGCACCTATGCATATTTGTTCGCTATGGCGTACTTTTAACAATAAAATCGATAATTTGTCTTGTATGGCGAATTTTTCTATTTATGGTCACCAGCAAGAAAAACCATACACTACTCTCATAGCTCAGCACCTTCATTAATCCAAGCAGGGCAATGATTCTCAATATGGGTTTCAACAATCATCCAAACAGATGATTCACCCTTCCCCGTCAATTACTCTAATAACAGTAATATCAGAGAGACACATATATGGGATTCCTCTCAGATGTATGCTCGAATGCTGTATACTATGCCGTGACTAACATATGGAGAAAACCATAATGGCAAAAGAAAGGTATTTGACGAAATCCCGATTCAAGCTGGCTACTGAATGCCCAACAAAACTCTTCTATACAGGAAAAGAGAGCTATGCGAACCAGAATCTTGATGATAGCTTCCTGCTTGCCCTGGCAGATGGGGGCTTTCAGGTTGGGGAGCTTGCAAAATGCTATTTCCCAGGTGGTCATGAGATCAAGACACTGGACTATAAGAAAGCGCTTGAGGAAACTAATGAGCTGCTTCAGACCGACAGTGTCATACTCTATGAAGCAGCCATTGCAGCAAAGAATCTGTTCATCCGTGCCGACATCTTGGTCAAGGAGGGAACTCAGATCAGGCTCTATGAGGTGAAGGCAAAATCGTTTGATCCAAGAGAATCACACCCTTTTTCCAAGCTAGATGGATCGATCAGTGCAAAATGGAAACCTTATCTCTATGATGTTGCCTTCCAGAAATATGTACTTTCCCTAGCTTTCCCGCACTATGAGATATCTGCACATCTTATGATGGCTGACAAATCAGCTATTTGCCCAACCGATGGATTGAACCAAAAGTTCCGGCTGACCCATGATGCAACAGGACGGAAATCTGTCTCAATATCAGAGGCCCTTACAAAAGATGATCTCACACCCCCGATTCTCTGCACCGTACCTGTGGACACTGAATGCGAGAGAATCTATCAGACGCAACATGAAGTCAACAACACCTCCCTGCAGTTCTCCCAATATGTTGATCGTCTGGCAGATTCTTATGCTACCGATACAAAAATCCGTACCCCCATTGCTTCTAAATGCGCTGTATGTGAGTTCCACACAACCGATGACAATACACAAGAGAGACTCAAGAGCGGGAAGAAGGAGTGTTGGAAAGAGGTTTTGGGATGGAGCGATGAGGACTTTGCATGCCAAACGGTTTTGGATGTCTGGAACTTCAGGGGAAAGGATGAACTAATTGAAGAGGGTATCATCAAGATGGATGACATCAGTGAGAGTGACATCCATCCAAGACCTGATACAAGACCAGGAATCTCGGCGAGTGAACGACAGTGGCTGCAGATTCAGAAATACAAAACAAGGGACGATTCTCCCTGGCTTGACCGAGAGAACTTAAAAAGAGAGATGGACAGCTGGGTTTTCCCTCTGCACTTCATCGACTTCGAGACAACGATGGCAGCCATCCCCTTCAATGCAGGGCTCCACCCCTATGAAGGAGTGGCGTTTCAATTTTCCCATCATACTGTTCAAAAAGATGGGAGTGTCGAACACGCTGGGGAGTACCTGAACACAGAACGTGGGATTTTTCCCAACTATGAGTTCATACGGGCATTGAAAGAACAGTTGGACCATGACCGGGGAAGTATTTTTCGCTACTCCAATCATGAGAACACATTCCTCAATTTGATCTATCAGCAACTCAACTCTGATACAAGAGACATCCCAGACAGGAAGCAACTCCAGAGCTTCATCAAATCCATTACCCATGCAACAGGCAAATCCTCTGAGCAGTGGAGCGGTGAGCGAGATATGGTGGACCTGTGGGAAGTAGTGAAGCGTTACTACTATGATCCGTCCACAAAGGGATCCAATTCCATCAAACAGGTACTCCCGGCAATTCTGAACAGTTCGGTTGTATTACAGGAGAAATATTCACAGCCAATCTATGGTGCGAAGGGAAGGATCAAGAGTACGAATTTCAAGAACTGGCAATGGGTCAAGATCAAAGATGGAAAGGTAACTGACCCGTACAAGTTGCTACCAAGGATGTTCCAGGACATCTCGGACAAGGATCTTGATATTTTGAGCAGTGATGATGAACTCAGGGAAGGAGGTGCGGCACTCACTGCATATGCAAGAATGCAGTTTGAGGAGATGTCGGACTATGAGCGTAGCGAAATACAGAACGCCCTTCTGAAGTACTGCGAATTGGATACGATGGCGATGGTAATGATCTGGGAAGGACTGAAAGACCTCTGCCGATAGGATTTACTGACAGATCTTCTGGGAAATCGAGGATATATTCTCATTGCTTACGCCATTTTGCCTTGCAAGCGTATTCCACCCTGATAGCGCTGAACGAGTCTGGTTAATGATTGAAGTAATCTGCTGCTTTGAAAGCTTGGTATTAAGCCCCAACCTGAGAAGATGCTCTACATCAGGATACTTTCCTTCCCCCATGACCATGGTACTTTGCTCCCCTCCTGGACCGGAGGAGAAGGTAAGGTCATAGGCCGGAGAAAGTGTCCACTTCCCATGTGCATCCATGAGGAAGCTAAAGTTTTTCGCGTGGTCATCACGATTATGCGCTAGGACGTTGAATACTGCAAGACGATACATTTTCTCTACCTCCCGGATATCACTGGTCAACATGGATGTAAGATTCAGCAAGTCTTGGTAATCAAGTGAGGGAAAGCGAAAATCAGCATGTAACAATCCACTAGCAGTATGCATATGCAAGCGCTTAACCCCATTTCGATCAAACCGCTTGGCAGCAAAATACCCCGGTCCTTCATGGGCTGAGAACAAGTGAACTTCGGGCATTAGTATGCCCGACTGCTTTGCCATCAAGGCATACACATACTCAATAGCACCAGCATCGATACCATCTTGTGTGTTTGGAAATTTCACCAACCAAGGCTCATACCCTGCGGTAAATGATTCTTTTCCATGCAGAATTCGCTCTTTGTTCTCAGAAACACCAATTAATGCCTTTGGCCGTGCACCAGAGGAGGATCCATTCAACGCAAGAAGACGGCTTACAACCTCTGAGGAGGATCCCTCAAGTACTTCTTGTGCCTGTGATGCAACAATGTTCAAGTCAACTGGCCCACCATCAAAAGGAACATCATACTCAGGTTCATATACCAACGCGCCTAGGCCTTGTGATCCAATCATTGCCAATCGATCCAAGGGAGAAAGCTCTGATGGAAAGACACCTTGAGAGCGAACGAACCGATCTAGGAGAAGCCTACCCCACCCATCAGGAAGACTGTCATTGAATACACCAGGCAATCCTTCAAACAAACTATGGTCGAAAGTCTTCACACCTGCTTGCAAGGGAAGAGAGAATGGGGAGATTTCAAGGCCTTGTTCGAGGAAAGACAGTTCATAAGAGAAGTAGATACGACGATCTCGCAATGCCAGACGACCAACAGGAATGGTTCCATTACCAAAATCGATCTTCACGAGTAGGGTCTTCACCGCTTTGTAAGGTTTCATGCTTTCCTTCCCCGCTTCCGCTTTGAGGAAGTCTCCAATGCAATGACTTCATCAATAGAGGAGAATGAAGTGTGTGAAATCTTAGTAGCTTCAACCATGGCTTCCAACATCCCCAGCACCATCATAAGCTTCAAGAGCGATTCAAAAGATATAACGCCTTGTTGTTCAAACTTACGTAGGGTTGCCAGGGGGACACCCGAGCGAACTGACAACCCTTCTTGGGTCAAGTTCTTTTGCAATCTGCGCTCTTTCAAGTTCTGTGCTATCTTCTTCTGGGCTATTGATGGACTTATAAGTGTTATCATAGTATTAATTATACACTATTTTCAATCTTTTGTAATATTATAATAGTAGTTGTAGTATTATGCAATCAACAGATTGGGAGTAACAAATAAGAAAATATTCTTGATTTCATGAGAGTTATTGGGGATTCTGGGAACGATTACTCATCAATAGCATATATTCGAAATTTCCTACTGTTCTCTGCCACTCATACTATTCTTCCCTTTCAGCTGCCAACAAGGGACTTTCCTCTTCTTCTCCATACCCAGCTATTCTGGTTTTCAAGAAGTGAGCAAGCTCTGTATTCGTGCAATAGACATAACAGCCTTTCATCCCCCGGCTCATGAGTGTGCGATAGGTATTGCGTATGATGATATCGGCAGTTTTCTTTGCCTCCTGATCACCTTTCTTGATAGGTCCTTTCAATCCTTTCAGTGATTGGTCGGTTCTTGCCCGCTTGGTGTAATCAGAGATGACTTTTCCGTTCTCAAATCGTAGGTCATCTCCGATTATCACCCCAACATAGCTGAATTCGAGTCCTTGGGTGGTATGAATGCAGCCAACTTGGTTGATTGATCCTTTGGAAATTGCATAGGTACCGTCACTGCTGAGGTTCCAGTACATGGAGAAGTTATCAATGGCAATATCTGGAACTGAATCTGGATTGTTCTTACTCACCCAATCCCAACAGTACCCTGCTACAATCCTGGCTTTATCGTCTTCCCTATTTCTCTCTTCAATAAGCCTACGCAGTTCATTGGGATCATCCACTACCTGGAAGTCATAGTCGATGCCTTCCAAGGTGGGATTGGCTGTCTCTTCCTGGATTCCCAGTACTCCATCAAGCCAAGAAAGATATCCATCAGATCCATTGCACCTAAATTGGGAGAGCAGCCTCCCCTCCTGCACCTCTGCGTTGAAAGCTTTGGCCCAATAAAGAATTTGAGACCGGTCACCATAATCCTGAGCGGTTACGCGTTGGTCTTCATCAATAAAGAACACGCTGCACCTGCTTGCGTTGATGATCTCCTTGATCTGATCTTCCCCGGTAACCTTTGGCCCCTGTTGTGACCTTTTATTGAGCCTATGTGCTTCGTCAACGATAAGCGTTCCAAAGTCATTCGTGTCTGATTCAACAAACGCCGTGGAACCTTTGAATAGGCTGCTGATATTATTTCTCTTAAACGCGCCAGAGCGTAGTTTGGCCTCAAAGACCTTTCTCGGAGCACTGTTCTTTGTCACGTATGCACACACCTGGTCATCGTTGATCAACTGCACCAAGAGATTGATTGCAACGACCGTCTTGCCTGTCCCGGGTCCTCCTTGCACTATAAAAACCCGTTTCCTTCCATCTTCATTGCTTCTGCGAGCAAAGGAGAGCATCTGTTCATAGACAATCTTCTGCTCGTCGATGAGTATGAACTCCTCTTTCCTTTTCAGCATCGCAGAGAGGGAGTCCTGCAAACTTTTGGAAGGCCGGATCTCCCCGTTATCAATGTAGTACAAGGTTTGCTTTGCATCCCCTGTATGGATGTACTTCTTGATATAGTCCCGTAACTTCTTGACATCACTGCGATAGAATACTGGGGATTCCTCAAGAATACTTTGGAAGTAAGCCTTCTTCAGAGGATCATCTACTGGAGGTACATAGTTATGCAAATACGCACAGCTTTCCAAGTGAATCGGTATCTCGTGTACATTTGCATTGAAGTTGGAGATAAGGGAGCGATATGACCATGCTTGGTAAGAGGGGTGATGCACTACTTGCTGACCATGGGAGAAACGTGTCTGTACATCAATAATCTCAGCCTCCAGCAGTTGGTCAACATAGGGAACAGATTCAACCTTGCTCCACTGCTTCAGCTCAACGATTACCGCATTGTGTTTGTTCGCTTGGTCCAAACCAGTAAGGATGAAATCGACTCGTTTATTGGTATTGGGTATTCCAAATTCAATAGCTACACCGGAGGTGTCAGGAATCTCGGAATCGAGTAACACATTCTGCATGTAATTCAATGAGTTACGCCAGGACTGTTCTTCACTTGAGCTGACTCTTCTGTGGAGCTTGCTCCACATGTTCATTTCAATCTTCTGATCAATTGAATTATCCTGGACATCGGACAAGAATTGCTGTTTATCACCTTCGTATACGAGCATCACACCCTCCGTGGCATCTACTTAGTGTACCACACTCCAAGAATTGTCGCGTGAGGAATTACTAGAGCTCTGTGTATTTCTTTGCGGATCCATACGCTTTCTTTACATCATACTTCTCTGCATTCTTACGTAGCTTCTTCTCGATAATTGTAGGGATATCAACCCCAATGGAATCGGCAAACAACACTGAATAGATGAGAATATCAGCCAGTTCCTCTTCCATCTGCTTTTGTTTCTTTCCCACATGCACATCCTCACCAGACCACTGGAAACATTCGAGTAGTTCAGAGGATTCGAGGCTGAGAGAAATTGCCAGGTCTTTGGGAGTGTGAAACTGTTTCCAGTTCCGTGCATCCCGGAAGGCGAGAATATCGGAAACAGGGAGTGATCGTTCACGGAAAACACTCCCCTTCCCTTCTTCAAGATAAGAGAGGGAAACCCCAAAGGTAGTGCAAAGAAGTTCC
This sequence comes from uncultured Sphaerochaeta sp., assembly GCF_963666015.1. Lineage (NCBI taxonomy): Bacteria > Pseudomonadati > Spirochaetota > Spirochaetia > Spirochaetales > Sphaerochaetaceae > Sphaerochaeta > uncultured Sphaerochaeta sp. The sequence goes on along the minus strand of NZ_OY762555.1, from coordinate 2,624,756 downwards.
AGCAATTCAGAGGGAGAAACTTCAATTCCTCTCTGGTATGCCTCTTCTTCTAATCCAAGTTTCTCAGCCATCTGCTCATCATCCAAGTGGAGTAGTTTCTGAATATGGTGAATACGTTCCTGTATTGTTTTCATTGGTTTGTCCTTCTGGGAATAGTAGCATGGAATTATGCTCCTTTGGAAAACAAACATTGACGGATACCCCCCTTGGGCGTATCCTGGGCTCATGGCAGAGCAGCTCTCAAACCGAATTTCCCAGAAATTGATTACCCACCTGGCAATCGGGAGTCATTATGTATTACAGGACATTGCTGATCTGATGGAAATGAACATTGTAGCAACAATGCGTAAGGGCGTGCTTTCAAGAACTGGGGAGGATGCAATTGTATTGCTGATCAATTTGAAGAAAGAGAGCTATGCCACCCCGTATGTTGACCATATCGACAACGATGTTCTCTACTGGGAAGGGCAGCTTAAGCAACGGTTTGTCGAGAAACGGATGAATACCGGAGAATACGAAATATTCGTATTCGTCAGGGATCGGGTAAAGACCCCCTACACCTACTACGGTCGGGCTATTCCCATCTCTTCTCAGTACTTTGAACCTGGCACCCCATGCAAAACCAAATTCAGTCTGTATGAATACACTCCACCCTTCAGGTACTACGATAAAGAACATTCCTTTGATCAGGAACAACCCTATGGCTTTGATCAGGGAATTATCCCGACTACACGTATCGGGACAACCATCCAGAGAACCGTGCAGCAAACGTATCGCCGACAGGCGCTTGAACTCTGGAACAACAGCTGTGCGGTATTGGGAATTGAAGAACCCAAGATACTTGTTGCCAGTCATATCAAACCATGGAGAGTTGCAGATGACCATGAGCGAATTGACCCAAAAAACGCACTCATACTCTCACCTCTGTACGACAAACTCTTCGACTTGGGAATGATCTCATTCGACCCATCAAAAGGGACCATCAAGTTATCAAAACAACTCGATAACAATGAATATGATCGTCTCGGGGTTGATGACACCAAACACCTAAGCATGATACCCGATGGAACTGAAAAGTATCTAAACTATCACAACAAGTATGTGTATGACTTTTCTCCCCTGTTGGAAACTGAATTAGATTTACTCACCCACTAAATGATCGCACTTGCTTTCCCACCATATCCTACCTATACTATGGACATTAGGAGGACATCCATGGACCTATTTGAAGTAGCAATTAAACTGGAACAGGAAGGTATTCAGTTCTATACTGACCTTGCAAAAAAGGCACCAGACGAAGGTTTTGCAAACATCTTCAAGATGCTCGCTGATGACGAAAAGAAACATGAAAGTTATTTCCGTGCCCTACAGAAGAAGAGTGCACCAGTAGCAGTTAATACCACGGTAATAGAAGCAGCAAAGAAAGTCTTCAAGGCATTCGACCCAGACTCCTTCCCTTCTGCAACTGATCAGATTCCTGCCTATCAAGAAGCTCTGGCTGTAGAGAAGAAGAGCATAGAGTTCTACAAGGAACAACTTCCACTGGTAACAGATGAAGAAGCCAAGAAAGCTCTCTCACTTATCCTCTCAGAAGAGAAACGTCACTATGAAGTACTCAAGGAGATGCTAAAGCTCATTACCCGCCCCCACCGTTGGGTAGAGGACGCTGAGTTTGGCGTACGTGAAGATTACTAAGTACGATTCGTTTGCTTGAGTAATACCAATGCATCAGAAATGTCCAGGGGTTTACTGAAAAGGAACCCCTGGATTTTATCGCATTGATACTTCTTCAGGTAGCTATATTGGTTCTCAAACTCAACACCTTCGGCAATTACGGTATGCCCTAACTTATGGGCCAATGAGATGATTTCGGCTGTAATAGCTTCCTTCTCTTGCAGTACCTCAAGCTTGTCAATGAATGTCTTATCAATCTTCAAGACATTAACATTCAGCTCGCGCTCTCGGGATAACGTTGAATACCCAGTGCCAAAATCATCGATTGCAATCGATATCCCACGCTGTTGGAGGTGGCAGAACAAATCATTCACTTCCTGGAACTTGGAAATAAACACTGACTCAGTCACCTCCAAAGTAATATTCTCAGTTTCTACTCTATGGTGTTCAACAGCCTCCATCAGGGAAGGCAAAAAAGCCTTATTCATCAACTGAATCGCAGAGATATTGATCGAGACACCAACATTTGAAAACCCCTCTTTCTCGATCAGGGACAAGAATTTCAATGCCTTGTCTATAATGATTTTGCCAAGGGGGACAATAAGCTTGGCCTTCTCTGCAACTTCTATGAACTCAGAAGGAGAGACGCTGCCCAAAATGGGGCTCTTCATCCTAGAGAGAGCCTCAAAGCCAGAAATTGTCTGTGTCTTCACATCCCAAATCGGCTGAAACTGAAGGTAGAAGGAGAAAGAGGATGGGTGCTTGATCAGATCAGCGAGTTCTCTCTCGATGGTCGTACGCCTTCTCATTGCCTGCTGCATAGCCTCATCAAAGACACAAACCTCATGACCTGCATCAAAATCAGACAACGCTTGCTCAGAGGCAACCAAAAGGTTGGTCAGAATCTCCTCTACAGGAGCTTCAGAAAGCTCTATCAACCCAATACCCCAACCTACCCGCTCCTCGCGGAGCAAGGTAGCAACGTTCTTGGACACCAGTCTGCCGAAAGAAAACAACGCAGTAGAATCAACAGGCTCTTTGATAAAGAATACCAACTGATACTCATAGGAACTGAACAACACATGCTCTGAATCACTGAGTGCCTGGAGTCTCATTGCTACACACTTCACCAGATTCCTACTATAGAGTAAGCCATGAACAGCACTTAGTGCATGTAATGCAGTCAGGTTGACCGCAAGGAGAGCATGCCCAGCATGTTTTAGTTCATTCTCCAATAAGTAAACCAATGACCTTCTATTTGGCAACTCGGTCCACTCATCATGGTTATGGTAATAGGCAAGGGTTAATTCATCCTGTTTTCTGTCTGAGATGTCGAAAAGCATACCCTCGATAGCAATGATATCACCGTTTTCATCGATTATTCCTCTGCCCGTATCATAAACCCACTTCAACTCACCCTTCTTTGTGGTAATCTCATATTCCTGTATGAACGGGGTATCTTTTGTTGCTAGCTTTTTCCACTCTTCCTTCACCCGTTTGCGATGCATCGGCAAAATAAGTTCATTGAAAGAGACTGCAGCATTATTCAGCAACTCCTCAGGCGAATACCCAGTAAGATCCAAACAACCAGATGAGACAAACTGCATGGTCCACTGTTCATCAAATGAACACCGGTAGGCCATTCCCGGCAACTGGGAGAAGTAGGAATGGATGATCCGCTCTCGCTCACGCAGTGAAATATCGAGCTCTTTCTGTTCAGTAATATCCTTGACAATACAAAGATAGTCTTCCGCTTCAGGTTGGTTTGCATATAGCCTTGAAACAGTCATATTCACCCAAATCAAAGACCCATCAGGCTTGATGAACCGTTTCTCAATCTCATACCCGGGAATCTCATGTCGCGAGAATCGCTTGTATTTGACCAGCTCCTTCTCCAAATCCTCAGGATAGGTAATTTCTCTCCAATCAACGGTCATGAGTTCTTCCTTGGAACGTCCCATGATTTCGAGAAGGATTGTATTAGCTTTAACCATTTCCAAGTGAGCTGCATCAGGACCACTATATATGGCTATACCTATAGGAGCTTGCCAGAGCAAACTGTCAAATAAGACATTTTGCTCTTCCATGAAGCTAGTGGCATGCAGATCCACTCGAATTCTCAACAACTCAGGAGAATAAGGCCTCCGTAGACAGTCTGAGGCTCCCAGAGCAAGGGCTTTCCTTTCTTGGACTGTATTGTCATTGGTGATAACGATACTATGGATTGGATACTGAGCAAGTGTTTGCAATAGAGAAACACAGGAAGCGAAATCAAGGAGAGCAACTCGAATTGAGGGGTGTTCTTGTACACAGGCAACAGCTTCTGCCTCAGTAGAGACAAACCAAATTTCAGCTGTGTTAAGACTCTTCTCAATTGTTGTAGTTTCTTCCCCAGAAACACCAACAACCAACACACCAACCTGCACCATCACGCTCCTGCATACAACATACATAGCCATGTACTATTCAACTATTTTGCAGTTAGTATACAGGAGCAATAATACTCACACAATGTGAAAAACAAAACAAATTCCGACTATTCTGCTATTATTAGCTCACGTTATGTAGCAGTTACTGTTGCAACCTTGCTAAGATCCTGGGTATTGAACGCATCGCGGTCGAACTCACCGAGCGAATTTGCAACAACCACTGAGGTCGTCAGGTCTCCGGTTACATTAGTCATGGTCCTGAACATATCTACCAGGAAATCGACACCTGCCACCAGTCCAACTGCCTCAACCGGAAGTCCGACAGTCGTGAGGGTGATAATGGTAAAGGCAGTTGCTCCCATCGGAACAGCTGCACTACCCAAGCTTGCAAAGATGGAAACCACCACAATCAGCACATATTGGGAGAAAGCAAGTTCAATACCAAAGGCATTCGCAGCGAACACTGCCACCATTGCAGGAAAGATTCCTCCGCAGGCGTCCATGTTCATGACAGCCCCAAGTGGGCCCACGAAGTTAGCAACCCTTGAATTCACCTTCAGCCTATCGGTCATGGTATTGATGGTCATCGTCAAGGAACCCAAGCTTGAACGGCTGGAGAAAGCAAGCAACATTGCAGGGCTCGCTGCCTTGAAGAACCTGAAGGGGTTGATCTTGGCCGAGAACGTAAGCAAACCGCCATATACCAGCCCAATTTGCAGCAAGCAGGCAACTACCACTGCCAATACAAACAACCCAAGCTGAGCCAACGCTGCCAGTCCTGTATTCGAAAGCCAATAAGTGGTGAGTGCAAGGACACCATAGGGGGTCAGGCGAAGTACAATCTTTGTCAGCTCGATCACGACCTGGAGAAAACTCTCCAACAACTGCTCAAACGGCTTGATCGCATCACTCTTCTTTGTCTTTACGGTAATTGCAGCTACACCGATAAAAACAGAGAACACTACCAGGGGGATCATCTGCATCTCAGCAGCAGCACGCACAGGATTGGACGGAATAAAGGCCCTGAACTGTGCAAAGATATTGCCCAAGGTATTGGGAGTACGCTCTGCGAGGTCTCCTACCACCATCCCCTGCCCGACTGCAAACAGGCTACCCACCAAAAGGCCGATGATACCAGCAAGTGTAGCGGTGAATAAGAAAAGGGAGATAGTCCTCACCCCCATTCTTCTGAGTTCATGGGTATTACCGAGTCTCAACAATCCAGCGATGATGCTCGTCGGGACCAAGGGAATGATGAGCATGCGAAGCAGGTCAACATACCCATTACCGACAAGAGCGACCCACCGGCGAACCTGGGAAGAGACCGACTCCTCGCCAAAGAAAAACAGGGAAAGCCCAAAGAGAGCTCCAAGCAACAAGGATACAGATACCCGAACAGAGAATGAGAGATGCCATACCCTCTTCAGCGTTACCAATGCTGCAAGCAGTACCACGAATATTGCCAACCAAAGAACCAGTCCCATAAGAGCCCCCTTTTCTAATCAACTATTAATTCTATAGTTTTAGTATGATATATAAGTATCTTTTACCTGTCAAGCATCTCATATATCCTAATACTTCTCTATATGAGTATGTAAAGAAGTATCGTTTACGTCAATCTTGGTTTGACGCAACTTGAGGAGTTCTTTCGATTCTTGGGTCAGTAAAGATATCCTTCTCATCATAACTGGGGGTGGAAAACTCAGAAACCACTGCACCTTCACATCCTGCCTCGAACCAATGCTTGGTATTGGGCTTCAGGGTATACTGCTCACCTGGGAGGAGTACAATCTCATGGAATACCGTGTACACACCATCTTTCTCTTTTGCCTTGATGGAGGGGGTTGGTTTTCCTTCTACATAGAGATATACCTCTCCCCACCGGCAGCGGAATGTCTCTTCCTTGCCGATGTACGACCCAAATGCCGGATGACGATGCTCTGGGCAACGCTGGTGGGGGAACAGCACTAGTTCCTTTGCACATACGCGCTCTGTATTGAGGTAGGTAACCAACTCAAGACCAGTATGATAGAGATCGTTGAGGCCGAAATCTGCAACCTCAATATTCTCTTTCTCTTCGTCGGTGAGGAGGATCCCAGCCTTCTCAAAGAATATTTGCGTCCGCTTCACTGCCTCTTCATATATCTCTCTGCTGATCATTCCTCCCCTCCTTGGTTCTATGCTTAGTATTTGAGATCAGATGCTTCAAGCATCTTATCAAACAGCTCCCGGGCTTCATCCCTGCTCAGATTCATCAGAGGATCACTGAGGAAAGCAGCGAAGAGCAACTCATCATCCTTGTTCCAGATTGCCTCTAGGGTCATCTCCTGTACATCACTGACCTGCCTGACTAGGTTTTGGATAGCAAGCGGGGGATCACTGGCAACAATCGGGCGGATGGAATCTTCACTCAAGACTCCATTGCTCTCAACAATCCTGCCCTTGGGAAGATAACTAATCTGTCCTTCATTGGGACGATTGATATTGGTGACCATGGTTTTATCCCCCATCAGGCAACGCATGATATCCACGCCTTCCTCATCAGTGAGCTCTGCCTTTAGATCCTCATCCTTGAATACGCGCTCACGCTTTTCCTTTGCAGTGCGCTCTCTCCAGGAGTACGGAGTCCTGATCACCCCATAGGTATGCAGGTTCTCATCGCTGGTAAGGAACCAGGGGACAAACTCGGCAAGATGGCGATCCCCAGCTGCACCAAGGGAGCCAAAATCACGCAAGAAACTGAGTGCAATCTTCTGATCACAATCAAACCACTTCTCTTCTTCCAATCGCTTCTTGGCAACAGCAGTTCCATCGCTGAAGGTAGAGGCATCCTGAACAAGATCAATGAGACGGGGCATCAAGTCATGGCTCTTCCAGTATGCCTTGGTAACAAAGGTGAAATGGTTCACGCCGGTAAGATCAATCTTGATCTCCCTTCTATCGGGAACTGGTACATCAAACCACTCACTCACCTTCTCAGCAAGGAAGTTCTGGGTATGGAACACTTCATGGCAGCATCCCAGTGCCTTGATCTCGGGGAATGCTTTATAGAGCGCTGCAGTACAGAGCGTCATGGGATTGGTGTAGTTGATTACCCAGGCTTCAGGACAGTATTGCTTAACTTGCTCGGCAATCTCAAAGAACAGGGGAACAGCACGTCGGGCCCGCATGATGCCACCAGGGCCTGTGGTATCCCCTACAGACTGGAGAATTCCATACCCCTCAGGAAGGACAAGGTCGCCATAGCGGCACTCTGTCTTTCCTGGTTCTATGGAGATGATTACCAGATCACAACCAGTAAGTGCTTTTCCAATATCATCCTCTGCGATGACGCGGAACCGACCCTCACTGTTGTTAACCTTGAACACATTCTCTGCAACTGCCACGTTGTTGTGTGCAGCGTCCTTATCGATATCGTACAGCACCAAGGTACCGTGAGTCATGGTATTGTACGCAAGATCCTTCATGAACTGGATGGCCCAGAGGCGACCACCGCCTCCAATAATACAGATACGAGTCTCTTTCATTCGATTCCTCCTCTCAGTACTCCTATTCTCCCTATCATAGTAGCAGATAAACAGCCCATGTACCTTGACATTGGGTATCTTTTTTTGACATTTCTCCCCAAATGGTGTACTACCTTAAATCATGTATACCTTGGTAATCGTAGACGACGAAACAGAACTTCTGGAAGGACTTACCCACTATTTCCCCTGGGAATCGATAGGATTCTCAGTCTCTGGATCCTTCACTGATGCAAGAAGCGCCCTTGCCTTCTGCAAGGACCATCACCCAGACGTGCTCCTTACCGATATACGGATGCCCTTCATGAGTGGGCTCCAGTTGATCAAGGAACTGAAGCAGTTCCCTTCCCCACCCCAGTTCTGCATCATGAGTGCATACGATGACTTTGGCTATGCGAAAGAGGCTATCGGGTACGGGGTCCTGGAGTATCTGGTAAAACCATCCTCATTCGAGGAGATCAAACAGACATTCGAGAAAATCAGACACGTTTTGGACGGCTCTACACCGGCTATGGCTCCCTCCTCCTCGTTTGTTCCGTCCAACCCCTTGGTCACAAAAACACTGGCAATCATTGAGAAAAAACTTAGCAACTGCACCCTACAGAATATTGCATCGGAACTTGGTGTGACCACGAGTTATCTGAGCAGGCTGTTCAAGGAAGAGACTACCCAGAATTTCCAGGAGTATCTCTTGACCCATAAGATGGAAGTAGCAAAACAGATGCTCACCAGCAAAGTGGGCTATAAGAACAAGGAAATAGCGGAAGCCCTAGGGTATCAGGATACCCAGAACTTCTGCAGGACCTTCCGCAAGTACTGGGGCACCAGTCCCCAACAGCTGAAGAAGGAACAGAGCTTATGAACAAACGTATCATCCGTATCTTCTTCCGTCACAGCCTCCCCTTGGTCATTGTAGCGCTCCTATTGGGTGGAGGGGCAACCTTGCTGACCCAGAACTTTATCAGGAGCAACTCTATCAGGCAGGCGAACCAGAAGCTTTCTGAGGTACAGGCTTATTATGATGTGATTCTTGATGAGATGGATAGCCTCTCATTGATGTTCAGTACCAATCCCGAGATGATGAACCGCCTTCAACGTGTTCTCAGCGGAGGAGAGGAGGTCAACTTGGACAACTATCGGGAATTCCGCCTCATCCGCTCCTTCCTTGCAGCCCCTGCCAATGCACGGCCCTACATCCATGACATCTATGTCTACCTGGACAACCCACAGCAACTGGTCCTCTCAAGTGACCTTGCTTTTACCGCCATTGGCTATATGGAGGATTCCTCCTGGTATCAGACCTACAAGGAACTTCCTCCAGAAAACCAGAGCTATTCAGAGCGGGTTACCCTCAAGGAAGGAACCCCGATAGAACACCATATCATACGCATCCTGAGACCGATCACAAATCCGGTCAATGAGCGCACAGGCGTCATCGTCCTGGACATCAAGGAAAGGTCTCTTTCAGGGGCCTACCAGTTCCAGGAGGGAGAGATACTCACGGTGCACAACCGAGACGGGCAGTTGCTTTTTTCCAATCCAAGCAATCATAGGGAATATGCAGAAGAGGACATGTACTACTTCCAGGCATTCTCTGGAAAGTATGGTTGGGAATACACGCTTGGCATCTATGAACCAATGCTTTACCAGCTCTCCACCACCCTGCTCTACTACACCATTACCCTCACGGTCATAGCACTTCTGCTGGGACTTTTTCTTACCCACCGAACCAATCGGCAAGAGAGAAAGTTCCTTGCCAATATCATGCAACAGCTCAGTCAGGTCGGAGATGCCGACTTCACCGAAGAAAATCCAGAAAAGTATCGCAACATCTTTGATTACCTGAACCACCATGTTATCAAAACCTTTCTCGAACAGGACTACCTCAGGTGGCAGACAGAAGCAATGGAGTACCGTGCCCTGCAGATGCAGATCAATCCCCACTTTCTCTTCAACACCTTGGATACCATCAACTGGAAGGCAGTCAAACTTGCTTCCGGGGAGAACGATGTCTCCACCATGATCCAGCTTCTTTCGAAACTGCTCAAATACTCACTACAGGTAGATGACTTCTCCGGCGTTCCCCTCTCCAAGGAACTCGAACAGACTGAATACTATATTCAGCTGCAACATATCCGTTTCAAGCAGGCTTTCACCTGTGAGGAGGATATCGACCCTTCACTCCTTGATGTACGCGTTCCGGCAATGCTTCTGCAGCCTATTCTGGAGAATGCATTCAACCATGGATTCCGGGAAGGAGAGCCCCTTCACGTCACCATCAGTGCAACACAGGTGGAAGACAGGATGCAGATTATAGTTGCCAACGACGGGAAGAGCATGAGCCAGGAGGAGGTTGATGCCATCAACCAGAGCAAGGCAGATGTACTGAAGAAAAAAAGTTCCCTTGGGCTGTTGAACATCAATAAGCGTCTGATGCTCTTCACCCAAGGGAAGTCCCCGATTGTCATTGCAAGTAAGGAGGATGCCGGGGTTACGGTTTCCCTGTATCTCCCGCTCAGAAGAGAGGGATGATCAGGTCTTCATTCCAGTGGTAGCAATCCCCTCAACGAAGTATTTTTGTGCGGCGAAGAAGAGAATCACAGGAGGAAGTATGGAGATCAGGCTCATGGCCATGATCTGGTTCCAATCAAACTCAGTTGAGATGTCCATGGTCATCCTTAGGCCCAACGCCACAGGATACTTGGCGACACTACTGATATAGATCAAGACATTGAAGAAGTCATTCCACGTCCAGACAAACTGGAAGACGATAACTGAGAAAATAGCTGACTTGCACAGCGGCAACAACAGATCCTTGAGAATGACAAAACTGTTGCATCCATCCAGCTTACCTGACTCATCAATCTCTATAGGCAAGCCCCTGAAGAACTGCACCATCATGAAATTGAAGAAGGGAAAGCTTCCAAGCATCGCTGGAACGATGAACGGCAGGTACGTATCAAGCCAGCCAAGCTTCTTGAAGAAGATATACCTAGGGATGATGATGACCGTTGCAGGGAGCATTAGGGTTGCAATCATGATGAAGAACAAAAGCTTCTTAAGTGGAAAGTTGAACCTGGCAAACCCATAACCAACCAACGTTGCGCTGATAACGGTGAATATAACCGTTGGAACCACCATCAGGAAGGTATTGGACAGGAAAGTCGAAAACCCATACTGGCCCGTTCCCGTCCATCCGGCTGCAAAGGCACCGAAGACTGGGTTCTTGGGGAGCAATCCAATGGTTCCAAACATCTCTTCATTGGTCTTGAACGCTGCCCCGATCATCCAGAGCAACGGGTAAATCATGATATAGGCAAGGACGATCAAGAAGATATAGGAGATAATTTTTGCGGTAGGTGTTGTTTTCTTGATCATATCGAATCTCCGTAGTGTACCCAGCTCTCGGAACTACGGAACGTCAAACTGGTAAAGAATAGGATGATAGCGAACAATATCCAGGAGAGTGCGGATGCATAGCCCATCTTGAAGAACTTGAATCCCTGATCGTAGAGCATCAGACCATAGAGGTAGGTAGACTTCAATGGTCCACCCTGTGTGATGACAAAGGCACCGGTAAAGTCCTGGAATGCATTGATCATCTGCATGATAAGGTTGAACAATATGATGGGTGAAAGAGAGGGCAAGGTGATCTGGAAGAAAATACGTGGCCTTCCTGCCCCGTCAATTTTTGCAGCCTCATAGAGGCTGAAAGGAATCTGCTTCAGTCCAGCCAGGAAGAGCAGCATGGAAGAGCCGAACTGCCAGACTGTGACCAAGCTGATGGTCCCTAAGGAAAGGTCAGGACTCCCAAGCCAATCGATGGCAGGAATTCCCAGTACACCAATGAGGTTGTTCACGACTCCCTGGTTCATGAACAGGTACTTCCAAAGTACACTGATGGCCACACTTCCTCCTAGGATGGAGGGAATATAATACAGGGTACGAAACAAGTTGATACCCTTGATTTTCTGATTCAAGATGATTGCGATCAAGAGGGCAAACCCAATCTTGAGGGGAACAGCAATCAAGACATAGTAAAACGTCACCTTCAAGGATTGCAGGAAGGTCGCATCAGAGGTGAAGATTTTCTTGTAGTTGGCAAGTCCGAGAAATTCTGGGTCTCCAAGCAACTGGAACTGTGTGAATGAGTACCAGAAGGAGTTGATCAATGGAATGAGCTGGAGAAGCAGGAACCCAATGATCCATGGCAGGATGTAGAGATATCCTATATATGTGTAGTTCTTATATGAGCGTCTTTGCATCTCATTACCCTTTAAAGCCTACCACCCGCCATTTGGCGGATGGTAGTATTGTACGATTTACAGAGAAGCAAGTGTTGCTTCAAGATTCTTGATCAACTTGGCAGAAGCTTCCTCAGGGGTAAGCCTTCCAAAACCGAACTCATCGATGACATCCTGCATCACCTGCATGACTTCACTATTCATTTGGTAGACACTCTGTGGGTCACCAGCCTGGGCAATACCTTCATTGGTGGCCTTCTCTGCCATCTCTGAGATCATGCCTTTTTCAGCAAGAACACTCCGTCCGATTGCTGCAGAGGGAATACCACGTGCAAGCCCCAATTTCTCGATGGCTTCAGCATCGGTGAACAGGTAGGATAGGAGCTTGATTGCCTCATCCTTGTTCTTTGCGTTGTTGTTGACCACAAAAATCTGGGAGGGGCGCATCAGGATACCTGTATTTACAGCACCATCCATGACAGGGAACTGACGGGTTTCGAAGTTCTCTCTTGCCCCAATGTCCTTGTCCATGGAACTTACCCAAGTCCATGCAGTTGCCATCTTGCCGTTGATCCAATCTGGATTTTCCTGGAACTTCTGGTAGAAAAGTGAGGTCTGGCTGAAAGGAGCAATGATGTCCTCATCGATCCAGCGCTGGAAGTATCGGAATGCCTCAGCTCCCTGTTCCTGGGTAAAGGCAACCTGCTTGTTACTGTCCACAACACTTCCGGCAAGCTGTGCAATGTAAATCTCAAACCAGTAGCGAAGAATGTCAGGTGTTGCACCACTGAAATAACGGGTGGAATCCTGGTCATTGATCTTCTTGCCTTCACTGATGATATTCTCCCAAGTCCACTTGGTGTTGGGATCAATCCCAAAATCAGAAAGCATTTTGGTGTCTACCACAAAGGTATTGACGTTGGTTCCGGTAGGAAGACCCATCAATTTCCCCTCATAGGAGCAGTAGTTCTCGAGAAATGCTACATCAAACTGGGAAAGGTCAACCATGGAATTGTCGATGACGGTGAACACATCACCTTTCGAGGAGAGCTCAGCAAGCCAAGGCTGGTCAATCTGGATGATGTCAGCAGCAGTGCCGCCAGCAATCTGGGTCACTATCTTCTGGTAGTAGCCATCCCAGCCACCGTACTCGCCTTCCAACTTGACGTTGGGATTCTTTGCCATATAGGCATCCATTGCTGCAAGGGTCGGAGTATGACGAGAGTCACCACCCCACCAGGAGAGACGCAGTGTCACAGGACCGTCTTCTTTTGCAGCTTCTTTTGAACCGGCTGCAAATACTGTTCCCACAGCCAATACGGCAATGAGCAGTAAAATAAGCATTCTTTTCATACATAAGCCTCCGTTTGTGTTTTAGGTAGCTTCAGTCTGCAGGGCTTTTCTCACGGTTGCCAGCAAGAGAGTTTTGACAATGTTGTATCATCTTTTGACATCCTGGGAAAAGTATTTCCACATTGACGGGTGAGACAAACCCGAGTAGGGTACAGGAAACGAGGAGAAATCACCATGCCCATCATTGATTCCCATGCACATGTATTTACCGAGCTCTGCGGCTTTGGAGCCGACGGAGAACTCCGCTCAATTGGAGGAGGAAAGGCTCGTTGGGCCACAGGGGAGGTGATCGACCTCATCCCCCAAAGCTATGGGGATACGACCTTCAGTGCTGAGCGGTTTCTCATTTTGATGGATCAAAACAATGTTGAAAAGGCCGTTCTATTACAAGGAGGTTTCCTTGGTTTTGCCAATGACTATCTTGCTCGAGTGGTATCTACAAACCCTTCTCGTTTCGCTGCTGCGGCAACCTTCGATCCATTCTGCCGCAACGCACAGAAAATTCTGGATAATCTGATCCAGACGTTTCGAATCTTCAAATTCGAGATGTCCACAGGGTGTGGCATCATGGGAAGCCATCCAGATTTTCCCCTCGATAACCCAAGTATGATGCAATTCTATCAACAGATAGCAACAGGCCAAGGCGTTCTGGTGTTTGACTTGGGAAGTCCTGGGGATGGGAGCAACCAACCACAGGCTATCAGGAATATTGCTGATGCATTTCCTCAGATGCCGATTGTCATCTGCCACCTCATGAGTCCTAGGCGCAATCATAGAAGGGAGCTAGAAGAAGGCCTAAAAACGATGAACCGGAAGAATATTTTCTTCGACCTTGCGGCCCTACACCACAAAACGCGGCCTGAATTCTATCCGTTTCCAACGGCACAGGAATTCATCACCATGGCAAAGGAGATTGTAGGAGCAGACCACTTGATGTGGGGCACCGATGTCCCTTCCACGTTGGTACAGTACAGTTACAGGCAGCTACTGGACTACCAGTGGGAGTTGTTTACAGAGGAAGAGCGTAAGATGGTCTTTCACGATACAGCTGAAAGGATCTATTTCTCCACGTAGCAAAAACGACCATCCTTTCATTTCTTGCTTTCGGCTATCTTTACGAATACCTAAACCCGTAGGCATACTTATTACCTACTATTTTACTAGGCATAAGGGGATAACCATGCATATATTTCAATCATATCTTGAGGAAATTGCTGATGAGAACCACCGCAAGAAGATGGATGCATTGCTTACTTGGGTGCATGAGACGTTTCCAACACTCGGGATGAGGATTGCCTGGAACCAACCAATATTCACCGACCATGAGACCTTCATCATCGGTTTCAGCAGGGCAAAAGCACACATCAGTGTTGCACCTGAAAGCAAAACGATCGATAAATTCTCAGATGATCTTTCAAAGGCAAAATTGTCAGCCACCAAAGAACTGTTCAGGATCAAATGGGAACAGGAGACCCCCTACCCCCTTCTAATGAGGATCATACTCTTCAATATTGAGGATAAGAAGGAGTGCACTACATTCTGGAGGAAGTAAATCTAATTTCTGCTGTGATAATGTGTATGGGGCTTCGGTGATATACAATCTTCACTTATGCAAGAACAGGATATCACTACGTTGATTGTATAAAATCACCCAATCCACTACAGGAAAATTTTTACAACAAAATTACAACTGAAAAATAGGCTTCATCCGGTGCAAATCCAATTATTAAATGGAGTATGCACTGGCAGAACGTGCGGAAAGCCCAATTTTGTAAGAATCAATAAGTTGGAAGTGATTTATATCCTGCTGTCTGGTAACTAGTCATAGCCCAATCAACTTCATGGTTGGTTTCTATTGCTTGTCGCTGAGTTGCAAGCCACCCCTTCAAGTAATCTAGGCGCTCAATAATATGGGCGAAGTACGTGAGAGGAATCATGATTTCTGAGACCTTGGCAACTTTCATCCACCACGAAACAAAATCCATCTCCAACTGTGTGTATTTGCCAATCAGCAATCTCAGTTCAATTTCCCAATCCAGGAATTGGTCGCAATCTGCAGAGGCTGAAAGCATGGCAGAACGGATAGCTCTTCCCAGCCTGAGTTTTTCACAAATGAGTTGTAAGGAATTACAGAGCCATTCATATTGAGACCGCACCAAGTCATCATGCAACTGCTCAACCAGCTCACGCGCTTCTTTTTCAATATCAGTTAGTTTTTCCAGGCTTTCTTCAGGAATGCTAAAGAGGGGTCTCATCAAGTGATGGCTCTCTGGATCCAAAACTCCGGCTACCCCCTCTGGAAGCGGTCTGAGAGGCTCCAAATTATCAGGCGGAAGCGCGTTGGTGAGCATCCTTCCCATCAATGGTTCATCAAACAATGCTATTGCACATTGACTTCGATTTTTCGACCAGAATGCGGGAAGCCGGTGAATCTGGGGTAATACCATATGCAAATCCTGGAAAGCGGGTTCTCCAAGCACCATCGATATGGCAGGGAGTTGTGCTTCAAGCTCAATCTCTCTCGCATTCCAGCTCACTTGAGCTGCAACAGCAAAGGCAACTAGTGAAAAAACAGGAGGGGTGTAACTGCCATGATCACCCCAATCACAGAGCAACATACCTTTCGATCCTTGAGAAATTCCTTCTATTGTCAGTTTCTGTATATTTTTAACCGCCCCATCCTGACGAGGAAAGAGTGTATTCCAGGCCCCGGTTCCCGGGCAAACCCAAAAAGTTCGCTTTGAAGCTGCAAACTTTTTGGGTGACGGGTACGTATCACTCGGGTCATAAATCCAATCAAGGAATACGATATCCTGCGAAATCTGCTCCAAGAGTTCAGGATGACGGAGAATCACATCCCCGAAGACCATCAGAGTCTTGCCATGCTTAGCAGCCAACTCCCTTACCCGTAGCAAATGATTCAGATAGACCTCACCTTTTCCCTCTTTATCAATCAGAGAGGCACTTTTACCCGAACCAAGGTCATAGGTCTCATCCGAGTCAATATTTAACACCGATGAAGAAAAATTGGGAAGGAATTCCGTGTACATTTTATCCAAAAGGGTATAGGTCTCCTCAACCACAGGAGATAACGTCCAGTAGAGGTCACTCTCCCGTAAATCCCGAAAACCTTTTGCAGTCAAGAGACGGTTACAGTGGCCGAAAGACTGCAAATTGGCTTGCAGCTCAATGTAATGCTTCTTGCACCATTGATCGAGCTCCTGCACTTCTCCGGCAGTGATAGGGCTGCTTCCTTTATGTACCTCTGTAAGGAATGAAAAGGCAAATGTGTGTTCAATATATAACTGTAGGACATTGATCCTAAGGGTAGCAAGTTTTTCTACCAACTGTTTCAGGTAATCTAGGGAATATACCCGTCCCCGGCTGATATCCAGCATGAGCCCTCGGTTTTCAAGAATGGGCCAATCTATCAATTCGAGGGCTTGCAGGTATCCATCTTCCTTCCCTTGTAGGGTCAGTTGCTCCCAAGCAAGACATCCATAGAAAAGGCCCTGTTCAGAGCTGGAAGTAATTGAAAGGGAGTCTTGCCCGACAACCAGACTAAAACCCTGTTTCTGCACAGGCACAGTTGTATCCAAGACTGAGCCAAATCGTATAAATAGCAGTTCGTCTTCACTTGAAGGCGTACTGACAATTTCCACATGCTCGATCGAGAGAGATTTCACAACCCGACCAACGTGCTGTGTACAGTTGGTAAAAACTTTCAGGTGATCATAACTCAAGCTGGTGATGTGTTTTCCATATTTGATTTTCTGTGGTTCAGGGAACAAAGTATACATCATTATCTCCATGGATAGGCACGATCCCAAAGATTCGTGCAATTGCCGGTCCAAAGCGTAGTATACGCTTCATGGGCCTTGTATGTTTCCATCTGGGTATCCAGAGGAAGTCCTTGCTGCAAGTTAAGGCGCTGGCTATTAAGCCAGATGACTGCCTCTGCATATCGACTGGAAGCCTTGTCGAATGCGTATACTGCACCCTCAGAGCCAATCGCAACGGCCTCCAAGGTCCACAATCGGACAAATTCATTGCGTAACGATAAAAAGTGGCGATATAGCTCCTTGATATCGAGAATCCAAGTCAGAATATGGTCCTCGTCGACCATACCATCTTGGAAAGCATGCTTGATGGTATAACTCAATAACCCCTTTTGTCCGGTAAAGAGAAGGCAACGAGCTGCATGTAATAATTCCTGCTGAAAACATGAGTCGCTCTTGCTTTGCTTGATTTCATCGATTGCCTGTTCTGCAAGCATACTCATTGAAGCAAATGTATCTTCAGGCATTGCAGGATATGCATTATTGCCTTCCAATGATAATCCTTTAAATAAATCATCAAAAAAGGCAAAGAAGGCTTGGGTCTTGAAAGAAGTGGTGACTGAAGGAAGGGTGTTAATCTGTGCAAGCAACAAATATGCCTTGCTCTGATGACCATCAGCGAAAAACAGGACATCCAATGCTCTATCCAACTCCTCTTCCAAGGTAGCTGCCCCATTGTAAGCATGTTCGGCACCCCGCACGATACCGTGATAGCTGAAAGATATCGGCTGGTGGTGGCCGTAGTCACCCCAATGCGTAATCAGTACCCCTTCCACCTGCCGCGCAAAGCCCTCGCTGATGTATGAGCTGATGTTTGCATTCGCTTGCTGGGTTCGGGGGAATAGAGCATTCCAGCTGCTGGTTCCAGGAGCCAACCAAAAGTGGTGAGCCTTTGCATCATGATTATCCAGAGAGGGAAAGTACGTAAGAGGATTATAATTCCAGTCAATGAACATGATATCATCGTCAAGCTCTGTTTGTAGCTTTGGATACTTGTTTAAACAATCACCCCACAGTTGCAGTTGCGTAGCTCCTGCATTTCTTGCAACCTCAGCAATCTTCTGAATATGTCTCCTAAAGACCTCTCTTCCTCCTAGATTCTCGACTGCGTTCTTGCTGTAACCGGTTCCGAGATCATAAGCCTCATCCAAATCGAGGTTCAGTGTCTTTGACGAGAACCAAGAAAGTACTTCACGAAAAATATCAGAGAAGAGGTGATATACTGCTTCATTACCTGCAGCAAAGCTGAACAACGAAACTTCTGACTCCGCCAAGGTATGATAACCAGGATTCCGAAGAAGCCCATGAGCATGAGAGAGACACTGCAAGTTCGGTTGCAACTCTATACCGAAGCGCTGGCAATATGCATCTAGATACTGTATTTCCTCTCTTGTATAGTATCCATTTGATCTGCAAAGAACTGGATGAGAGTCGAGTATGTAACAGTCTTCCATATAAAGTTGTAGAACATTGTATTTATAATAAGCAAGAAACCGAATCACTTCTTCCATTTTTGCGCGGTTTGGAATCTTCCCCCGAGATACATCAAGCATGACACCACGGTAGGGAATTGATGGGTAATCTTCGATAATGAGGCACGGCAGATTGCCTGTTGCTTGTGTTGAAAGCTGGGCAAGGGTGGCAAACGCATTGCGTACAGCCATCGGAGAGAGCGCATCGATGAGAATCTCATTCTCGGTAATGGTAATCCGATACGCTTCACGGACAAGTAATTGATAGTGAGGCAAGTCCTTGGGGACATCAACCGGCCTGCTACCAATCTGGATAGGAATGTCCTTGCCGATAAACTGAGTCAACAAAGATTCAGCCAAGGTTTTATAGAAAGAATCAAGCAATGCAACTGAAATCCCCTGGTTTTGTTGATACAAACCAGGTCGGTGCTCGATGTATTTCACTTTTGGAATAAAGTACATAAATATCTGTCTCCAATGCAGAGAAGAAGAAGGCAGGGACGATGAAGAAACACCGTCCCAACCCTCTTATTACACATTATTTAGCTTTGATCATCCCATGCAATAGCTGGTAGACAACAAAGTTATCATCCCCCGCTGAGTTGCGATAGAGATATTCTGGTCCTTCCCAGACCGTTCTCAATCCATCGCTGGTCAGGTTACGTGCCTGCTTGGAGTAGATGGGAAGTATCGGCAAGGTTTCGCTGAATGCAATAGCCAGTTTGCTGATGATTTGCTTCTGCTGGTCAACATCCCAACCCTTGACAGAATCTTGAATGAGTGTGTTGAAATTCACCTCACCCATTGAGGTTTCTTGTACCATTGGGAAGGAGATGCCAACCCCGGCTGCTCCTGTATTGCTTGCCAACAGGGGGCCCTCATATGCATACATAGGATGAGGTTGGCCCGTTCCAAAGAAGGACATGGCCAGCTCAAACTTGCCACTGGTAATATTCGGGGTTCTCTGGGTGGATTCAATACCGTTGTACACCGTCTTGATACCAAAAGCAGTCAGTTGCTGGGCGGCTTCCGCTGCTGCGGTTGAGGCATCAGCCCAGCCACTGGGGCACTGCAGAGCAAGCTCAAACGGTTTTCCATTGGTAAGGAACCACTGGTTGTTGCGTTTGGTCAATCCTGCCTCCTTGAGTAAGGATTCTGCCTTCGCAAAATCGACAGGATAGGTATTTAGCTTGCTAACATCAACCCAGGACTCAGTAATGCCATCACCCAGTCCAGTTGCATATTTCACACCGACAGATACACCGGGAAGTGCCAACTTCCCAATGCGGTCACGATCAACAACATGAGCAATTGCTTGACGGACTTTAACATTATCAAGTGGGGCAAGTGCATGGTTGAAATAGATGGCAAGACCATCGACACCTGGTAGCTGGACAAATGAGTAGCCTGCTCGCTCAAAGGCCTGCATGGAGGATGCTGGAAATACGTGGGTCAAATAGTCAATCTTGCCACTGAGCACGAGCGGAGTCAAATCAGGTACATCTCCATTGTAGATGGTCAAGGTCTTGAACTGAACCTTGTCTGCAAGGAATGAATTCTCATTGATCGGCATCTCGATACTCGACTGGCTTACCTTGGCTGGATCAATATAATATGGTCCAGTCGCATTGACAACAGATGGACGGAATGAATTGAAGTCTGCTACAAGATTCTTCCACTCCTGGCTGGTTGAATCAAGACCCTGTTTCACCAGTTCAGCAGTTTTTTCCGCATAACTACCATAGGTCAAGGTATCAACGATGGGCTTGCGCAGCACATTGCGTACAAACAGAGGAGTTTCGTTCTTGATTCCGAACTTCACCTGTGTATCGGATACGACCGTGACATCACTAATGTACGACCATGCTGGATTACCTACCAGACGATACACATAGAAAGTGGTCCAGACATCCTTTGCTGTCACTTTCTCCCCGGTCAGCCACTTGGCATCCTTTCGCAGGTTCACCGTCATTGCAGTTGAACTCTCGTCAATGCTCCAATCGGATGCCAGCATGGGGGTATACTCACCTGTAGCGTTGACATATAAGGCTAGAGGAAGCTGATGCATCTCTCTCCAGAATTTTAACTCAATGGCATTAGCCACGAACATGTTAAAATGTCCTGTTGGAGGGACCGAATACGGCCAACCTCCGGCAAACGTCTCTGCCAGTTGAGGCCCTTGCTGATTCGCTTCTACGGGTTCAGCATTACCAGCGGCACCGAGGCTCAGTGAAATGAGCAAACACATTGCTAGTACAATACCTAGTCTCTTCGTTCTCATATCAAACTCCTTTTTTGTCGTATGAGTCATTGTTATTACGTCTCTCCTTCATGAAGAGCAGTAAACTAATAAAAATCAAAATCACCGCAATGATGATGTTTACATAGGTAATAATTCGTTCATTGCTACCTGACTCTTGATGCCCAATCATCCAGATACTCAAAATCAACGAAAACAAGCCAAAACCCAAGAGAAGATAGTTCCAACCTTTTCTCATCTCTGCTCCTGATACAAATGGCAACTTACTTGCCAAGAATTGGAAACGCTACGCAAAGCAGGTGTGACTTTCTCACAAAGTCCCGCTATTGCCTCAGGGCACCGTGGCGATAGGCTACAACCTTGAGGAATATGTCTAAAAGAAGGTATCTCTACCCCTTTTAGTTCATAGCCATCTTCATCAACAACTTTTCCTGCGGCCATTATCGCTTTTGTATAAGGGTGGTGGGGGTCACTCAACACTTCCTCCGCTGGCCCCATTTCCACAATTTGACCAAGGTACATCACAGCTAACCTCTGGCCCCATGCAAAATACCGCCCTAAAGCGAGGTCGTGGGTGATATACAAATAGGCAACACCCATCTTCTGCTGAATCTCTTTCAAAGTCTGTAGAAGACTAATTCGCATCGAAGTGTCTATCATACTGGTTGCCTCATCAACAACAATAAACTTGGGATCCATAGAAAGCACACGAGCAATGGAAACACGTTGTCGCTGCCCTCCTGAAAGGTTGGCTGGATACTTGTCTATAAAATCTTCAACCGGAGTCAGACCAACCATTTCCAGCAATCTAACGACCTGCTCATATAAAGCGGCAAAATCTCTAGCTTTTTTATGCCGTTTAAGCGGAGCTGCAATCATATCAAAGACCATCTGGGTGGGATTCAGGGATTCATAAGGGTTCTGGTGAATCATCTGTACATCAGTTCTAAAAGCCTTCCAAGCTTCTTTCTCTAAGGTAGAGACTTCCTTTCCGTTATAAAGGAATGAGCCTCCTGTGTACGTCTGCAATCCAGCCAGTATTTTCCCCAACGTGGTCTTGCCGCATCCTGACTCCCCTACAACGCAGATTGTCTGAGAGGCATCAAGGTTGAAATCGATCCCACGAAGGATCTGGACATCCCCGGTTTTACGGTTGTGAAACGACTTTTCCAGATTCATGATTTCAATGAGTGCCATTCTTATCCTCCTCAATGGCATGACAGGCTGCCCATCTATCTTTTCCAACCAGCTTGAGTCGAGGAACTTCAGTTTTACACCGTTGATGACAGAGCTCACAGCGAGGAGCGAAGAGACATCCTTGCATCTTTTCCACCAGATCAGGAGTAGATCCTGGTATGGAGTATAGTTGTTCAAACGAGGCATCAAGGCTAGGAATTGCCTTCAACAATCCTTTGCTATACGGGTGTTTTGGATCAGCAAAAAAGGCTTTGGTTGGTGCATTTTCCACTACAGATCCTGCATACATGGTCACCACGCGATCTGAAAGCTGGGTCACGATTCCCAAGTCATGTGTTATGAACATCATGCTAAAACCCTGTGCTGAACGTAAATCGTTCAGCAATTTCAGGATTTTCTTCTGCGTTATGAGATCTAACGCAGTAGTAGGTTCATCCAGAATAACCAACTGAGGGTTGAGCAGGAGAGAAAGCGCAATCAAGGTTCGTTGCTTCATACCTCCAGACAACTCGTGCGGATAAGCATTTAGGACTGTTTCACTATCCAGATATACCAACTCCAATAAATTCTTTGCACGTTCGAGTACAGTCTTAGGTTCATACTGATTTTCATGAGCCTTGGCCGTATCAAGAAACTGGGTATAAATTTTTGAAACCGGATTGAATGAGCTTTGTGAAGCTTGGAACATCATGACTATGTCGTTCCATCTCAGGGAACGCATTTGATCCTCATTCAAGGAAACAAGATTTCTCCTCTTGCCTCCCTTGGGGGAGAACCATATGGAACCTTCACTGATGGAAGCATTGCGGCTGAGCATCTGCACAATTGAGGTTGCCAAGGTTGTTTTTCCACACCCCGACTCACCGATGACTGCAACAGATGTCCGATGCCCGATTGAAAAACTTGCTTGATGAACCGCCTCGAGTTTTCCTCGTTTCGTGTGGTAGTTAATGGAAACATCTTGTATATCGAGTAATGCAGTCTGTTCTTCCACTTGAGTCACTCCTCTCATTTACTTCTGCAACGCAGGATTGAAGAACTCTTCCATTGAGCGGGAGATCCACACCAAGGAGAGAATTAAAAGACAAATAACAATGGTAGGGGCAAGAAGGAACCAGATGGCATCAGGGTTGTAGATGACCCCTTGGTTCCAGGCAACGTTGATCATGACTCCCCAGTTTTGATCAAGAGGAAGCAATCCAAGAAACACTAGACCTACTTGAGCGTAAATGGCGGCTCTCATGAGTAGCGTAAAATTGGCTACCACGAAACCCATCATGTTGGGCAGCACTTCTTTAAAGATTATGTGCAATTTGCCCATATCAAGCATGAACGCCACCTCCACGAAGTCTCGGTTGCGTAGCGAAAGCACCTCTGCCCGAACAGTTCGGTAGAGTCCAGCCCAAGAAAGGATTGCCAAGACGATGGCCAGACTGGTTGCATCGAGTGTGAAAAACCCCGAGAGGACTACCAAAAGCGGGAAGCGGGGTATGGTGAGCCAAACATCAGCAAAGAAGAGTAACATCTCATCAAATTTGCCGCCTACCAAAGCAGATAGTGACCCTAAGGTTATACCTAATACGACAGCAATGATTGCAGTAAGGAATGACATTATTAATAGCTCCCTACCACCGCTCACAATCTGGGCCCAGACATCCCTACCAAGATGATCAGTTCCGAGGATGTGTTCTGATGAAGGGGGCATTAACAGCATGGAGGGATCTGAAATTGTATCAAGGGGGAACCAGATAGGACCAAAGATAGACATAAGAATGATTAGCATTAGTAAAACAAACCCAAAAGTTCCAATCAGATTTCCAAACAATGCCGATCGAAGGTTTCTAAGAATTCTGCTCCATTTAGTGGTAATATGTTTTTTTGCCAGTGTTTGCATAGTATTAGGCATGGGAGGAGCCTCCTTTTACACGTATTCTGGGATCAAGGACGCTGTACACCAGTTCTGCCAAGAGGTTTGCCAAGACAATGGCAATCGTCATGACTAAAAAGATGCCTTGCATCAATGGATAATCGCGGTTGGTTGTGGCTTTCAGCAATTCCAAGCCGACACCTTGGTACACAAAAAGTTGCTCGATAATCAAAGAACCCCCAATTATGAACCCTAAACGCATGGCAAACTCGGTGGCGATGGGGAGCATCGCATTCCGCCCGATGTATGAAGTAAGTATGGTTCGGTTTGAAAGCCCTCTCGCTCGTGCGATTACAGCATAGTCAGCATTCAGGCATCCAGTAGTGCTTCCTTTCATGAGAATGACCCAGATCCCAATCTGAGAAAGGAAATACGTCAGAATTGGACCAAATCCATGTTCAAAAACACTCTTTATGAATGGCCAGTTGAAACCGGCCGTCACTCCAGAATCAAAATTTCCGCGCATCTGGAAGATGGGAACAATACTTTTCGTTCCCCCATAGGTAAAAACTCCGAAAATGAGAATCACAAAGATGGCAATTAAAAAGTCCGGGATGGCGCTTAGAAAGGAACTAACACCCGAAATAATTGGCTCATACCAGCTATTTCTCCGATATGCAGAAATCGCTCCTAGAAGGATACCCACAAGAAAGGACAGAACAAGACCAGTACCAACCGTAAAAAGTGTCCATGGCAACCGACTCGCAATGATAGTTGATACCTTCACACCGGGAGAGAGGAAGGAAGTTCCAAAATCCAGCTGAACAGCAGCTTTTAGATAATCAACATATTGAACCAGGACCCCTTTATCCAGGTCTATAGAAAACAGTGCTTTTGCACGAGCATTTGCTTCTTCGTAACTCATTCCATACTGTACAACAAGATTCTGAATGTACTGCTCAATCGGATTGGAAGGCATGAGCCGAATCAGGAAGAAGATAAGAGTAGTGACTACCCAAACAGTAAACACTACCTTAAAAATTCGGCCTCCGACATATCGCATTGTTTCTTGTTTCATATTCATCTCCTCTCAATTCCACTCAAGACGGTTGAGATGTAGGTATCTGCTGCAAGGAGAACTGCCCCTTTTGCTGGCAAGGACAGATGTTCCTGAGAAATGACTTCAATTGGATATGGGATGGCTTTGAAAAGCGACTTAATCTCTGCAATACTATTTTTGTCCAAATCACTGAGTAACCCACCGGTTAACGTCACAAATTGTGGATCAATTAGATAGATAGCTTTAAGTATTGAATCGGTAAGCAGGCCCATAAGATGTACTGGCTCTTGATGCAAATCAGTCTGTTCAACAAGATTTTGGATATATCGATCTGAGAAAAAAATCTCTCCGCTTGCCCCATTACAACCTTTGAACAACTTCCCATCGATAATGATGCCGCTCCCAACACCAAATGGCTTTTGGTTGATTATGAACACCATTGAAGAAGTCGTCGTTTGCTTGCTTGCTGCTTGACAGTACACTGCAGCACAGTTTGCATCATTCTCTACGATAATCTGCAAATTGGGGAAAGCTTCCCGTATGGAGGCTGTAAATCCCGCAATCTTCCAAATCTGAGGTACTTCTCGGTCTATGACAATTCGTTTAAAAGATGAAAGATTACCTTCAAGATCAACAACTGATTTAACAGCAATTCCAACACCTTTGATATTCTCGTAAACAGATGTTAGATGATCTATCAATGAAATTATTCTCTGTATTAATTCCTGGGGTTGAAGATCCCCCAATGGCAGGTGTTGGAAATGGACTTCCTGATCAGCAAGACCAATTACATGCAAATCAATGAATGTTTCTTCTAAATATAATCCTAAAAAATATGCTCCTTCATTGGCTATTTCCAGATATTGCCCAGGCTTGCCAACTTTCCTATTTGCCGCTGTATTCTCTACCAGAGATGGTTGCAAGAGTCCTTCTCTCTTCATGTCATTCACTAGATATGAAATTGTTGAAGCTTGCAGCTGAAGACGGTCCTTGAGTTCTGACTGCGTCAAGGTCCCTTCCAATCTAAGTGTCCGGAAGAGGGAAAACATGTTCTGATAACGTTCCTGGGATTTGTTCATAGGCATCTCTTATTTAATTCGTTCAAACTATGAATTAATTATTATTCACAATTTTTCCCCTGTCAATCTTTTTTTTTCACTATTGTTGATTACATCCATTGCAAAGAATTAGTGCCCACGCTTTTCAATTAATACATGAATAGGTAAGGACAACAGGAAAGAACAGTAGACGCCCTATATCCTTCCTCGGAAGATCATCTTTAGCCTAGAAAAGTCAGAAACCTAGGCACGGAAAGGCGCTTTCTCTTATAGGGTTGGAGAGTTGTATGCACGCTTGAATAATAGCCGTAGCCCCCCGTGAATGAGAGCGGGAGGGAGAAGGATGACACTCAAGAGTTGCATACCCAGCTCGTAGAGCAATGTACTGCCATGATAGGGGTATCCCTTCAACCTTGAGACAAATGCACTGAACGGAATCCCATAGAGATTCCCCACCTGCATCATCCGAATGGCAGAAAGCATTACAAGTGCTTCACCGGCGCCGTAGGTCTCTTCGATCAACTGATAGGCCTCCTTCTCGGGGAATCCTCCAGTATCGGCAAAGTGTTGTGCAAACATGATGGCCTTTCCTTCCTCCGGCCTGATAAGAGATCCGTCCCCGCTGAGTAGGCTGTAGATCTCCTCACTGCTCATACCTTGTTTCAGTGCTATGTGAGCGTGAGCATACGAACAGGCCGCGCATCCATTCACCTCGGTCACCGCAAGTTGCATCCGCTCGAGGAACTCAGGGGAGACAATCATATTTCTCCGATTATACTTCAACCCTGAGACAGCCTCCGGAACCAGCATGATTCCTCGATACAGATCTCGAACTGAGAATTTTCGTTTGTACGCCTCTCTCTTGATCATATCAAGTGGTATTGTCTTATCGGCTATCATGGACTCCATCCTTTGGATCATCCAGATTGATTCTTCTCAATGGTACCATACGTGTATGTTCAAGCATAGTGAATCCGTGACTGTCCTACCTGCTACTAGCCAGATACATGCTTTTCACCAGACTGTAAGTTGTAAACCCTAAATATGACTGCTTCCAATAATCATGTGCTACAAAAGAAGGCTATAAGGCTCACTTCCCTATCAACAACACCAACAAATCCTTAACACCATCCACCACAGCAGAACCGGCGCTCTCCTTGAAAGAAGCATTTCTTGCTTTCCAATCGAGGCTTCGTATCTGGTCAGCGAGGACAACACCAGAGGGAAAACCGTCACTGCTGGATAGAGATATTTCGAACGGATACCCTTTGTGCTTACTTGTGATCGGACAGATCAAAGCCAATCCTATCTTGTTGTATTTCTTGGGGCTTACCACCAATCCAGGCATTCTTCCTGCCTGCTCATGACCAGAGGGAGGGGTGTAGTCTAACTACACAATATCTCCCTCCTCAGGGATATAGACATTACTTACCATGCTTCGCCACCTACCTCTAGTGCCATTATCCAGATGCAATTCCTGCAACAAGGGTTTAGGAAGGCGAATACCTGAACTGTTTCCCCATTTCTGGATGGTTGTCTTCATATACTTCTCCATGTAAAAAATGTCCCATTGCTGTTGCTGATTCAATGCCAAGTCCAACTGTACAATGTAATTGGAACATAAAGAAATAGTTCAACCACATGAACTCAATATATACACCAATGCTCTCTAAGATTGGTTGCATGGCATTTCACTTCAGTGGAGGTATCAAGACAGGATTTTCTGTAGCTCCTGCTGTACAAGAGGCAGGAGATCGGGATTAAGG
Organism: uncultured Sphaerochaeta sp.; assembly: GCF_963666015.1. Lineage (NCBI taxonomy): Bacteria > Pseudomonadati > Spirochaetota > Spirochaetia > Spirochaetales > Sphaerochaetaceae > Sphaerochaeta > uncultured Sphaerochaeta sp. The sequence continues at coordinate 2,597,013 of NZ_OY762555.1, read as the reverse complement.
TCAGCCAATCGCTCTAGCTGCCAAGAAAGCTCCTTCTCTGCATCCCTATTAAGCAGAACAAGCAACTTTCTTCCATACCATACCGGACCAAGAGCATGGTCTGCCATGTGGGCGGTGGCTACCGCCTGACCAACAGCCCGGCAGTAGAACTGAGAAGGTTTGTCACCCACGGTACGGGCAAAGGCATGTACCACTCTGCTTGCCTTCATTGCCTCTCCGGTCCTTGCATCTCCCTCACTCCACCGATGCCCTATTTCCAATGCTGAGGTGATCACAACTTCCTCTGGGAATTCATGGTACTCTCCAAGATGCTCCGTACAGGCAAGCGCCCACTTCATAAGGAACCGATGGTCTTCCGGGGACAGCAAGCCTCCCCTATGCTCAGCTATAAACAGCCTATTTCTCATTTGACTTGCCTCCTGTGTATGCGGTAGCGAGCACTGACAGAACACTGTTTGTAAAAGATATCTTCTCCCATATCTCCAGGTGATGCATAAACCAGTGTTCTTGTATCTTGGTCACCTCTTTCCAGGGTACTGTCTCATCATGATAAGGAAGAGGAATACTAAGAACCAAGGGTGCCACAAATTTGCCTTTGAGATAGCGACCAGGAATCCAGAAATAAGCGAAGGTCGATTGTCCAATGAGAGAAATCTGGCTCTTACTGATCTCCAGCCGTATAGCCCCCAAGTATGAGATCTTATACATAATCTCCTCAAAGAGGTTCTTGGCTTGAGGATATCCGCTAAAGAAATCATCTGCTTCCATGGTCCCAGCATACACCTTCAGGGGGACACTTGTCGATTTTTGTTTCCCGTCCTTGGAGCCGATGCTACAATGAAAACAAGAGAGGCCAACAATGGAACACACCCCAATTATCCTGACTGAGAAGATTCCCATCGGAATAAGCTTGTGTGCGATGGGAGGTCCTGTACGCTATAACGGCAAGGGAATCGATGTACTCACTCCCCTTGGGAGAGAAAAGAACGACTTCGTATTCACTCCCGTCTGTCCTGAGTGTCAGGCAGGCCTTGGTATTACCCGTGACCCTGTGCACCTCTCTGGGGGAACAGGGGAGCAGGTCTGGAAAGGAGAAGCTGAGGTAAAGAACCGCTCCGGGAAGCTGGTTACTGCTGAGATGAAGCAGGGCTCCTTGGAGTCTCTTGAGGTCTTGAGGCGTAGTGGTGCCACTGCATACATATACATGGATGGAAGCCCTTCCTGTGGAGTCTATCGCACTACCCTGAAGAATACCCGGCGTGGCAATCCCCCTGGTGTCTTTGGCTCTCTTTTGCTGGATGAAGGCTTTTTTCTTATCCCTTCCAGTGACCTCCAAAGCCCACTTAAGTGGTGGGACTGGAGAAGAAGACTCCTCGCATTCCACTGGTTCAGCACCTATGAGCTCTCTTCAATGCAAGAACTCTATGAGGTGTGGTACCGTCTTAAGTTCCTTTGCCAGGAACTGGACAACTCATGGGCTCGGGAGATGGGAAGAACGCTCGCAGGGCTGAAAAAGTCTGATTTTGCTGTATTTGAACCACAGTTCAGGAAGGAAGTTCTTGACCTCTTGAGAGAACCGTCAACGACGGCGAAGATGACCAACAGCCTCTGGAAGCATTACTCGCACTACAGAAAGAGTCGAGGTAAAACGGTCCAGGAGATAAACAGCCCAACCTTCAGGAGAAATGTTACCACTATCGCCAAGGAACTGGTGAAAATGGAACGCACTGCTGTGGAAGATTCCTTCCTCTTTGGAGCCAGTCCGGTCATCTACCGCGACATGAACCGCCTCAGGGCTTTGGAAGAGAAACGTGCTAGTGAGGAAGAAACACAATCGTGAAGAAAGGGGCTGGAATCTCTCCAGCCCCTCTTATCATCAAGCTCTTGCCCCGTAGGGATCATCCATATCAATTTCCTTGATGGAGATACCCAACGCCTTGGCAACACCCTCACCATAGGCAGGATCTGCAAGATAACAGTGCCTGATATGCCGTTTTTTTACAATGATGGTGGTCCCTTGCATGTTTCTTGCGGTATTCTCAAACAACCGTTGCTTCTCGTCATCCTTCATGATGGAGAACAACTTTCCAACCTGCTCATAATAGTTATCATCATCTTCCCTGAAGTCATAATGATCGACAGGACCCTCTCCGTCGTAAGGAGGCTCTGTGAGCTTGTTCTGATCCTTCCACATACCATATGAGTTGGGGTTGTAGTGAACACTACCCCCAAAATTGCCATCAGTTCTCATAAATCCATCACGGTGGAAGTGATTGGTCTCCACCTTGCTCCTGTTTACCGGGATTTGATAGTAATTCACCCCAAGGCGATACCGCTGTGCATCCCCGTAGCTGAACAGTCTGCCCTGCAGCATTCTGTCTGGGGAGTAACCAATACCAGGAACCTTGTTTGCCGGGTTGAATGCAGCCTGCTCAACATCCTGGAAATAGTTGTCCGGATTTCTGTTCAGTTCCACCACTCCAACCTCATGCAGGGGATACTCATCATGGAACCAGACTTTGGTCAGGTCAAAGGGATTATCTGGGTGCTTCCTTGCCTGTTCTTCAGTCATGATCTGCACATACATCGTCCACTTGGGGAAGTCACCCTTCTCGATTGACTCAAACAAGTCTTTCTGGTGACTCTCTCGGTCGTTTGCCACAATTTCTGCAGCTTCTTGGTCGGTGAGATTCTCAATTCCTTGCTGAGTCTTCAGCGTGAACTTGACCCAAACTCTCTCATTCTCTGCATTGATGAATGAGTAGGTATGAGAACCATAGCCGTTCATATGACGGTAGCTTTTCGGAATTCCCCTGTCTCCCATGGTGATCGTCACCTGATGAAGAGCCTCGGGAAGAGAAGCCCAGAAATCCCAGTTGTTCTGTGCTGAACGCATATTGGTTCTTGGGTCACGCTTCACCGCGTGATTGAGATCGGGGAACAGCATGGGGTCACGGAAGAAGAACACCGGTGTGTTATTGCCTACCAAATCCCAGTTTCCCTCATCAGTGTAGAACTTCATGGCAAATCCACGGATATCACGTTCTGCATCTGCAGCGCCTCGTTCTCCTGCAACAGTGGAGAAGCGAATGAACATTTCGGTTTTCTTCCCTACCTCTGAGAAAATGCTTGCCTTGGTCCATTTGGTAATGTCCTTGGTGACCGTGAACGTACCAAAAGCACCACTTCCTTTTGCATGCATTCGGCGCTCTGGGATAACTTCCCTGTCAAAGTGGGCCATTTTCTCCAGATACCAAGTATCTTGCAATGTAACCGGACCACGCTTTCCTGCAGTCTGAATGTTTTCATTCTGAGCTATCGGCCTGCCATTAATCGAAGTCAAAGGTTTTTTGAGATTATCATCCCTTCCATCTCGGTCTGCCATAGTTGGCCTCCTTTAAAAAGTCTACTCACCATCAGTATAGGGGCTGGGTAATTTACATGCAAGAAAGAAAATATGAATCCTATTTGTCCTATAATTGCGTGATTCTGTAACATGAAACACTTAAAATACAAATGCAATAAGCGATAATTCTCTACATCTTTTCACCTCCTCCTGTGGTACAATTAGGGTAAGGAGCAATGCAGTGACGACACGGTATGAGCGGGCATTGGGATCCCTGCTTGGAAGTTTTATAGGGGATGCCCTGGGTGCACAGACAGAGTTCAAGCGAGAAAAAATAGTTCGCCAATCCTTTCCTGATGGTATCAGGGATATGGGCGTGAGTTCCCGCTATGTTGGCCTTGCAGGACAGATTACCGACGACAGTGAAATGGCAATCATGATGATCCAAAGCATCTTGGAACATGGTCGCTATCAGAAGGAAGCGGTAAGAAAAGCATATCTCCGATGGAGGGATGCAGGCCCCTTGGATATTGGGGTTACCATCTATGGTGCTTTGGATGGTTCTTTCAATCCTCAGAGTCAGGCAAATGGAGCCCTGATGCGTATCACGCCCATAGGGATTCTGGGAAGCAATTTCTCAACAACATCATTGATGCATCTTGCAGATGATGACTGCTCCATCACCCATACTCATACAGTCTGTAGGGATTGTAATCGCATCTATGCATTCGCCCTCTCTCTTGCCATCAGCAAGGGGTGGGATGCCCAAGAAATTTATACATATCTCTTGAAGTCAGCACCTTCAATAACAAAGGAACCATCGATACTGGAAGCTCTTTCTCGGGCTGCACAGGAACCACCCAAGGGTATCGATGGCCCGTATAAAGGTTGGGTACTGGTTGCTTTCCAGCTTGCCTTCTATACCCTGCTGCACCAGGATTCATTCGAGCAAGGAATGGTAGACCTCATTATGCGTGCTGGTGATGCTGACACCAATGCTGTTATTTATGGAGCCTTGGCTGGGGCTATTGCCACCAGGGAACATATGCCCGAGCGTTGGGTATCAGCCCTGAAAATCTCAAACTGCATGCAAGGCTTGATCGACTATCCTCATAAACGTCTAGAACGACTTGCCGAGGAGTGGGTGGAGGAATTGATCAACCTTCCGGTAGTGCAGAAACTTTCTTGAGTATGGTATTGAGCCAATGCTCCTCTGCCCGCCCAGGGCGGAGGTCCCGGGTTTGCACAAGTTCCTCAAGGGAGAACCAGGGCAGTTCATCAACAAACAGCTTGAATACGTCTGTGGAAAAACAGGTAAAGTGCCTTCCCTCTCTCTGAAAGTCTTCTGCTTGCAGCTTGAAGGAGCAATAGAGCACACCATGTTCTTTTAGAGCCACAGCCATTTTCTGAAATACTGAAGGCAGTTCACAAAGGGGAACGTGCAAGAGCGAGGCACATGCCCAGATACCATCGAATGAGTTCTTGTAATCCATTTTCTGAAATGAGAGTTGCCGCACAGGCAACCCGGTGAGGTCACAAGCAGCCTCTACCATTGACTCGCTCAGATCAAAAGCCTCCACCTGGTACCCGCTATCAAGGAAATATCGTGAGTCGCGTCCACTACCACAGCCTGCATCAAGGATACGACCACCAGGGGGAATATACGGGAGGAACATGGTATAATGGGAGGTCATATCGACATCTCGGGTTGTAGATAGGTGAGCATCAAACCAAATACGTCCTAGCAACACAACCAAGGATTCCAGTATGGTTGTGCTTAAGATGAAGAGGCACCCAAGAGCCCCCTGTTATTCTGACAGGGGCTTGAAAGAGTCTTTGATGGAGAAAGAGTGATGCCCTAGACAGGTTTTTTCTTGATGGAGATGGAATGGACAGCCATTTCCTCACGAAGCCTTGTACTGAGGTTCCAGGGCAGGTACTGGCTGTAATCGACCGACCCGGCACTCAGGCTGCGTATCCTGGCCATCTCGCCGAGCAGGTAGGAGACATACCCATAGAGGTCCAGGTCCCACAGGTTGGCTGTCTGGATGATGGACTGGAGGGTTGCAAAGGTGTGCGCCCCGTCGGGGCACCCTGCGAACAGGGAGTTCATCCTTATTGTACTGAAAGCGCGTATAATCCTCTCGACCCTCGAATTATCTGGGTTCAGGTTGGCGCAGTCAAGGTAGGACCGGAACAGCATCTCGTTGTTGAGGTAGTAATCTAACCCCTCCATGATGAGCTCGTCGTCCTTGTGGAGGGCGTAGCGGCCCTTGACCCATTTGGAGAGATTCTCGAACAGAGGCAGCGACTCCTGTCTTCGCAGAGTGATGAACTGCTGTTCACTGATGCTTTTCTCATACAGCCACCGACGGCGATGGGTCTTGTCGACGCTGTATATCCTGCCTATGATGGTGAGGATCCTGTCAAGGGTGATGGACCCCGGTGAATCCTCCTTGTAGGCACCGGCCTTCTGGGCGTCGATGTATTTTCGACGTAGATGAGCAGCACAGAGTGCGAGGGTGAATTGGTAATCCTGTCTGCCGGCCTGGTAGCCGGAGTAGGCGTCGGCCTGCAGATATCCGTTGTAGTCGCCCACCATGCCCTTCAATACATCGCTGGAGCGTGATACGTCATAGTGGAAATAAGCGGCTGGTTTGTGGGGTGTCGCACTACACAGGACCCACATCCAGGATTTCAGGTTGTCGCTGCGTCCTTGCTCGGCCAGGACTTGCAATTTTGTCTCATCTGCGTTTATTGCAGGCTGGGTGAGGATGAAGTCCCTGATCGCCTGTGCCACCGGCTTGAGTTCGGAACCGGCACGCAGGTGCCAGTTGGCGAAATTCTGCTCGCTCAGCTCCACACCCAGGTTCCTGAACCGCTTGGATATCCTGGTCACAGACAGCCCGTAGAAGAACTTGTCCACCAGTGAGGTGGCTATGAGATTGTTGCCGGCAAGGCCACCGGGGATGAAGCGCTCGGGGGCCGATGCGGTGATGATGTTGCGCTTTCTGGTGCCGTCTGCATCATAGCTTTGGCCGCAGTTGGAACAGTAGCCCTTGTCCCTCAGCTGCCTGACGATGCGCAGGCTGTCCTTGATCAGCTCAATGTACTCATGGGCGTCGGGACTGTTGAGGTTGTTGACATCGATTCCGCAATTGGGGCAATGATCGGGTAGGTGGAAATGCTCAACTTCCCTGGGATATGAGGGGTCGAAACTCTGCCGCCCGCAGCCGTTGCCTCGTTTGCGGCTTTCAGGGTTCCTGTTTCTGCTCCCCTTCTTCTGCGAAACGGCATCTGCCTTGGCGGTTTGTTGCTCGACCAATGCCTTGGCTTGGTCGAGGACCTTCCTCTCCTCCTCGCTGAGAGATCCTTCCTCTTCCTTGGAAAGGAGCTCGAGGGGTATGTTGAAGAGCTTGCGGTATTTCTCGCTGGAGCTGCCGAACCTGAGGAAAAGGCTGAGTCTCAGCTTCTCCTCACCCGCTCGCACCGCCCTGGAGAGCACCTGCACATCCTCCTCAAGATCGGAGTTCTTCTGCGTCAGTGAGACGATCCGCCTCTTGTCCTTCTCGTTTTGCTTCTCCAGCTCGGTGACACGCATCCTCAGCCGGGTTATTTCCTCTTCATTGGTCATGGGGAGACTGTATCACAAGCATGCCGGATAAGTCAATATAAATCTATTTACAGCAATATTTTAAGTGTCTCACAACCATCTAAAAACCCATCCAGGAGCAGACTGTAAAGGTTCCATGCCACCCATACGGATCGGTCACAGCAAAAACACCAGAACACAGCAAACAGGGCCCAAAAGGCCGTTTTTGCATCCGCTAAAAATATCCTCAATATAAGTTTATATACTTTTTTCCTAGATATGCAGGTCCATCCTGGTCACAAGGCCGCGTGCCTTCAGATGCCCCAGCGGTATGGGGTCCGTCAACAGCTGCCTCAACGCTTCCCCGGTCATCTGTGCCGCAGCATCACCGTCCATCGGCCAGCTGTAGCACCCGTAGCGTATTGAACGGGTCAGCATCCAGCACCCGGCTCCCTCGCAGTAGACGATGCGTATCTGCTTTTTGCTGGTGGAGCAGAACACGAACATCGATTGCCCGTCCATGCTCATGTTCATCGCCCCCACCACCAGCGAGACCATGCCGCGTACCCCGCGGCGGAAATCAGTGGGTCCGACGCGTAAAAAGATCCTCTTGCCTTCAAGGCTTGTGTCAAACGGCAGTGCCATCACAACACCTCCTTGATGCGCCTGAGCAGGGTGATGCTCTCCTTGGAGCAAGCCAGGCGGTACAGTCCGATGCAGATGTCCTGCACATCTTGGTGGAATGCGACCATCTGGGCGAGGGAGGGCTGCTGAGGGTCCCTGCGCCTTGACTCCTCTCTTACGTTGTAGCAGACCATGTTCAGCGCTGGCTGGGCCGGCTCCTGCCTCTTTGGGAGAGGTATCCCGAACTTGTCGAACCCGGCATTCCTCAGCCATTCACTGAGTGTGGAATTGGTTATCGGCACCTCGTCCAGATTGCAGAACTTGGTCTGCGACAATCCCGACTGCCTGAACCTGGCGATTATCTCATCCTTGAGCTCTTGCGGGTATATTTTGCATTTTCTCATGGCCTATCCTCCAAGCGCTATGCTAGGGGATGGCTGCATACATTGGATATGACGTATTTGGTTTGATGCTCACGTAGATAGATACTGCTCAGCATGAAGGTCATAGTATTTTGATGAATCAATCACGGACCAGTCCTCCCATATCCTGATAGTACTCCTAGTTCTACGATATCTTGTAATTCCTGTTCAGACAACTGGGTAAACAAGAGAGGATCGATGCCTATGGGAGAAACTTCGATCAAAAATCCCAAATGAATTCGTATGATGAGTACTTTGAAGAGTATTAAGCTCGGCATTCATAGATTAATAATTATCAGCAGAATGTAGCCGAGACAATACCCATTCTTGCCTTCTCTGTACTCTGGTACATCAACTGGGGTCTTTTAAAACCCTGATTCAGTAGAATTTGGGCATAAGGAACAGATGATGAATCCGCAGCGGTACCACTATGGCTATTTCCTTTAAATCATTCCATACTGTCAACCCGTATTGACTTAGGTACGAAGGTGGATAGAAAATGTAATTATCTTAGGTTTATATCTTTGATGATGGTTACAAAGCAAAATTCAAAAATGGCTATCTGTTTAATCGAGTATTACTGGGAGAGCATCATATCATTCTGAGGAGAAGTACTATATGGATTTAGAACAGTATCGATTGATTGTCGAATCTTCACCAAACATGATATGGAGATCAAACCTCAGCACTGAATGTGACTATTTCAATAAAACATGGCTCGATTTTACTGGGCATACCCTGGAAGAAGAATATGGCTTTGGATGGGCCTCAGGGGTTCATCCTGATGATTTTGATAGATGTGTAAAGATCTATCTTGATAATTTCAAACTGCAGAAACCATTTGAGATGGACTACCGCCTCAAGCGATACGACGGCCAATATAGGTGGATCAATGATCGTGGAGTTCCTTTTTATGACAAGGATGCTGTTTTTATCGGCTTCATAGGAAGCTGTATGGATGTTACAGAAAAAATTGAAGGCCAGCGACTTAAGGAAATGGCGCAAAACGATGCATTATGCCAGACCTATAACCGACAGTATTCACACCAATTATTACTAGAGGTTTTCAATCATGCGGATAAAAACGATCTGCCTCTGAGCATCTTGATGATGGATATCGATGGGTTCAAGACTGTTAATGATAGATATGGTCATGGGGCAGGAGATACCGTACTGACAAAAGTAGCTGCTGTGGCAAAAAAAGAACTTCGTGAAGACGATATTCTAGGGCGGTACGGCGGAGATGAATTTTTAATCGGCCTTGGATCCACAAATCTTGAATCGGCGCTTGTGATTGCTAAGCGTATCAGGACTGCTATTGAAAAGACCGAGATAATGCTAACCGAAACAACAACACTCAAGGTTTCTGTAAGCATCGGAGTGAAATGCTTCCAAGGTGAGGCTACCCTTGATGAACTCATTAATAATGCTGATAAGAAATTGTATGAGGCAAAATCAGAAGGAAAGAACAGAGTAATAGGTTGATGCACGGCAGATACACCTATACTGCTACGATTGACTCTTCCTGTAGGGCAAAACGAATCCATAAGAAAAAAAAAGTACTGTACGTCCTACAACCAAGTGAGAGGACCTTTGCTCTTGGCAACCTATTGTAAAGCAAGCAATATACTATGGGACAACACTGCCCGCCTCCATTCAGGAAGCGGGCAGTAGAATTGTTTTGCTTAATGATAGCTTAGATCAGTCCCTTGGCAGCCTCGTAGACTGCTTCAGCAGTGATTCCGAAGAGCTTGTACAATTCACCAGCAGGTGCTGATTCACCAAAGGAACGCATGCCGATAATTTTTCCGTTCAGCCCAACGTACTTGTACCAGTAGTCAGCCCATGCAGCTTCAACAGCAACCCTAGCGGTTACGGCAGAGGGAAGTACCGCTTCCTTGTAGGCAGCATCCTGCTTGTCGAAGACCTCAGGAGAAGGCATAGAGACTACACGAACAGCGACCTTTTCCTCAGCAAGCTTCTTCGCAGCACTGACTGCAAGTTCCACCTCACTACCGGTACCGATCAGGATTACCTCTGGCTTATCCCCTGATTCATAGAGTACGTAAGCACCCTGTGCAATCTGGGAGAGCTGTTCATCACTGCGTTCCTGTGGAGCAAGGTTCTGACGGCTCAACAGAAGAGCTGAAGGACCATCAATCCGCTTGATCGCACTCTTCCAAGCAACACCAGTCTCCACTGCATCACAAGGTCTCCAAGTAACCATATTGGGAGTCATGCGGAGATTTGCAATCTGCTCAACAGGCTGGTGGGTAGGTCCATCTTCACCAAGACCAATGGAGTCATGGGTAAATACATAGACGTTTCTGACACCCATCAAGGCTGCCATGCGTAGTGCGTTACGAGCATACTCCATGAACATGAGGAAGGTAGCACCGAAGGAGAGGAATCCACCATGGAGTGCAACACCGTTAAGGATTGCAGCCATACCGAACTCACGAACTCCAAAGTGGAGATAATTGCCATTTCCTGTCTTGGGATCGAATGCTTTTGATCCCTTCCACTCAGTCAGGTTGGAAGGAGCGAGGTCTGCAGACCCGCCCAGCAGTTCAGGGAACAAGGACCCAAGTACATCAAGGGCCATCTGACTTGCTTTTCGGCTTGCTACCTTGACCTTGTCATTCTGCCAGCTCTTGATGGCCTTGTCGAATTCAGCTTCCCAGTCATTGGGGAACTGGCCGGAGAGTCTTCTCTCGAGCTCAGCTGCCTCAGCAGGGTATTCCTTCTTGTAGGAGGCAAAGAGATCATTCCATTTACCTTCAAGCTTGGCACCCCGTTCACTCTGGTCCCATGCATCATAGATATCCTGAGGAACAAAGAATTTATCATCATACTCCCAGCCCAACTTCTTGCGGGAGAGTTCAACCTCGGCTTCCCCAAGGGCTGCCCCATGACAGGACTCTGTTCCTTCCTTGTTGGGAGATCCATAGCCAATAGTCGTCTTGCACATGATCAGGGATGGTCTGGAAGTGTCATATCTTGCAGCAGAAAGTGCCTTCTGAATTGCATCAGAATCGTGGCCGTCAACATTTCTGAATACCTGCCACCCATATGACTCGAAGCGCTTGGCAGTATCATCAGTAAACCAACCGCCCACTTCACCATCGATGGAAATGCCGTTATCGTCGTAGAAGGCAATAAGCTTGCCCAATTTCCAGGTTCCAGCCAAGGAAGCTACTTCGTGGCTGATTCCTTCCATCATACAACCATCGCCAAGGAACGTGTAGGTGTAGTGGTCAACGACGGGGAACCCATCCTTGTTGAATTTAGCAGCAAGGTTCTTTTCTGCAAGAGCCATGCCTACCGCATTCGCAATACCCTGTCCAAGAGGACCGGTGGTAGTCTCTACTCCAGGGGTAAGTTTATATTCTGGGTGGCCAGCAGTACGGGAATGGAGCTGTCTAAACTGCTTCAGATCCTCAATTCCCAAGTCATAACCACTTAGGTGCAACAATGAGTAAATCAGCATTGAAGCATGCCCGTTCGAAAGCACAAAACGGTCACGGTTGACCCATTGTGGATTCTTAGGATTATGTGCCATGGTCTTGCGCCACAAGACCTCAGCAATATCTGCCATGCCCATTGGGGCACCTGGGTGACCAGAGTTGGCCTTCTGCACGCCATCCATGCTCAAAATGCGGATTGCATCAGCAAGTTTATTCGTTTTCATCCATCCCTCCAAAAAATCTCTAACACTAATGTATGAAACACCCCGGATCTGAAAGAAGCCGGGGATGTGATCCTAACACTAAAGATACCGTGTTCTTGACAAATAGTCAAAACCGTCAACGTTCTCTACAAAGCATAGGAAAGAATAAGTGCTATCCTCTTGAAAGCTGCATCGCCTTTGGTAATAACACGGTTGTCATCCTTGGAGTAGTTGGTGAACTGGATTGCAGTCAAGAGAGAAAGATCTTCAGTAAATTGGGTGTTGGCAATAAGACTCAAGTCCCCGACCATGTCAGTGGTATCATCAAACACATTGAAGGAGTAGGTTTCCAGCTGCAAGCCAACTAGGTTAACCATCAGGGGCATCTGGTAGCCAAGGATGTACTCACCTTTATAGTTGAATCCATTGACCATGGCCCCTCCATTCTCATACTCCCAAGCCTGGTCCGCAGAAGCATTGCTATATCCCTTGTAGTTCAACTCATGGTAGGTACGAATGACTACGCTCATCCAATCGCCCGAGAAGATGGCACCAGTGTCAAACTGGAAGGCAGCGCCTGCCCTACCCAAGTAATAGAGGCCATTCAAACTGTCAGAATTAAGAGGAGCTCCTACGCTCGTACCGAGTTTCAGACCATTGAGGTCCATCAGATCAAAATCCCAACCGGTTCCCAGGCCTCCTCCCAAACTTATCTCAGCTACGGCAATCGGGGTAAGAACTGCATCGAGGGTCACCGTCCCAGCAATGGGAGAAAGACCGAGGTTTGCCTTTACTTTGACATTGTTTCCACTGAACAGTGGACCTTCCCCTGCCAATACAGGAATCTTTGCCTGGTAAGCTGCATCGATTTTTGCCTCAATGCCAGTTCCATATGCACCGGTAAGCTTCAGGGTACCACTGGTGGTTGTCTGGGCAAACAAGAGTCCTGCTGCCATGAGGATAACCAAGAGTGAGAGTAATCGTTTATTCTGTTTCACAGTAATTCCTCCAAACATAACGTAGGTACAGCATATCATAGGCAGTGGCGTAACCAAATACTTTATTTGAATGAATAAGGGGGATCACCTACTCTAATCGCGGAGCAGGATGAAACTAGTTTGGCCTTGAATCAAAATTCTTACTTGACGTTTCCCCTTCAAAGAGCATCGGTGTTTATTAATTGTAACGAACCACTCCCTTGTTTGTCTTACCAATATCCAAGGGGGATACACATGGTCAGAAAAGGGTATTTATTTGCAGCAATCCTACTTACACTGTTCTTATGCTTCATGGCCCTGAATACCGGGTTCTAAAGGACACGCTCCCACCTGCTTCAAGCTCATGGGTTCTCTTCCAGTGAAACAACCTCTGCCATATTTTTCTAGGAATCCCTTGCATCCTACGGTACAATTGGAACAACCAACGCTGTACGACCAAGGATGTATGTGTGAGTTTATACGCCCTTTTTCACCCGGAAATCTTTCAAGGTAGACATAAAAAGTCCCATTACTTTGAAGGCTGGTACTTCAAGATGGCACTTCCAGGCAGAGAGCCTGAAGTACTCTCCATTATTCCCGGGGTTGCCTTGGGCGCATCAGAAGAAGAGCGGCATGCCTTTATCCAAGTAATCAGCAGCAGGGAAGGAAAAAGCTGGAACATACATTTTCCCTTTGAGTCCTTCAAGGCGGATGAGAAGAAGCTTCTTGTAGAGATTGCCGGTAATCATTTTTCAACGGAAAAAATTATTCTAAACATCAATCATGAAGATCTAATATTGTCAGGAACCGTAAAAAACATAGAAACCCACTCATTCCCGGTTACACTCCCCTCTCCAGGAATCATGGGATGGTACGCCTACGTTCCCTTCATGGAGTGCTTCCATGGAGTGGTATCCACCTCGCATACTCTCTCCGGGTCTCTCTCACTGAATGGCAACAAGATAAATATGAATGAAGGGATCGGATATATCGAGAAGGACTGGGGGGCATCCTTTCCCGAGGCTTGGATCTGGATGCAATCAAACTGCTTCCCCTCAGCGAATATCTCTTGCATGCTCTCTGTTGCCAAGATCCCCTTTCTTGGCCATGTGTTTCCTGGGTTCCTTGGGTTTGTAAAGCATGGAGACGAGTTGATACGGTTCGGCACCTACACTGGGGCAAAGATTACGCACCTGGAAAGCAATGAGACCCAGGCCTCTGTTCAGATACAGACCAAAGAGAAGCAATTAACGTTTCTCGCTAAGCTTGGACCAGCCTCAAAACTGGTGGCACCCAGGCAAGGCAAGATGGAGAGGCCTTTGCTGGAAAGCATCATGGGAACCATTACACTTACCATCAAAGACAAGGATGGTGCCCTTCTCCTTGAAGAGACAGGCACCATGGCTGGGATAGAACTATCAGAAGCCGGGAACTTGCAGGTGGATTAAGCCACTCTGGTCTTATTCTCAGTCCTCCCACTGAGTATTACAATTATAAAAGGTAAAACGATATCCGATGGAAAGATCTCCAAGCTCAGAGACTGCGAGCTCTCTATCAAAGTTTGTGAGCGAGAAGATATCACCTTCCATACCGAAAGCTCCCCCACTACCTCTACTTCGGATCATATAGGTACCATTATCCTCTTCTGTATGAATATCCATATAAAGAGAAGTTTCCTCGATGAGAGAGGCAATGGGAGAACCTGAGGTAATCGGGTGCTTGGTTGTACCATCAAGATCATAATAGAACCAGTTCATATCAATACGGTCCACTAGGCTTGGATCATCTTCTTTGACGACATAGGTAGGATCAATACAGGGAATGATGGGGTTACCCTCATCATCCTTGACAATCGTCATGGAAAAATCAAAAGCCGCAAGCTGTCCTGCATCCTCATCAATTAATCCCCAAAGTGCTCCTTTATTTGCAGAAGAGAAAAAGGTCTCTATATCTATTTGATCAGACCATTGTACTGAGCTTTGCTGCCCATACCCCAGTCTATACGCTTGACTTTCCCCCAACATTCTACCTTGGGGGTCAAAAAGTGCAGCCTTACTTGAATAATCATTGCTGTAAACCAGTAACTCCAAAACGCCCCAATCAATAGAATTGGTTTCATTCATATTGTAAGTGAACATCAGGGCAGGGGCATAATAATGAGAACTGTGGGTATTCCAGAGCACGTTGATAGCCATCAACACAAGGTTCTGAGCCATTGCATCTTGCTGCAACTCAAGATAGGTATCGTTAGAAAAACAGTTGCTGTTATTGGCTAAGGTTTGGGTTGAGGAAGCAATGTAGGAATTCTCAGAAACAGTAACTGTTCCAAATGCAATTTCTCCATTCATCTCACTGCTGGGAGGAAATTCCAAGACAGCAGTATCCTCGTCTATTTGTAAGGAGAGGAATCCAACAACTTCATACTCTCCACCATCAGTTTGTCTCATGATAAAGACAACAGAAGGATCATTCACGGGGAACTCATCAATTGGGATGGTATACTCATCGGTGTTCTGCACGACGAATCGTTTTATATTTTGTGCATTCTCATGACGGATGACTTCGTTATACCCTCTACGTGTTGGCATTACCCAAAGCTCAAAAGGATCTTCATCCGAATCTGTAGGTAAATCCCTTGTTGATGGATTCACTTCCTCGATTGAGGATATAAAAAACCGTTCGGTCTCTGTTCCATCCACATCAACAACATTCGGAGTCATAGTTATCTGAGGTGTTTCAGAGAAGTAGAGGGATGGGGAACCCGAACAACCCACCAATGAAAATACCAACATAAGAACCCCAAGAACGACCAACATTTTTCGCATCGTTGCATCCTCTCTTTGTTTGTACTGAAAGCATTACGGTAAGTAGAGTTTACGCTATCTCTTATAGCAAATAAAGATTACAACAGGTGCTAATAAAACACATTAAGCGATATTTCTTACCTGCAGTAGTTTGGCAAATAATTGCTTGCATCGCTCCTGGGATTTTGCTCTACGTACTTACAGATCGAACTTGGAAAATCTATATTTCTGAGGGTTACCATTTATCTAGCCTATTCAGCTTTTCTGAGGTCCCATGACATGGTATCATGAGCCCAACCATGAAATATCTAGTATTCCTCGTGGCAATGGCAGCCGGGGTTCCATTCATAGCAATAACATCCTCTCTCTCGCCCCGTCTCAAACGGTTGTTTTTTGCCGTCATGGTAGTTTCTTTTCTTTTCAATTCCATGACCAGTATCAATATTCTTTCCATGGAATACTATAGAGGACCGGTAAGAGGGTTCGAAGTTACTTTTGCCGACCTTATTGCCTGGGGGCTTGCCCTCGGTATGCTTGTACGTACCCCCTCCAAGATTGTGTGGAAACCACGATTCACCATTATCCTGTTTGTATTCTTTGCCTATGCAATAATCAGCCTGCTCCGTGCAGGCAACTCAATCCTCGGATGGTTTGCCATCTGGCAACTGGCAAGAGCGGGAGCCCTCTATTGGGTGACGGTCAACTTCTTCAAGACTGAGGATGTCTCCAGGGAATCGATCAAGACACTCATCGGAGCATATATTGCTTCTGGGATTATCCTTGCCCTCATTACGTTCAAGCAGAAATATCTGGACGGTATCTATAGGGCTTGGGCATTCTTTGATCACTCCAATACCATACCCTCTTTTACACTCATCTTCATGTGTGTCCTACTTGTTTGGCTCTTGTATGAGAAGAATGTCAGCTTCCTCCTATTCTTTCTTGCACTTACAGCTGCCTTGGGAAGCCTGTTTGCCATCTTTGCTACCGGCTCGCGTACAGGAATGGCCGCTGGAGCGGCCCTGGTAGTTGGTTCATTGATTGTGGGGAACCGAAAGAACAGTGACATACGAGCGAAACGAACCACCCTCCTTATCATCGTCTGTATGATCATAGGAGCAATCTTTGTTGCAGACACCGTCATAGACCGTTTCCTCAATGCACCACCGGCAAGTGAGGAAGCCAGAAATGAGTTCGAGATTGCAGCAGAGATGATGGCAGAAGACCATCCCACAGGAGTAGGGCTGAACCTGTACTCAAAGGTGCTCACAGAAACCCAGGAGTACCGACAACACATAGAAGTTATGAGAAACGAAGAACAAGCCGGAGTCGCCCACCACATCTACCTGCTTACCGCGGCGGAGGTGGGTTATCTTGGGTTGCTTCTATTTACCACGATTCTCTTGATTTTCCTTGCGAGCATGATCATCAGTGGCATACGATGGAGTACACTGGAACAGCGACTACTGCTGGCAGTTGCAATGGGCTTTACGATGGTGTGTGCGATAGGATTCTATGAGTGGGTACTCCGACAGACTCCAGTACTCTATCAGACAGTGGTTGCGTTGGGATTCACGCAAGCCTTGTTTGATAAAGCTTCCCCTGTAAAAGAGAGAAATACATAATGAACACTACTACGCGAGTTCGAAAAGTCTCAATCAATGCTGCTACAAACTACTTCCGTTTCTTCTTCACCATGGTAGTTTCATTCTGGCTTATCCCGTTCATCATCAACAACCTTGGGGCAGAAGCTTATGGCCTTTGGAACCTCTCTTTCTCAATCATTGGATTCTTCTCCCTGCTTGACTTCGGCTTTGGACTCGGGGTGGTGAAGTGGACAGGAGAGACAAGCGCCACCGGAGAGATTGAGTACCGTAACCATATGCTGAGCACCATTTTCTTTGTGTATCTGGCCATTGCGGTGGTAGGAATGCTCTTCCTCAGTATCTTTGCGGTGTTTTATCCCACACTCTTCTCGATTGATACTGCAATAGCTCCCGAGGCCATCGCAGTCCTGCTTATCCTAGGTATTCGTTCCCTTGCTATACAGATTCCCTTAAGCCTATTCAAGGGAGCTCTGTTTGGCGAACAAGAGATTCATCTTACCAATATCATTCAAATTCTTGGTTCCCTGCTCTATGCAGTGACCGTCTGGTTTGCCCTAAGTGCAGGAAAAGGCATCGTCTGGTTGGCAACCATGAACTGCCTTGCGTTCCTCCTCGAGAACATCGCGTACGTCTACTTTGCCTACAAGAACGTCAAAGGGTTGCGGATATCCATCCGCCTTGTGAGAAAGCAAGATTTCAGTGAGGCCATGGGCTTCAGCTTCTACTCCTTTCTCACCACCATTGCAGGGTTGGTCCTCTTCCAGACTGATGCGATCATCATCCAGCTCTTCTTTGGCCTTGAATTGGTTGGACTCTATGCTGTTGCCATCAAGGTAACCGAATATGCATTCCTGCTGACGAAACAGCTGGTGAATGTCCTCACTCCACTTATCAGCGAACTCAAGGCAAAACAAGAGCATGACACCATCAGGTACTTGTTGCTCGACCTGTCCAAGTACATCATGGCAACTGGATTCCTGATAGCAGGAAGCGTATATGTCTTTGGAGGGGACCTCCTGGTTCTTTGGGTCGGTGAAATCTATGCAGAAGTAACCATCCCCTTGCTCCTGCTTATCACCTCCTTTGTGGTATCAGTACCTGAACTTGTGGCATCAAATGTTTTGACCATGACCGGTTACCACCGCTTTAGTGCCATCTCGGCTGGCCTCTCCACAGCACTGAACATTGCCTTCAGCCTCCTTTTGATCAAACCATTCGGACTGACAGGCATCGCCATGGGAACCCTGATCTCCAGCTCAGTTGTCAGTGGCATCGTGATTCCAGTGAAAGCCGCAAGAAGCTACGAATTCCCCTATCGGCGGTATATTTCCAGGGTTTACCTCCCTGCGGCACTACCGACGATTCTCTTGGTAGCTACCGGGTACCTCATGAAGTTTTTCTTTTCAGTGGATTCACTGTGGGATATGATGTTCATGGCAATCCCTGGCATAGTGGTATATTTGCTGGTATTTTGGATATTCTTCACTGACCCGGTGATCAAGAAGAATATCAAGACAAAACTGGTACATCCAGCAAGACGATAAGGAGTCGAACAATGGCTAATGAGCCGGTCGCAGCAAAGGAATCATTCCATATCCCACTCGAACTCAGAACCATCATCAAGAGCCTCAGGATGCGTCTGTGGGTACTTATCGTAATCGCATTGCTTAGCGCTGTGACTGGGGTGACTGCTGCCCTCCTGTTGGGAGATAGGCAGTATGAAGCAACCACGGTGCTCTATTATGCACCCATTGAATCATACGTCTCCGATACCTTCAGAATTTACCAGAGCGTCGGAAGCGGGACTGAACTTACCTATGACCAAGGCACTGGATTGATGAAAAACCTCAACACCACTGACTTGGTTGACTATGTAAACATGGTCAAGATTATCACCAACCTTGAGGAGTTAAGGAGAAGACTTAGCTTGGAGAGCACCCTCGAAGAGCTCGGCTCTTCTATCAGTGTAGACACAGCTTGGGATTCCAATCTCATGTTCATCTCATCCCGTGCAGACAGGTCCAAGGATGCAGCACTCAAAGCAAACACCATCCGCGATATCTTTCTTGAGAACAGCAACAGGATGATCGACCAAGACATCGAGAGCAAAATTGCCGATATCACACTTCAATATGAAACCACTACAGCAGATCTTGAGAAAGCCCAGCAAGCCTTCGCTGATTTCACCAGAAAGCACGGTATCAGAGAGATTGGAACCGAAGCAGCACAATATACCACTGAGATGCTTACCCTTGAGTCCACACTCGCAAGAACAGAAAGTCTGATTGAGACAGCGCAGGAGAAAGTTGACAAGATCAAACAGGAACTTGCAATTCAGAAGGAGTTGTATGAAAGAGAAAGAATTGAGCAATCTTCGCAGATAGTGTTGGACAACCTTACTGCGGAGGAAGTAGCAAACAGGATCCGGCTCCTACAACAGCAAATTGAGGTCATGCAGGCCGCAAAAACCGATCCAGTTGAAGAGAAAAGACTCAAGAATGCAATGGTTGTAGCAGAAAATGGGTATGTACGTGGTACTGTCACAAGAAGTCAATTTGAGCAGGCCAAGTATGAGTATGAACGGTTTCTTGCACAAAAATCGACCAACGCTGAACTGGAAGCAGTACAAAAGCAGTTGGAAAAGCTTCTCTCCAGTCGCATCACAGCCACCTCTGTAACACGGACTGAGAATACCTATGAGCTGAACTTACAGACACGATTGCTTGAAAGTGAACTGCAACGTATTGAAGCAAATGCTGAGTATCAGAGTAGCCTTGCGCGGTACGATGAGCTGAAAGGCAAGTATGTCGATCTTCCACTCCTTACCCAGGAATACACTCGACTCAGCGGTTCCATGGCATCCCTAGAAGCTGCGGCCCAAGGGCTCAACAAAGTCTTGAAACAGTACAACCTGATCAAGGACCAACCACACTCCGATTTTTCGGTTGTCAGTGAGGCAATTGAACCACTGTACCCACTTGAATCAAATCGCAGGCTTATTGCCATCGCCGTAACCATGCTTTGTTTCCTCCTTGGTTTTACTTTGCTTCTGGTATTTATCGCATTGGATATGAGAATCAAATCAGCCGGAGATGCAAGACAGAAATTGCAGGTATCCATCTTGCAGTCACTCAGTTTCATCAGGAAAAAAACACAGCTCATTCCGTCCCCTGGAGCTGAATCAGCCCATATTGAGTCATACAGAATTCTCTGCAGGCCGCTCCGTGAGGCTCATCCTAAGCCAGGGGCTACTTTCCTGGTTACGAGCACCACACAAGGAGAAGGAAAGTCCACGGTAGCGAGCAACATCGCTACAGTCTTTGGACGCCATGACGAACGGGTACTGCTTATCGATGCACAAATCCGTAAATCACAGCAGCCTACACCGTTCGCAGCATTCCTCATCGATGAAGATCCAATGGTAGGTGATGGGTTGGGAGAATACCTCTCGTATAAGGTATTCGACCACCAGCAGATTATCTCCCCCACCACACTCAGCGGTGTTGATGTCATCGTGCGCAGGGGAGAGGCTGTAATCCCTGACCTCCTGCAATCTGCACGAATGCGTGAGCTCATGGACAACCTCAAGCAACAATACTCAATCATCATAATGGAAGGACCACCAGTACAGGATTGTGTAGACTCAGATATCCTTGCATCCTATGCTGATTCCATCCTCTTCGTTACTGCCTGTGATACCCTGAAACCAGATGTCATCCAAAAGGCTATCAGGCGGATGCAACACACAAAGGCACATTTTGAGGGCATCATCCTTACCAAGGTAAGACAACCCTATCTGGATTGAGTGAGAAAAGGAGCCTGCATGAAGGACATGAACATCGAACAGATCTGTTATAAAATTCTCCTCTCCATCGGGGATTCCCTTGATCTCAGGAAAATGCTTGGCATGAGCCTCGCTACATATATGAAAGAGCTTGAATGCACCATGGGAGCAGTACTGCTCGCAAAGCAGGATGAACAAGAATTTGGTCTTCAGATAGCATACGCTGTACCACGTTCCTTGAACCGACAAGAGTCTTTCAAAACCCTGATGGACGAACTCTCACATACAAGCCAGTTGCAGGAGAACTTGGTCACCCGGGTGGGTGATGGAAGATACCATGTAATGAGCCTGGCAGACATGGGACTGTTGGTCCTCTATAGGCAAACAGAGGAACTCCCTGAAGCATTGCTGGATGCACTTCGTCCACTCAACCATAAACTGGGTACAGCATGCAAAGCATGCTTGCAAAACACTGCACTTGAAAACAGCAGCCAGCGATTTATGGAAATGGCAAATATGCTTCCTGGGCTTATCGTAGAACTGGACAAAGAACACCATATCACATTCTACAACCGTCGTACGCATGAATTGTTCCGGCAGATTGACTCAGATGAATTTCACCCCCATCATGTCGAGGACTTCTTTCCTGAAGACGAAATTGAACACATCCACAATGTACTGCACACCTTGGAATTAAAAAAGACGCCCTTGATCAGTGAGGACTTCTGGATGGTGAACAGCAGAGGAACACGGTTCAAAGTGAGTTTCGTTCTCTCTCCCATTCATGATGGGGAGACAATCGTAGGTTTTCGGGGTATTGCCACAGACATTACTGAACGGGTTAGGCTTGAAGAGGAGCAGAAAGCTCTACTCGCTCGTGTATCGGACAGGGTACGTGAGTTAGATTGTCTTTTCAGCATCCTGAAGCTTGTCGCTGATGAGAAAAACACCCTTTCAGACATCTTCAACAAAGCAATTAATACCATCCATACCACCTTCCTCTCCCATTCCTCTCTCTCAGTTGGTATTGAATACGGACACAGCACCTACGGCAACTGCAAAGGAGCTTGTAATGGGTTGGCTCAAGAAGCCCCTATCACGGTTGACTCTAAGGAGCGAGGAAAACTCATCATTCAAATTGGGAAGGACAGCATCTTCACTGACGAAGAAATCCTCTTGATCGCTTCCCTTGGGACCCAGTTCAGTTCCATTGCAGCAAAGAAAGAGACAGAAGAGAAAATTCAGTCTTTGTATAACGATATCATGGAAGATCTGGATACAGCACAATCAATCCAGAACTATATATTACCACGTTGGTTCAAGGCTGAAGGGAATGTGATTTTCTCAGCAAACTATCGTCCTTGGGCTCAGATCGGAGGAGATCTCTTTGACTGCCTAAAAATCAGCGAGAACCGGTATGTGGCCTATGTGGCAGACATATCAGGACATGGTGTCCAGGCTGCCTTGATCATGATGGGGGTAAAATCGGTCTTGGGAATGATCCTTTCCACCGCTCGTCCAGATTGCACACCTGCTGAGATTGTCACAAGACTGAACAAAACCCTCTCTGATGGGCTGTTCAAGGACAGCTACATGACTCTCTGCCTCTGTGTCGTCGATATCGGAAACATGACCATCCAAGCACTGAATGCAGGACATCCCCCTATGGCCATTATCAACCGAAAGCAGAATACCATACGTATTCTCGACCGATTGGGAGACATCCCCTTGGGCTGGGACAGCGATCATGAATACAGCCCCTCCCTGGTCATGGAGGAACCTCTCTCCAATGATGATATGCTCGTCCTGTATACGGACGGGGTGTTCGAATCGACAAACGACGCAGGAGAAACCTTGGAACTGGGAAGATTCCTGGAACTTTTGCATACCGACAGCAATGAAAATGAGGTAGCGATGATGCCTCAGGAGTGTCACGCGATGGTCGATAGGAATGGTTTCATCCATCGCCAAGACGATTTCACCTGTATCGCCATGCAGGTCAGGGAACCCTCTGAGTACTCGACCGTACTTGAACTGCCTGCAAGCCTCACCATGGTGGACAAGACTGCACAGGAATGTGCTGACTTCATCCTTAAACTGGGAAAAAGTGAGATGGATGCCTGGCGTTGCAGGATTATTGCCAGTGAATTCATGAACAACATCATCGTACATGGATTGGAAACATCCCTTGATGAAATCATAGCATTGGAAGTCAGTGTTGGAGACGAAATCATCCTCACCATCCGAGACCGTGCAGCAGTATGGGACCTACCACCCCATCCAGAATCTTCCGAACAATTCTTCGACCTGCTCAATGAGGACGAGGAAGCCAGTGGACGTGGTATGCAGATCATCTATTCGCTGACAAAAGAACAAAAGAGGCGAAGGATCCATAACGTGAATGAGACAACCTTCATTCTTGCCCCTAGCGAGCTTGACTGATAGCCAGTTCCAGCAACCGCTGTAAATCTGCAACATACCTTGAGAAGGTAAACCCGTTCTCGACCGTATCGCGGCCTGCCTCAACCAGGGAATGATAGAGATCAGGATTATCAGCCAATGTTTGGATTTGGTGCGCCAAGCATGCAGCATCAGAGGGTGGGAAGCTCAGACAGTTGACCCTATCAAAGAGGAACTCCCCTTGCCCTCCATTGACCGTACTGATAACAGGAAGGCCACTAGCCATCGCCTCCAGATGCGTAAGACCAAACGGTTCAGGCCAGACGGAGGGGAAAATCAGTACATCGTGGCAGCGATAGAGAGCTGCCATCTCCTCATGGGCTACCTTACCCATGAACGAGACGGGGATCCTCAAGCGTTCAGCGTGAGAAGCCAGTTGCTTTTCATACTCATCTGTACCTGCTCCCACAATGGAGCATTGGTATCGGGTGGGGTTATCGCTCTGTGCTACCAATTCCATAGCTTCCAAGAGGGTGTGGACTCCCTTGTATGCATGCAACTGGCCAGCATAGAGTAGGCGAAGTGGAACTTCGTTGTGTCTTCCCTGCTCCCTCAAGGGAAATTGACCGATGGGAATGCCTTGGTAGATTACCTGACTGCTCCCGATGGGCATCCCTGCCTTGAGCAGGTTCTCCTTGAGCAACTTGCTGATACATGTAGTGAACTCAAATTGCAACGATCGATTGGTAAGGGACTTGAAAACAGTGGCATCAAGCACCCATCTGATGAAGGCACGCGGGGAAAGGGAAAACCGCGCGGGAAGGTATCCACTTGGATGCTCATCATTGAACGTATAGACCACTGGTACTCCAGACCTCTCTGCCACTTCCGCACATGAGGGCGTGAGACGGAGCATGCTCCACATGAATATGACATCGAAGGAAGATTTTGCAAGGAGATCCTTCATGCTTTGTGCATTATGACGAGCAGCTCTGATCTTCTCTCTCCTCATTGCCCCTTCAACCTTCTTATCAAATGGCTGGAAGACATGCAGCTCACGAATAATGGAGTCTGTTGAAGGCAGGTCCCCCTGCGTACTGGTGAGTACAGTCACAGTATGGCCGGCATCTTCAAGCGCATCCACGACTTGGTGACACAGTATCTCGTACCCACCCAAGACAACGGGAGGAAACAGATTCGTTACAATCAAAATCTTCATACAAGCAGTCTAATCCATGTTACTATGGTTGCCAAGGAAGTTCGGTAAAGGAGCTGGTGAGCATGACAAAGAACGAGAGACAAAAACTGACCGCCCAGATTGATGTGTGGCCACCGAATGCTGCATTTACTGCCGATTGGAACTCCCTTTTGGAACAAACTCCTTTTGCCAGCGCCTTCGATCATCTCGAGTGGATAAAGATTGGTGTCAGCCAGTTTGCAAAGGATGCAAAAATTCTTCCCTGCCGCTTCCTGGACCAGGAAGGAACCTTGGCATGCATGGGAATCTTTCGCATGACAGAGGAATCAGGCAAGATACTACCACGGACTGTGGTACGTACCATTGAATTCAATTCACAAAGGATCACGCCCTTCATTGGAGCCGACCAGCAAACCACCGCAGAAGCAATCGTAGCACTGCGTGAGGCCATCAACAAACCGGTGGACTCCTTTGATTTCTTCAAACTCGACCCACAAGGCGGAACGCTTGAAAAACTTTCTGGTATGCTTGAGGCAAAGTCAGTGCCTCACTCTCTGGAAGTCTTCAATGAACAACCCTACTTCCCACTGGTGGGAACCTGGGTGGAATATCTCTCAGATCGTACCCAGGGACACCGAAAGAGAATCCGTCGCTATACCCGAAAACTCTGGGAGAAATACCCAGATTACCATTTCACCCGATACCAGAGCAAAGCTGATTTTACTGAAGAAAGTTTTTCCTCTGTCATGGAAGCGATACTTGTCCTTTTCGATGCAAGCTGGCAAGCAGAAGCACTTGCTGAGGAGAATGCCTTGGAGGACCTGAAGTCATTTTATCAACAGGTTGCCACAGTTTTCCTGGAGAAGGGCTTGCTCGATCTCTGCACACTATATTGTGATCACACACTTATCGCCTTTGAATTGAACCTTGTGTATCGCGGGTCGGTTCACATGCTCTTTGGTGCATACAACCGAGACTATGCAGACTGGTCTCCCGGCAATGCCATACTTTCGGAAATCATTCAGGACTCCTACAAGAAGGAGTACGAGAAGATAGAGTTCGGGGGTGAGTATCTCGATTACAAGAAGCTATGGACAAAGAGCATGGTACCCTCCTACCACCTGCGAGTTCATGGTAATACCTTGCGGGCAAAACTGAAGAAGATTATCGACCGTTGACGGGGTGGGTGTTCACTGCTCCATATAAAGCAATATTCCAGACCATCGTCTCCCAGATGGTGAACTCATTATTGTTCACCAGGGACCACCCATCTGCCCATCGCCTCTGCTGTGGTTGTTCTTCCCATACCGGATAGAGGGTATCAGAGACAGCCAGCTGGTAGGCAGCCCCGCTTCGTCCAGAGGTTGGGCCGTACAAGATAAGGCCAGGAACCGGTGGCAAGCCTCTCTCAACTGCACGCCAGGAATCAAGATGCAATGGGCTGTTGGGCTGTTTTGAGCCCAACCCTGTTACGAAGGACACCCCAAGGGGATTCAGGCCCAAGGCATAGTCTGCATACTGTGTGAGTATTGCAAACTGCTTCTTCCGCTCCTCTTCGCTCTTTGCGAGCCTATAGGCAAAGGCATGGACATCGGCATACCGCCCCTGGGCGGTAGCCGCCCCCCAGCCGTAGGACTTACTCACCCCGAGCGGATAGAGAGCAGTATCCATATCGAACCCCATATACCCTCCCTTTTCAGCCTGATGAAAGATCAATTCCTCAAGCGCTGTGGAGAGCTCCTCATCAACCATCTGGTCGGTAAGCAGGTAACTACTGAAATGGAACGTATGGCAGGTGGCTGTGATGTTACCAGGCCGGTATTGCTCTGGCCAGTACCCATCCTCGATAAGCAGGGCCTCTGCATCTTGGAGGAATCGCTGGTGGAATACATTGGCAGTATGCTCTTCGCCTATCGTGGAGCTGGTCAGGTAGAGCTGGAGAGCAGCATACATGGTTGAGGTGGTGGGCTGAGCCACTTCAAGCGCATTCCATGCGAGCAAGGCTCTTTCGTACAACTGATGAGAGCGTGCTTTCCAGACTTCTCCATATTCCAGCAATAGGCGTGAAGCGTGGGCCATCATACCAGCGGTGAATGCAGAGACTTGCTCATCCACTGCAAAGGTTCCATAGGTGAGCCTATCGGTGTCGGCTTGAACAATACCATACTCAGGATGGGAGGATGTCTCAGTCCCAGCCATAACCATCCCATAGTCAGGATCCATTGGATCGGTGATCTGCAGGGCTTCCCAACCCTGAATTGCCCAGAGGGCTTCATCCAGAAAATCAGGCAACCCATTGCCTGACTCAGGAATGGAGGCCTGACCATCAGAGAAGTGAGTAGGAAATGCTTCCAGGTAGCTGAGCAACATGATAGGTACCAAAGTATGATAGGGTCTCCTGTCAAAATCCCCTGCATCATGGTGACCACCAGTGATCGGAAGCATCGGCGTCCCCTTGGGGACATCAATGAAGGTCGATTGCCCCCATTCAGTCTTGGTGAGAGCTACCTCAGTGTGGCAAGCATCACGCTCATAGGGAGTATATGGTAACTCAAGAGCAGTACCACAGCGTTGGTGATACAATCCCCTGAGGGCTGTGGTTGCTATCTGGTCAACTGATTCATAGGAGATGAAAAATGGATACGAAACTCCCCACTGAGCAATATGAATACGATAGGGGCCTCCTCTTTCGACCTCTGAGAGATCCAGACGATAGACATACTCACCAGAAGTAATGGTGTCCTCTCCAAAGCTGGTGTCGTCTCCTCTGTACTCGACAACACCTGTATGGACTATCGTTCCATCCTCCGTGATCACTGAGTAAGGAAGGTCCTCTTTCACTTTTCTCGACCCACCATCGCCCAGGAATACCCCCAGATTGGCGTAGCGGACAGTACTATCAGGATGGTAGCCAACCTGATTCACCTTGATGGACTCATTGAAAATGACGCTATCATCAAATACGAAAGAGTGAGAGCCAAACGGACTTTTTATCTCATACCGTTTGTGATTCTCCAATGGCTCGTCAAGCTCGAGATAGAGGAAATATCCTACCTCAACGGGATAAGTATTGCCCTGTTTGGGAAGTTCATTTACCGCCCGTGCAGCGTGGTAGACAGAAGTTGGATGCTGGTCATTGATGAGCCAATCAGAGGGAACGGAGACAAGCGGGTTGGAGGGGAGAGAATCAGGGTGATAGGAATCGGTGAAACCGACTACCACTACCTGTTCACTCGCCATATGCACCGACAATACTGCCTCTTTAAATTCCCTATGCTCTCTTACAGAGAAAAGCCGTTCAATTGAAGGCATTGCACACAACAAAACCGGGACAGATACCAGCAGGATAACGGTAAGTGTAATTCGTCTCAAACCCATAGCATCACTATAGAGTGACTATCTAAAGAAAGCAAATAGTAAGGTCTGTATGTTTTCTCTAATCTGGCTTATGATAGTGGTAGACAACTAGCTGATACAGATGGAGGAATTTCTATGCAAACTATCCAGGAACCGCAAGCCTTAGTGCTGATACCGGAAATCACCACACTCACCGCAGCGAACGCGAAAGAGTTCAAAGCTGCTTTGGAAGGACATCTTGATGAGACGAAAACCATGGTTATTGATCTCACTTCGGTAACATTTATTGACAGCACAGGTTTGGGCGTCCTCCTCTTTGCACTTAAAAGACTCAATCAGAAAGAGGGTGAACTGAAGCTTTGCAACGTCACCAAGCCGGTACGGGTTTTGTTCGAACTTGTACGATTACATCAGATTATGGAAGTCTACAACTCACGTGAGGAAGCTCTGGCCTCATTCTCTTCCTAGGGAGGCAAGGGTTGAAAAAGAAATCAGTCAGCCTCTGTGTCTTTATCGATGCTTTCGGGTGGGATCTGATGAAAACACATCCTTTTTTGGATGATGTACTGGCCCATAAGCAACCACTGGACACCATCTTCGGATACAGTTCTACCTGTGACCCTACCATTCTCACAGGGTTGTTGCCACGAGATCATGGCCACTTTTCTTTTTTCGCCTACGACCCAGAGAACTCCCCATTCAAACGCTGCCTGTTTATACAGCTGATGCGTCTGGTCCCGAAATCCTTATCCAGCCGAGGCAGGGTACGCAACATAGCAAGCCGTATCCTTCGCCTTCGTCTCGGGTATACGGGCTATTTCAATATTTACAATATGCCGTTCAAGTTGCTCCCTTCCTTCGACTATACAGAGAAGAAGGACCTCTACCAAAAGGGAGGTATTAACAGCGGCAGCGATACCATCATGGATTATGCCAGGGACAACCAACTGGATTTTTTCCTCTCAGACTGGAGAGCAAGTGAGACAGACAACCTTAATGCACTCACCCAGTCGCTGACTGACCCAAAGAGGAATGTGCAATTCGCATACCTTTATATGGCTAGCATGGATGCAATCCTTCATCAATATGGGTCACAAGCAAGACCGGTTGTAGAAAAAATCAAATGGTATGAAGAGCAGCTGCGAACTTTGCTTTCCACTGCCCATGAACAGTATGAAGAGGTACGAATTCACCTCTTCTCGGACCATGGAATGACGGATATCGAGAGCACCTGTGATCTCATGCCGTATATTACAAATACAGGCTTGGTGTTTGGTGAGGACTATGCGGCCGTCTATGACTCAACAATGGCCCGCTTCTGGTACCTCAAACCCCATGCTGAGAAGATAATCAGGAAATCACTGGACTCGCTTGATTGTGGTTCTTTTCTTGATCAGGAGACAATGAACCGTTACGGCATCAATTTTCCTGACAAGCGCTATGGGGATGCTTTCTACCTGTTGAACCCTGGGGTTCTCTTGGTGCCAAGTCATATGGGAGAAAGGCCTTTGAAAGGGATGCACGGATATGCCATAGAGCACCATGCATCGGTAGCTTCCTATGCCTCAAACGTCCAAGTCGAGCCAAAACCAAAACGCTTGGATGATTTATATACCATCATGAAAGAGGAAATTGACCGATGTCTGAATCAAGAGCAATCCCAGTAATCATCCGTAGTCATAATGACCTGTCCTACCTAAAACAGACACTTACCATGGTATTTTCCCAGACTCTTGATGTTGCAGTACATATCTTTGACAATGACTCAAGTGATGGTACCCTGGACTATCTGACCTCACAGAATGTAACGGTACATCATGTTCCTGCCGGTACGTATATCCCAGGGGAGGTGCTTAACCGTGCGATGAAGGAAGTTGATCAATTGCAACCTTTTATAGTATTCCTCAACTCCGATTGCACACCTGTGAACGAATTCTGGTTGGAATTTTTGCTCTCAGGATTCAGCGAGGGTGTGGCAGCTGTCTTCGGTAGACAGGTGCCAAGACCTGACTGCAAACCTCTTTTCGCAAAAGATACCGAGGACACGTTTGGAGATGGAGAAAGACAAAAAGCATGGAGACACTGCTTCTCAATGGCCAGCTCCGCAATAAGAAGATCAGTGTGGGAGAGCATACCATTCAGGACAGATATCACCTACTCAGAAGATATTGATTGGACATGGAGAGCAAGACAAGAAGGATGGCTCATCACCTATACAAAAGACTCCCAGGTGTATCATTCCCATAACTACACCCCGTCCCAGTTCTATAAACGTCACCAAGGAGAAGGGAGAGCTGAGGCCCAAATTTTCACCTGGAAGGCATGGGAAAAATCCTTCCTGCGCTACTCCCTGCTCCCATTTCTCCGTCAGATCAAGAGCGACTATGTCTATGCGATACAGAAAGGCCATCCATCTCTTATGATTCGCTCGCCAATACTGAGGTTCTCCCAGTTGCGTGGTCGAAGAAAAGGATTTTTACAAGGACTGAGGGAAGGAGAATCCCATGCAGAATAATGAACGGTACTCCTACGCGGGATCAGATATCTTCGAGACATTTCTGGGTACCACCCTAAAGAACTTGGGAGGACAAATCGCCCAAGGGTTTGAAACACACTGCCTTGCCGTAATTCTTGGTGGTGGGTATGGAAGAGGGGAAGGGGCATGTGTAGTGCATGAGGGAGAAGAGCGTCCATACAATGACTTCGACCTCTTTGTGGTCACTGACCAAGCAATGAATATTCCCCAGGCTGTACATGATGTTCGTAAAGCGTATGAACAACAGCTGGGTATTGATGTAGATATCGGAAAGCCACTTCCTTATACAAGCCTAGCAAAACTCCCCCATACCCTCATGTGGCAAGACCTTCTCGATGGGCACAAGGTCATCTATGGTGAGACTGATATACTCAAGAAGGCGATGAGCAAGTCGATGATGCAGCCCCTTCCGAAGAGGGAAGCGGCAAGACTCCTTCTGAATCGTGGCTCAGGACTCCTGCAGGCGATGAAAGAGACTCAAGTGAAGCGAAGTGAGGATCCGGACTTCATCCGTCGAAATTACCAGAAGTGTGCACTCGCCTTGGGGGATGCTCTTCTTATTTCCGCTTCTGTGTATAAGCCACCGCTCGTCTGCCGAAGAGAACAGATTATGCTTCTTTCCCAGCTCCCCTCTCCCCAGATTAGGGATCTCTATCAGCATGCATCTGACTTCAAGGTGCAACCAGACGATTCCTACAGTGAGCCATCAAAGGAAGAGATCCAGAAAATGGCAGACCTCTGGGTACAGGTCTTCCTGCAAACAGAGCAGGAGCGAACCAATAGGAGCTGGAAAGATATATATGCCTATGCAAAAGATGGCTTTATCCGGGAACCACTGCAACACACACCCCCCTTGTTGGCAAGGAACCTGGCAAAGCAAGCGAGGTTGGGAAAACTCTCCTGGCGCTATCCACGAGAACGGCTGTATGGCATGCTGGGAATCCTTCTCTTTGAAGGAAATACAGACAACAAGACATGGCAGGAGAAGGTTGAATCCTTCTTGCGTGTCTGGAAAACCTGTAACTGATTTACCTGAACAGACCTTTGATATAGCGGGCTATCAGCTTCGCATTATAAGAAAATGAATCGACAACATGGTAATACATTTCTGAGGAGAAGAGCATCTCCTCCTCAGGATACTCTTCGTAGAGGATGTCGGCCTCAGTAATGATACCTGGCTTGCTGGAGAGGTAGAGCTGTTGCCATTCCTTGGATAGCTTCTCGAAATCCTCGGTAGTCCGAAACGGAACCCCGCAAAAGCGTGCTTTTCCCAGCACCACTTGCCAGAGCCCAAGCAGGAATATCCACCTGGCGTGCCACCTGATACCTCCATTTTTCTCGGAACGTCTGCGGAGGGTAGAGATGGTAATGGTTCTCTTCTTTTCTTCATCGATTTGTGGAATCGCCAAAACTGAGATTTTCTCACGCTTTCGACGGTGCACAAACCGATTGATTCCAAGTAATACCAACAGTATCGGGGAGGTAAGAAGTGCGAGGAAAAACGCAATTATGCGAGAAGCTACACTCACCCTGAGCAGGTTCTGTGAACGTTCTTCCTGTTCAACCGAGGATGTCAGAATTGCATCACTGGCTACATAGGTACTGTCCAGAGCAACATTTAAAATGGTGTTCTGATTGACGACACAACGTCGCACTTCCAAGTTTTTTCCGACATAGCTGCCACTGAGTACTGAAGATTCAATAACACTGCTACCGTCATCAATGATACACCCGTCCCCAATCTCACAACGTGGACCAATTACCGTATTCTCCCCAAGATTGACTTGGCTACCGATGTATACAGGGGCAATAATCGTGCAAGATGGATGTATCTTGGTTCCCGCTCCTACCCAGACACCTTCTCGTAGCTCCTTACCCATTACTATCAAGGTCCCGCCTTTTCTGGTCAGGACATTCTCCACTGTCTTCAAATAGGCTCTGGGATTGGCAACACAAAGCGATTCAAGCTGGAGGGAAGAAAGCGACGATGAATCTGTCTCCTTGCTGTAAAACCAGCCAGTATCATCATCCTCAAGAGTGAGAAATTTTGCAGAATCCTTGAGATGGGTCTCTTTCAAGCAAGGAAGGTAGCGTGTATTGCACCAGAGAACAGGCTCATCACTGGGAAATGGAGAGGATTTTTTTACCCGCTCCTGTACCGATACATCACGCTTAACCAAATGATAGGTAACGGCAATACCCCACCGCTCGCCATCTCCGATAAACTGCTCGAATTTCTCGGCGTCATCTGAGAGGTAGATAGCCAGGGTTTTCGCACCAAGACGAGCAATATATCCGAGGAGATGATGGAGGAATGGTTTCCCCATAACTGGGAGAAAACAGGTCAGGGTATCAATACCACCCCCCGATCTGTAAAGTGAAGGAGAATCTGTAAAATCACAGACTACATTCATTGTTTCATCCACTCCTTTTTTCTTGCCTGATTCTCAACATCATGAGGCGGACGATAAACACAATATTTCCAACTACATATCTGCGCCACATTCTACCGGGTTCCAAGAGCAGACGCCAGACCCATTCCATACCAATTTTCCGCATCCAACGTGGTGCGCGGCTCACAGTCCCTGAGTAGAAGTCGAACAGGGCCCCTACACCCATGCAGAGGGGGACCTGGAGCTTGGGCTGAACTGCATCTATCCATTTCTCCTGACGAGGAACTCCCAATGCAACAAGCAGGAGATCTGCACCACTTACATTGATTGCCTCGATTACTGCCTCTTCTTCCTCTCCTGGCTTAAAATAGCCATGATACGTCCCAGCAATGATGGAAGAGCCTGTATATTCCTCTGCCCAACGGGCAGCCTTCTCGGTAACCCCGGGAGCAGAACCTAAGAGAAATATTCGCTTGCCTGTATTGGCAAATCGGGAACACAGAAGTGGAAACAGATCAGTTCCATTCACATTATCGACAATGGGACATCCAAGAGTTGAACCGGCAAGGCGAATACCCGAACCATCTGCAAAAAGAGCATCAGCTTTGCCCAGGATTGTATGATACTCTGCATCCTTGGCAGCCACGTTGATACAATGGGCATTCACAAAGTGCATGGTATGCAACCCCTCAGTTATCGCATCAATGCGATCGAGAGCCTCTTCCTTGGTGATGTTGGCAATGTTCAGTCCAAGAAGTTCCAGATC
This sequence comes from uncultured Sphaerochaeta sp., assembly GCF_963666015.1. Taxonomy (NCBI): domain Bacteria; kingdom Pseudomonadati; phylum Spirochaetota; class Spirochaetia; order Spirochaetales; family Sphaerochaetaceae; genus Sphaerochaeta; species uncultured Sphaerochaeta sp. The sequence goes on along the minus strand of NZ_OY762555.1, from coordinate 2,563,537 downwards.
TTTGCTCATCCTCTTAGTACGCCCCTTTTCCGGTCAATACCGCTGGTATTGTCTTGAGTATCAACTTCAGATCCAACCAGAACCCGTGGCTCTCTATATAGAGTACATCCAATTCTACTTGCTGCTTGAATCCTATCTCAGAACGTCCACTTACCTGCCATATTCCTGTCAGACCAGGCTTCACCTCAAGCCTCCGTCTGTCTTCCTGGGTATAGAGGGCCACCTCCCTGGGAACAGGGGGACGAGGCCCTACGATAGACATGTCCCCGATCAGCACACACCACAGCTGAGGCAGCTCATCAATACTGAATCGCCGGATGAACCGTCCAATGGGGGTAACCCTTGGATCTTTTTTCATCTTGAACGTAATATCCCCTGCACGATCAGCCTGTTGCAACAGGGTGTCCTTCAAGGCATCGGCGTTCAGTACCATGGAACGAAACTTTGGGAATGGAAATTCCTCTCCATGCAAACCAACCCGCTTCTGTACGTAGAACACCGGTCCCCGATCGTTTACCTTGATCAAGAAAGCAACGATAAGAAATAAGGGGGAGAGCAACACCAATGCAGTGAGGGCAAGAACAATATCCATCAAACGTTTGAATACAAGTGTTGCTTTTACCAAGAACAACCACAGTTGTCGTTTAATCTTTGCCTTTTGGCTTGTCATCGTTGCATGCTGGTATTGGCGAATCATCTGGTCAAGTCGTGCCCGTCTCTTGGAAGCGTCAAGGAACGCTCTGCTGGTCTTCGGATCGATACGGGTAATATAACCTGCAACAAAAACAGCAGCCTCATCCAGTATCTCTTCGGCTTCAATGGTAATATCGGCCAAATTACAAGACAACTCCCCCGACGGCTTACCCTCTCCAGTCTTCTCCTTGAGAATCTCCTGTACCTCTTGGGAGAGTGATTTAACTCCTCCCCTTCTCTCTTGCAGTGCCCCAAAAACTGAAACAGTAATATCCACTTTCGATACATCAAGATAAATCTTCAGATCAACCTTGCTTCTCCATTGCTCCACGATAAGGGCATTTTCTGCATAGAGAAGGAGAAAATGGACTTCTTCATCCTCGATCGACACTGGCAACATATCCTGTGGAGAAGAAGAAATATCAATCAGCTTGGCTTCTCCAAGCTGTTCAGCAAGTTTTTCAGCAAACTGTGAGCAACGCTCTAGGATAGGACTATCCACAAGGATAACAAACGGCATACTCATTGCCTCCTCTCATAGGTAGAATACGTGGTTTGAAATGACTGGAGGGTTTGTTCTGTTGTTCGCTCCCAAGAAAAGGCAGCTGCCCAGGCAAGATTCTCCTTAACCAGGGACTCCTGTCTCTGCTTGTCTTGGAGCAAGTCCACCAGAAGGGCTGCCAGACCTTGGTAATCATCAGGATGGAAGCGTGGGGTTTGTGGTCCACCAATCTCGACCAATGATGCGGCATCGCTGGTCACCACAGGGGTTGCCGAAGCCATTGCCTCCAGGACGGGAAGGCCAAATCCTTCAAATCGGGAAGGAAGGACAAATAAGGAGGCACCTTGATACAATAGAGGAATATCAGCCCAATCGACAAAGCCTGGGAAACGGATATCTTGGGCATACGCTGAACGTGCCGCTTCTTCGTGTATCTCTTCGGCCCGTTCCTTGTCAGGACCTGGCAGCACCAACAAGAAAGGTTTTTCCATGGTATCCCTTGCCAAGGAGAAGGCCTTGATCAGGTTGACATGATTCTTTCCTGGATGCTCGAGCCGGGAGATATAAAGAAGATATGGCTGGTCAAAGCCAAATCGCTTTGCAATATCATCTCGTACAGCCAGCAAATCTGTAGGGGGCTTGAACCTACTCTGGTCTGCAGCGAGGTGGGTTACGGTAATCTTTTCATCCTGCACGGCTACAAAATGCGTGATGTCATGCTTGGAGAACTCACTCACGGTCAGGACATGGTCAAGACGCCTAATCAGGTGAGGAAGCATCTTGCGATTGAAAAAGGAATGGATAAAATCGTACTTCTCCTTGATGTGCAATACCGCAAGGTCGTGTACGGTCCCCACAGTCGGGCAGTTGAGCCGACCACTGAGGCGGCGGTTTGCAGCAGGAAAGAAAACAAGATCATACCCACGTTGACGCACCAAGGAGGGGAACTTCATCTGATTCCAGAAAAAGTTATGAATGGGATTCCTATCGGCATCTTCCACAGAGAACCATCTAATATGTAATAACCCTTTAAGATAGAAATCAGCGTCCTCTTTAGGCCCAATCAATTCAAAAGTGTATCCACTATCCTCTTGTAAGGCATCAAAGCGCACAAGGAGCTCACGTAGATAGCTACCAATTCCTGATTTTCCATGGTCAGTTCCAAATGTTGGAATACCTATGAACATTGTGTAATCCTCTCCTGTATAAGGTCTACAAGATTTGTTATGAATGTCTCGAAGGAAAACTGCCTAAGCACGTACTCTCTTCCTCTCCTGCCCAATTCTCTGGCGAGATCAAGATCTTCTGCAAGCCTATCTATTGCACGAGCAAGAGCTGCCTCATCATTCACAGGGAAAAGCAGGCCTGTCTCTCCATCTTCCAACCAATCGGGGATTCCCCCAACCTCTGAAGCTATTACAGGACGTTGGCGCAACAGGGCTTCCAATCCAACCATACCAAACGGCTCAGGCCATCTGGAGGGAACAACAACCATCCCCGCCTCATCATACAGCTCTCCAAGCTGGTTATGATCCACCCAACCCAGGAACTGTACACGTTGGGAAAGACCCAGCTCAACGGAGAGAGAATGAAGGAACTCCTCATCATTACCAGCACCCACAATGGTAAGTGTAAGCGCACTATGAATCAAGGCAAAGGCTCTCAATAATGTGTCCACGCCCTTACCTCGTACCAGTTGTCCTACATAAAGAATACCCCCATTATCAGTAAGGGGTACTGGAGATTTCTCAAAATCACTTACAGAGGGAGGAATCACCTTGATGGAGTCAGAAGAAAACCCATTTCGTAAAAGCTCCTTGCGCATATAGGAGCTCCCTACCACCACACAATCCAATGTTCGATTGCGTGCTAATTCACGTAGCTTTGGAAGAATGGGGGCATAGGCTATCTTTCCCTGTTTTCGCTCAAGAAACGCAAGGTCAAGATAACAAGCAAGTCCTGCTTTATATGTACAGATCTTTCTGGAGAAGGAAAGATATTTATGCCGCCTCGGGCAGTAGATATCATGGTCATGAAACATACGCATGAGAGGAATCCTCCCCCCTACGGCCGAAAGGATTGGTAGGATGGAGTCCCACTTATGGATGTAGATACAGTCAGGTCGGTCCCTATCAAGCACCTCCTTCCAGGTAAAGGTCTGCAAGGAGTAGGAGGCATTGAAGTGGCTGGCGAACTCGCTGGTCGCCCTGCCTGAAGCATACAGGTATGCAATGCTGCAACTATAGCCTCTCAGACGAAGTCCATCACAGGCCAGGATGATATGTTGCTCAACACCTCCGACATAGCCGAAGGTTGTGTTAACGAAGAGTATCTGCATACACACTCCTGTAGAGAGAAATCAACTCATCAGTGATATGATCCCACCCATAATGCTCTTTGGCGGTTTGCAGTCCATTGGAAGCTAATTTATTCCGTAGTTCCTCTGACTCAGCGAGCCTGATCACACAGCTGGCAAGGCTGTTTGGCCCGTTGGCTTCGGCTTGTCCGTCCATTGCTAGACCGTTATACCCATCCTCCACCAAACGTTTGAGCCCTCCAACATGACTTGCAACCACAGCAAGTCCACTTGCCCAGGCTTCCAATACAACCATGCCAAATGGCTCATGCAATGAAGGCAGTACAAAACAGTCTGCACTGTGGTAGGCATCCACCAAGAGGGAGTCTCCATAAGAGAATCCATCAAGCAGTGTCACGTGCTCCTGAAGCTCCAGTTCTTCGACCTGCTTCACTACCTTGGATCGATACGCAGGATTGGTAGGGGGCCCGATCATCAGTACATGGGCCTTTGGTACTTTCTGCAGTATGTGTGGAAGTTGCGTAACCAGGGCAAGCTGGTTCTTCTGCTCATCTACCCGGGCTACGGTCAAGAGGAGGAAAGCGTCCTCAGCAATCCCATACGTTTGTCTGAACTCCTTGCCCCTCCCATTTGCAAAACGATCGAGGTCGACACCATTGGGAAAATAGTGAACCTGTTTATTCGGGTACTGCTCATGCATTACCTCATACTCTTCCCATCCGACACAGAGAATGGCAGCGGCATCATCCAACACCCTTCTGGAGCCAACAAGCAAACCAAGGGCCTTTCCCCACTCAATCGCATGCTTGGTCGGGTCGGTCCAAGTCTTTCTCTCTGAGGAAGGAACTGCAAAATACCCACCATGAAGGGAAACAATGTAGGGGATATGTCTGATTTTCGCAGAAAGACGTACAATACCACCAAGTCTTTTTCCTGTGTGGAGGTGAAGTATAGCTGGTGGGCGTTTCTTGATCAGCAGCCTGGCCAGTAAAGACCAAGAGAAAAGGTTGCCAGCCTTGCGATCCAGCTGCAAGACATCTTCTCGACTCAAGCCAAGATATGGATAGAAATAAGAACAGCGTCTAATAGGTATTCCTCTGAATACTTCGAGCTTCTTGGTATTCAGTGCCTTGGTGGTTAAAATCTCTGTAGGCAAACCACGTGCCAATAAACGGGTGGATACCTCGGTGATGAAGGTTTCTGTACCTCCCCATTCATTCAGAACAAAGCGCCTGGGGACGTGGATGATATGCATAGGGGTTTCCATAGCTTGAGTATAGGGTAGGGATTGCCATTTTACCACTGATTTATCCATCCGTCGTTGACAGAATGGCAACGGGGAGGGGATAATGAGCCAAACGGGGGAACATCTATGCTTGACTCAATTCGTGTAATTATGGTTCTGGAAGCTACAGGCTCCAAGGAATTATTGGCAAATTACCTCAAGAGTCAAATTGAACATGTGACCCATGTCGATACCATGGTGGATGCACTATCCACCGTCAAGCGGCAACGCTTTGATGTAGCCATCCTCTCCAACGACCTAGAAGATTATTACTCCATCGAGAATATGATCAAAATTCTCAAGGATATCGGTTCAATCGATGACATCATTTTGGTCAGTGAGAAGGAATTTCCTCCCGATTCTCCTACAATCTCCCTGGAAAACCCAATGGAAGCCCATGTACGCATTCTCCGTGAGTTGGAGAAATGCTCGTTGCATACTGGAGCGAAACCACTACGGAAGCGTGCAACTAATGGAGGAAGTCTTGCAAGCACTTCACTGTTTGACAGTGTACCTTCCGGACTGTATCGCATCAAACCAACTGGTGAGTTTGTCGAACTCAACCAGACTCTGGCCAATATTTTCAAGGCCCCAAGCATTGAAGTCATGGAATCTGACAACTACTTTTCCATGTTTGTAGATCAGGAAGAGTTGAAAACTTGGCAGGAGATCATAGAGCGGGATGAGAACATCCACGGCTTGGTCTTTGAAGTTGAGCGATATGACGGGCAGACCATCTGGATCCGGGACACCGTTCGCACGGTATACAATGAAGATGAAGAAGTGTGTTTCTATGATGGCTCAGCTGAGGATATCTCAGCACAGAAACGATTAGAGGATAAGCTGGCATTCTTGGCAACCCAAGATATCCTTACCGGCCTTCCCAACCGAAATTTCTTCCATGATCAAGCGAAGTTAACCGTCAGCCAAGCCCGTTACTCCGATGATTTAGTTGCCTTTCTGGTCATCGATATTGATCATTTCACGACAATCAATGAGAATCACGGGTTCAAGATGGGTGACAAGGTTCTCCAGATTGTAGCCTCCCGTGTGAAAGAACAGCTGAGAAAAAGCGATTTGGTCAGCCGCCTGGGAAGCGATAAGTTTATCGTGTTGCTCAATGGTATCCGTATGAGAAGAGATGCCTTGGCGGTTGCAAAAAAGATCCAGACGGCCTTTGCCACTCCCTTTGAGTTACCAAATACCACCATTGAAGTATCGGCAAGCTTGGGCATCAGTCTCTATCCGGAACATGGTGATGACATCAATACGCTTATCAAACGAGCAGAGATTGCTACTTATGCAGTCAAGGACCGGGAACGTGGAGGATATATGATCTATTCAGATATACTTTACAACGATGAAAAACCGTCCCAGGATGGGGTCTAGCATGCAAAGAGACAGATGGACAGGCCTCGCAGTAGTATTTTTCGTGGTTGGTCTCACACTTGTATTATCTGGATGCACTACCACTGAAACCAATATCCCGGAGAAAGAGGCTTATGCCGTAGGCAGCCAGGGACCAGCTGGAGGATTAGTGTTCTTTGATAAGGGAGAGACCTCTGGTGGTTGGCAATACATGGAAGCAGCCCCAGCAGAAACGGAGATGTTGGCAAGGTGGGGAACGACCGGTCTTATGGTGGATACCAGTACCGATATCGGGAGTGGAGATGCCAACATGCAAGGCATCCTGGAACAGGACCCTGCATTGATCGAAACAGCTGCCAGTTACTGCAATACGCTCGTGGTCGATGGATATACCGACTGGTTCCTTCCTTCAAAGGATGAACTCTCCCTCTTGTTCTCTTCCCTTGCAAGGACCAATAGGGACACCTTCCGTGGAGAGGGCTTCGCCTACTGGAGCTCCTCCTCCTATGATGGGGAACGAGCCTGGGCTCAAGGGTTTTCCAATGGAGTACAAGGTAAAGTCGAAAAAGAAGAATTATTGGTCGTACGAGCTGTTCGTGCCTTCTAGGGATACTGAAACATTTCCTTATCATCTACCGTGATGGTTTTCCCGTGTTGGACCTCAATAAGTTCGAGTTCCGTCTCGGCAATGATGGTATGCTTGACTCCACTCTTGATGAAGATTACATCTGAAGCTTTTACTGTTCTCTTCTCTCCGTCCAGAACGACAATCCCTTTCCCCCCAATGACAGTCCACACCTCATCACGTTGTGCATGACTATGGTAGTGCATTTGCTTCCCTGCCTGGAGTATTACCTTGATGGTAAGACTCTCCTTCCCGACATCAAGGATATGGAAGCTTCCCCAGGATTTCTCTGTAAACATGATCGGTTGCTTGAATGATTCCACATACTGCTTGATTTGGCTCGAGCGCTCCTTATCTGAGACAAGCACACCTTCTGCACCGGCACAGATAATGACATCATGCAGACCCATTGCAAGAATGGGGATGTCAAGCTCATTGATGATTTGCACATCAGTGCAAGTATCGTCCATCTCACCGATTCCAACAACAGACTCGCTCATGGATTCACTGAGCGTGTTCCATGTACCGAGATCCTTCCACATACCTTCATACCGCATCACCTGAATTTCCAATTCCTTCTCAACCACAGCATAGTCAAAGCTGATTTTGGGAAGAGTTTCGTACTTTGCGAACAAATCATGATAATCAGTAAAATCAATGAGCCTATGGGCTGTTTCCAACAGGTAGCCCAAGCGGAACGCGAAGACCCCTGCGTTCCAGAGAGCCCCAGAGGAGATATAGGTCTTTGCGGTTGCAGCATCTGGTTTTTCCTTGAAGGTAGAGACCTTGCTTACATAATTGCCATCAGAGGGAATGATGTACCCATACTTCTCACTTGGATAGGTAGGCTCAATACCCAAGAGAACCAAGTTTGACTCACCCTTCTCTGCTTGCTTACCCACTTTCTCAAGCATGGAGAAATACGCATCGTCCACGAACGGGTCTACAGGGCAGACAACCACAGCTTCTCCCTCCCCTACATTTTGCAGGTCGTGCATATAGGCAGCAGCAAGCGCAATGGCAGGAAAGGTATCACGACGGTAGGGTTCGACGGAAATACCGACATCCCTCCCAATCTGGTTATGGATTGCTGAAACTTGTGTCTTGGATGTTGCAATGGTAATGGTTGCGTTTGGGTCTACCTTCCTGATCTGTCGATGAACCCGCTGTACCATGGATTCATAGCTACCATCTTCTTTCTTGAAGAATTTGATGAATTGCTTTGATCGCACCTCATTTGAAAGTGGCCAAAGCCGTTTTCCCGATCCTCCAGACAGTAGTACGATATGCATCCAGGTCTCTCCTTACCTTTTCCTCGAAGCACTCCTTGGTGCTTAAGGTGTATGATATCTCCATGATAGGACAGCTTCCCTTTATTGGAAAGCAACAATTATCACTTTTCATGCTTTTCATATGACAAGTAGAAGATAGAATAAAAAACGGTATTTTTGCAGGATTTTATTCCATGCCGTGGTAGAAAACTCGTGTTGTACAGAAACCTCCTGTACACTCAGAGTCAGTAATTCAAAAACTTCTACAACTACTCATCTTGAAACTGATTGATCGATGCACAAACATGCATGATGCAATTAACATGGAGTGTAAACATGAAACACTGTAGACAAGGATTTCTTTTTTTTATTTTCATTATCCTGACGGCTAGCCTATCAGCTGGGGCTTTGGAGATGGTAGAATCTGCCATTGAGTCCTCAAAAACCAGTTACTATGATATGGCCTTCCCTGGACCTGTTTTTCAGGAAATATCTTCTGCAACAGTGTTTGAAGGCTCTCTAGCTATACAACTGTACGATGGAAGCATTGCTGTAGAATCATCTGCATTGTTTGTACCAGAAGGAAATTCCATTCACTCCTTCAGGAATGCTGAAGCGTACCTTACTTCTGAATATTTCATTGATTCACTACATCCATCGTACCTGCTGCAATCTGATGAGGATGCTGAACTGTTCCAGTCATTCCTCTATCTCGTTGATGGCAACTATTTCTCCGAAGGATACAGCAACATTGGCAACACATGGTATTTCGTACGCGATGATTTTTTTGGTGACATTGAGGTATGGATTATCGAGACCGATGAGTCCGGACATATCGCTTCAGTTACCCATGATTATGATCTTCAAATGGAACTTCCTGAACTACGCGGAAGCATGACTCCCCTGCACGATGTCGACCAGTATGAACAATGCCAGACGACGGAATCAATAATGCACTCCATGGAGCAGACCCTTAGTGAGGATCTATCCTACACACTTGAGGCGCAATCTCTTGAGAACTCCATCCTCCCACAGATATGGAAAGGAACCTGGACCAAGGCTTGGATTACGACAAAGGAGATGGATGCTGACGGGTATGAGTACACATCGACACTAACCATCTATGCCTTTAAAACCGAAGAAGAGGTCTACCTGTTTGGAAGCATCGAAGCAGCCTTGGCAGAACTTGTAGTCATTGAGGATATGAATCCATCATTCACTCTTTCTGGTAGTGAACAAGCCTCTCTGTTTGAACAAGCCTTGGATATACTGCTTGATGACAATGCTCCAGAAAAATACCATACATTACAAGGAAATACTTGGCTCTTCATCCGACAAGAATGGTTTGGAGAGGGTATGGGTTTTATTGTCAGGACTCATGGGCAAGGAGAAATCCTGTCTCTTGAGTACAGTTACAGTATCCCACTGGGAGAAGAAATTGTTGAAGAAGGACCTCCCTTTGATCCAAGCACTGTTGATTGGACTCTCACCAGGGTAGAGCCTGAGGAAGACTCCTTCCAGATTATAGAAGGAGAAGGTATATCCGTTGCCCTGGAATTCGATGCCTACGCAGCAAACCAGGTGGGAGCTTGGATGCTCACCCAGCTTAACGATGAATTCTATGGGATGAGTTATGACTCCTCGGGGCTCTCTTCACCCTACTATGACTGGATTTCTTCGGATGAACTATCGGTAGGAGAGCATACCTTCTCCTATAGCCTGATGGAGCCAGGGGACATACCCTTAGATACTATTGCATTCAAAGTCACGGTTGAACCCTTCGACGCCACTGGTGTTGATTGGGACTTGAAGTTGGTTGCTCCATCATCGACATCCCTTAATTCAGCACAAGGGGAATCAATTCCACTTATAATTACCTTCAATGATGAAGCTACTGCACACTATGGAGTTAACCTAGCTCTACGACACCAAGGTGAAATTGTGGGAGGAGAGAACAGCAGAAACCTTAGATCTCCCTTTGAGACCATGATACCTGGCTCAGTACTGACTCCCGGCTTTCATATTGTCGATGTATTCCTGCTTCCCCCTGGGGGACCAGAAAAAGCTCCTCTTGCTTTGAAGAGCATAACTATACGAGTATTCTGATCAGTGAAAGAGGCATTGTATCACACGAAACGGCAGATATGATCGATACAGATATCGCTGAATCCATAGACTTCAGCTTTGGTCATTCTGCCGTTTGCACTCTCGACTATTGCACTGAATATCCGCTCAGCACCCCCAGAGATTGAGTATTCACCTTCGGTAATACCACTCACATCGACATCCATGTTGTCTTCCATATGATGGTAGGTCTCTCGGTTTCCGGTGATCTTGAGTACGGGAGCCAAGGCAATGCCGGTTGGGGTTCCACGTCCGGTAGTGAAGGCAACCAGCTGGCAACCACCTGCAACCATCATGGTTACCGATGCTACATCATAACCCGGGGTATCCATGATCAGGGAGCCGCTCTTTGTTGGCCGAACCCCTTCCTGCAGTACTTCCACGATAGGACGTGTTCCGCCCTTCTTGATGCACCCAAGGCTTTTCTCTTCCAAAGTAGAGAGACCACCTTCTTTATTACCAGGGGTAGGTTGTCCAGCTCGGCAATCCTGACCGGCAGCAGCTAGGTGTTCCTCATAAGCTCGACAAATCTGGATAATTTGGTTGTGTACTTCCTTATTGATGGCTCGATTTGCAAGAATATGCTCTGCTCCGATGAACTCAATGGTCTCCGAGAGCATCGTTGAAGCTCCCAGGTCAATCAACGTGTCACAGACTTCACCAAGTGCGGGATTGGCTGCAATGCCGCTGGTGGCGTCACTACCACCACACTCAAGACCGAGAAGCAAGTCACTGATGGGACAGGGAACACGGGATTGAGAACTGGCTTCGCTGACAAGAGCCCTCGCCGCAGTGACGGCTTTTGCAATGGTCCTTGCTGTGCCACCTTGCTCCTGAATGCCGAAAGAGACAATTGGTTTACTTGTCTCTATCTCCAGTTTTTTAAGAAGTTCTTCATGTCCTACCGTCTCACAGCCAAGTCCAATAATGACTACAGCGTATACATTCGGATGAAGCGCAAAACCGGTGAGAACACGCTGGGTCAGCTCAGTATTTGCCTCTACATCAGCACAGCCGGTATTGATGATTACATTGATGCTTCCCTGTACTTGGCTTGCCACAATACGGGCAGTCTCACTGCTGCATCCACAGGTGGGAAGGATCAAGACATGGTTACGTACTCCTGCCCTGCCCTCGGCTCGCTTATATCCCAAAAATTCCATCTCTTCACCTTAATTCAAAGTAGTTCAGTCTCGTAATTCCTGCTGGCACCTCGGATATTGGCATCTGACACCCAAGCCCCTTGCCTGATATCTTCTGTAGCCAAACCAATGACTTCCCCGTATTTATAGACAGGGTCTCCCTTGGAGATAGCATACAGGGCTATCTTATGATAAGGAGGAACATCCTGGACACAGTCAACGATTTGCTCACAAATTCCCAGACAAGAGACACGCTGCCCTGCTCTGGCGCCTCGTATACAGGTTGCCACGTTGTCTTTTGGGTTGAGTACAATTGCTTTGGATTCCAAACTGCCAACTCCTCTTTTCTTATCTTTGCTCCATCCTAGAGGAAAATGATAATTCGGAAAAGCATGCGTGTCAGATTTGCTTATGGTGAACCAAGAAAGGAAAATTCAGGATACGTCTCTTTCAGGAGTGAGATAATCAAGGAACAGACTACCCTTGCCCCTTTTTCATTCAGATGGGTATCGTCAGCAACACCCTCTGGATAGTTTGGGTGTTCGCCTGCCTTGAGGTGGAGAAATAACTCTTTGGAATCCTCGTCTCCCATCTGCTCAAGCAGGGAACATGTTGTCTTATGCATATCAATCCAGGCATATCCCCTTGCCTGGCAGAGGGAGAGCATCGCATGTGGGTACTCCCCATGGGTGTGCACAAGGCTACCATCTGGCAGGAACCTCCTTCGAGCAATAGGGGTAAGGAAGACGGGAGTTGCATGCTTTGAGAGCACCGACTCAGCCATGCAGGCAAGATTACCCTGAAAGGTGGACCAAGGCTCGGTGTATCGCGCCTTGTCCTTCTTACTGTCATTATGACCAAACTGGATGAATACAAAATCACCCGCTTCCAACGCTCCAAGGCATCGGCCAAAGACTCCTTCCTCAAGGAAAGACTTGGTACTCCGTCCATTCAGGGCGAGATTGGTCACACCCCAAGAAGAATCGATATAGCTCTCGATGTACATTCCCCACCCAGTTTCAGGACGTTTGTCGTACTCCTTGGGGGAACAGGTGGAATCTCCCAGGAGAAATAGTGTATTCATCTTCCCTTTTCCTCTTCCTCTTTCCCCCAGCCATAGAGCATATCTTCACTGGACACCTTTTCATGGATAGGTTTCTTAGCAGCTGGCGTATGATGCTTGAGAAGCCCGAGAATCCCCACAATCGCCAAGACCGCTGCTACCAGGTAGACAGTAACCAAGATAATGATATCGCGCATCTTACCTCCCCTCGCTCTTTCGTTGCCAATAAAAGATGGCAAGTTGGGTACGGTCACGCAACCCCAACTTCTCCAGCATCACCGATATACAGTTTCGAACTGTCCCCTCACTTAGGCAAAGCCTATCGGCAATTTCCTTGTTGCTAAGCCCCTGGGCAACTTGCAAGAGCACCTCGTTCTCACGATTACTGAGAGAGGAGAACATCTGTTGCTCCGAAAACTGCTTGAGAGCCTGCTCGCTGATGACAGGCAAGCCCTGATATACTGCCTTGATCGTCATGATTTGCTTCTCAGTATCATCACTCTTGAGCAGAAAACCACTTGCACCCACTTCCAGGCATCGGTGGAGCGTTCGATAGTCTGAAAAGGTGGTCAACATCAAGATCTTAACCTTCGGATACTTGCTTCGAATCCTTTGGGCTACCTCGATACCATCCATTACCGGCATCTGGATATCAAGGAGGATTACGTCTACCTGGGTTTGTTCAAGAAAGGAAAGTGCCTCTCCTCCGTGGGAAAGGGCTCCAACAATCTGCAGCTGGGCATCACCAGAGAGTAAGATCTCCAAACTCTCCAGCACCAAGGCATCATCATCAACCAACAGAATCCTCATACCCCTATCTCTCCTCTGACCGGAATGGATATAAGCAACTTAAACTGATGTCCTTTTTGAATCGACATGCTTCCTCCCATGCGTTCAACCCTCCGTCGTAAATAACGCAATCCGTTCCCTGTACCAGAGGGCGTCTGTTCAATCACCCCATCATTCTCCATGGTGAGTTGCACCAAGGTAGTATTGACATCAAGAGAAGCAGAAACCTTCGTAGGTTTTGCATGTTTTGCCACATTGGTCAAAGCCTCCTTGATTGCGGAATGTAGTATCTGTTGCAACGCGGGAGGGACGAGGGCGACATCTCCACGAATCGTATACTGTACAGGGTAAACAAACTCCTCAAAGAGCCTGGCAATGGATCGCTCCACTTGCTTCTCATCCGGTTCCAGTTGCCTAACCGCAAGCTTAAGTTGCGCCAATGCAGAGGAGAGTCGCTGCTCAATCTTCTTCTGACTCATCTTGGCTTTCTGTATATCTTCTTTTTCAAGAAGCATTTCGAGTGCTTTTATACTGAGGTGAGCTGCAGTCAACTCATGCCCCAAACTGTCATGCAGGATCTGGGCAATTTGCTCTCGTTCCTGAAGACGGGAGAGATACTGGGCATCGGCATAATCCAAGAGTAAGTGCTCAGTATCTGCCGCCAGGAGGTGTGAGCGAAGTCGGTATTCATCTGCTTCTTTTATCAGTTGCATCCGCTCCAGCTCCCAGAATCCCACCAGAACTCCAAGGAGCAGTGAAAAGAGCGGGACAAGTATCTCAAGTCCCTGAAGAACAACTACCAAGTATACAGCAAAGGGAATGCAGAAAAGCAAATTCCTATGTGAAGCAAAATAGAAAAGATAGAGCGAGAGCAAGAGGGTTGCCTCAGGTAAAAAGAGGGAAAGCATCGTCAATAAGGAGGCATCGATGAGCATCCATGCAGATGAATACGAAAATCGCCAGCGAAGCATCAGCGAAAAGACGACCAAGAGGAGGACCAGAAGCAAGGGGGGATCCATCAAGCGGTAACGCAGGAAGAACACAAGAGACAGCAACACACCCAAGACAATCCGGAAGAGGTGCTTGCTCTCTATCGTTACTCTCCTATCCACCAGTCCCTACAGCCTCCTTCTACTTCCTACCAAGAGAAATATCCCTGCAAATATCAAGAGTATCACAACAGCGAACAACAGAGAAGCTCCCGCTTGCTCATAGAGGGCTTCTAGGCCATGGGCAAGCCAATAGGTAGGTAGCACTCGGACCATTCGTTGCATGGCAGGAGGCAGGAACCGAAGAGGAAACGTAAGACCACTGATCAGGCAGAGGATTGAACCTACCCCACTGAAAAGCGCAAAGCTGGTAGTGTAAGAACGAAACATGGTATTCCATGCCAAGGAGAATGACAGTGTCATGACACTATAGGCACTATAAAGGATGAAGAGCAACAGGTAATTGGTGGTAGCTCTTCCATACACAATGAGCGAGGCAATGATCAGGACCAAGCTTTGGGCTATCAGCAACAGTGTCCCAGCTGCCAGATGGCTGGAGAGATAGCGGGCATGACTGAGGGGAGAGGACGCAATTCTCACAAGAACCCCATGCATCCGGTCTTCCGCAACAGTTCGTACCAACAAGAACGCCGAGTAGAAGTTGAGCAGTCCAAACAGACTGAACGCCATCGGCAAGGAACCTGGCATGCTGGGAACCAGAAGGAGGACCAGAGGGAAGAGCAACAACAAAGGGAGTGTTAATTTCTGACGAAGGTTTTCCTTCAACGAAAAGATGAAAATACTCATATGCTTATTCTCCTAACTAAGGGCCTCAGACAGAAGAACAACAACACAATCAAGGATAATAAGGAGACAAGGCAGATAAGGAAGAGCCGAAGATTTCCCTCCATCACCGCAAGACTGGCAGTATTAGCCAGACTCATGGGAGTACCGTACAATCGCAACAGTCGGAAAAACGTTCCCTGGGGTAGTGGAAAATAGAGCCCTACAGCCATGGGAACAAGTGAACCATAGATGGTGGTAACCATATTCGCGGTCTTTACACCGCCAGTTAGCAACATGAGTACAGTACCCAGGAGTTGGTTGAATATAACTGAAACCAGCAACACCAACATAACCAATGGGAGGGAAGGGAATGAAGCCCCTAGGATGATGCTTGAAAACAGAAGCAGGATGGAAGATTGGAGGAAGCTTATTATGATGGAACTGAGAAGAATGGAAAGCACAATTGATCGTATATCAGCAGGGGAAGCGAATATCCGATCATGCATCGGGGAGAACAGGTCCTCAGCCAATGTCTCAAAACTGAGTGCCGAACCATAGATCTGGAAGGTCAAGGCAAACCCAATTGCCAATGCCGTTATACGGGACTGTCCCCCCATTCCCATTCCTGTCTCAATGCTGATGTTCTTATAGAGGTAGTCAAAAAAGAAAATCAGTATCAGGGGGAAGAGGATCAGGACGGCTTGTCCTACTAGATCTCTGCTGCTGCGTTTCAACTGGAAGGCAATCATGACTGGACCTCATCACGAAGTTGTTTGCCTGTAAGCGTCAGGAAGACATCCTCAAGATTGGGTTGCTTGGTGTTTATCCTCACCAAGCCCTGCTCACTGAGGATTAGGACAACCTTGTCCAATACCGGAATTCCTCCTGGCACTACTATCCTGTAGCGAGTTCCCTCCAGAGCTACCTCTTTTACATCAGGTAAACGCAAGAGCTGTTGTTTCTTCTCCTCGCTTGCAATGCGAACCTCAACCTCTATGAAGTGATCTCCCTGGATCCGGGCGATCAATTCAGGGAGGGTGCCCTGGGCGATCATATGGCCACTATCCATGATATAAATTCGCGAGGCTACCGCTTCCACTTCCTCTATATAATGGGAGGTGTAGATAATGGTACTGCCTTCCTTGGCAAGCTGTTTAACAAAACTGAGTATAAAGGAACGTGACTGGGGATCAATACCGACGGTAGGCTCATCCATGATGATAAGGCTTGGTCGATGCATCAAGGCACAACCAATATTGAGCCTACGCTTCATTCCACCACTATAGTGCTTGGGTTTGTCATCAAGCCGGCCTTCAAGTCCGATTACCTGAGCTACCTCTTCAATACGTCTTGCAATGGAGAGCTTATCCATCCCATAGAGTGACGCGAAAAAGGCGAGGTTATCTCTCCCACTCATCTGCTCATAGATGGTGATTTCCTGGGTAACATACCCGATATTACGCCGAATCTCCCGGTTTCTCCCATCTTGGTTTTGTGAGAAAACCGTAATAGATCCCTCATCAATGGGAATCAGTCCTATGATGGAGCGGATACACGTAGTTTTACCTGCTCCATTAGGCCCGAGTAGCCCAATAACCTCCCCAGCCTCCACCTGCATGGAACAGCAATCCAGGGCAAGGGTCGATCCAAACCGTTTAATGACTTCGTCTACCTGTAACAGCATAATCATGTACCTCTATAGAGAGTATACAAGCAGAAGAGTGTTATTGTTCAGTGACAAATGTCATATTTCTAGGAGACCAGAACCATTGGTTCAATAGTTACTTCAGTTTTCATCGAATTAGAGATGAGGCAGTACTTCTCGGCTTTCTCAAGCAAAGTGTGTGTCTTCTCTTTTAGCTTTTCATCAGCAATGACCACCGTTGGCTTGATGTTGATACGGGTCATGCGAAAACCCTTCTCAGCTTTCTCCATAGTCCCAGAAGCTTCACTCTTGTAGCTCTTGAATACAAGCTTTGTTTTCTCTGCAAGAGAGAGAAAGGTGGTCATCAAGCAGATCTCTGCAGCTGCAGTATAGAGATGCTCAGGGGACCATATACCTTCATGGCCTCCAGGGAAATTGGCAGGCGTTGCAACTTCAATGGTGGGCAAGGCAGGGGATGAGAGAGCTGCCCGTCTCTCTTTTGTCCACTCAACGCGGGTGGTATACGTATGAGTATCGCTCATTATTGACTCCTCTTACTAGAAACCTAATATACCCAGAGAACTCTGATTCGGCCAATAGGTGAACTTTTCCTTTCGTTTTACTGCCTCTTACGCGTATACTGGTAGTGATGAAACCAAGAAAGAACCGAAGGAAACCGGGAAAGGCAAGCCCGTGGGTCCTGATGGCAATACTTGCCTTCCTCGTGTTTTTGCTTGCCCTCCCATATTTTCTTCACTGCATACAACCTACTAAAGACCTGGTTGTCTCTGTATATGATAAAACAGTACCTCAAAAGCCAGCACTCCAACATGAAGGGCTTGCTTGGTTTCTTGCCCATCACGCATATCCCACAAGTGGGGGAACCATTTTCGATGCACAAGAGCGTTATCTAGGCTATCATCCAGATCGCGAACAACCGATTGTAGATCTTACAGGATTGGACCCACTCACCAATCTTCTCTACATTACCGATACCTATGGCATTTACAAATCCGGGGAAGGCTTCAGTCGAATAGAACAGCCCCAAGGAGAGAGCAACCTCATTTGGGGCGGCTCCAGTGATCAGGATGCGAAAGAGATCAGAAAGTTCCTGAACAGGGAGGAGAGTAGCACTGTTATAGCAGAATACAACACCTTTGCAACCCCTACCCCATCCTATGTACAAGCACAAATGTATGAACTTCTGGGAACGAGATGGACAGGATGGACCGGCATGTACGTACATGACCTCTCGAGCAAGGGGGAAACCCCCTCTTGGATCCGTGAGATGCATGCTGATGCTTGGAACTATACAGGGAGCGGAATCGTCCTCTACAACATTCAAGATGAGGTAATTGTACTACCCAGCAAGCAGTTATTGGGACCTAATGAAATGCAGTTCTCCTATACGGAGGATGGAATAAGGACCTTGGGGCTTTCCGGCTCAATTTCCTATGAAATGGTCTTTGACATAGCAGAACCACTGGATGGAACAAAAGTACTTGCAAATTATACGCTTGACCTCACAGAAGAAGGGGAAACCTTGCTTCAATCCTATGGACTGGAAACCACCTTTCCTGCCATACAACTAAAAGAGACTGCAAATCACAGGGCATATTATTTCAGCGGGAACTGGGCCTACAGTAGCAGGAAACTTCGCTTTTCCCAGTTGAAAGGTATGCAATGGTTCATGGAAAGAACAGCCAAAGAGGATGAGCTCTTCTACTGGAAACACTACCTACCCCTACTCTCCTCCATCTTCCGGGAAGCAGAAGAGAGAAAGGCATTTCAGATGCCAAGCCTGACGCAAGACACTACTATCATTGACCAAACCAAAGTTGTAGCCAGAGCAACCTCCAGAGAGTTGCTGCTCTACAACAACGAAACGTGGCAACCTTTCTTTGTCTATGGCATGAACCTAGGCACGGCCACCCCGGGTAAATGGTTTACTGAATTTCCTAAGGACCAGAGCCTCTATTATCGGTATCTGGTGCAAATGGGGGAGATGGGCATCAACACACTGCGGATCTATACCTTGCTCGATCCTGAGTTCTACAACGCATTCTCCCTCTATAATCGGCTCCATCCAGACATGCCTATCTATCTGATGCAGGAAGTATGGCCGGAAGAGGAACCTCCTGGGCATGATTATTTACGGGAAGCCTATCAACAAGCTTTTGAAGAGGAGATCCGCAATGTAGTCGATGCCATCCATGGGAATGCTGACATCAGTGAGCGAAGAGGCAGGGCATACGGCACGTATCGTCAGGACATTTCCTCATACGTCATTGGATATCTGGTAGGTCGGGAACTTGAGCCACATGAGGTGGAAGAGACTGACCACCAACATGAAGGATACCGCTTCATTGGTAACTACATCAGCACAACCGAAGACGCTACACCCACGGAGTCCTGGCTTGCCCAGAGTTGTGATTACCTCCTTGAGTATGAGGAGAAAACCTATGGATGGCAACATCCCGTTTCCATCGTCAACTGGCCTACCTTGGACTATCTCACCCATGAATCGGAAAGGGATGAGTTCGGGGTGAAAAAGAATGAGTACAATGACCGCTCCACGGTAGATATCAATCATCTGGTATTGGGTGAGAAAAACAAGACTGGGCTCTTCGGCTCGTATCATATCTACCCCAACTATCCAGACTTCATGAACAACGATCCCTCATACAATGCATATGAAGATGAAGAGGGCCGCCTTCGCTATGGTGGGTACCTAAAAGCATTCATGGAGGGTCACCAGAGGTATCCAGCAGTGGTTGCAGAATTCGGCATAGCTACCGGCATGGGCAATGCCCATTACAGCCCCGATGGGTACCATCATGGTGGGCTGAGTGAGCGAGAGCAAGGGGAGATGATCATCCGCATGTTTGAAGCCATTGAGAGGGAGGGTTATAGCGGGGGAATCATCTTCGCATGGATGGATGAGTGGGCAAAAAAGACGTGGACCACCGAACCGTATATGATTCCCTACGACCGTCAGATACTCTGGCATAATGCAATTGACCCAGAACAGAACTATGGAATCTTGGCTAATGAGGCGATAAAACCTAGACGAAGCACGGTAGTTACGGGAACACAGGATTTCATCAAAACTTTGGAAGTTCGTTCCGATGCTTCCTTCCTCTGGTTTGACTTCACATTTTCACGTCCTATACACCTTGAAAATGAAAAACTGATTATTGGGATTGATACTCTCTATCGCGATAGAGGGGAGCTCAGATATACCCCTGATCTTCCTTATGAGGCATCATCTGGAATGGAATACGTAGTGTTGATCAATTCAGAAGATGACTCCCAGCTTCTTGCCTTGGATGAAGCAAACTATACTCGTTATCACTTTTCAACATCCCCTGAGCTACGAAGTGAAGGACAGTTCACCCCGTTGGTAAAATTGATCAACAAGAAGCGCGCGCTTGAGGACGGCACCATCATTGAGCCCCACTACGAGGACGCAAGCCATTTACGGTATGGTGACCTTCTAGGATCAACCAACCATTGGTACAGTGAAGGCAATGTACTTACCGTGAGAATCCCGTGGACACGGATCAATATCAGTGACCCATCTTCTCTGCAAGTTTTGGATGATGAGGGAATCTACTACAGCGACCCACTCAGGGATGTAATAACCACATCTGCAACGGACAGTCTGGTGCTCAGCGCCTTGGTCATAGAAAAAGCGAGTGGAACGATGACTGACCGTATTCCAGGTATTTCATTCATATGGGATCCCTGGAACCAACCGGTGTACCAACCACGATTGAAACAAAGTTATGAAATACTCCAGACGTATTTCTACGACAAGAGGAGCGACCAATGAATGACCTCTCCAAACCTGTGGAAATTACAGATAATCTCTACTGGGTTGGTTCAGAGAACACCCATAAGTACCTGCAATGTAACCCATATCTCTATATTAGTGGGAAGAAGGGGATTCTGTTTGACCCTGGATCGGCACTCGATGGAGAGATTGTCATCGAGAAAGTGAAAAGTCTGATTCCCATCTCACAACTGGAGGCGATTGTCTGCAGCCATCAGGATCCTGACCTATGCATGGCCATCCCTCTCTTTGAAAAAGCTGGGTTCAAAGGTGTTATCTGTTGCCATGAGCGTGCTGCCCTGTTAATCCAATACTACGGAATAAAGAGTCCTTTCTACCGAGTGAACTACCATAGATTCTCATATACGATGAAGAGTGGAGAAAGCATAGGATTCATCTTTACACCCTACTTACATTTCCCTGGTGCAATCATGAGCTACCTTCCCAAGCAGCAGGTCTTGCTAAGTGGGGACCTGTTCGGTTCTGTCACCGCTGATTGGCATCTCTATGCTGATGAGGATTATTTGGATGGTATGATTGCATTCCATGAAGTTTATATGCCAAGCCATGATATTCTAACATCAGCAATGGATCTTCTGGACAGCTATCCACTGAATATGATCTGTCCACAACATGGTTCAATTCTCCGTAGGACCTTGATTGAAGAGGCGATCAGCACACTGAAGACAACACCGTGCGGACTCTTTTTGGAGACTCAGACGAAAGACCTGAATGAGGAAGGAGGAGTCAGGAGCTTGCTCGACCAGATTCTCACCCGCCTGATAACCATCCATGGAGTAGAAGAAATCCGGGCAACATTCAAGCAAAGTCCTTTTTCCATAGATATGAAACTCCGGAAGATCATAAAAAGCTCGATTAGCGATGATTCAATCTGGGAAGCATTCTTCTCTTTTTTAGGAGAACACCGCGCAGGAACACAGTATCTTGCCTCAATTTCCAGCATGGTTGAACTGTTGTGCAAACGATATGGACTACCTCTGCCTGAATCGTTGAATTCAGTATTGTTCCGCTCACAAACAGAGATAGAGGAGAACAGACGACAAGTACAACTTCTCCAGTCCCAGATAAAAAAATTTGAAGAAGACTTGCATCGTGATCCGATCACAAAGCTTCATAATCAGGCGTTTTATCTGGCATGGCTGGAGAGAGAGCTTTCGGGAATAGCAACCCAGGAGAAGAACATCACCTCATGCGTGATGAATATTGATAATTTGGATCGGATCAACCTCGATTTCGGGAGTACCGAGGGGAATAAAACCCTCCGTCTGCTCGCTGAGCTAGTAACTGAATACGTTGAACCTCAAGTACAGGTTTGTCGTATTGGAGGAAGTGCCTTTGCTCTTCTCTATACCTCACTGGGGAAGGAAGAAGTCATAAAGCGTGTAACACAACTGAGAAATGTTATTCATGAAGACGATCGATTCATTGTCCCTATCAATGTTTCCATGGGTATTTTCCAGTCTTCTGAAATCCCCCAGACATTGCATCAAGATCCTGAACAAATGGCACTATTGGTGAACCAGATGACATTGTATAGGGACCGCTTGGCAAAGAAGCAGGGAGGAGGCATTGTCTCCAGCTCAACGAATGATCCCAGCAGTAATGCTGTATTTTCCGTGCTCCTGGTAGACAAACCCGGCTTTTCCCGTGACCTGATCAAACGTACATTGGAAAATCATTCACTGCATGTGCTTACAGCAGACAATGGTCTTGCAGCAAAAGAGTGTTTACTTACCGAAACTGTTGATCTCATCCTCTGTGAGTTGCTTATCCCAAAAATCAGCGGACTCACATTGAGAAAACAGCTACTGACAACTCCCTCTGCTGGCAAGATACCTTTCATCCTGATGTCAGTAAACAAACAAGAACAAACGGTAATAAGGGCACAGAGTTTAGGCATCATGCACTTCTTCTCCCGCCCTGTAGCGCTCTATGAACTCGTGGGTCTAATAAAAATACTTGCAAAAAGGGAGGCTTGAGTTGTCTAATGCACTTGCCATCACCTTGACAATTGGGGTCCTCTGTTTTGATCTGGTTCTCTTGCTTGCCATCTTGGCTACCCGTTTGGTAAGAGGATCACGAAAGAGAAAAGAACAATCGCTTGAGAAGCGCTTTCTTGAACAATTGCAATACGAGACGCTTCATCTGGAGGTATTCAAGTCAAAAGATCTTTTAAGGCTTTTCTCCCGAATTTCTCCAGCATTACGGTTTAATGAGGCGTTGGAATTGCAAATTATCAATCATCTGACCGATACATCCTACATGAGAAAGATATGTAAGCGACTTCGGGGGTTCTCCGTACTGGGAAGAATCGAGGCGGCTGCAAAACTCAGAAATTTTGTAAAGGTTCCTGAGATCAGGAAAACACTGCTTGATGCACTCAAGCAAGAGAAAAACCCGGTGGTTATCCTCTATCTGTTTCAGGCACTGTCTCGCACAGGAGAGAAAAGAGCACTTTCCATCATGCTCAGGAAACTCCATTACTCCACTTCCTGGATGGCTGGACGCTACCGTTCTCTCCTGTTGGGATACAAGAGTCAGTTGCTTCCCTATCTTCTCAAACGACTGAATCGAAAAAGTCCTGCTATGCGAATGCTCATTTGTGAGTATGCCCTGCTCTTTTCGACTGAATCACTCAAGGAATATCTGGTCGAACAAGCACAAACACCCAATAAACAAGTCCGCAATACCGCACTGAAAGCACTTTGCCGGCATTTTCCGAAGCGATTGCTTGTTCCAGAGTTCAAGGAGCCTCACTTTCAGGATACGCTACCCTATGTTATCAAGGCATATGCCAATCTCCAGGATAAGCATCTGATCCATGAGATGCTTGCATACTCAAATCATACCAGATTACATGATGATCTGGTCCAAGGACTTACAGAGATGAGCGAACGTGATCCTTCGCTCATCTCCCTGCTGCTCACACGATTCGTAAAGCATACGTCATCACAGCAAAAAGCAATCCTTGCAAAAGTGCTGGATAACCGACTCTCCTATATATTGGAGTCACAGGAGGGACCTTTAAGCCCTCAGCTAGCTGACCTTCTGACCACCTTGGCCGGGCAACTCCATATCAGTGGGCTGATCCAATTCCTCAACACCACAAAGAACAAGGAAAAACAGGAGGAGGTGCTCTCACTCATCAAGCAACGTGCAAAGAACCATAGAAAACTCAGGGAACTACTTATCTTATATGTCGACCCTCACCTTTTGGAGAAGATGCAACTCAAACCCAACAGATCCAAAAAGCCCAGCGCTACCCCTCACCAAGAACGCCCTCAGCGGCTCATGCTCATCCTTCTCTTTGTAGTCACTCTCTTGTTTTTCCCTCTGCTCATCCTTGCAACAGAGCTACCTAACCTGATCGATCTCAATGCCCGTGAAATACTCAACCTGTATGTCGTCCGGTTCAACTATTTGCTTGTATATTACTCTGTCACGATCAATATCATCTACCTTACGGTATTGGCAGTCTCGTTCAGAGCAGCAAACACCCAGAACAGACTTTGGCGAGCCAAGGATGACCAGATGCTCTTCCAGAAAGGTCTCCTCCCTTCAGTATCCATCATTGCCCCAGCGTATAATGAAGCGAGCAATATTATTGAAAGTACCAACAGTCTACTGAACCAACAGTATCCTGACTATGAGTTGATTGTGGTCAACGATGGCTCCAAGGATGCAACCCTAAAAACCTTGATCGAGTACTACAACTTGGAAAAACAGGACAAGATGGTCTCCAGAAGACTTCCAACCCGTCCACTACGTGGAATATACATGAACAAGAGCCTCCCCAATCTTATCGTGGTCGACAAAGTGAATGGGGGAAAGGCTGATAGCCTGAATCTTGGGTTGAATGTCTCAACCAAGGAGTTTTTTTGTGGTATTGATGCCGACTCTCTCCTTGAGCCCGATGCGCTCCTGAAGGCGGTCTCTGTCATGCTTGATACACCTATTGAGAGTATCGCCACGGGGGGTAACATCTGCCCGGTCAATGGCTGTACCGTTGAGTTGGGCTCCTTAGACAATGTACAACTCCCAGATAACTTCCTCGCCAGACTACAAAGCCTGGAATACATCCGTTCCTTCATGACTGGACGTGTTGGGTGGGCAAGCATGAACCTGTTGCTCATTATCAGCGGAGCTTTCGGTATTTTTCATCGGGAAAGGACCATCGCCACTGGAGGATATCTTACCAAGAGCGGCAAGTTTCATAAGGATACCGTGGGAGAGGACATGGAATTGGTGGTCCGTCTCTCCCGGTACATGAGGGAGAAACGTAAGCCATACCGCGTACAGTATGCATGCAATGCAAACTGTTGGACCGAGGTCCCTGAAAAATGGAAGGTGCTTCGCCGCCAGAGAAATCGTTGGCATCGCGGCTTGATAGACATCATGCTCTTCCACAGTTCCATGATTGGAAATCCCAGATACGGACGTCTTGGTATGGTAGGAATGCTCTACTACTTCATATTCGAATTACTTGGGCCATTCGTTGAGGCACAGGGGTTGTTGTTTGTGATACTAGGAGCCTTCCTTGGATTGCTCAATCTCCCCATTGCACTGATGCTCTTCACTGCTACCATTGGGTTGGGAATCCTGGTCTCCCTCTCAGCTGTATTCATCAGTGAGTACGATAAGCCACTCTATTCCTGGAGAGATATCTCCAGATTGCTTGCAATGGCCTTTATTGAGAACTTCGGAGTACGTCAGGTAATCAGCTTGCTTCGTGTTTCGGCCTATTTCAGTGCCATGCGGAAGAATCGTGGTTGGGGAGCCCAGGTCAGGGTGGGTTTCAAGGCTTCCACTTCTCAAACAAAAACGAAGTAACAACCAGATGAACAGGTGAAACAGGATATTTTCCCTGATGCAACCAAAGGTTAATCCTAAAACGTACCTTGCCTTCACTTGGACTCTCTGGATAGCTCCATCTGTTGATAAGCATACGCTCACTTTCTTGATCATCGGGATCAACCGCCCCATGATAGGAAGCAAAAGAGACATCCTGGGGAGTCCAGACAATGCGATGCGTGGTAAGATTTCCATTCAGTTCCGGATCAAATACCTCAATCTTATTTGGATCAGTATAGGGCTGAACGACATACTGAAATTTCGTACCGTCCACCGCCCCCCAAGCAGCAAACTCAATATCGATCTCCCTGTTGTATTCCTCTGGTGCCGTATCCCAAGTAAAAAATCCTGCAACGACATGTGGGTCATACGATGCAGCGTCTGTTTCGACAGTAAAAGTGTAGGTTCCATAGCCTACCCGCTCCCGGGTAAAGACTTCGGTAGCCCACCATTTCTCATCATGCTGTTTGACTGTAAGATGCAGGCCCCAGTCATCAACCCAGACAGCGGAAGGTTCTGCACTGAAATAGTTTGGACCAGGACTGGTTGGTGTGATGCTGCTCTTGGTCCTCCAATGCAAGCCACCGAATGCAAGCTCTCTAGGTCGTACCTTTATCAAAGTGGTTTCCTCTGCAAAGAGCGCACAAGAGACGAAGATAAGAATCAGGAAGAGCACAGATAGTATTTTTTTCATTTCCGTTTTCCCATCAGTGCAAGCACCTTCTGTACCAGGACATCACTACTGTAGTTCTCGACATTCATGGCCCCGATCAACCAGGGATTAATCTTGGAAAGGATTCGAGCTTCAGGTTTTGATGTCCTGATCGCTTGATACCCAAGATCATAGGCAGCACTGATAATTCTCTCATCTCCCGCACCACTGCCAAAAGGGAGTGCCAAGACGGTAACCGGCTCTCCAACTTCCTTCTCAATGATCTGTTTGGATTGCTGCAACTCCCATCTGATTTCTTCCTCACTGAGATTGCCCATCATCCGATGGGTCTGCGAGTGCGACTCAAAGTAAAACAACCTACGCCCATCCCCAGTTCGGTAATCACTCATCTCCCTTACCTGTTCCCAGCTCATGTACCCCACCTCACCTATGAAGGAAGGAACCAGGAAGATGGTCGCTTCCAATTCATAGGCCTTGAATAGGGGGAATACGATTGCATACAGGGAGAGGTCTCCGTCATCAAACGTGATGATGACTTTATCCGTCTTACTATCATCCGAATTAGTGAGCAACTGCTTGAAGTTTGTGATAGAGAAGTTTCTTTTCACAAACAAAAGGTCATTTTCAAAATTGTATAGGTCTCGGTTGTAAACATTACCGGTACGGCCAAAAACCACATTATGATAGAGCAAAACCAATAGCTTAGGCTCAGTGCGAAGAGGGATCACTGGCTGCGAAGTAAGCGTTGGGTATTGTTGCTCACTCCAGTAACGGACACTGGGGGCATAGGAAAATTCCCCTTGCGGCTCTGCAAACAGGAATCCCATGCTTAGAAGAATAACCATAACACACACAAGTTTAATTTTCATATCGCAAAGATCCTTAAGGAGAGAAAGAAAATGAACTGTATCACAACTATGATTGTAGGGACCTTGCTTGCACTCTGCAAGCTATTGCTGAAATACAGATAGGAGAAGAGAAAAGCTATCACAAACCACGCGATATAGTTCTGTAAAGGAATAGGACCGGCTGTCCAATTCCAGTAGTCGAAAGCGATGGCAACCGGCTCCATGACATAGTCAAACAAGACGGTCAGGGAAGCGGTGATCAGAGCAGCAAGAGCATTGTTCTTGACTTTCTGTCTCATGACATCTGCAATTCCCAGGATGATGATAGTCCAGTTTATCCCGATAAGCAGCGGAACACCAAACACCTTCAGGCCAAGGGTATTCCCATAGGTATAGGCCCCAAAGACAAGCGAGGTAGCCACTCCTACGATCTCAAGGAACAATGTGATGAGGAAGGTAACAAGAGCCCACGATAAGAGAGGCATGTTCTTCTCTCGAATATCAAAAAAGAAACCAATGACGGAGGTTAGGAGGATTGAGTATGGGGTCAGGAGCAACATGAGCGGAAGCGTGGCATCGCCGATGTGGGCAACTGTTCCTACAAGATAGAAGGGACATAGAAGATAAATGATCAGACGTTCTTCTTTCCTTAGATGGGACATGGCAGGGCTACTCCTAGCATATGGGCAATCCCCTTTCGTAAGATTCTACATTTCGGCGGCTTGACTTGCCTCTCGAAGACAATAAACGGGTCATTGGCAATCTGACTGGCAGTCCAGCAATACATATCTGCTGCGGTCATGATAGGAATCCTGTATCGGTGTGGGATATAGGCATATCCTTTTTCTGCTTCTCTCTGCCAGCCCTGATAGCGCTCGATCTCTCTCCTGATAAAGACAGAGAAAGCCTCAGGTTTCTTTTTTGCTTCCCTCTCCCTCAGCGATACAAGAGAGGTATCCAATAAGGGAAGATATCGTCTTCCCAGTTCATTATCCTCTGCAATATCACGGATGAAGTTTATATACTGCATTGCACGGCCAAGCATGGCAGCATAAGGAAAGGAAGCTTCATCCAGGTCCATGATCCGTGCCATGAACAGGCCGATGACCTCTGCTGAACCATAGATATAGGTCAGTACATCCTCAAGTGTCTCACAGGTTGATTCACTCAGGTCATGTTCCATGGAATCAAGGAATGCTTCTGTCCAAGAAGGGGCAAACTTTTTTCGCTTCTGCAGCTCGATAAATGCATCAATGACCTCATCCCCACTGGGTTCCCCACTCGAATAAGCCTTTGCGTAAAGAGAGCGGAAATCATGAAACTGCTGAGGATCCACCGGTTGGTCATCCACCAGGTTATCAGCTACACGAACAAACCCGTAGAGCGCATAGACATCCCTACGAACTTGTGGGGGGAAGAAGCGGGAGCTGAAGTAATAGGTATTACTTCCGTTCCTAAAGATATGTTCATGTCGGTCAGCTACCATATGTTTCCTGAATTTCCTTTACAATCAATTCACTGGCGATAAGCACCATGGGGACCCCTACCCCCGGATGCGTGTATTGCCCAGTGTAATAGAGATTCTTTACAGTCTTGTTTTGGTGACGGGGACGGAAAACAGCAGTTTGCATCAGCGTATGGCTCAGTCCAAGAGCTGTTCCCTTGTATGCATGATAGTCAGAGATGAAGTCCCGGTGGGAGTACAACCGTTTTACCAAGAGATCTTTTCGGAGATCTTCTCCTGTCACGTTCTGGACATGATCGGCTATATGCTCGAAGTAAGCATTTCGCTGCTCCTCAGTATCAACAAGTCCTGGAGCAACCGGTACCAGCAAGAACACATTCTCACAACCCTCGGGTGCTGAAGAGGGGTCTGTCTTGCTGATGCAACTAAGGTAGAAACAGGGTTCCTTTGGCCAATCAGGATTTTCGAAAATTGCATCAAAATGCATATTCCAGTTCTTCGAAAAATAGAGATTGTGGTGTTCCAATCCCTTCAGCCCCCTTCCAATTCCCAAATAAGCAATGAACATCGAGGGAGCTACCACCCGTTTTTCCCAATATGAGTCAGAGTATGTGCGATGCTTATCTTCAAGGAGGTTGGTATCACTGTGGTGATAATCGGCAGAGGAGACAACCACATCTGCCATGAATGTTCCTTTATTGGTTTCAACCCCAACGGCCCGATTCCCTTCAGTCAGCACTTTCAGCACTTCTGCACCGGTGATCAGCTCAACCCCGAGTTCCTTGCAGAGCGAGGCAAACCCTGCTGCAACTCCGGCCATGCCTTTCTGAGGAAAGAATACACCAAGGTTGAGATCAACATGAGTCATGATGGAGTAAATTGCAGGAGCCTGGGCGGGGTCGGTACCCAGAAACACCATGGCATATTCCAAGATCTGCTTTGCCCGATAGTCTTTTACATAGTTCGAAACGAAGGAGTCAAGCTTTCCCAGCACACCAAGCCGTAGTCCCTCTGTCATCAATCGTCTATTGAAGAACTGCCCGATATGTTTGTAATCACGATAGAGGAAGTCCTCCATAGCAACATTATACTTATAGGTCGACTGCTGCATATAGGCTTTTAAGGCTTTTCCACCACCCTTCTCGAATGACTCAAAAAGTTTCTGGTTCTCATCAAAACGTGGGGAGAGGCAGGCAGTTTCTCCACCTTCAAAGTAGACTTTATAATATGGATCAATAGGACTAAGATCATAGTAGTCTTGCCGCTGTTTACCAAAGAGAGAGAAGTAATGCTCGAAAACTTCAGGCATGAGGTACCAGGAAGGTCCCATGTCAAAGGTAAATCCGTCCTTTTTCCAATATCGGGCTCTTCCCCCAAGTTGGGCATTCTTCTCGACCAAGGTCACATTCCAGCCGTCACGGGCCAGGAGTGCCGCTGTACTGAGGCCACCGAAGCCTCCGCCTATGACTACTGCTTTCCTGTTCATGGAAAAATCCTATGTGGTTTGAAAGAGAAAAGCAAGAAGAAAATATGGTTTAATTATTAAAAAAGAATCTATCTTATTAAGCAGAATTTGAATTTACACCTTTTGTATCCTGCTTCTCTCTTTTTTCGTAATCTTGTATGCTGGGCGCGAGGAGAATGCCATGATAATTGATCAGATCACCAACCTAGAACGTTACATTCCCAGCCTTCCATCCCTTCAGACAGTTCACGAAATCCTGGAAAGCGGCAAGCTGCCAAGCATGGAGTATGGCAGTTACACTACTGACAATCCCAAGGTACGCTACAACCTGTTTACCTATACAACTGCAACACCTGAGAATTTAACGTATGAGCTACATGAAAAGGAAGTGGATGTACAGATTCTCCTTTCCGGATTTGAATCAATGGTAATTGCTGACACATCATCACTAAAAGAGACCATCGGGTATGATGCCAGCAAGGATGCTTCATTTGCAAAAGGCAAGGAACTTGTTACCTACCATGCAACTCCCTCTACCTTTGCCCTGTTCTTTCCAGGGGAAGGACATGCATGCAACCTCATCGATGGACATTCCACTCCTGTGGTAAAGGTTGTCTTCAAGATTCTCGTATAATGCATAATGACGATAATTCTGGACTGTTGGGTTTCCAACAGTCTATTTTTTTTGCATTTTTTGCAATTTGTGGTTTCTTGTAAAGAGAAATGTCCCTTAAATACTTTCTTGGTTTTCTTCATCAGCATGCCTCCAGCAGTTTGATGTTAAGATCCATCAGTCCGAATGCTTCCTTGAAGGATTGCAGAGGTGTAGAACCACCAAGGATTCTCCTTGGATAGGTGTTCATCCAGTCCTGTATTTTCCTTATGCTCTTAGCCTTGATATCAGCAAAATCAGTACCTTTGGGAAGGAATCTTCTTATGATTCCATTATGATTCTCGTTAGTCCCACGTTCCGAGGAACAGTAGGGATGAGCGAAATATAACACAGTCCTCCTGCTCCTGGTCAGCACTGAGTTCTCAAGGCCCAGGACATCGGAGAACTCGACCCCATTGTCGAACGTAATCGACAGGAAAATCTTACGGAAGAGGCGGCTGCCAAACTGCCTCTCTATCCAGTCGAGACCCTTCTTCACCGACTTTGCCATCCTGTCAGGTATCTTGACTATCAGCTCCATCCTTGACTTTCGTTCCACAAGCGTCAACAGGCATTCCCTTTGCCCATTCTTCGAGCTGTACACCGTGTCCCCTTCCCAGTGACCAGCCTCCAGACGCTTGAGAACCTCCTTTGGGCGGTTCTCTATGGACCTAGCGGCAAATTCCACGTTGGCATGCTTTTTCTTGCCCCCATGGCCTTTCCTGCGCTTCATCTTGCCTTTTCTCGGCAAGTCCTCAATCGTTACCCCAGGGATATCCCCAGCTTCTATCCAGTTGTACAAGGTCTTCTCACAGATCCTTAAGCCTTCTGGCCAGAGGCCTTTTTCGTCCAGCTTCATCAGCACAGCATAGGGGCTGTATTGTTTCTCCAGGATTAGTTCAGATATCTTCTGCACAAGCGTATAATGTTTGCCTGACTTGGGCAGCGGTCCCTTGTATTTCATCTTCTCCTCTGCATCGATCTGGGCATGCTCTGCATTGTACTCAACCCGAGAAAATGGGATTTCAGAGAGCACATGCTCCACCATCCCCCTCCTCAGCTCTCTGCTGATAGTTTTTCTGCTCTTCTGGAATATCTTGCCCAGCACAGTAGGCCTGCGTTCCTTCCTGTATCCATTGCTGCCGGCATAGTAATATTGGAGCTTCAGCCTTTCACCCCAAGTGAAATGACTTCCCCTACAGTGCTTTTCCAGTGTAAGCTGTCTACGTCCCATGGCAACTCCCTGTTTATCTTGATTTAGTGGTAAACCAATGATAACACGATTCCCATGGGATATTTTTTTGTCTCCTTTCTATCTCTCTTTAGAGGGACACTTTATATTACTACTCGCGATTTTTTGCAATTTGTTAAAATTCCATTTGACAGATACGGAAAGTCATGTAACGATTAACCTGTAAGACAGCTTTACAAGTTTACAGATTTTACAAGACTTGGCATGTGCCAAGCAAGAAAGAAACATTGTTACACCGCATAGCGGTCCACAGGAGGAAACAATGAAAAAAAGCATTATCGCACTGTTGTTGGTAGCCCTGGTACTTCCCATGGCTTTTGCTCAGGGAACATCTGAGGCAAAACCCGTTGAATTGGTCTACACCATGACAGCGGTTCCCACCGATGCTCATGCTGGAGCAATGCGCGTCTTCAAGGAGACCGTTGAACGTGTTTCTGATGGTCAGATTAAAGTATTGACCTACGATTCAGCTTCTTTGTTCAAGCAGGAACAGGAAGTCTCAGCTGTGAAGAGTGGTCAGGCAGACATGACTGCAACTGCAGCATCATGGCTTACCGATGGAAGTCCTTGGGTAGGTATGTTCACTGCTGGTTATATCTTCAAGACCTATGACCACATGACCAGTGTACTCAATGGCCCTATCGGTCAGGAAGTATTTGACCGCATTGCAAAAGAACAGGGAATTCGTCCTCTCGGCGCTCAGTACCTAGGAACTCGTCAGATCAACCTGGTAGAAGATCGCCCAATCAAGACTCCAGCTGATCTCAATGGTGTCAACCTGAGAATGCCGAACTCTGATTCCTGGATCTTCCTTGGCAAGGCAATTGGTGCAAATCCAACCCCGATTTCATTCAGCGAATTGTACATGGCTCTTCAGACCAAGACCGTCGATGGCCAGGACAACCCGCTTCCAACCAACAAGAATGCAAAATTCTATGAGGTTACCAAGTCGATCAGCATCACCAACCACTTGGTTGACTCTGTCTGGCCTACAATCAATGAGGCAAAATGGCAGTCCTTGACCGAAGAACAGAAAGGCTGGGTCATGGAAGGCGTAAAGGCTGGTATTGAATTCTGTGATACCACCAACCTCAAGGCAGAGGCAGAATTGGTTGAGTTCTTCAAGAGTGAAGGCCTCAGCATCTACCAGGCTGATCTTGATGCTTTCGCAGAGCACGTACTGGCACAGTATCTTGACAGCCCCTATTCCAAGACTTGGGATATGGAGATGTTCAAGAAAATCCAGGCTGCTGGAAACTAAGCACCACCTTACGACCCGGGGCAGGTGCTCCGGGTCTCTTCTTTTGTCCAATGGAGGCTGACTACGTGAAAAAAATTGCGTTGTTTCTCAGGGATGTCATGGAAGTCTACATTCCCATCCTCTCGTTTATTTTCTTATTCTTGGCTTTCATCCTGCAGGTCTTCTTTAGATACGTGGTTAACCACCCATTGACCTGGACACAGGATGTTATCGTCATTGGTTTTTGCTGGTCAGTGATTCTGGGTGCATGTTATACAATGCGCAGGAAGGGGCACGTCCAGTTCACCATGCTCTACGATGCATATAGCCCGAAAGTGGCAGCTTGGGCAAGGATGATCGGAAACCTCCTGATTATTCTCACATTTGCTGTCATGGTAATTCCTTCATTCAAGTATGCGTTTTTCCTTGGCTTCCAGAAGACTCCTGTACTCAGGGTCTCTTACACATGGATATTCCTCCCCTTTACCTACTTCCTGCTCTCCATCATCGGCTACACGATCAATCCGGTCGTAGAAGACTGGAAAGTGATTACCGGAAAGCTTGAGGACAGTCTCGATCATCGTTTTGATCCTTTGCTTGGGGAGGTAAACTAATGAGTTTTCCACTATTTGTAACCTTATTGGTTTTTATCCTGATCTTCTTCCTCCGTATGCCGATTGCCTTCGGTATGCTCGCTTCAGCAGCTTGTTACCTATTGGTAAAGGGTGCTGACCTGAGCTTGGTGGTTAACCAGGTAATGAATACCTACTATACCAACTATGTCATAGTCGCCGTCCCACTCTTTATCTTCACCGCAAACGTCATGAACACCGGAAAGGTCACCGATATGATCTTCAAATTCGCCGGTGGTATCACAGGACGGATGCGCGGTGCGCTGGGACACGTAAATATCATTGCTTCCTTGATTTTCAGTGGTATGACCGGGTCTGCAATTGCTGATGCCGCAGGACTTGGAAAAATCGAGATTGAGGCCATGAAGGATGATGGATATGACCCGGAGTTCTCCTGTGCAATAACCGCAGCCTCCGCAACCATCGGTCCCATCTTTCCTCCATCCATCCCCTTGGTTATCTACGCAATGCTTTCCAGTACCTCAGTTGGAGCACTCTTCATGGGAGGCATGGTTCCAGCTGTCCTTCTCTCGCTTTTCTTAATGGTATATGTCGCAATTGTAGCGAAAAAGCGTAATTATCCCAGAGGAGAAAAAGTCGTCTGGAAGACCTTCCTCGCCTTCACTGTTCGGGCAATACCAGCACTCCTTACCCCGATCATCCTCTTGGTGGGTATCTACACCGGAGTAACCACCCCCACTGAAGCTGGTGCAATTGC
Source organism: uncultured Sphaerochaeta sp. (assembly GCF_963666015.1). NCBI lineage: Bacteria > Pseudomonadati > Spirochaetota > Spirochaetia > Spirochaetales > Sphaerochaetaceae > Sphaerochaeta > uncultured Sphaerochaeta sp. The sequence continues at coordinate 2,529,286 of NZ_OY762555.1, read as the reverse complement.
AGGGCTTTATGCCATGATCGTCTCGATCTTCGCCTACAGAGCCATGGGATTCAAGGACTTGATGAATGTTATCCGTGACACCATCAAGGATGTCGGGGCAACCAGTATTATGATTGGAGCGGCAGCAATCATTAGCTACATTGTTGCTCGTGAACAGCTTGCTGCAAATATCGGAAACTGGATCCTAGGTTTCACTGCGAACAAGTATACGTTCCTGTTTTTGGTGAACATAGTTATCCTCATCCTGGGAATGTTCATGGATACCTCGACGATCCAGTTGGTGTTTGTACCCATCATGATTCCCGTCGCTTCAGCCTTGGGAATCGATATGATTCACTTTGGCCTGGTAGTAACGTTCAATATGATGGTGGGTCTCTCCACCCCGCCCTTTGGAATGCTACTGTTCATAACCAGCGGAATTTCCGGGACACCTCTCAAGGGCGTCATGAAGGAGATACTCTGGCCACTGACCGTAATGTTGATTGTCTTGGTGATTATCACCTACTTCCCGGAAGTCACCCTATTCCTGCCGAAAGCAACTGGCCTCATGTAAGGAGAATTTGTAATGCAAGCACAATATAACGGTTGCTGGCCAACCATGATCACCCCATTTACTGAAGATAACAAGGTAGACTTCCGTGGCGTAAAGCATCTCACAGACTGGTATATTAACCGGGGATGTGATGGCATCTTTGCCGTTTGCCAGTCCAGTGAGATGTTCTTCCTCACTCCGCAGGAAAAGCTCGATATTGCTAGAGCAGTGGTCGAAGCAGCAGAGGGCAGGGTCAAGATTATCGCAAGTGGACATACCGCTGATGACCACCAAGCACAAATCCAGGAGCTCGGAGCAATGGCTGGGACCGGTGTGGATGCTGTGGTACTGGTATCGAACAGGATGGCCAAGGAAGATGAAGGAGAAGATATCTTCAGGAGGAATGCTGAAGATATCTTTACCCAGCTTCCTTCCGTCACTTTTGGATTGTACGAATGCCCCTACCCCTATCTCAGGTTGCTGAGTGATGACTTTCTTCTTTGGGCTGCCCATGAGGACAAGTTGGTCTTCCTCAAGGATGTTTCCTGCTCTCTTGAGATCGAGAAGCGACGTGTTGAACTGGTAAAAGGGACAAAGCTTGCACTTTTCAATGCCAATACCGCTACCGTGCTCGATTCATGGATTGCCGGATATGACGGATACAATGGAGTAATGGCAAACTTCCATATCGATATCTATAAGTGGTTGTATGAACATTTTCGGGAGGATGAAGCTTTGGCTAGACGTGTGAGCGATTTCCTTACGGTAACAGCAATCACCGAAGCAAGGGCCTACCCGATCAATGCAAAATATCACTTTGCACAGACAGACATTCCTATGAGTCTGGTGACCCGTTCAAAGCCAGTCTCCTTACTCAATGAGAATGCACGCCTTGAAATCGCCAGCCTAATACGAATGGAGAGATCAATGCGGACTGAATTGGGATTGAAGCAATGAACCGTGGAAATGAGTTTCGAAAGAGATTACGGGAAGGCACGGCCCTTGGGGGCCATGTCTTCTTCAATGATCCTGCAATTACTGAAGCGCTTGCCCGACATGGCTATGATTTCATCTGGATTGATGCTGAGCATGGACCATTTGACAAGCAGAACCTATTGATGCACATCATGGCAGCGAATGCAGGTGGTGCAGGAGCCTTTGTACGAGTAGCCAGCCAAGAAATGGATATCATCAAGCCAGTTCTTGAAATGGGTATTGATGGAATCATCATTCCCATGGTCCTCGATGAGGTAGAGGCTAAGCGGGTGCTTGAGCTCTGTCTGTATCCTCCCAAAGGTACTCGGGGTTTCGGCCCCAGGCGTGCGATAGGATACAACAGCCAGAATGTTACGAACTATCTGAAAGAGAGTGAAGAGAGTTTTATCAGGATCATACAGATAGAGCATGTGGAGGCTGTACACCATGTGGAAGCCATCCTCTCTTTGCCTGCACTGGACGCAATCATTATTGGCCCGAATGATCTCTCTGGATCCATCGGTCATTTGGGGAATCCTTTACATCCAGATGTGCTTGCATTGGCTGAAATTGCGATCAATGCGGCAAAGGAAGCCAAGAAACCTGTGGGTGTTTCCATCGGCCCTGATAAAAAGACGATAGAGATATACAAGGCACTGGGAGTGGATTTTTTCAGCTGCGGGGATGATATCTCCTTCCTACAGCAAGGTGCAAGACAGACCATCTCCATGGTAGGTAAGTAGCTGTAGAAAGAATTGAAAAGAATCGATATGCTATATTGAGACGGAGGTTAGCATGGATATTTCGAACATTTCGCTTACTCGGACAAATTTAAGTTCGCAGGTTGCTGACCATCTGGAAGAATACATACTCTCCTCCCCCAAAAGCAAGGTCTCCGAGAAACTCCCTTCAGAGATGAAACTTGCAAAACAATATAATGTAAGCCGCCCAGTAATTAGGGAAGCTATGAAACTATTGCAGGAGAGAGGTCTTATCTCATTGAAGAATGGTAGTGGTGCATATATCACTCGTCCTGAAACAGATACGGTGATGAATGCCATCAACCGTATCATGCAGGTAGACCATATCAAATCTGAGGATTTGACTCAGGTACGGGAGATTCTGGAGCTCTCCTCAGCCGATCTTGCAGTACAGAAGATCACAGATGAAAATCTCCAGAAGATGGATGAAATCCTTTCCAAATTTGAGGATAAAACGCTCCCATTGAAGGAACGTGTCAAGCTGGATGAGCAGTTTCACTTGACCATTGCACAGGCTGGCGGCAATGAGTTGCTATGTATGTTTATCGGCGTTCTGACATCCCTCCTCCGCGATTACATGGGAAAAGGAATCCTTGTAGAAGGCGGAATTGAAGATGCTATCTCCCGTCACCGGGAAATCTACCAAGCATTCTGCAACAGAGACAGACAAGCTGTGCATCGTGCTATGGCTGACCACCTCAAGGTATCCAGCCTTAATGTACAGTTCTTTGACAAGAAAGGTACAACTGCTAAAACGAAGTAACGCATTAAAACACCTTTTCCTATGACAAGACTCCCATACCCTGTTATGCTATAGGTATATCATGTACTATTGGGCATGGAGGTCTTGCATGAGTTTATTACTACCGGACATCGATCCAAGACGTATCAGTCTCGCGCAGAAGATCTTCGATCAACAGTTCGAGCAAGATCCCAGACTTGAGCAGGAAATGGATGACCGTCGGAAACGTCTCATGTTCCAAGACATACTGTACAACTTCGACTTCCTTTCAACTGCAGTACAAATCGGAGATGAGAAACTCTTCACGAACTATGCAGTCTGGCTCTATGAGTTGCTCTGCAACCTGATGAAAGATATTGACCGTGATCGCATCATGAACCAGATGGTGAACCACTATGAAATCCTGAAGACCTTCAGTGACAAGCTCTTTGAAGAAGAGACAATGATTGCTTCAGCAAAAACCATCCTTGATGCTGCTATTGATGCAACTGAACAGGCAATGGATAACTACCGGGTATCTGAAGCCTTTCTCGAAGGTCAAAATCTTCCCATTCGACGAGCATATCTTAACGCCCTTCTCAGGAGTGAAACCCAGAAGGCAATCCAAATCATTGAAGATGCAAGAAAAGGCGGATTAAGTCTGGAAGAAATCTATGAAGATGTTATTCGTCTCAGCATGCAGGAAGTCGGGGAACTCTGGTACCAGAACAAGATAACTGTGGATAAGGAACATTACGCTACCTCCACCACACAGATGATTCTCGCCCGCTTCTATCCATATATTTTCAACCAGGATCCAGTAGACAAGAAAATACTTACCTGTTGCATAGGCAGTGAGCTTCATGAGATGGGAGGACGGATGGTAGCCGACCTTTTTGAATATCATGGATGGGAAAGCGTCTACCTTGGGGCAGCAGTCCCAATTCCTTCGTTAGTAAGCGCAGTGGCCGAGCATCAACCCGATCTTGTCGCACTCTCGGTCACCATGCCCCAACACCTCCAAACCTGTTATCTAGCGGTAAAAACATTGAAAGAGAAATACCCTTCCCTGCTCGTTGCAGTTGGAGGGAGAGCATTCAAAACGAGTGGAGGCATCTATAAAACATGGCCCATCGATGTATATACAGAACTAGCAACAGAGTTGGTCCTTTGGGCTGATAAGGTGGATGCCAAATCATGAACCACTCATTCTTCGTCCGCACTGATACAAAAAAAGTAGTGCAAGAGACCTACTGGTCGAAACCCATATCATTGGCTATGCCCTTCAAGACCACCTTGGGGTCTCTCTTCAAACAAGATGATGAAGACCGCTTCAATATAATCTTCTCCAACGCATTAGACCATGAGACTGAAGTTTTTTGTGCCCATATACCTATTATCGAGGAACAAGAGCAACTCTGTTTCTTCATTGTCAGTGCAAAGAAATTCGTGTATGTATTGGCATTGGATTATCTTGCTAATCTTCCTTCCTCAATCCAGGAAGCACACAACCAGGTCATCTTTGCCATGATCAAGCAATTTTCTATTCTGCATGGCGAACAACTGATGCACGCCTCGGAAGAAGTGTACAACCACTTTGAAGAGATCCAAAAACTCAACAATGATTTGGTCAATACACAACGCCAGTTGCAACGGGCAAACCGAAAATTGGAACAGCTGAACCTGGAGCTGAATAACCGCCTTGTCAAGGATGCATTGACAGGCTTGGTAAGTCGCTATCAGTACCACTCCGAGATGCAAACGGTCATACAAGAGAATCCCCAGGCTCAAGGGCTCTTTGTCTTCATCGATATCGATGACTTCAAACAAGTCAATGACAACTATGGACATGCCATAGGAGACCAGTACCTGGTTGGATTCTCAGCTCGTCTTGCCAGCCTCTCCTGTACAGGAGTCTCCATCGCCATGCGCATTGCAGGCGATGAGTTTGGACTCTACCTCCATGGAATGGAAGCAGCTGATGAAGCGTTCATAGTACACTTCTATGAGAACTTTAGGTCACAGGTAACCAAATCGCCTATTCATACCGATGCAGGGGACCTTCCTATCTGCTGTAGCCTTGGTATGGCTATCTATAACAAGGACACTACCAATTTGTTTGAGCTCATAGAATATGCCGACTGGGCAATGTACCAGGCAAAACGCTCAGGGAAGAATGCCTATTGCGTGTTTGACAAAATAACCTATGAAGCAGAAAAAAACGAAGATTGACGCTTGACCTTCACGCAACGTCAAGGTGTATGTATCTATCCATGAAGTATACGATTAAAGAAATGGCAGAGTTAAGTGGAGTAAGTGAACGTACCCTCCGTTACTGGGAGGAGTATGGCCTCCTCACACCCGGCAGGTACCCTCAGAATGGATACAGGGCCTACGGTAAACAGGAATTGCTTATAATACAGCAAATCCTTTTTTATCGAGAGCTGGAATTTTCTCTGGAAGTCATCAAATCATTACTGGATGACCCTGATTTTAAAGCCGAGAGCGCCTTGGAAAAACAGAGAGAACTGCTCCTAGAAAAGCGTAACAAACTCAATCAGCTCATAAGGACCATCACGTATACCATCCAAGAAAGCAAAGGAGAGAGTACCATGAGTGACAAAGAGCACTTTGAAGGTTTTAAGAAGCAGATAATCGCTGAGAATGAGTCACAATATGGCGAAGAAATTCGCCAAAAGTACGGAGAGGAAACCGTAGAGAAGGCAAATGCACAGATGATGGGAATGTCCGAGAAAACCTATGAAAGATTTACCAAATTAGGAGAACTTGTACTTGAGAAACTTCAGGGAGCAGCCAAAGACGGAGACCCTACCAGCCCTCTCGCCAGGGAAGTGGCATCCCTCCATGCACAGTGGCTCCGATTCACGTGGACCCACTACTCAGCGGAAGCTCATCGGGGTGTGGTGCAGATGTACGTCGATGATGAGCGGTTTGGGGCCTATTACCAGGGCAACGCCAAATTTCTCAAGGATGCTGTGAATTATTTCCTGGACGAAGAATAATCTATTTCTTTCTTTCCAATAGGGAAGCTATTCTAAAACGAATGATTTTCTCGATCACATCAAGGGGCAATGCAGAACCAAAGGGGAACTGTATAGCTCCTTTGCTTGTATGATAGGGAGCCAATGCTTCCTGGAATTCATCGATAGCTTCAGGAAGCGGGTAAAGACCAATATGCTTCTTGAAAGCTGCCATATGGATGATATCCCCACCCTCAGGCAAGCTGAAGGTAGGCATCCTCCACTTGATGGATTCCACAACCTCAGGAACTACCTCATGGACCAGAGCACGTATCTGGTCCAAGGGTATTCTCTTATCTTTCTCAACCTCTGCAATATAGATATCTATTTCCTGTACATACATGACTTTTCCACTACTCCCATCGTTGCAAAACTGCATCCAACTCAGAAAGCTCTTCTGAGGAGAATGTAGATGTCTTGCCCAATGCCCTCAGATTCTCAAGCAACTGCGCCTTGCTGCTGGCACCAATGAGTACACTGGTTACCTTCTCATCCTTGAGCAGCCAACTGATAGCCAGCTCAGAGAGGCTTTGCCCACGACGCTTGGCTACCTCATTGAGCTCTCCAAGCATCGCTACACGTTCCTTGGTAATGGATTCAGCTTTCAGGAAGCGGTTTTCACTTGCCCGTGAGCCTTCTGGAACGTTTCCATCAAGATAGCGGGAAGTAAGCAAACCTTGGGCAAGAGGAGAGAAGCAGATGGCTCCTGCCCGGTTACCCATGGCATCCAGCAAACCATTATCTTCCACCCAGCGGTCCAGCATCGAGTACCGTACCTGGTTCAATACACAGGGAGTACCCATCTCCTTCAACAGCTTGATAGCCTTCACTGCTTCTTCTGCTCGGTAGTTGCTGATTCCCACATACAGGACTTTTCCCTGATGAACCAAGTGAGATAGAGCCCCCATGGTCTCCTCGAGGGGTGTATTGGGATCAGGGCGGTGGTGGTAGAAGATGTCCACGTATTCAAGCCCCATTCGCCTCAGGGACTGGTCACAACTACTGATCAGGTACTTGCGGCTACCCCACTCACCATATGGCCCTGGCCACATATAGTAGCCAGCCTTGCTGGAAATGATCAGCTCATCCCGGTAAGGTGCAAGATCGTGTTTCAGAATGGAGCCAAACCGCTCTTCTGCGCTGCCAGCGGGAGGGCCGTAGTTGTTTGCCAAATCAAAATGGGTAATACCATTGTCAAATGCAGTAGTAAGAATACTCCTACATACTCCGCCATCAGCCTCTGAGCCAAAGTTGTGCCATAGACCGAGGGAGAGCTCAGGAAGGCGGAGTCCACTCTTACCTGCATACCGATACCGCATGGAATCATATCTAGTTTCATTAGCTGTATACATCATGAATTTACTATAGCGCACAAGTTGGTGTGGTCAAAGCCTTTTTGCCTGTGGTATAGTCATCCCATGCAAATCCTTATTGACATCTTTTCAAAACTGGTCTCTTTCGACTCGGTCTCCTATGAGGAAGACCAGATAGCACTCTTCTTGGAAACAGCACTGCTACAGGCAGGCCTCCACACCGAATACGATGAGGGGGAGAATTTGTATGGCTTCCTTCCAGGGAAGGGAAAGACTATCTTACTCAATGCCCATATGGATACTGTCGATCTAGCCCGTGGAGCAAAGGTTGTCGAAGATGGGGAAAATCTCAGGAGTGACGGGACTACCGCTCTTGGCGCTGATGACAAGGCAGCTATCGCGGCCATCCTGGTCGCTCTCGATACCATAAAACAGCAACAGATTGCTCATCCAAATATCGTGGTACTCTTCACCAGAAGTGAAGAACAAGGATTGGTCGGAGCACAGAGTATTGATGTACGTAAGCTCGCTGCCGTATCCCATGGATACACGTTTGATGCCTCGGGCCCCGTGGGAGGAGCGATCAGTGCTGCCCCATCGCAGGATAAAATCGAAGCAGTATTCCATGGCAAAGGAGCTCATGCCGGATTCAAACCAGAGACTGGTATCAGTGCCATCCAGATGGCAAGCCAAGCTGTCAGCTCAATGAACTTGCTTCGCATCGATGAAGAGACCACCGCAAATGTGGGGTCATTCATTGCTCCAGGAGCCAAGAACATTGTATGTGACAAGGCAACCCTGGTCTTTGAGGCAAGAAGCCTTAATCCAAACAAACTGGTGACACAATCAAGGAGCATGATCGATGCAATGGAAAGTGCGGCCAAGAATCATGGCGGAAGCGTCGATATTACCCATGAACATCAGTATGAGGCATACCACCATAGGGAAGATGCAACAGTACTGAGGCACTTCACGGATGCGTGTGGGAGGCTGGGAATGTCTGTGCGGCTTGCCCCTACGCTCGGGGGAAGTGATGCCAATGTCTTGAACAAGCTGGGTATCGAGACCCTTGTCTGCACCTCCGGGTATGAAGAACCTCATACAAAGAGTGAATATATTCCTATAAAAGAACTGGAGAACCTGTTCTCCTTGGTATTGGAGTTAATTACCTTATGAAAAATGTTGCAATCCTTGGTTGTGGGGCAGTTGGAGCCCTCTATGGTTTACGATTACATGATCTACTAAGAGAGGAACATGTCTGTTTCCTCGTTGATGAGGCCCGAAAAGATCGATATTCACAGGAAGGCATATTCCTCAATGACCGGAGAGCTCCCTTTCGGTACTGCACCCCGGATGAAGCTCACGTGGCTGACCTCGTAATCCTTGCCACCAAGAACCATCACCTAGAAGAAGCTATTTCCATGCTGAAGCCTGTTGTTGGCCCAGACACGGCCATCATCTCCCTGCTCAATGGGATTGAAAGCGAACGAGAACTCTCAAAGGCTTTTGGAAAAGAGAAAGTACTCTATAGCTTTGCTGTAGGACTGAATTCCACACATGTTGGTAATCATATCACCTATACCAAGGAAGGCAGGATTGTCTTCGGCGAGAAGAGCAATGAAAAAACAGAACGGGTAAATAAGATCTCAGCCCTGTTTGACCGTTCAGGTGTTTCCTATGTAGTTCCAGAGAACATTGAGCGTGAGCTCTGGAACAAGTTCATGCTCAACACAGTGTACAACACGATAAGCGGGTTGCTCTCTGCAACCTACGGTGACCTAGACCAAGAACCCGTTTGGGACCTTGCTCAGAAGGTATGCAAAGAAGTGCAGGCAGTTGCCAAGGCTGAAAATATTCTACTTCCTGATTCTCTTATCGAAGAGAACCACCGCATCGTAACCTCACTTGGATTTACAGGTAAAACCTCCATGTGCCAAGACATGGAGGCTGGAAGAAAAACAGAAAACCAGTGGTTCAGTGGAACAGTGATCAAGCTGGGAAAGGTCCATGGAATCCCTACCCCTACCTGTGAAGTTCTCTCAGCCTTGGTTGAGGCACGAGAGAATATCAGCCTTAGGCTCGGCCAAGTTCAATAAGCGCTTCCTGTTTAGCTTTCTTCAGTGTATCCACCAACTCATTGAGCTTTCTGGGTACACACTTCCCACAGTAGATATGAAAGTCGATGTCAGAGGCTGGTACATTCTTTGCCATTTGGAGCAACAGAGGTTTCTCCAGAATTCTCACTGCCGGGACATTATATTTTCTAGCCAGACCATCGCGAGCGAGGAAGAAGTGCTTAAGGAAAACCTTCTCATCTTTTGACAGGTACTTCCAGGAAGAGAACTTGGTCCAGCCTGGTTTATCAGGACCTTTGCTCTTACCCACCATCTGCATTTGCTCAGCCACCTTTGTCTGCAGCCCCTTCTCAGCTACTGCCGTAATCAACAGATCTTTCAACGCGAATAAGTGTTCCACATCACTTAATGCATATTGGATTTGTTCAGGTCTCAGGGGACGCTTAAGCCAGTTGGTCATCTGGTTCTTTTTCTTGTTTGACATCGGCTGCTTAGGAATTTCAGGAAGATAGCGATCTACCAGACCACTGAGATTTCCCATATATCCAAGGGCCATGGCAAGAACCCTGATGTCATACACACCTTCCATGATAATTCCATACTGCTTTCTTACCAGAGCGGAATCACTGGCACAGTCGAACATCACTTTCTCAATTGAGGTATCTTCTAAAAACTCCTGCAAGGATTCCTTGGAGAGAGTAAAGGGATCTACCAAATAATATGAATTTCCATCAAAAAGCTGGATAAGACAAAGATGCTCTCCATAGATATGTAGGTTGAACTCCCCTTCAAAATCCATGGCAACCGATACAATGCCACGTTCTCTCCAAGAGGTACGTAGCCCCGCTAAGGCAGAATCAGAATCAACGATGGTATAATTAAGCATAGGGTACAAGCATATCAAATACTGAGAGAATTGAGAACCTATTCATACCATTCGTAGCGAAAATGTTTGACAGATGTATAATTACTTTGATTGTTGCTCATAAAAGTATTTTATATTCTTCTTTGTAATATTATTTGTATATAATTTTCTTATTTATGCATTTTAATTTCCTTTTTGTGTTTTTATTTTATACTAATACCGTTATATAATTGATTTTTTTGAAATTCTTTCGATATTTAAGCAAAACCCCTTAACAAGATAAATAAATATCGATACTGTATGTTCAAACAGATTCACCTAAGGAGTCATCAATTATGAGCGTTATGAGTTTTTCCATTCCCAGAACAATCTATTACGGAGAAGGTTCTCTTGATAAACTTGCCCAGCTTCAGGGAAAGAAAGCAGCAATCGTGACAGGCGGCAGTTCAATGAAGCGTTTCGGCTTCCTGGATCAGGCAGAAGCCCTCCTGAAAAAAGCTGGCATCGATTCCATCCTGATCGACGGTGTTGAACCCAATCCATCTGTAGAAACCGTACAAAAAGGTGCCAAGGCAATGCTTGACTTCTCTCCTGATTGGATCGTTGCAATCGGAGGCGGCTCAGCGCTTGATGCAGCAAAGGTCATGTGGTGCTTCTATGAACACCCAGAGCTTGCTTTTGAGGATATTATCCAGCCGGGAAGTATGCCCTCCCTCCGCAACAAGGCGAAATTCATTGCCATCCCTTCAACCAGTGGAACAGCAAGTGAGATCACTGCTTTCTCGGTTATCACCGATACAAAGAAACACATCAAGTATCCCATCGTTGCTGCTGACATGGTCCCAGATATTGCCATCCTCGACCCATCACTGCCTATGACAATGCCGAAGCACATCACAGCCAATACCGGTATGGATGTCATGTGCCATGCAGCAGAGGCTGTAGTCTCTACCGCAGCGACTGCATTTACCGATCCTTATGCCATTCAGGCTATCAAGATGGTCCTTGAACATCTTCCTGTTGCCTACCACGAACCAAAGAACCTTGAAGCCAGAGAGGCAATGCACGAAGCATCAGCCTTGGCAGGCATGGCCTTCACCAATGCATCCCTTGGCTTGGTTCACTCTATGGCCCACAAGATTGGTGGGGAGTTTGGGGTAACCCACGGATTGGCAAACGCCATTCTCCTGCCCTACGTAATTGCCTACAACAAGAAGTTCACCGATAAGTACGCATATGCAGAGAAAATTCTCGGCGTTGCCGATCTTGCACAGGCCATCAAGGAAATGAACCAGAAGATGGATATCCCTTCCTGCTTCAAGGATTGCACTGAGGTTGATTTCAACGAGGAGAAGTTCAAGGAAGCCTTGCAGAGAATGAGCGAAAATGCGTTTGAAGACCCCTGCACATTGACCAACCCTGGTACTCCTACTGCCGCTGATGTACAGATGCTGTATGAAGCTGCCTACTATGGAACAGAAGTGAAATAAGACGTTCTTTGCAGTACATACACTGAGAGCCACCCCCAGGTGGCTCTCTTCTTATTCTCGTACATGACGCGCTTGTTTACGCAATTTCCTTTGGAAGGAAGATGTTGAGCAGGATACCGATGAGGGTGGCCAGTGCAACTCCGGCCAGGGTGAACTCCAGGTTTTCTCCCATGGCAAAGGAAAGCATACCGCCACCGATTCCAATGACCAGTATCACACTACTGATCGTCAGATTGCGCTTGTCTTCATAGTTTACCCCGGCATCAACCAAGGTACGTAGACCACTGGAAGCAATGGTACCGAAGAGCAACATGGAGATACCACCAAGTACTGGGTTGGGGATCGTCTGGATCAAGGCACCAAACTTCGGAAAGAACGAAAGGAAAATTGCCACAACAGCTGCACCACCGGTTACATACACGCTATACACACGAGTGAGTGCGAGTACTCCGATGTTCTCACCATAGGTTGTGTTGGGCGGACCACCCCACAAGGATGCCCAAAGGGTTGCTATACCGTCACCGGCAATGGTCCTGTGCAAACCTGGATCCTTGTAGAAATCCTTTCCTACCACCTTGCTGATGGTAAGTGTATCACCAAGATGTTCACAGATGGTTGCGAGGGAGACCATGATAAAGGTGATGGCTGCAACAATATTGAACTTTGGCAAGGTGAAGGTGGGAAGACCAAACCAAGCAGCTTCCTTGACTGCTGCAAAATCGATCAAGGCATACTGGGGGAAAATCATGCCAATGGCCAGGGCAAAGAAGTAACCACCAAACAACCCGATCAGAATAGGAATGATACTGAAGAACCCCTTGCCAAATATATTTGCAATAATGGTCAAGGAGAGGGTAACGGTAGCGATCAATAAGAAATAGAGACTGTATTCACCACTTCCGTCATACATTGCCATACCCATGGCAGTAGGTGCCAAGTTCAAACCAATAACCACGATGACTGATCCGATGACAACTGGAGGAAGGGCCTTGTTCAGCCAGTTGTGTCCACTTTTCTTGATGATGTAAGCCACCAGCATATAAAATAGGCCGGAGACCACTGCACCACCCATTGCATACGGAACCCCATAGGCACTGCTGATTGCAACCAGGGCTGGGATGAATGCAAACGAGGAACCAAGGAACGCGGGGACCTTTGCTCCGGTGATCAGGATGTAGATAAGCGTACCGGTACCTGCGGTAAAGAGGGCAGTACTCGGACTAAGACCGGTAAGGATCGGGACGAGAATGGTCGCACCGAACATTGCGAAGACATGCTGGACACTCAGGGGAATCCATTGTCCCATCGGTGGCTTGTCGGCCGGACCATACTTCATGGCGTTGGATGGTTGATTTGCCATCAGAAAGCTCCTTGAGTCTGCACACAGAAAACACACTATAGGTGTTGTTTGCAGACAGAGGGGATGATGACTTGCAGGAAGTCTCTCCATCCTATCGAGAAAACGGAAGGTTTGGGAAGTATAAATCTGTATGAATATGCAAAATATCTTGAAAATCAGCACCGAAGTGCAACATTATGCCTTATCTCCTGAACAAAGGAAGCAATGCACCATATACGAACAGAAGTGGGGATGCAAGCAATACAGCAAATATCCCTACCACCAAGAGCAAGGGGTTGGAGAGCATCCGGTCATACCAAACGGGCAATTCAGCACGTGTATTTCTTTCTCGTTTCATAGGTCATCCTCCCTTTCTGGGAACAGGATATCCTACAATATGCGACATCTGATGTCACACTACAGTTTTTCTGCAGTTTTCCACATCTGTGCAACAGACTGCTTGTAGCGAAGAACAAACTCCTCGGGAGCGACAGGACGTGCATCGGGTCCATACGAGAGAAGTGTCGAGAGGATCTCCTGGAGGTTGGACACAGGAAGGATGACCTCTAATGCTTCCTTTCCCTCCTCAATTACCAGTCTTTGCTTCTGCTCTGGATGCCAACTCTGGGTGCTCAGTGTATGGATGGCCCATCCATACACACGGAAGGTGACATAGGTAACCTCGTTGCCCATAAATATTCCATACCCACAGTTGATGAAATCATCGAGCTCATCGTCAGAGAACCTACTCTTCATACGGTCTCCCCCTATCTGGGCGAGCTGTTCGACTCTGGAGAGATGAAAAGTCCTGAGTTGTCTGTGTTGCATGTCAAAGGCAAGCAAGTACCACCTTCCACTATAGTTTACCAGCCGTAGGGGCTCGATATGCCTATGAGAGCGTACACCCAGTGCATTGCGATAATGCATGCTCATTCGCTCCTCACTCTTTATCGCTGAACAAATCTTGTTGAAAATCTCATAGTCAGGCCAGTCCTGAACTGGAGTGATGAAGATGATCTTATCGCTGAGGGAGCGGTAGTGTTTCTCGACACCGCTATCAATACCATCACTGATCATCTCTGTAAGGTCAGACATGATGCCTTGGGATTGCGCCAGACTTTTAACGATGGCGTTGAGCACTAACATTCGCTCATTTGAGTTGGAGAAAAGGGTAAATGGAGTCTGATAATGGTACCAGTTCCTGGAACGGTCATAGGTAATGGGAGCTCCAAGATGCTCACGCAAGTAGGTGATGTCCCTCAGTACTTGCCTCCGTGAAATGGAGAACTCTTGTTCAATGAGGGATGTCTTCACTCCCCCATTCTCCTCAATACTCCGATTGATGAATACGATTCGTTCGAGCTGGCTCATGTGGTCAGTATACATCAAAAGGCTCCTCCCGGGGGAAGAGCCAATTTGAAACAATGCTATATCTTCTGCTTACTTGGCAGCTTTCAATTTTGCCTCGAGTTGGTCGAGGAAAGAGGAAAGTTCCTTTGGCAGATGATCACCAAACTTCGGGTAGTGATTGGTGCGGACGTCTTCGACTTCCTTGAGCCAACCATCTACATCGACAGAGAGAAGCTCTCTCATATCCTCTTCGCTCACGCCTTCAGGAAGGTCGATTGCATCAGCTGTAGGCATGGTACCGATTGCGGTATCAACAGACTTTGCAGTCCCATCACAGGCCTCAAAGACCCACTTCAGGACGCGGCTGTTTTCACCAAATCCAGGCCAGAGCCACTTGCCGTCTTCGGTCTTTCGGAACCAGTTGACGTAGAAAATCTTGGGAAGCTTGCTCTCGTCCTTTGCAGCCTTACCAACGTTGATCCAGTGCTGGAAGTAATCTCCCATGTTGTATCCACAGAAGGGAAGCATAGCAAACGGATCACGGCGGATGGTACCAACCTTGAGGTCGAGGGCTGCTGCGGTGATCTCAGACCCAACGATGGAGCCGAGGAATACACCGTGGTTCCAGTCATAGCTCTGGTGAACAAGAGGAACGGTATGAGCTCTTCTTCCACCAAAGAGGATTGCACTGATGGGCACACCCTTCGGGTCTTCCCATTCACTTGCAATACTTGGGCACTGGGCTGCAGGAGCGGTAAAGCGGGCATTGGGATGTGCAGCAGTCTTCTGCTCCTTGTTTCCCTTGTCCTGGATCCACTCATTGCCATGCCAGTCGATCAACTTGCTTGGGGCATCGTAGCCAATACCTTCCCACCAAACATCGTTGTCCTCTGTGAGGGCACAGTTGGTGAAGATACTGTTCTTGGATGCACTGACCATTGCGTTATAGTTGGAATCATCAGAAGTTCCTGGTGCAACACCGAAGAATCCAGCTTCTGGATTGATCGCATACAGCTGTCCATCGGAACCATATTTCATCCAAGCGATGTCATCACCAACGGTCTCTACCTTCCAACCTGGGATGGTCGGAACAAGCATTGCGAGGTTGGTCTTTCCACATGCGGAAGGGAATGCACCTGCGACAAACTTGCTCTTGCCCTCAGGACTGGTTATCTTGAGGATGAGCATATGCTCTGCAAGCCAACCTTCGTCATGAGCCAAGACTGATGCAATGCGCAGTGCAAGGCACTTCTTGCCAAGCAGTGCGTTCCCGCCGTAACCTGAGCCAAAGGACCAGATCTCACGGGTTTCTGGGAAGTGGGAGATGTACTTCTGCTCGATGGGAGCACAAGGCCACTGGCCATTGTCACTCTCACCTTCTGCAAGTGGCTTACCTACAGAGTGGTAGCAAGGCACATACTCACCATCGGTTCCGAGCACCTCAAGGACCTTTTCACCAACACGGGTCATGATCATCATATTGATGACAACATAGGCACTGTCAGTAAGCTCAACACCAATCTTAGCAATTGGGGAGCCAACAGGACCCATTGAGAAAGGAATAACATAGAGGGTGCGTCCCTTCATGCAACCGCGGTAAAGACCGGTCATGGTCTCTTTCAAGGCAACTGGGTCAATCCAGTTGTTGGTCGGCCCTGCTGCTTCCTTATTCTGTGCTGCGATGTAAGTTCTGTTCTCAACGCGAGCAACATCAGAAGGGTCTGAGTTGTAAGCAATACTACCAGGCTTCTTCTCAGGATTCAGGGGTACGCAATAGCCACCAGCAATCTGCTGTGCAACCAATTCGTCGTACTGGGCGGCACTACCATCGGCAATGACGATTTCTTCAGGGGTCGTGAGTTCTGCAAAATCCAGAATCCACTGCTTGAGCCCAGAATGCGTAAGATCTGCGACGTTCATGGACTACTCCTTCATAATAGGGATGCACAATTCACTACAATCAGAGGAAATGTGTTCACCCTATATTACTGATTTTCCAATCTTTAGCAATATAATGGGCTATGTTTTTCATAATATTTTCCCATTTTTTTAGAACATAGTACCGTGAAAGCGTGAATTGAAGCTTAGGTAGAGCTCAGGAGGAACATCTTCAGGAATATCAAGCAGGTAATCGGAGATCTTCCGGATCCGTTCCTTCAAGCTATCCTTCTTGTTCGCCTGTGCCTCTTTCAATGCTTCCAGACTTTCCAAAATGATCTGCTGGCTGTTTCTCACTTCCTGAATCGCCATCTTGAACCGCTGGCTCAGATCAAGAATGATCTGCTTTGTGGCTTCAGGGTGTGAGGCAATAAAAGCAGGGAAACTCTCCTGGGAAATCTCTACCAGCTGACAATCACTGAGAGCAACAGCTGTGGCATTGCGTGGTTCCTGCTCAAATAATCCCATCTCTCCTAAGCTGGAATTGGGCTTGGATATCTCGAAAAGCTGAAATTGCTGCGGTGTATGGTAGTTCAGGTACAACCCGACAGTACCACTTTTCAGAAGGAACATGGTGGAACAGGGCGAACCCTGTTCATAGATAATGGTTCCCTTCTGAACTTCGAATACCGGGTGTTTGTCATCGTGTGTATCACTCATGGGCGACCTCCTCTCCTACTAACAAGTATACTATTACCTGTGACAACAGCACAAGGGAAGCTTGCAACCTGCAATTTCTGTGGTAGACTTTCTGCTATGGAATCGAAGCAAGTACCAAAGAAGGAAAAGTTTGCCTATGGATTCGGCTGCTTTGGGCAGAACATGCTCTACAATCTTATGGCAAACTTCCTGCTGTTCTTCTATACAGACATATTTGGTCTCCTCCCCGCAGCAGCAGGAATGATTCTTCTACTTGCCCGGATGTGGGATGCAGTCAACGATCCTCTTATGGGAATGATCGCTGACCGTACGCGTTCCCGCTGGGGAAAATTCCGCCCCTATCTCTTGTTCACCCCTATTCTTTTTGTACCTTTTGCCGTTGCTGCCTTCAGTGCACCAAATTTCTCACCCGCAGGAAAGATTGCTTGGGCAACGTTCACTTACATCAGCTTTGGCATGATTTACACGGCCAGTGATGTCCCCTTTTGGGCAATGAGCAGTACCATAAGCGAGGACACCAAGGAAAGAAGCAGCATAGTTGTCTACCCGCGTTTCATGGCGACCGTTGCCATTGCCGTGGCAACCTTGTCAACACAGCCCTTAATCCTTCTCTTCTCGGTGGAAGGGAAACCGGAGCGTGGCTACCAGATGACAAGCCTGATGTATGCCCTGCTCACGGTCATCTGCTTCCTTATCGCTTTCCTGTTCGTGAAGGAGCGTGTCTATGCCGATGGACAGGAAAGGCCCAAATTTTCCGAAATCCCCAAGGTATTTCTGGCCAACAAGCCACTGTTGCTTGTTATTCTGAGTGGACTGTTCACCGGTATCGCGCAGACAGGAAAACTCTCCATGCTGATTTACTATGCAAAATACAACCTCCAGAATGAATTGCTCTATACCCTGCTTGCTGGGATCAACATACCTTTCATCCTTATAGGGATTGCAACGGTCCCCTACCTGACCAGCAAAGTTGGCAAGAAGCGCGCTT
The DNA here is from genome assembly GCF_963666015.1 of uncultured Sphaerochaeta sp. NCBI lineage: Bacteria > Pseudomonadati > Spirochaetota > Spirochaetia > Spirochaetales > Sphaerochaetaceae > Sphaerochaeta > uncultured Sphaerochaeta sp. The sequence continues at coordinate 2,511,238 of NZ_OY762555.1, read as the reverse complement.
GTATTATCTACTACGTCATCTTTGCTGCAGGAAGCCTGGGATTCTTCCTTACCGGCTGGAACAACTTCTTTGTACTATTGTTCTTCAACTGTATCAGTTCGATCGGAATGGCAAGCCCACAGGTAATCCAGACCGCCATGATTGCTGACACCATCGAATATGGTGAGCTGAAGAGCGGGAAACGCAATGAAGGCACCATATTCAGCAGCCAGACATTTCTTGCAAAGCTTACCGCAGCTGTCACTTCGATCATCATTGCATCCACCCTCTCATTGGTTGGATATATTCCCAATATGGCACAGAGCAGTTCAACCCTTTGGGGAATCCATAGCCTTACCACCCTACTCCCATTTCTCGCCAGTATATTCGGTATTATCCCAATCCTCTTCTACCCGCTGAGTGAGGAAAAGCATCACCAGATTGTCGAGGAGCTCCACCGACGTCGAATGGCTTCAGATTGACAGAGAAGGAGCACACCACTACCCTTAGGAACATGACAGAACTCGCACTTCCCGCAGGATCCCTGCAATCAGCACTGACGGCCTTCAAAGAAGGGGCAGATGCTGTATATCTCGGGCTGAAAAGTTTTTCCGCTCGTGCAAACGCCACCAATTTTACCTTCGAGGACTTGGCAAAGCTTCGCCAAGTTGCGCTTACTGAAGGGAAAAAAATCTATGTTACCGTAAATACGCTCATTGAAGAATCAGAACTGGATGAGGCATACAAGACACTCAAGCATATTGACTTCATCGGCTGTGACGGCATCATCGTCCAGGACCTAGGCTTGATCAACCTTGTGAAAACCTACGCCCCTAACCTCTCTCTCCACGCAAGTACCCAGCTGGCTGTACATACCATCGCCGGTGTACAAGAACTGGTTCGCCTTGGATTCGAACGAGTGGTGCTTGCAAGGGAACTGACGTTCCAGGAGGTCAAGCGAATTCGTGAAGCGTGTAAGGATGTGGAACTGAAGGTATTCATCCACGGCGCCCTCTGCTATAGCTTCTCAGGACTCTGCACGGCCAGCGAACAACTCTGTGGCAGAAGTGCAAACAGGGGGAGCTGTGCCCAGATATGCAGGAACTACTTCACTGTTGAACATGACAGTGCTGTGCCGAGTGCGCATTCCCCAATCCCACAAGGAGTCAAGGATGGTTGGTTCTTCTCCATGAGTGACATGAAAGCAGGTCCTGTTGCAAAGGAACTGGAAGAGTTGGGTATAGAAAGCCTTAAGGTGGAAGGGAGGATGAAAAGCCCTGCCTATACCGGTTTGGCAGCAAGGTACTACCGTGCGGTCCTTGATGGAGATGATAGCGCTGAAGAGCTGGAAGAGGCTCTCTCAGTGGTCTTCTCCCGTCGACAGACCTCTGGTTGGTTGGCCTCCTATGGACGAGAGAAACAAGACTTCACCATCAGGAGAGCCCCTACCCTCGGAAGTACAAGCTACCCTGGGCATCGTGGCATCAAGGCAGCAAAGATCACACTGGTTAAGAGTGATTCAGTCATGGTTACCCTGCTCACCGATGTAGCACTCCGAGATGGATTAATGTACTTCATCAGAAGCCAGAGGCAACCGATCGATACCATCAAATTTGGTATAAACACCTTGATAGACCAAAGAGGCAGGAGTATAACTGAAGCCTATGAAGGCGAGTCGGTGGCAATACCACTACCGGCCAATGCTCCCCGTCCACACACCGGTGAATTCATTTACCTGATTAGCCGACATGACCAGAATCCTGCCCTAATCAGTGAGGCACTTCCTCTCAGCAAGCATCCTGTAGACATGACATTTACCCTGGAAGAGGGCTTGTTGTCGATTCAATGCCCATTTGGTGAAGCGACATACGAAATTCCCACGAGCGAGGCTCGTAAACCCCAAGAGACTGAGGCCAATGTTGTTTCCATCTTCAGCCAAAGTGATACCTCTTTCCTCACCCTTGGCTCCATCAACTTCGTGAATAATACACAGCTTCCACTTGAGCAGATATTCCTACCTCTCTCAGCTTTGAAGACAATCAGACGTGACTGGTATGATCTTCTTGACCGGACGCTAGCCCAGGAGCTTACCAAGAGTCTAGTTCGTAAGCCCATTGCCGAGAAACTAGCAATGAAGCAGTTACCTTTACGGTCCCTGTTGCTTACTGCACAGAAAATCCCTTACCTCGATCTGAAGACTCTCGCACAGGCAGATCAGCCACTTGCTTCCTTGCTCTTCAACCATGAGGATCACTATTACCTACCCTTAAGTCCTGTTATGTTCAATGAGGATGCATTCTTTATTGATTTGGACAAGGTTGTTGCAAGAATGAAGGAAGAGAATCTTCTGGATTCAGTCTCCTTTGGATTGAACAACTTGGGTCAGATTGCATATTTCAGGGATCATCAACTGCCTTGCTTCTTTGATATCTATCTATACCTGGCAAACAGCGAGGCCGCAAACCTAGCCCTCACGTTTGGATTAAAGATGCTGGGTGGCTATCTTTGGATGGAACGAAAAGAGACAGATACAGAGTTCTGGCCATTCATTCCCACTGTAGTGGATGATGCATTCAGTCCGCCGCTGTTCATCAGCCGATCATGTTTTCGCCATGACTCACTGCGATTAAGTTGCGAGGGATGTCCTCATAGGGGATCATGGTATGTGAAGGGTGATAACCAACGGTATCGGGTTATCGTAGAGGATTGCATCACTACCGTTGTGAATGCTTAGCATTCGTTTTCCATTGCCGCCTGGAAAGGAGAGAAAAGTGGAAAGGCAAGCTTGCCTTGTCTGTCCATCTCTTTCAACTCATCGTAGGAAACCCAACGGTAGGCAATGGTCTCTCCTTTCTGCAAGTGAATGGAATTGGGATCAAGCATTTTTCTCACCAGAAAGATATCGACAAATGAAGCTACTTTGAGCACGGTCCCCAAGCAGGTGATTTCTTCTGGGGAAGCTTCAATGCCCGTCTCTTCCCGCAGTTCCCGCAGCGCAGCATCCAAACTGGTCTCCCCCCTCATTACCGATCCTGCTGTATTCTCCCAGTGCCCGGGAAATAGTTCCTTCTCTTCAGAGCGCAGGGTGATGAGTATTTCTCCATCCTGATTCACGGTCCAAACTGAAACCACAACATGATACTCACCCTCACCTAGGGGGATGCCTCTCTGGTGAATTCTTCCCAGAGGCTTTCTTGCATGGTCATAGAGATCCCAATACTCCCTCATGATGTCTCCTTACTCTGTATAGTAGAAATTCTGCATGGTTTCCACAAGTAAAGGAAACAAAACAGAGCTCCCAATCCTCAATTGAGAACGGGAGCTCTTGGAGTGCATGATGGGCTGTTTAAATAAGGCCGAACTTCTTCACAAAGGCTTCAGCATTCTGGATTGAACCACCAGCTGCGCCCTTTACGATGTTGTTGACCATCAAGAGGAATCCGATCTTTCCATTCTTCTTCTTCAAGCGGCCGGTGTACACCACCATTCCACTGGGATTCCCCCAGAAGGCATACTTGGGCTGCGGGAAGGTGGGATCTGCACCATATTCAACAGGCTGTGCTGCGGTGGAGGGAAGGTCTGGTACATTCTTGAAATCTGCCCAATCCTTGACAATGTCTTCAACCTCAACATCCTGCTCCAGATCCAACCATACAGCTTCAAGGTGTCCAAACATGACCGGTACACGAACGGTGAAACAGTATACCTCAGGATCAATGGTAAGGATCTTCTTGATCTCTTTCTCAATTTTCTCTTCCTCTCCCCTGATGAAGGGAATACAGTTATCGGTGATATCGAAGGAAGAGAGACCTGGATAACCTGCTCCACTGACGCTTTGGTAGCTGTGCAACATGATATTCTTGATACCATATTTCCGTAGTGGGGCCAGAGCCATTGCCAACCCTGTGGTGACGCAGTTGGCATTGGTTACCACAAAACCCTTCTGCGGATATCCTTGTGCCTGTACAAGATCAAGCTGTTCAATATTGGTTTCCGGGATAAGAATGGGAACATTGGGATCATAACGCATAGAAGCCGCGTTCGAGAAGACAAAGAATCCATTATCTCGAAGCTGTGGCTCAGCTTCACTGGCAACCTCAGCGGGAAGGGCGGAGAACACAATCTGCACCCCCTCCTCCTGCATTGCTTCAATATTAAATTCCTTTACTTCCACGTCCCTGATTTTCTTGGGCATTTCAAATGGCATGACCCAGTGCACTGTGGAAGCATACTTCAATCCGACACGAGAAGCTGATGCTGTTGCATACGCGAGCTCAAACCAAGGATGATCTGCAAGCATCCACATAAAAACCTGTCCAACTGCACCTGTGGCACCCATTACGGCAACTTTAATTTTCTTCTCCATCGAGGGATCTCCTAACCGGATTGGTATCCGTTTTCTTCACTAATGTATCAGTACGGTACTGATTTTTCAGAGTTTGCGCAATAGTTTAATAACAAATAATTACATTTTTTAACAGAATGTTATTATATTAACACAAAGTTCAAGATAGTGAACCCTTTTTTTGTGTTTGCATAGTACTGATACAACCTAGCTATGTATAGCCTCAGACCAACACTATCTGAGTGTAGCAACCTTTTGTACTGGAACACTAAAGGCTATACCGCTTCCCTCTTCCTGTAAGAAGGGAAGCTTTGATACTGACTCCAGCACCGCATCTCGTTCTGTGTGAGGAAGGAGGATTATGAGCATTTCTTTCTCGGGAACCAAGGATGCTGAGAAAAAAGCGATATCCTCCGAGGTTGCCGTTCCCCTTCCTTCAATGATCGTCCCACCTCCGGCCCCTGCCTTGCGGGCTGCAGCCATGATGTCATCAGCAAAGCCGCTTGCACAGATCATATATACCAAGTCAAATGCATGCTCTTTCACAACTGGATGCGCTTCATTCCTGCTTGCAGGAACAGATGCAAGCAGTCCTCTGGTATGGGGAAATCTTGAAAGGGCATCCCAAACTGTTTGTTCAACTCCATCATCAACCAAGGTAAGCAACACTTCCTTGTCTGCATCACCTAGGCCCAAGAGACAGAGCAATGAGCTTGAGGCAGTGCCACGTCCCCTGAGAATTGTACCCCCACTGCTCCCTGACTCTTTTGCAAGTTGCATGAGTGAATCTGCCTTTCCTGCTCCTACAATTGCCAACAACAAGCTACTCATTGTCCTTTTCCTCCTTTTTTCAGCTTGGCTTGTTTTCGTTTGTAGAGCAAGCCTAAGAGTTGGACTATCACCACCGGTGTCATGGAGACAAAAATGATAATCCCAAATGCATCACTGACTGGGTTTCCCCCTACTGAGGTAGAGGCTCCTACGGCGAAACTGAGAATGAACGTAGAAGCCAGAGGGCCTGAGCTTACACTCCCACTATCGAAGGAAAGGCCTACAAAAAGGTCCGGAACCCGGAAAGAGAGCAGCACTGCAAGCCCATAGACAGGAACCAGGAAGTACCAGATAGGAAGACTGTGTATGATACGGATCATGGCCATTAGACCACTCCCCCCTACTCCGATCGAGAGGGCTGCGAGCATTATTGGCTTTCTCAGATGCCCTTGGGTTATCTCCTGTACCTGATCGATTAAAACGGCTACCGATGGCTCACTAAGTACTGTAACCGCACCGATAACCAGTCCAAATAACAGCAATAGATTCTCATTGAGCTGACCAAGCTGATAACCAATCTGGTAACCGACTGGGATAAACCCACCATTCACCCCAACAAAAAACAGGATGAGGCCAAGACTGGCATACACCAAACCAAATGCCATACGAATCAACTGCCTGGCTGGCATTCTCACCAGGAATATCTGGTAGAGGATGCATAACACAACCAGTGGAAGCAAGGAAGAGAGTACCTGCTGTGTGCTTGGTGCAAAAAGCGAGAGGAATGGTTGTATTTGTGGTACCGAGGATGTACTTTGTACCGCTGAATTGCCATCTCTACTGAAGAGTGAAAAAACCAACATGGCCATCGTAGGGCCGATAAGAGCCAAGGAAACATAGCCGAAGCTATCTGCATCCGTCTGGCTTTTCTGCACGTGGGCAATACCTACCCCAAGTGCCATGATAAAAGGAACAGCAAGAGGACCGGTTGCAGCCCCACCACTGTCAAAGGCAATACCCAGGAATTCAGGTTTACTGAATATTCCTAGCACAAGGAGCAGAAGATAGCTGATTGCATAGACCCACTTCAGCTGGATATGTAGGATCACACGGACCATTGCAATCATCAGAAAAAGGCCAACACCCAGAGCTATGGATAAAAGCATGGAGAGAGGAGAAAAGGAGGGAGCTACCAACGAGACTTGCTCGAGCAAGACACTGATATTCGGTTCAGCAAAGATAATTGCCATACCCACCAGTAAAGCGGTAACCAACAACAGGGAGAGCCGCTTTTTTCTCGTTACCGCAGATCCTATTCTCTCTCCGATTGGGATAAGACCGATATCAGTACCAAGCAAGAATAGGGATAGCCCGAGAATAATCAGCACCCCACCGATGAGAAAGGAAGAGAGCATCCCTTCGCCAAGTGGAGTTACAAAGAAATGGAGTACCGTTACCAACAAGAGGACGGGGAGAATGGAAAGCCCCACTTCCTTCACCTTTTTAAGCGCCTCCATATGCAAATCCTCTTGTATTTTTCATTTATTTAACTAGTTTTATAATAAGATTTTATACCCTTTTATATAAAAAAGGTCAACGCTTAATCCAGCCCTAGAGAAAATTTGCTGGACATACTTGACTTATTATTGGTCAATTCGTATGATACTTTTTGTTATTGTCTTGGGGGTGTAGCTCAGTTGGCTAGAGCGTTTGAATGGCATTCAAAAGGTCAGGGGTTCAATTCCCCTTACCTCCACTAAAGAAGTCGTTGCGAAAGCAACGGCTTTTTTTAGGTTCAAATCATTTTTTGTGGGACGTAATTGGGATAGCCATTATCGTATTGAAAGGTAATCCCTTTTCAAATTTAATCTTATGGCAAATAGCTGTCAATTTAGCTTTATTCATAGACTAGCTCCATGATTGATTTAACATCCTCTTCAATACCCATCTTCACTGCAATCTTATAAAGAGATTGAATATCCTTTTCTTCATATTTGGCATACGATCTGATAAGAGTGATATAGATGTTGAATCCAGTTCTATATGGAACGTATAATCCAGAGAAAGTTGGAATAAACTAGCGAAGATCGCGAAATTAGAGGGGATAGCTGGTGTTTAATGGTTGTTTACCAGATATTCCCTCTTTTTGTTTAATAAACATTCAACGCCTGAATAAACAGGGCAATTGGGCTTTTCTATGAAAACAGGCAGAAAATAATAAACGGCCAGTAAACACCTTTCGCGAAATAGGGAAAAGGGGATTGCGAAATTCCTTGTGATGGATGGAATGGTTCAAGAGCGACCAGGTATGGCCGCTTTTGATAGTTGTTCTCCCTGCCTTATTAAACAGCTTAGGCACCCTGTTGGTCAGCAATAAACGCTGAGTATGCATCCTTGATTTCCTGGGTGTGGACTGCATTACATACTGCCATCACCTCATCGGGTTGACTGGTGATGTCATCCGTGGGGGCAATCACATACCGGTGATATGCTCTGGATATTTCCACCCCGTCCCGTTCGATGACGATTGCCTGTCTTACTTGTACGTGCTTGAATTCGCCTACGATTTCGATTTTGTCTATTACTGTTGATTCTGTTAACATGTTATTCTCCTACTAATGTATGATATGTGAAATATCCGGTTAAAAACCTTGAAGCATAATTGGGTGATCCATCAATGTGTATGCAGTAGAGTAAGACGCTAGCGGATCCACCCAATAAAGCATCGAAAAATGCGTTACTCCCACTTGCAGTGGTATTATAAATAACACTTCTTCCAGATCCGTCATTTAATCCCCATAAATCTATGACAAAAGGTAAACTTGTAATAATTGCTCTATCGTCTATAACAACGGATACAGACGTTGTATTAAACTCTATTTCAAAATGGCATACCACAAGATTCCCAATTTTTATATATTTCCCTCTACTACTTGCAATCTCTGTTGGGAATGATTGGTAAGTATTGGAGAGTACTGGTGTCCAACTCCCCTCCTCGTAATCATCCAACAGATTTGCAGTGCTTGCCCCTCCCAGGAAGATTCCAGTAGGAGTGATGTTCCCACTGTCATCTATGGTCACCCCGGAGTTCTGTATGTCGCCAGAGGTTCCTGAGAAGCGGGGTATGGCTTTGTCGGTGGAGGTGGGGCGGGTGATTTTCTTTGTGTTCAGTTCATCAACTGCTTCCTGTAGATCTGTTGACTCCAGCCCCGATGATACATTGTCATAACCCACTTGTGAGGCATCAGCATACGCGACCTTCCATGTAGATGAATCAGCATCGTAGACCTTGAGAACTTTCTGAACAGTATTGTAATAAACAGCCCCAGCCGAGGCAGTAGCGGGATCAGCAGCAAAGGCACCCAGCAACTTGGCATTGATCAGGGCCTCAGCCTCCTGGGATACTATTGCAGCATCCCCTGATGCAGCCGCACTCTGGGCAGCGTTTGTTTCTGATTGTGCAGCATTGTCCTTGCTGCTTTCAGCAGCCTGCGCACTTGCCAGGGCTGCTGCAGCCGCCGCCTCTGCCGCTTCCTTGAACGATGAATACATGGTGAGATAGTAATCAAAGACGGAAAGCTCAGTTTGGATAATTGGATCTGGAGAAAGATTCTCCTGGACATAGATCAAAGCCGGTTCAGAAACCCACCTTGTGGTAACAACAGCAGCTTCCCCCACCCCTTCAACAATGGTTGCATACAGCTGAATCTGCAAACGACCTGGAACCTGGGTAGCAAGGGAATCAGGAACCCATGTAAGCTTGACCAGGTTGTCCTCAACAGTAGCATCAAGGACCACTGACTCACCCTGTCCGTATTTATTCTTATACTGCAGATACCAAGTGAAAGAAGCATTGGTGAGATCCTCACCATTCACCGAGGAAGCCAGAACAAACCGGATACCATCAATCCCCGTCTGACCCCCAATGATAAGGTTCTTTATATCCTCAGTATTAATCGTCTTCAGTCTGAGATGTGCATCAACCATCTGCTACCCTCCTATATATACATGGATAGGATAGCAAATGAAACAAATCTATAATCTTAGGGTTTATTCTTGCATTTGCAAATTTTATGAATGAATAATAGACTATAACACGATTGGAGCTTGCTGCTATGTTTACGTTAGGAAAAATATTTTTAGGAATAGTGGTTATAAAACTGACTATCAATGTATATAGATTGATTAGGATAAGAATCCTTTTTAACCGGTATATTGCTTGGCTAATTAAGGAAAGAAAAGCGACTATCGTTAAAAATAAATCCGAAGTAATCGATTTATGGAAACATGCAGGAATATCCGACTCATATATACCAAGAGTTGACGCCCTTGGACTTGGACAAGTAGCAAGTTATAAGCAACCACTTTTTCATTCTTTTCCTTCAAATCTTGAAGACATGGCTACTACTACACAAAAAGCTTTTCTTGAAGCAATCGGAGTTTACAAAAAAAGAGCTATAGATTCAGTAAATCCGATTGAGTGGATCATTCTAATTGTCTACCTACCACAACGATTTTTAGCATCAATCGGTATAACTAAACCGAAAGCAGTAATAAATATCTCTCAAGGATTGTACTGGTTGGCTGGGGTTTTCTTGACAATTGTTTTTGCTCTATATCCCGTGGAGATCCGATCTGCAATTGAGAGCCTACTATTTAAATAAAGAATCTAGATCCTCTTATTCATTGAAGACAATATGCTTGAAATATTCATTAACTCATTTTCTAAAGTTGTATTACCAGTATTTGTCAGTTTTGAAAACCCACGAAGTTTAAAAGTGTTCATAGGTAAATTATATGTCTCAGAATATATCTTTCTTGAGCCAACTGGTTGATATTCAAGATGAATTGAATAATTCTTGTCGAGTACATCTTCAACAACACTATTAAGCATAATAGTAAAAACCTGGTTTGGACCGATAAACAAATTATTGATACTATCTATTCCTTCCGATGTTTTATTCACCTCTAACGGGGGATCAATCGAAAATTTCTTGATTACAGCACCAGACCTTCCTGCATTCCTGAACTGGAAATCGATATGACGGTTATAATCCGATACAATAAGGAACTGACCGAAAATGTATGGCCTAGTTTCCGACTCCCTCGAAATACGAGCTTCCTTAATTGCTTTATGGTTGTATAACATTATCACGATTGTCGCGAGGACATACACAAGAGTGAGAAGTGCCATTATTAGACCTTGGTTATTATTCATCCAAACACTCATAGTTGCCTCCTTGGATTCATAGAAGATTCTCAAATCTAAACCAATTAGTATTCTACTTTGTTTTCAATACTCTTATCTTCTTGAGTCTCAGTTCCAGACCATAGAAAAATATCAAGATATTTCTGATAGGGATTGGCTTAGAAAATTTTCTCTGAACTAGAATTATATCCGATATTATCTCAATTATTGAATCAATTGACTCAATGAAAGCCTTTCTGGATTCGCTTGTAAGATTCTTGATCCTAAATTCATCAGTCTTTTCAAAAGCTGAACGATAGACAACCTCAAGAGACTGAATGTCTGATAGTGAATATTGGTGGAAAGAAGTGATAAAATATTTGAATTCTTCACCAATCATTTTCATTACTGTCGCACCAGATTTTATAAAGAACGTTCTGTATATATCCAATTCAAATGCATCACTTTGTAAAGTCATTTGGGAAAGGGTGATTCCTGAATTCTTAAATGTTTCCAATAAAGCCAAGATATATTGTTTCTTATGCTTGATTTCTGTTCTATCTTTTTTCCCAGCTAGACTAGCAGCAATGAAGGAAGCAATTACTATCGAAAAAGAAGATGCATATTGTGCAATTAATTGCTGAGTATCTGTATCCTGAAATATCCTAACTGTAAAATTGGGCCACATAATCACCTCCAAATCATGCTAATGGTACAGCACAATGGAGGCGAAGACCATCTTTAATTTCTTTGCCCTTATTCTTCTTCCCATTCATTATAGAAAGCCAATCTATCCACCAGATCCCTGATGTACGCCTTGGCTGCTCGCTTGGCTGCCAGAATTGCTGCAGCCCTTTCGTCGTCATCGCCTACATACTTGGCATATTCCAGTTGCATTTCATCTACAGTCATGCCTTGATAAAAAGGATTATCAGGATCTTCCTCATATGATCCATCTTCCTTGAGCTGAGCCCTCAAGGTCTCAAATAGAAATCGTTTCTTGTCCTTGAGGTATACAGAGCGAAGCAGAAAATCCCGCCTTCTCTGTGCTGCAGTCGGTTTCATTGCCCTGCCGTACTCCTCGACAGACACCTCTACCGCATCATCCGGAAGATAGTCACTGACCACATACAGTCCACTCTTGTTCATCTTAATAAACATCGTTTAAACCCCTTTTACCACCTAGTAAACACCTGTTAAACAGTGTTTATTTTACATACAACGCGCCACCGGCACCCCGGTATAGAGCCCCGGAGGCAAGAGACTCGACAGTGGCAGTATCATTGCCAGGAAGCTTCTTCATATACAGGTCATAGTCAGAACCAAAGTAACAACGAAAGGCCATGGATTGTCCACCATCCTCAGAGAAGCCATCACAGGTGACCCCGTCAACAGTTACATCTGTGTTGTTTCTCAGGTCCACCCCATATCCGGGTATGTCAATGTTGATGGAGGACGGATCAATCGCTTGTACAGGGGCAACGGAGAATCCGATTCCCCTACTGACTGTCCCATCATCCTCTTCATAATCCGTATCAATCAGACCACTGAGGGAGCCATACGTTACCCAATGGTACTCGGTATGTGTCCCAAACCAGGGCCATCCGAAAATCCATTCATTCTGGACTGTATAGGCCTCATACGTGCACTTACTCGAACACCGATACAGAGAGTCCCCCGTATCCCCATAGAAATATGCAAAACACTCGATTTCGCTGCTTCCCCATGTTCCCAATGCTGTATTGGTAGCAAACATCACCCAACCAACATCCGGCTCCTCGCTGACCTCACACCGGTACAGATTGTTGAACCCTATCCCATTCGCCTGCGCCCAGACGCACAGGTCATAGGCAAGGCTTTTTCGTTGGACCTTCAGTGTCTGCAGGGAGGTAATAGCCCTTGAGGAAGGCTGGGCAATAAAAGCAGGATTGATAAAGACCTCTGCCTCCATATTACCCCTGAGATTGCACCTGTTGGCACTAAGCCCATCGGCATTGGCATTACGGATATAGACCCGATTGTTGGTAATGGCCAAACCACCATTCCCATTGATCAGGGCACGCTTCTTCTTGTTGTCGTCAGCTACATCCAGAAAGTTGTTGTCGATTCCAAGGAGAATGTCCTCACCGGTCTTTATATAGAAGGAAGGGTCCAGGTCCCAGGAACCATCCTCAGAAACCTGTCCAGTCGTCATCTTGATCTCAAAGTCTTCTCTCTGGTCAGTAGTCCCTGGTTTGAGAAGAGCATTCCTGATGGTTAGGTTCTGAGCTGCACTGGAAGGATCCTGACTATTGGTGTTTCCGATTGAGCTTGACAGCCTGACGGTAAGTTCTTCTGTTGGAGCAATGCTTACAGCAGAATAACGCCAAATCCCAGACTGATCATATGTCCTCGATCGACCTACAATAAGGATGTACCCATCCCAATGGGAATCGCCCTGTCTAATGGAATATATGCTGCCGATCTGGAGATCCCGGAAGGAATCGAAATTGATATCAAATGCACCCTTCCTCATTCTCATCCATTCCCGCTTTACTGCAGAATAGGCATCATTCGCTGAATAGATATGGGACACAGAGTATTCCTTGGGGTTCCTTGCATTTGACGGATATACCTGAGACGGCAACGCTACCCGGACCAAGGCTTTTCCCAGAATCTTGCTCCAATAAATCTTTGCAGGAGAACCCCCCGAGTTCTTATATCTGAACCTTGCCCGTAGCGATTCATATACAACCGTATTGGTTTCATCCAGAGGATCAAAGATAATGGATTGATCCCTTGAATCCCTGATGTAATGGCCGGATGAGGCAATCAGGGCAAGATCTTCATTTTTCAGTCTGCTTGTTCCCTCAAGATAAGGGGTATCAAGGTACTCATCCCCAAAGTCAAACCAGGTTTCCTGAATGTCAGAATCTTCCGGCCAGTAGTCACCACCCGCAACATCTTCACCGGGAAAAGGATCTTCCGATCCTCCTACAGGAAACCCGCCTTTCCAAAGCAAGGCATCTTCCATCACCTTGGTCTTTGGCCAAACAATCTTCACCCCGTCATTCACGTTGAATTGCTTCTTGATCGAGAACCGGTGGCCACTCCCTGCAAGGATGTCATCCTCTCCAATGGGAAGCATACCCTCGATTTCATCAGGAGCTGAACATGACCATGTAATTTTATCTCCATGGATACGATGGATCACATACCCATAATCATGCAGGAGCCCATCTATGAGGTCCCTGATTGTAGGCTCTCCCTCTGTTGCAGAAAAATGCAGGACAGTAAGAGCTATATCAGGAGCATCATCGGAAATGGAATCGGAAAGACCTGCCAGATACAACAGCCAATACAGGATTGAAAATTGCTCTTCACCCCGCTTGTATATCCAGAATGGGATATCCCCAACATTGGCCGGGAATGCTACTGACTGGGGAAGTGGATCATCCAAGGCAACCGTAAAATCAACAGCATCCAGATTGATATCAGATGGGTACTCAGGGATTGACCAGTCAGCAGAGGGGGTGGGTTCTATCTGTCCCTTGAAAAGAATCATCTGTGATTCCCTGTCATGGATCTCAACCTGTAAAACCTCTACGGAATCCCTCAATAAAATGAATATGGTCTCATCGAACCTGATGCTCCAACTTGCACTATCAAGAGTCGAATTATAATCCGAGTTACATGCTTGCTCCTGGATGGCAAGACTTCCGGGAACCAGGAGGTCAGAGATGTCGTACCTGTCTGTATCATCACTGAGAACAATAATAAAATCATCAATCATACTACTCGTTTCTCCCTCTTCAGTTTTATCCCAGCAGCATCAAGCTTCTGATACAAATCCTCATAGCCTATTACCGGTCCATTGATGTTGACCACGATGGATTGCCCTCCCTGGAAACCGGCAGACCCCAGGGGGGTGATATTGACCAGCTCACGCCCAGAAAAGTTATCCCCAATCCTGACAATGGACTCCCCAGAAGTGATAAAGGATCCTCCTGTTGCAAAGGCAGGGATGGAACTCGTGTCGATTCCATATGATTCAAGTTGTGCAATCAACGCTTTCAGCTCTTCAGCTGAGACAGCAGTGTTGATGGCCTTCGCAATCCCCTCCAGTCCTGCCGCTTCTTCTTCTAGATCCTCATCCTTGCCACTCCAGAATTTTTTCCATCCAGACATACCGGATAGTTCGGTATCAATCTCCCCTATCATGGAGTTGACCAAGCCGAGAGCCTCGGATTGGGCTTCCCCTTGGTTTTTCTCCTGCTGGATTGCCTGCATGGAATCACGATAGTCTTCCTCGCTTATCAGGTTCCTGTCCAGCTGACGTTTAAGCAATGTTTCCTCAATCCCCAGCTGCTCCTCAAGTGCCTCATTGAGACTCTGCCTCAGCTTGATCTCATCAGACAGGGTATCGGAAATACTGGAATCCAGACCCTTTCCTCCCCCACTACCGAAGAATCCTCCTCCAATACCGGCAACGCCTCCCAAGGCAAACAGCATCATTGCTATCGGGAGCCCAGCCCAGCCACCTTCTGCAATGACACGCAAACCTGCACCAATGGCCATGGTGGAAAGTTCATTCATGAGATTGGAAGCAAATGCCCCAAGGGCTTTCCCGGAAGCATCCAAGACAGATTCACCTGACGCCAATGCAGAGCCAATATCAGAGAAGGTATCAGTGATAAGCGATCCGATCGCATCAAAGCTCAGGTACTCTTCCTGTATCTGTTCCAGGGACTCCTTGAGGAACGTTGAAAACTTTGTTTCATTTCCCAGAGCCTCAGCCAGGGCCTCCCCTTTCGCTTCAAGGATGGCCTTGCTCTGTCCCTCGGTTACCAGCCCCTTCTCTTCCAATGACCTCAACTCGGTTTCCAGGAGCAACAGCTCATTCATGGCTGCTTGTTGCTCGGTAAGGGTGGTGGCAATCAGTTCCTGTGCCCTCTGTCGCAGTTTTGTTTTTCCAGAGGCTTCATCATATGTCCGATAGGCTTTCTCTGTGACAGCGCCCATTTCCTTCTCTGTGAGCAACCCCTGTTTTCTAAGCTCGTTTGCCTCAGCTATGGTTTTCTTCAGCACCTTCTCAGCTTTCTGCTGATCAGTAGCCACAGAATCCTTGAAGGTATTTGCATCAATTTTTGCTTTCACCTCATCATATTTGTCAACGAGCTGATCCAATGCAGTCTGCCATTCATCCAGCCCAGAAAACGCATCCTTGTTCTTCCATAGCTGAGAAATCAGATCTTGATAATAATCCAATTTTTCTGACAATAAGGCTCGCCCATTGTCCGGATCAATGATCGGTGAGAGTTCAACCTCCATGTTGATCACCTTGGAAATATCGTTGGAATTGGCGAGCTTGGCTACAAATTCTTTCCACTTTGTAAGGTCAGGAGTCGGATCAATTTCGCTGGATTCCTTTGAAGCTGCAATCAGATTTCGTAGAGCAAGCTCATATTGTGTGGCTGATAGAGTCCCACTTTCATAATTTTTCTTAAGGGTCCCAAAATTTCTAGCTGCTTCGGGAATAAGGGCAACCTGATCTTCAAGTACACTGATCTGGTCTTCCAAGGACCCGGTAAGCAATACCAGCTCGGCCTCTGCCTGCTTGATCTGTGCGGTAAGGACATCATATTCTTTCGTATCCAAAGCATATTTGGATCGAGCTTCTTGGAGTTGCTGCAGTTCTTCATTCAGATTACTGTACGAAAAAATTACTGCATCAATCTGGTCTTTAAGATAATCTCTTGGCATTGAACTATTGTTAAGCTTCTCAATAGAAAAACGAGTATCCTTCAGGAGCGCAGCGTTTTCTCGAATATACTGAATTGCTCCACCATAATCGCTTGTTGTATTATCAGCCATGAGTATTTGAAGATTTCGGGCAGCTTCGTATTCCTTACCAAGTGTATTGATCTCTTTGGTCTTTGCATTGATTTTTTCAATGGTTGATGCAAGTTCATCTTTATTGATTTCATAGGTGGCTTTCGCTGTTCTCTGCTGGGATTGCAGTCTCAATAGTTGATACTCTGCCTCGGCTAGCCTGAGCTCTCTCTGCTGGTCAGCAAACTCTTTTGCAGCAGCAGTACTCACCCCGATTGCCTCACCATAGTCATTCCAGGCTGTTACAGACGTCGGCACCAAGGAGGCAAGCTCTGCCATCACGGTCTTAAGGTCGGCTTGCTCTGATGTGGACAGAGAGGTCTTTTCCTTCAGCTTCTCATACGACTCTGTAAGTTCCTCGATACGATCAGCAGTCTTTCCGTACTGTTCGATGAGTTCTGTGTTTGGATTGATCTCCATAGCCTCAAGCTGGGCTTTTTTTGCATCGTTGAGATCTTGGATGAAACCAGACAAGGCCTTTTTCATCGGTTGGAAAAACTTGTTTGTGGACTGTCCTTGCAATTCCAGGAATTCCTTCCAGGTCTCGGACAGTTCCCTGTTGGTATCAGCTGCCAGTTCGGTTGCAGAGGTGACCGCAGCAAGAGCATTGGGAGATTGTTCATAGGCTATGTCCAAGGTCGCCTGGGCCTTTGCGTTGAGCAAGGCCGCTCCTGTTAGATCCTTCTGCCCTCGTTCAAGCAACTTGGTCTGTATGGCTGCCTCTGAGATGATGATTCCCCAGGTTTTTAAGGCTTCACGCTCGCCTGTTGTGGCAGTTATCAATGCCTTGGTAGCCTCTGAGGCAGAACCAATCTGTGGGTTGAGCTTGCTGAGGGCACCGCCAAGGTAGGTGGTCCTTTCCGCCAGCTTCAGGGCTGCTTCCCCGCTCATTCCCATACCGGTGTACATGTCACCAGCAGAGCCCAGGACGCTCATTGCTGTTGACTCTGCATACTTGAATGTATCTGCCCAATATTTGGCAGCTTCTTCTGCATCCTCTGCTACATCCCGATAGGTGATTGAGAACTTTCTTGCCTCTCCCTCGCTCTCTGCATATGCAGCGTTTGCCTCAATGGTCATATCCTTTATGAGTTGCACGGTCTTGAGGACAATGGCGATTGGCGCCAGGGCACCGAGGATTGCCTTGCCCATCGCCACCGCTCCAACCTTCACAACGCTTTGGGCATTATCCACCTGCTTCAGGCCGGTTGCATAACCGGCTGAACTCTTTCCAGCCTGCTTATGGGCTGCAGAGGAATCCTTGATGGCCCCGGTTTGTTTTCCTGCTTCCTTCCCTGCTGATGACAGGCTCCCTGCCAATGTCTTGGTTTCGTTTTCAGCATCAGAGATAGCTTTCTTGGCTTCCTTCATCGCCTGGTTCTGTTCCTTCATGTCAGAGGTTGCAGCATCAGACGAATTGCCCACATCCTTCTGTGCAGATTCAATCTCTGCCAATGCAGCCTTGTAGGAACCCAGCTCCTTTACGGCCTCTGCAGCTTCCGCTTTTATCAACAGTCTCAGTTCGTCAGTGATGATTGTGGCCATGAAATCCTCCACCCCCATCATATAAGAAGAGAAGGCTGTCCAACCCCATGGCTGGATGCCTTCTCATTTGTTGCGTCTGTCTGCGATGGCGGCTTCCCTCTCATCCTCGAAAGCGGAGATCAAGGTGATGTACTCATCTGTTTCCGCTGCTTCCCCGCTTCCATGGAACAACCCAAACCGGGTGTACCTCTTCCAGATGTCAATCGCCTCATAGAGGTCATCGGTAAGGTAAAATTTAAGATCTCCCCTCCTGATCACCTCATTCCCGATTTTCAACTTCTGGTCATCATAGAAGGATGATTTTATCTCTATCCCTTCGAGGAGGGCCCGGAAGCCGATTCGGAGTTTTTTAGGAACTCGTCATCATAGTCCGTGCTCATGATCTCGGTCATGGCCTCATCGGCCATTGCTGCCAGGAACTTGCTCGGAGTCCTTACAAGATCAGATCCGTTGGTGATGGCTTTGACAGTTGATTTGCCTTTCTCGTCAACCGTCTCAATTTCCACCCCGGTTATCCTGACATCCTGCTGATCGAAGATTTTCTCTACATCGAACTGGACATCGACTGACCCACTACCATCAATGGCCCCGGGCTTGACGTTAGTCCGCTTGAGCAACCTTCTTTCGATGGCGTTTGGTTGTCGGTACGTCATCTTTGCCTGTTCCCCCGGCGGTAGATCCCTGTTCTTGTTCAGCTTGAATGTGTATTCCCTCTTCGGTTGCAGGATTATTCTCATGTTTTGCACCCCCCTCGGTGCCTTTTCCCTTTATGGCAACCACCCTTGCAGTCGCCTCGATCTGATGCCCGCCCGATCTCACACCGGGCTGGCAGAACATGTTCTCGATCATTTCACCGTCAACATAGAAATCAACGAGTGAAGGATCTTTCGGATTCCTTGTCGCATAGATGGTCTTCAAGGATTACCTCCTTCCTATGCAGCAATGGTTCGTTCGTACTGCTGCTTCCACTGGACTGTGTAGCCGAAATTGAACGGTACATTCCCATTGAGTGGGAGACCGGCATCATCAACCCCCTGGATCCAGAGCTCACGGAAGAGCCAGATTTCCACCTCTCCTGCAACCGTGGTCTCACGATAGCAGAGAGCTGTCAGGTAGCTGGTATGCTTGATCGGTACCTTGGTCTTCTTGGTCCCGTCATCGATGACTCTCTCAGTGAAGTGAGAGTCGATATCCCTCTGGATTACAGAGCCGATGGCATACATGCCACTGATGGATCCACTCTCGGTCTGCACCGGACCAAGTCCGTATGCCCTCTTCCCCTTCCTGACCTCACCCTGGCTGGTCTTGTCCTGGAGTTCCCTGCTCATGGACCTGCCACGGTCAGTGACCCAGGAAGAGTCGTCAAGGTTGATGGTCAACGGGGTGCATTCGTCTCCCTCGGCCAACGGGTTTGCCCCTGCATCCTCCCATTTGGGAAGATAAATGATGTCTCCAATCCCAAGCGCCTTCCCGTTCTCAATCGAGGCATCCTTCAATGCATCAAAGGCACTGGCCGCCCCTACCCCGGTGATTCTTGCAAATCCCCCGTCATAAGATGCCGAGCTACTGTCCAATGCAGTTCCAAGTGTCACAAAAGCAAACAGCCCGTCCTGCCCGCTTGGCTTGATAATGTTGTCCATGTCCTCTCCTCCCTATCTCTGGTCTCTCGGAAATGAGATAGTTACAACATGTGGTTCGACATACGTGTACCGGAATTGATTCCGCTCCGTATCCTCTCTCTCGTTCTCGATGAACTGACCACCATTCGGCAGTGTCATTGGCTTGAATTGTATCCTTGCCGCTGAGCCTCCAGCCAAAGGCACATCCATCCTGTCCTTCCCGTTTGATCCACTGAACAGGTCATGGACTTTCAGGCTTGCCTGGACCAATGCAGGGACGAAGAAGTCAGGGCCATCACCGGCCGCCACAACCGTAAGCTGGAAACTCAGTACATCATAGGCCCCCTGGTCACCGGTTCCCATGAAAGTCAGCCTTACATGAGGCTCCGCTTTCTGGGCCGGCATCGGGTCATAGACAACCGTCAACCCCAACTTCTCTTCCATCGCGGCTCTTGATACCTCCAGGATTCCTTCAATCATTAATCGACCCCCAATTCATTACGAGCAATATTCATGATGACCTTCCTGTCCCGATCATCGATGGTCAGGAACGGTCTGGCTGGAATGGTCACTTCCTTCTTGAGGATAAACAGGACAAAGGCTTTGTGGATCTTCTTTCCTGCATCATCCCGCTTGTACCGCTTGAGCTTCTTCTCGGCCATGACCACGCCTTTGGTCTTGTTTGTCTGGAACCAGATAGAGTAGCCATCGGATTTCATTCTCCTGATGAGTTCCCCAACTGCGAAGCCATATTTACGTTGCAACTTCCTGGTCTCTGCAGATGCAGGAATGAACAACCATTTCTTTCTCGCCTTGATGGTTCCCCCGAAATGTTGGATTTTTGCATACACCTTGTTGGTTCCAACCGATGCCTCACTGCTAGTTGCCCTTGCAGCAATGGATGCCATCAGGTCGCCCCTGTCTCTCAGGGTTTTTGAGCCCTTTTTCACGGCAACCGTCAAGGGGGCATTCGCAGGTCCAATCCCATTGTTGATTTTCCGTACAGTGGAGCCGGCCATATGGTCTGCTGCACGCTGGTAGAATCCAGCCAGATTATCAAACCTTATCGGGGTTTTCACTTCATGCGAATACTCAATTCTCATCCATCACTCCTAGAAAAAGTCCTTGTTTCGTTCCTTGCTGACCACTGCAGCAGAGGGGGAAGGCTGGGCATCCCCAGCTCCTCCTCCCTGCTGATAGCCCGCAGAATCAACACCAGATCCATATACGGCACGAAGCAGCTCCATGGCATCCTCTCTCTTGTCTGAAGCCACCGCCTCATTCTCAGCATGACTGTAGAGCTCGTAGAGAGCACGCTTGAGTACGATCTCCCGGTTAATCTCCGTGTCAGGGTCGAATGAGCCGCTCGTGGCGATGATCTTTGCTTTCGCCCAGATCAACGCCCTCTGCAGGGCCCTGGCGGCGACATCGTCGTCACCACCGGTGAGCATCCTATAGTTGTAGTCTTTCAGCTCAACCTTGAGATCGGATACCGTCAGAGCCATACATACCCCCTTAGGACATCACCGTTGACCAGAGGATTGCCTTGGGAGCAACCAATGGCAGCGGCTTGCTTTCGCTGATGACCTTGATCCCGGATGGATCCTCTGTCTTGACCGGCTTGACGAAGATGGGCATCGGCTCAAGGTTGCTGTCCAAATCGTCGATGGCATAGTACCCAAGCTTGGGAATACCTTCCACGAACCCGACGAGCTTCTTGGCGTCAACTTCCTGCTTCACCACGGCAGCGCCGCTGGAATCACGATCGGTATAGGCTCCATCATTGAGCATGATGTTGAACCCATTGATGGTGATGTTCTCCCCATCAATTGCTGCACGGCTTCGGTTGTCGTTCGGCAATACTTCCACCAGGTTTGCAAGCTGCGTCCAGGCATCAATGCCTGCCATGAAACTCACATTGCCCGCATGTCCGTTCGCCCTGAGTTTTGCCCTCATCTCAATCAGATGCTTGACGACCTGGGCAAGCTTGATGTCAGCAGCATCCCACTTCTTGGTTGGGACATAGCTCAGAGGACTTCCAAAATCGATGACGTACCGTGTGAAGCCATCGTCGGTCCTCATCTGGTAGTCGATCTTCCCCGTCAGTGCCTGGGCGCACAGTGCATCCCGAGTCTTCTGTGTGTCGGCAATCAAGCCACGTGTGATACGGTCGATCTCAGAGCGGACCGCAGCCTGCCCCCTGGTACTCCCATCCCCCAGCAGATTGCGCAAGTCATTCAGCCTTGCCCCTGTGAACTGGTCGTTGAGCCTGATCGGCATCGGTTCAATCTTGCTCCTGGTCATTGTGGACCCGGCAACATTGATGGACACACCACCCCGACTTACCACAGGCACGCTTCCCACCAACCGCTCGATGTCGGCAAGATCTGCATATGCAGATGGATTGTTCTCCTTGCGCGCGAACACCTTGTCAATGGTGACGCTCTTTGCCGTGGGCATCCTCTCGATGATCCCGGCAATCCAGCCCGCGGTCATATACGTTCTGATCAATTGATATAAGTCCATATGGATCTCCTTATCCAGTAATTTGAATCTTCACCCTAGTACAGGGCGAATACGTTTGCCTTGGCCAACAGGTCAACATCGGCGTCGACAATGGCGGCCCCACCCACATTGATCCGGTCACGGACAACACAACCAAACACCAAGGTGCTGACCACATCATCCTTCGCAGCCCCACTCGTACCCAGCGAGGTGTCAGCAGCCCTGACGGCCACCCCGACAGGTACTCCCCTGGCAGCAACCACAGGTGCACCAGACTCGCTGGCTGGGGCTGTGGTGAACGTCGCAGCCACCGCTCCGGTCACATAGTTGACTGTCCCGGTCCCATCACCGTAAAGGCGGCCACAACCGTCATCAACGAGTAGCTGATCACCGTGGGCAACAATCACGCTCCTTGGAGAAATCTCCCCAGGGAATCCTGCCCCTGCATAGGTGAAAGCCTTGTTCGACCCATCAACCGTCCCAGCCATTGCGAGGTCGGCATATGCAGCATGGGGGATATGGAGGGCATCAGAATTTTTCTGAAGCACGGTCCCCTTGGCGATGACGCCCTGGTCCGACTTGAGTCTCAAGGTCTTGATCACCGGGGTGATCCTCAGGTCGATGACCTCATTGTTCTCAATAGTCTGCTTGTACAGCATTGCATCCATCTGTTTTCTCCTTGCTCTTTTCTACGACCTAGAACTTCTGGGCCAGGCCGTCGTAATCAATCGGTTTCTCGGTCGTAGTTGGGTCCGAGAACTCCATCTCCCCCTCAAGGTTCTTATTGACCTTGGGGATTGCACTGAAGATATCAATCAGCACATCCACTGGAGCCTTCTTGACCTTCTTCCCATCATCCGAGAAATCAAAATCCTTGGACTCACACAAGCTGTCACTCAGCTCGAGCAGGCTTTCCATCTTCCCTTCCGGAACCAGGTCCCCTACTGCTGCCTTCAGCTTGTCTCTTTTCCCTTCTCGGAAAATCCTTTCAGCCCTGCTGAGCTTTTCCTTCTGCTCATCAGAAAACTCCAGGGTTTCTTTCTGCTTGGTATCCATGCCCACCTCCATATTTTTTCCGGGCTTGGTCCCCGGAAGATTCACATAGGTGAAAGTCGAATTGCTCTGGCAGTCCGACATATCGATTGATTCCTTCTTCTTCAGCTCCTGGAGCACCTTCAGATCCCTGATCTTCGGGGGCATTGCCCCAAGGAAAGCCAAATGATGGATGTACCGTTTTGAGTCACTTCCACGCTGGGGTAGGCTGATGCTCCAACCGGTATAGAAACCCTGGTCATAGGCATCGGCGAGAATCTCGCTCATCTCGACATCCCCCACAAGCGTCCCGTTCTCCCCATCATCATCTTCCTCCAGTTCAACCGACAGGATGGACCCAAATCTGGGGAACCAATCTTCCTTTGCCATCTGGTGGCCGATTGAAATGGGAGGTGTCCCCTCAAACGTCTCGACAGCTTCCCTGAGATCCTTGAGGGTGAGCTCAGTTCCATCTACCCCGAACTGACCAGTCCTTGCCAGCTCCAACCTCTTAAACGTCTTGCCTTCTTCCATGAGGCCTCCTCCGTATGAATAGCTCTAAGATTCCGTTCACTTGAGCGTACCATTTTGGACATCTAGGAAATCCAATGGTTTGGGGACAGGTTTACTGGGTGTTGAATGGAAACCATCCGTTTATCTGCAATCCCTTGGACGCACCCATCCCCAACTTTCCCCCAGAGGTGTTTATCAACGTTGATAAACGGGGGTTGGCCGAAGAGTGGAAGAATTATTCATCTGAAATGTAAAGAGCCGCTGTGGGCCGTTTTTGGAGGGGCATACAAAACGCACCCCAGATGGAGTGCGTCCTAATGGTACCGGGTACTTGAAAGGTTCGCAGACCTAACCACTTCGCCGGTGAAAAATAGGATTCGGTTACTTTCAGGTTCGAAGACCTGCCACTTCACCGACCACTAATAGTATTAGTCAGTCCAGCAACGATGTCAATATGTCGGATACCCTCTTGCTGTCCTGCAGTTCCTTCCAGGTGATGGTCACCATTTTCTTCCCCCGGGAAATACAGAGAACAGAAATCATTCTTCCTTCCTTCTTGATCAATGGAGCTCTGCTGATGATTGCTTTCTCCAGTTGTCTCAATTGTTCGGATGATGCAATCTCAATCATGACACGTTGGGCCTGTCTCGCAGCTTCTCCAATCGCCTCACTCATGGTCCTTACAGCATTGCCGGTTATTGATTTGAACTCCCAGCGCTCGGTCGCATTGATCCATGCATCGAACTGCCTGTTGCCTGCAAGCTTTTCCGCCTTTCTCAGTTCAACAAAATATCCCCTGTCGGAAAGGGTCCGTGCCATCCTGAGATTGGATTGGAATTCGGTCTCCTTTGCCAGGCTCCCCGGATATCTCACCCCACCTTTGGAAGGAGCATCATCAATCACCCAGCCTTCTCTTGGCTCCTTGAAGTCAGCACAGACCGTCTCTCCTGCCACCCCGTTGAGCTCTTCCTGTATCAGTGCCCTGTTGATCCGTCCCTGCTGTGCTGCAGTCGGGGCCCAGAACTCGTTGTCCATGATGGGATTTTTCCCAAACCCTCCTGAAGGCTGGGATTTTACGGCTTCTTTTGGTACTCCTGTTTTCTGCAGCCCCTTCACATCCAGGCCGGTCACCTCTGCCTCTTCCTTATATATGGGGCGGATGGTGCTTCTGCAGTTGTAGTGCAGGGGTGGCCAGTTGCTCTCCCACCAGGGATCGGTATAGGGAAGGATCGTCCCGGTTCTTGAAGCGCAGATGGATGTCTGCCTTGAATCCTCGATACCGATGAACTCCAAGGCAACCGGCTGGTTCGAGGTATAGGCTGTAGCCCTCCCTGCATTGTAGTCGGTCATGATGTTTGTCCGATACACCGTCTCGTAATACCAGGGGGACTCTTCCCCGAAACCAGCAGCAACCAGTGCATCGTCAGCCTTGATTGAGTCAATGAACCCAACAAGTGAAGATTCATCACCGGTCAGCTGTTTCAGGTAGTGGTTTCTCACCTTGTCGATTGCATCGACCTGGGACAGCCTGCCGACAGTCCATGCCCTGTAACGCATCTGGTCGCTGAGTGCCTTGTAATCCGATTTGGCCATGGATATCTTGGCTTTTGCAAAGGCGATCGCCTCATCGAACTTTAATGGTTTGGGGATGCCATCGGCCATATCCTTTCCAGGAGCAGAAGCATCAGCCATGCCTTCCAGATAGGAACGCAGGAACAGCTCGTACCCCTGTTTAATGAGCGTTGCATTGGCCTTTGGATACCACTCACCGGTGTTTAAAAGCCCAGGTTCTTTCTTCAATTCAACCAGGAACTCCTCGATATCTGCCTTGATGGCTGCCCTGATCCTTGGCAGATAGTCATCCTCAATCTGTATCAGCCTGAGGATATTGTCAGTCTCCCCCTTGGTCAGCGGATCAACACTGTCATCGTCCGGACTTTTTTTTTACCAGGATCGGCAAAGTCTCCCCCCTCAGGTGGTTCCTCAGCCTTTTTCGGTTGCTTGCCTGCAGACCCCATCATCTCCTCGGCCTGCTCTTGGGTAAGGTTGAACAATATCTTGAGTTGTGCAACGCCTGAATCCCTGGGAAGCTCTCCGGCCTCAACCGATTTGACAATACCGGTTGCAGCCTGCACCTGGGCCCCGTTGAGAGTGACCCCGGCACCTGTCTCTGCAACAGCTGCACCCTGACCCTTGGGCTGTGGGTCCTGCGGTTCTTTCGGATCATCAATGATCTCACCCTGCAGATCCGTGGGCATGGGCATTGTCTCTTGCCTCATGAAGGTATCTTCTTCGTCATCAGGTTCGGGAATCCGGTATCTGCTGTAGATCTTCGATTTGCTGACGGGAACCCCCTCTCTGATTGCAGCCAATACCTGTTCCCATGTTGCCTGGTCACCTGTATCGAAAACAACTTCCGGATAAGGCATCCCTTCCCCGAAGTTGAGTTCGATGCACATCTTGGCCAAAGCCTGCAACGTATAGGAGAGCGCCCTGGCATCGTTCTCCACAAACCCATGCATGGTCGCTTCATGGACCGTACCCAGTGCCTGGGTGCCTTGGGTCGGGTTGTTGGTAGCAAGGCTCTGTCCAGTCAATGCATAGGCAATCTGGACATCACAGGTCGATATCAGCACCTCAAAATCCTTGAGATTCCCGCTCATGCTGAGCGTCTTGATGTCCTTGATGTTTGCAACCGCCCCAGTGGACCCTGAGGATATGGAGGATATCATGTCAGCCAGCTCTTCTGCCCGCTTCCTTACATCCTCAGGATTCCCGCTCTGCTCGAATATGGCAAGGATTGATGGTACGCTGAATTTCTCTGTGGCGGTTACCCAGAACTGGAATCCAAGCTGCTTGAACTTGAAAGCCCAGTACGCAGCCTTCAGAATGGACACTCCCTGGGGATTGTTGTGCGTATCACCCTCATGCCTGTGGATGATCCACTTGTATGGCTGGTTGAGCAGCTTCTGCCCATCCATGTCCGAGTAATAAAGATTTCCACGTTCGTCATACCAGTACTGGTTGATGTTGTGGCCTTTCAGATAGCTGATCTTCCAGAGACCCTTCTCACGCTTCCAGACAATCTCCATCGGTTGGTGCCCGTACTTGAGGGCATTGGTCAACAGTAACCACCCAAACTTGCGGATGTCACGCTCCTTAAACGCCCATTCAACATAGGCATCAATGGCCTTGTTGTCGGTTTCAGGTATCTCAAGAGGAAGGTTCATGGTTGCGTTTCGACGGGAATAGAACAGGCTGCTCACCCTTCCGTCTGTAAGCATCTCGTCATAGAGGGTGACGGCATCCCCGGTACGTCGCATGATCTCATCAGGGGATGGCATCCATGAAAGGAAGCTGGTGAAGTCCCTGATGAATTCAACTGATAGTGTTTGTTTATCCATGTATGTATCTCCTCAAGAGTTCCTTTGTCCTGCTTTTCTTCTTTGCTGAAGCAGCCCCTGTCGGGGTCATCGGGCCGCTGGTACCCATGACCGCATAGTAGATTGCATCAGGTATGCCGTCATTGATTCCCTTGGTGGGGAATGCCATCAGCTTATCCATCTCTACCGATCCTTTCATTGTCTGGTTGAACCTCAGGATTCCTGCCTCGACATATGGCTGGTATTGCATTACCCTGGTTTTCTTGGATGAACTGCCCGGTTTGATGCCTATTATGGGCATCATTACCCCGCGCTCCAGGGCCGACTCCAGGATGAATTCCCGATAAATCTTCTGGAAGGCAACATCCTCAAATCCTATCACCGAAGGTTTCCAGATCAGGTACATATCGATGAGCCGGTCAACAAATTCACGCCTGGTGCCATATGGCTTGCTCCACCATGCGACAATGTCACGGGTCTTTCTTACCTGGTCATAGGCACAGACTGCAATGGCAGCATCATCAGCGCCGGTTGCATTGGGGTCCACCCCCATGGTTACCATCCGGGTTGAAAGACTGATTTCAGCCATGTTGAAGTACTGGAACCACCCCGGCTCAAATATCCTTCCCTCCGAATTGACTGTGAGTGAGTTGTATTCAACGTCGAAGATATCGCTTCCGATATCCTGGCGTTTCTGCTCCAGAGCCTTCTTGCTCCATCTGCTTTCCCACAGCGGGCTGCCATCCTCAAGCTGTGCAGAGAACCGCAACGCAAGGAACCCGGAGAGCTTCCCATCAAGGACCTCGCCCTGGATGAGAGTTACAGGATCGTGCTCGTTGAAATGGGTGTTCACCATGACAATGAACGAATCCTTGCCAAGGTTGAATGCAACCCGCTTGATCCAGGCGTATGCCTTGGCACACTGGTCGGGGCTGTCGGCCTCCGAGTCCTTCAGAAGGTCATCGATGATGATCAGATCAGGACGTGTCTCATGGTGCCTCAAGCCTCTGGCACTGGCTCCCTTGCCCTTGGTTGTTATTGCCACCCCGTTCTTGAGTACAATCTTGTTCGACCCCCAATGGTCACCTTTCATGTCCCCGAAGTCAGAGATCAGCAGCTCATTACTTTCCAGTTCCCAACTGATGTTTTCCAGGAAACCTTTTGCTGAGTCGTCAGTAGCCCCAAACAAGGCAATGAATCTTGCCTTCATGAACAAGGCACACCAAAGAGGGTATGCAAGTGTCATACGCACAGATTTACCATGGTCACGTGGTTCCATGTCGATGATGCCCCTGAGCCCCTCGGTGGGCATGACATACTTGTGGAACTGGCTCCTTGTCCATTTCCTGAAGACAGCTGCACCCTCAGAGGACACCCTACGCTCATTGATCACCTTGTAGATCTGTTCCTGGTAAGGTGCAGCATCACTGGTGAAGTAATGACCCAGGTACGTCTTGCAAAAGTACGCGTAATCATGGGAAGCCCTTTCTTTCCTGGAGGCCTTTTCGACTGCTGCTGGATCTGATGGTCCAACCAGGTCTTTCAGAACACTCATTTGGGTGCCTCCATGGATGAAACGAGCCTTGCCAGATTCTCCAGCAACTCCGGCTGGAGTGAAAGCTCATCCTTGATCTGCCTCAGGATATCGGCCTTGGCCTCGTTGTACCCATTCTGGAAGTTGAGACGCTGCTTGCTGATCCTAACCTGGGCTGAGGAGAGCCGGTTGATGGCAAGGATCAATTCATTGGGATTGTCAAAATCAAGGTCATCGATGCTCTGGACAAAATCAAAGACCTGCTTTGTCAGAAGTGAGGTGGTCAGCTCAACGACATCAGTGTTCGGGTTGTCCCTCACCGCATCAATCAAGACCTTTGCTTCCTCAGCTGCCTTCTTGTATTGGCTTGCAACACTCTTGCTGCTCTTCAGGGTACGCCGGATGGACTCCCTGGAGATTGACAGTCCTTCCTTCTGGAGTATCTTCTCAATATCCTTGATTGAATGTTTCTCGACCTCATACATCTGGACGATACGCTCTATCACCCCGGCCAGGTCTGCCTTGCTTCTTCTTGGCATCACAACCCCCTCTCGGTGCAGACCCCTGCATCAGTGGTGGTTCCCTCGACCAGGTCGATACCTTGGCTGGTTGCACGATACAACCTTATTTTCTCATGCAATCGGGCAGGATGATTCTTCTCGTCCTTGTCCAAATATCCACGATCAGCCAGATATTCCAATGCCTTGATGATGTCGGCATAGTGATAGTACTCATACTTGATCTGGACAATGGACAGCTCTTCCACCCGCTCCGGGTACACCTCTACAAGAAACTGCAGGATACTGCCCCTGAGTGCAGGGTGCCTCGATTGTGTTGTAATCTTATTGCTCATGCAAACTCCTTCTTCCCGTCACGTATTCGGTCAATTCTCTGATTCAGCTGTATGTATTCCTGCTTCCAACCAGATGTGACGGAATAGAGGTCTTCCTTGGTGGCA
Organism: uncultured Sphaerochaeta sp.; assembly: GCF_963666015.1. Taxonomy (NCBI): domain Bacteria; kingdom Pseudomonadati; phylum Spirochaetota; class Spirochaetia; order Spirochaetales; family Sphaerochaetaceae; genus Sphaerochaeta; species uncultured Sphaerochaeta sp. The sequence continues at coordinate 2,481,995 of NZ_OY762555.1, read as the reverse complement.
TACCTGGTTTCAATGTATGTGATCCTGATGTCCTGCTTCTGCAGGAGCTCCTTTATCCAGTCATCCTGGCGGTCGCTTCTCTCCTGCTCCTTTTGCATGGCAGAAGAGAAAGCTTCCCCCTGGGATTTGATTGCAGAGCCCAGATTTCGTACAGTCACTATCAGGATCCCCATGCCGACCCCAATGGCAATCAACAGTACTATCAAGGTGATGTTGGGGCCGAGCCCGCTTGCAAGCCCAAAAATGGTTCCTAGTTCCATCTACTCACCTACCTCGACATTGCCAGGAACAACCCGCCTGCTGCCAGTGTCATTGCTGCGAACATCCCGGCCTTCAGCCAGAAGTTCTGGGTCTTCAGTTCCTTCATCTGGTTGTTTACTTCGTCTTGCCAGTTCAAGTACGATTGCGTCGTTTTCACTATCGAGTTCTTGGATTCGTTGGCTGATATCACGGCTTTCTGAGATTCCATCCAGGCTTCTGTTGCCTGCTGCCTCGCTTGATCCGAGGTTTCTAAGGACAGCTGCAATTGATTCTGTACTATGTTCAGCGTGTTCTGCAGCTCCCTTGACAGAACGTTTCGCTCGGTCGAGTTCTGCTGGTACATCTCCAGCAACTCCTCTGTTGACAGCGTTGAAAGATCCAAGCTTTCTGCCTGTAAGGAAGGTGACAACAAGAGCAAACACAACAGCAACCCAACCCAGATGATGGCCCTTGAACCAATCATATATTTTTTGTAACACATCATCGCTCCTTTTTACGGAGGGTGTCATACACACCCATAGAGACGAAGGCAACCAGGGTCCCCTGGAGAAGACCTGTCATCACCACTGCATCCAGGATCATCCTCCATCCCTGATAGTTTGATACGATGAACCCATAGATTGTGGACACCAGGACTGCTGTGCAGATCAAGATCACTGGTATCAGGTTTGATTCAACCTTTGCTTTTCTGGCTGTCCCAGTGCCCAATGTCTGGCCTTTCAGCCATTGCCCTACCACATTCAGGATAGGAACGAGAATCAATAATGCAGGCTTGATCATGCTTTCCATACCACACTCCTTTGTATGGTTTGAGTGTAGCAAAACACCCACTGGGGTAATCCAATGGGTGTAAAAGGCAGATGTTTTTAGTGAGTTTAGAAAGAATGATGCAGCGTCAATGTATTATTTAAACAACATATTGTTAATTCGTTCATACAATCTAGGATTACTATCAAATAAAGGTTTCAGCTGAACATCTTCAAGCACTTCAATAATCCTTTCAGGATATTTTGCGACATAGTCCAACAGAGGTGCTTCACAATCATCGAATTTTCCTTGGAGACTCCAAAGGCAAATGCGGTTGATCTGAAGATAGTCATCTATAGCAATACCATTCTTTTCTGCTATCTCAAAAATCTTTTCGGCCCGATTCAAATCACCGGTTTTAAGCGTTGCGTTTGTCAAGCCTTGCCATGCGGCTTTGTTGGTTGAATCAATATCAAGAACCTGCAAATAACCTTTGATTGCCTCAGAATATTTACCTTGATTGATATGAATAATACTTCTATTAATCATCGAGGGAGTATTCTTATTGTCCAGTTCGATAGCGTGCTCATAGTCTTTAAGTGCTTGTTGTTCTTCTCCCATCATCTGCTTGCAAAAGCCGGATTTAAAAAACAAATCAGGATTGGCCGGTACTTGGTTTTTAATAGATTCAACAATTTCCAGGGCTTCCGCATATTTACCTTGTCGAAACAAGATGGCTGACTTGGCAATCTGCAAATCTTGTGGCAATGCTGATATGCTCTCCAATGCTTCGATACGTTTCATGGCCAAGCCATCCTTTCTGAAATTAGATACACTAAAGTCTACAAGTTCTCGTGCTTCATCAACCAAATCCATGATTAAGATGTTCTTATAATTTTCTTTATAATCATTAAGCTCCTTTAAAAGTATCGAGTATTCTTCCTTTTGGACTTCTAGTTCTGCTGCAGTTTTCTTTACTTCATCAGCACCTTTCTGAATCTTTTTTTCCGTGGTCTGCCATATGGCAATAAAAAATGTACCAATACCAAGAGTTACAATAGCGATAAAAAGGTTGCTATAATGAACAAGCCGGTCAATAGTTGCCCCATACCTAAGATCTATAAGCTCATTGACTGCTTCAACAGTTAAAGGAACCTCTACAGGGTAAGTTGTAGTATCAAGCAGAGGCAATGAAGATATGCGGATATCTTTTGGAGAATCCGCATATAAAGCTGAGCAGAACAACAATATCAAAATAAAAATGATTAATTTCTTACCCATGATCTCAAGTACCAAGAATTGCCTTCCTTGTATCTTTCAACAGTGACAGTTTTCCCAATATTGTCCTTGATTGTCCGAATGTTTTCAGATGTCGGATCATAATGAATGGTACATTGAGTACCGTCCTCAGCAAATAGTATTACCTTGTGGGCAGATTCCCATTCCTCTAGCTGTCTCAATTGACCGGAATATTCTTCTGGTTCATCTACTTTTAGATACTCCTTGACATCTGCATAGGTTTTATTGAGTTTCCTACGTAATGAAAGATCTTGGAAATCAAAACTTTTCCCAGTAGCTAGGCTACCTCCACCAACAGTCAGACCAACAATCGGGTCCTCTTCATTTTTAGTTGGCCAGTTGCTCGAGATCAGAGAAAGGACTTTTGCTCCTTGCTCAAATTCTAGACCAGTTTTCTCTTTCATTAGCTCAAGCTTTTCCTTAACAGGTGCAGTTTTTTGTGAAATTTCTTTGCTTACTTCAAAAACCGTGTGTAACTGTGACTGTATAGCCTCAATCCTTTGAGGTTCAACAGTATCCGATTTTGGCTGATAATCGGAGTACAATTGGCTACTCCCGGCTGCCACACCAAGAATCTCAAAATCTGCAATTGCATCAGCACCTGGGTGGATAACATCGAGGATAGAATTAATCATACCGGCTTTCTTTGACAGGACTTCCATTTTTACCTGTCCTCTTTTTGAGGTTTTAAATTTGAACACCAAATCATGAGTAATATACTGAGCACTACTAAATCCAATCTCTAGATCATATTCCTGACGTAGAATCTCAATTTCCCTGACACATTTCTTCAGTTGCTTGAATGTCAAGATATACCTATCTCTGTTACTTTGCAAATCTGCATTCTGTTCATAAATGGTTTCTGCTTCCTGATACTTTGCATAAAGCACCTTAAACTCTTCCTCTTTTTCTCTGATAGTCTCAAGTAATCCCATATTTTTTTACTCCCTTTGTTAGTCTTATGATTTAAAAATATCGCTGATAATCATGATTGCCACTGGTACTACAAATGAAAGAATCATAATGATTGCAACACTGTAAAACGCTTGTAGATTCGATTCACTCCTAGCCTTTGACGGCCCACGAGAATTCCCAAAACCCTGCGTAGAGGCATTAGTTATTGCCTGCTTGGATTTCTTTTTATCCGATGTAAATAGAATTGGTTTAAAATCACGCGGAATCTTTGTTATCTTGGGTGCTTCAGATGGATGAACATTAGAATTGCTCGATACGACAGCTGCCGATCGGTTCGTTTTTCCTTGTTTCTCCACTTCCGTGTAGTGGATACCCGTACCGGGAATCCCAATGGTGTTCGTGACCCTCCCCGTAGAAGACACCGTCCTGGTGAAGCCCTTGCCACCAAAGGTCACACTGGTACTCTTGGCATTGATATTGACCCGAACCCCTGGAAGGATCTTTACGCTACGTCTGAATCTATAGTGTCCCATACTATCCCTCTGTTTGTTATTTTCTTCTGATAGAAATTGAGGTTACATTTGCAATGTAATCACTTGTTCTAAAAGCTAAGTTTTCATTGTATGAACTATTTGACAACAAAGGGTCAGGGTACCCATGCAGAGTGCCTTTCGACCCGTCTTTGAAAATTACTTGGAGTTCAAGCACAGAATCAGAAACATTTGGACTGGAACAGTCAAATTTGATGATGCATTCAAAGTTCCCCCAGATACCTCTTGTATTTTGATATTGCTCATCTATATCAGCTAAGGTGGTATCACGAGCAGAAGTAATTTGGCTAGCTCTATCTATCAGTTCAATTTCATCAATTTGATTTCGGTTGTATAGATCAAGTTCTTTAGCATAATCATTATTTGCCTTGATTTGCGCAGCATTACGCGCCTCCAAATATTGAGACAACGAGTCTGCATCACTTATAGTCTGGCTACTAGCTATAAGCTTAACAGATACCCCCGACAAAGAGATGTTGGAATTACGTTCCAAGGAACATGAACTAGAGATTAAAATCAGAAATCCTGTAACTAATAGAAACCGAAAATGATGCATGACCGTACCTTGGTCACAAAGAAGAAGAACTAGAAGTAAAGACCTACCTTAATATAGAGACATCCTCAAGGATGCTTTTACCAATACACCAGAAATCTGCCAATGATCTTGCCCAGTATCTGAACTCTGTCAGTGTCTGCAGGAAGAATCTTTGCATCATATTTTGGGTTGTCGCTGATAACCCGGAGAGTCTCATCGAAGGGGTCAAATTCAATCCGCTTCACGTATACCTCAGCATCAATGGAGAGTGCATAGATGCCGTTACCAGATATCATCTTCTCTGCAAATATGATTATGTCCCCATTCTGAAGAGAAGGATCCATTGAATCCCCCCTGACTTCCGCTGCCCCAAGCTTATAGCCCTTGAACCGCTTGACCATCCTCGTAGGGATGGCGATCACGTCATCAGTAAAGCAATCCTCATTCCAGAGTTGCCCTGGTCCTGCAGAGAGCTTTTGGGATATGAAAGGGATTGGAATAGAATCTTCATTTTGGGGTATGCCTGCTAATTCCTTTTTACTCTCTAATGAATATGGCATCGGTGGTTCTGAGATGGTACCCATACTTACCGGAGGAATGGACTCCTTGGAATTCAAGTACATAGAACCATTACCGGTTACAAGCCAATGAATATTTACGCCCATATCGGCCAATTGTTGTTTTAGGTCATCAGGAACAGAACGTTTGTTAAGTTCATATTGAGCATAGGTAGATTGAGGCAATCCTAATAAATTTGCAAATTTCGCTTGAGAACTCCCATGCTTTTCTCTAATCATTCTCAATCTGGAATTAATTTCCATTTAATTCTCACTTTTCAATTGACAAATTCTCATATCTCAATTAATCTCAATATAGAGTTGATAAATCAACCTAAGATGCATATTACAACAGTATTTAAGGAGGCGCAAGGTTTCATGTCTACCAAAATTGAGATTATTCCAAAATGGGATTATGAAAAATCTGTTGCTATAACCAAGCCATTGGTTGAAGCCCATCGCAAATTGACATTGGATTTAATCAGAAATCTGTATCTAGCACAGCAAGCGCTGAGAAATTCCGGTCATCGGAGTGACTTACCCTCGTGCCAAATGGCACAAGGTCCTCGAACCTTTGAAGACTATCTTAATGCCATTGGTCTCCCAAAACGAACAGCATATAACTGGCTCTTCCTCTACAACGCTGAAGAAGACCGTTTGATGGAACCGGAAGAAGCCCGAGAGAGACGTGACCAGATGCTTGAGCTGATGTTCCGGGAAATTGAGAAACACCTGAAGAAGGATCCTGAATGGAGACCTGAGGGCTGGAATCCCCAATTGGAACGGGCATACAGGAAATGGGTCTCTGAGCTTAATGTGGTCAAATCCCTTGAGCAGGATGACTACAAGCAAGCAGAGCTTTTCAGCAGGGAGAATTTAAGACTTCTTGCCCAACAGCTCCAGGAAGACCCCACCCCGGAAGAGATGTTGTACCAGGAAGAGCTCTGCAACAGGTATGAACGCATCGTGACTCCGTTGGTGAAAGTGGAACAGCAGATAAGCATAGCTCGTCTGGTTGAAAAAGCCGTGACCATGTTCCCTGCCCAGGCAAGGGCTGAAGTAGCCCGATCGGTCGCAAAAGTAATCATGGATATGTCGGAAAATATGGAGGAAGAGAAATGAATGATGCATTCAATCCCAAGTCTAAGACTGCAAGAAAAATGAAGAGAAAGGAATGGATTCAGTATCCTGGAATGCATTTCCCGGAACCAGCAATGAAAAGGTATTTCGGAAAGAGCAATTGCTGGCTTTATAGGGAGGCTTTCAGCCTCTGGTGGTACTTCGGCCAGATCAAGATTCAATTCCGTCCCTGGTTCCATATCTATCATCTACACCGTCCATATTGGTTTGAGCGAAGAAGAATCATGCGAACATTTTATCACTACTGGAGGAACCGAAATGAACCTATCCTCTAAGCGCTTCCAAACAAATATTGGTTGCTACTGCAAGATCGAAGCAGTCAGGGTCCCTGAGCTTGGAATGCAGATGGACAGCTTTTTCCCTTGCATGGGCCAATCGCATGACAAGAACTTCACGCTCAATTTCCGGCAGTTCATCGATGACCATAGTGAGATGGGGCCTATTTTCAATCGCTTCCTCGATAAGGGCATCATGATTTCTTTTATACATTGCGAGAATGCTCTCATTAATCGGATTGGAAACCTTTCCGTATGCCGCTTCATAGAGCATGTAAGTGTCAGTGGAGATGGCAAACATCTCATCGGTCACGTCATCAAAAACCTTTCGAATATCCATGTAAGGAATCATATCCCCAGACACCCCAATTTTCAACAAAAAGGAGGCTACTGTGACTGAGCCTAGAAAGAAAACCTATATCCATACCTACGTGATGCTCCTGCTCAGGGACAAAGGGCTGAGCCAGACTGCATTGGCAATCGATGCAGGCTGCTCATTGCAAGCAGTGAACCAGGTATTGCTTGGCAAGAGTGAGTCAGCACCGATCAAGTCATTGATAGCACGTACGCTCGGGTATGACTCGTGGCAGAGATTGTCTGATGCTGCCCTTTTCTTCTCGGATAACTTTGCCTCCATGTACAACTTCCCAACGGAACAGAGAAACAGCACCGGCAGAGTAAAAAAAGAGGAGGTTGCACATGTGGGTTGATGTAAAGACTATTGCTGCAGCCGTGGGGAAAAGCCCAAGGACAATCCAGCTGATGGCCAAGGATGGAAAGATTGTAAGCCGAAGAGTTGGCAAGAAAGCTCTTGAGATATATGTCCCCAGCTTGTCCCCTGAATGGCAGGTAAAGGTTGGTGGAAGCCAGAAAGCCATGATATCTACAACCAAGGATCTGACAGCATTGGCGCTTCCGGCACAATTGAAAACCATCACAACAGACAAATCCACGGCCCTTGCCCTAACCTCGAAGCTGAGTGACAAAGACCGTGAAAGACTGTTGATCGCCAATAAGATCAAGCAGCGGCCAGCAGGTACAACTAAGGTGAAATGGCTCAAGACCGTTGCCCGCTTCTATGGCGTATCGACATCGACTGTAAGGCGCATTGCTGATGATGTCAACCGCTATGGGGTTGTCGGAAAGCCCAGGAAAACACCCAGGAATTCTGTCTGGGACTCTGAGGCTATACAATTCATGAAAGGGTTCTACCTCCAGGCAATCCGTGAGACCGGTGATTGCTCAAAGACCACTGCATGGAACAGAACCCAGATGATGGCCAAGGAGAAGAGATGGAAGATCGGTAGCAGATCCTCTGCCTTCCAGATACTTTCCGAGATATCACACCTCATGGTTGCATACGCACGGGGTGGAAATCGAGCTCTTGACAATTACTTCTATGCCAACAGGAACTGCAAGCTACTGAGGCCAATGCAAATCATAATCGGTGACCAGCATATTTTCGACCATTGGATAGCTGATTACGATACTGGGCTTATCAGACGCCCTGAATGTTATCTGTGGCTCGACATGGGTACGAAGCTCATCTACGGCATAGCTTTTGATGTCCATTACTCATCCGATACTGTCAAGGAAGCCCTTAGGCTCGGCTTGTATCGCTTTGGAAGATTCGAATGTACGTACAACGATAATGGCAGCTCTGAATGCAGCCAGGCAATTACTTCCATGGTGGATGATCTCCTCAAGCTTGACATGCACTGTGACGATGTCAGCGAGCTCTGGAAGACTCCGGAGGGGGTATATGTCATCGAGGATGAGGAAGGAAATGTCCTTGAAACAGCCATCAACCAGCAGGATTGGAGAAGGCAGCATCGAAGAATCTACGCCAACGTGAAAAACGCCAAGGCGAAAGACATTGAAAGGTTTTTCCGTACATTGAATGAACGACTGGATGCAAGGATGCTTCCTGGCAGATGTGCCACTCCTGGGGCTAATGCAGCCATTGATGAGGTGGAACGGGCAAGGTTGGAAAAACAGAAAAACAACCATGAGCTCCTTACTGAGATTGAGTTCATCCAGGTCGTATTGGAGGAGCTCAGTGATTATGAGAATGCCAAGCACTCAACGCTGGGGATGTCCCCCCTCCAATGGCTCGACAAGAAAGTAGAGGAAGGCTGGAAACCCAGACAGATTGATGAACAGGCAATTGAGCTGATTGTCTCCGATCGGTGCCAGAGAAAAGTACAGCGTGGTCGGGTGGAGATCAACAACATCTGGTACTGGGGAGAGGAACAGACTGCAACGAATGGCGAACTTGATGATGTCGGGCTATGGAATTACAACGACCAGAAGGTGGATATCCGCTATAACCGTCACGATCCATCCCATGCCTATGCAATTGTTAATGGATCAATCAGATATCTGGAGCCAGTCAAGGCTCTTGTGATGCTGGATGATGACGCAATGAAGGATGCTATTGCCACAAAACGCCGTCAGATGAAAGCAGTAAGAGATGCTTTTGGAACGCTCACAAAGCCTATTGGCAGTGTGCTGTACAAGCCGCACAGAGAGCATATCCGCCAAATCCAACCGGAAGATTATGTCGAGGAATCAGACGAAAAGTTACAGGCAGCTGTTGTTGCACAAATAGAAGACTCCAGGGCTATAGGTAAGAATATTCCCTTCCTTCCTATGCATGCCTCTGATTACGACCGCTACAGGTGGTGTCAGGACATGCTCATAAGAGGATTGGAACTCTCGGAGAAAGATCTCAATTTTATGGGCACCTACGAAAAAACAAACGAATACAAGGACAACCACACCTATTGGGATATGTACAGAAAACTAGGAGGAATAGACAAATGATGACATTGAAGGAAGCTTTGGCCATTACCGGGATGACTCTCTCTGATGCCGGTGATCTTGTTGGAATGGGAAAATCTGCAATATCACGGGTCAAGTCCCACGACTACCCTAATTGGCAAAACATCGAGGCTGCAATAATCAAGAAGATGGCAGAGGCCGGACTCTTCAAAGATGATGTCGAAATAGACACTCCCGAGGAAGGTTCCCTGGTTGTAAATTCCAGTGCCTTTATCAGTACACAGAATGTGGTTGCTCTCAATGCTCTAGGCAATGATCTGCTTGATCCAGCCACAACACTAAACTCCTCGATCGGAATGGTTACAGGTGCTGCAGGATACGGGAAAACGACTGCTATCCAGCACTTTGCAGCAAACAACAATCAATCAGTGTATGTCCTCTATATGGAAGGATACACGCTTTCCATGATTATCAGGAAGATTGCCCTGGAGCTGACAGGATCCAACAGACGCACCTTCGACAATAACCTGTCAATCATCAAGGAAGCCACCTCAATTTACAGGAAACTGATAATCATCGATGAAGCGGATCGTATGCCTCTTAGGGTTATTGAGTCCTTGCGCAATATCAATGAGTACTGTGGAGCCCCGTTGATGTTGGTTGGGGAGGAATCCTTGGCATCAAAGATGGAGACCATTCCACGGCTCAAGAGCCGTGTCAGGAAGCCCGAGATTGTCTTCAGACCGCTTACTGTCGTCGATGTTGCAACGTACTACCAGATGGCTGTTGGATTGGATATCAGCTCTTCAGCCAGCGTCTGCCAGACGCTTCTACGTTGGGCTGGGAAGGATTTCCGCGTCCTCGTCAATGACGCTCAACACCTTATCGCACGCATGAATGCAAGCGGTCTGAGTTCCCTGACTGAGGAGGTAATCAATGCATATAAACCCTACAGAACGTGAGGTCCTCTTTGGCACACCTGTGATTGCAAGGCAACTGCAGAAATACGTAGAGGCAAAAGGAACTGTCGGTCTTGATGCCATCTGTGAGGTGTTTTCTGAACTGCCCAGGAGGACAATCCGCAACCACCTGCTGCAACTCTGCCAAAGAGGAGCAATGACCAAGCAAGAAGGCGTTTATATCGCTTCCAGTGAGTACACAGGCATTGGGGTAAAAGCCGACAACGCCTGGAGGGCTGCAAGGATCCTTTCAACCTTCGACCCAGCTACATTGGCAAAGGTTTCAAGCATCGACAGGGAACATTCAGCAACCCTATGCCGAATGTGGTTGAAGGAAGGTTTCTTGCTGAGAATTGGCAGGAATGGGCTTGTACCAATCTATCGTCTGATTTCCAAAGAGGTTGTACGTCCGATCGTACACCAGGAGAGATGAATTCATGAAGAGGAATGCATTGTTGGCACGGATTCATATTGCAAAAGCAAGATGCATGGTTTGTTCCCGCTGCGGGCGTCTTGTATTTGGAACATCTTGTGAGGGCTGTGGAGAAAACACTCCGCTCCTTCCTTTGCCGGAAGAACGCTATCGGAAACTGCTGATGGCAACTGGAGGTGCTCCTTCTTGTAGGGATATCTCCGATTCCGGCCTTGTGCGGGTCATGGATCTGTTTGATAGGGCTGGATTCTCCAAGGAATATCCATGCACCTCGTATGAGTCTGATGAAGCCAAGCGAAGACGGAGGGTGATGTGGGCCATCAGGATACGAGCTCCGGATGTGCTTGGACCAGGATGGGAAAAACGGGTGGAGGGGTTTGTCAGAAAAAATTTCGATAAACCGTCGTTATCGTTTTGTGATCCGAACGAATTGAGAAAGGTATTCGGGTGGATAAACAGAACAGCAAAAAAGCAAAAAGAGGAACTCAAATGAAGAAAGAACTTAATGGACGTGTGTATTACGAGGATGCAAGGGGAACTCTGGTTCCTGAGGAAATGGTCAAGCCTGTCGATCAGCTACGTGACCAATTGGTTTCATCCATCATGAATAAGATTTTCAAGCTCAGGTTGGATATGGAATCAGTCAAAGGCCAAGTGCTTGATGATATCGACACCTTCATGACTCTTGCTGCAGCTGAATATGGGGTACAGCTAGGAGGCAAGAAGGGAAATCTGACGCTTGCCACATTTGATGGGAAGTACCGCATCATCATCAAGATGAATGACCGGCAAAGCTTCACAGAAGGTATCTACCTGGGAAAGGAGCTGATAGACAAATGCATTGAGAAATGGAGCGACGGGGCAAATCAGAACCTCAAGGCAATCATTGACCAGGCATTCCAAGTCAACCAATCGGGCAAGATGGATATTCGTAGGGTCCTTGCGCTCAGGAAGCTGGATATCAAGGATCCTGACTGGACGAAGGCAATGGATATCATCAGTGATGCTGTGCAGGTGGAAACCAGCAAGCAGCACCTGTTGATCTATGTCCGTGACAAGAATGGCCAGTATGTCAACCAGAATATGAATCTTTCCGATCTGTGAGGTGAATATGAATCAGCAGCTCTTCTTGTTTGAACTTCCAACGCCTACGGTCCAGGAGATGCTGCTGGATATGGCCAAACACGGAAACGTATTCTACTCGGTATCGGATGTAGCCAGACTTTCTGGCTACTCCGGATACCAGGTCTATTGGGCTATCTGGTACTGCCGCCTCGATGCTATTTCCATCTGTGGCCAATGGAGGATTCCATACACGGCAATTCCAACCTGGATACAGGAAAAGGAAGTACTGGAGGAACAGTATGAATCATATAGAAACCTCATGAAGGAACGAGAAGTACCTGGCTTTTGGAAAGCCCGGAAAATGCTGGGTGCTGGGGCTGAAAAGAAAACTGTAAAGACATTCCTTGCATCCAAAGGATTGGTGGCTACTGATCAGCTGCTTGAGATGATTAGCTCCCATTCCCCTATAGACAAGACGGCAGCAACTGAAGAGGAAGGAGACTTGATTGATTGGTATGAACTAGACCAACTTCCTTTGCCTTCAATTGCCAAGATGGATACATGGTCACGGATTCTACGTGTGCCAGAGGATTCACTTTCAGCAGAAACAGTGTGGAACGGAGAGAGCGCAATTTCCAGGGACAATATGCTTGAGTTCCTGATCGAAAGGGAGATTGCAAATATCCCCGTGTTCTCTACAAAGATGTTCCAGGTTGCTGTTCCTGATGAGGACTTTGGGCAGTTACCCCTGCCATTTGGAGATACTGATATATGAAAAGGAAAAGGGTTCTAGTCAAGTTCGGCAATGAGGTTCTTGGAGTTTGCCGGAGTATCAATGAAGCTGCAATCAAGACAAATGTTTCAACAGGGTATATCAGGGAAATACTTGATTCTGGCATAACTTGCAGAGGGTATTTATTTGAATCACCCGATAAAAAGGAGACTCTCAATGATTAGAATATTTGGTCTGTTTGTATTCCTGGTAGGCAGTTTCCTGCTTATGTTGAGCTGCTTGTTCAGGATAAGGATCTACCGGTTTGGTATGTCACTCTTTGTCTTGGGAACCACAATGGTGTTGCTTCCCCTGGCTGCGGTATGAGGGGAGTCTTGAATGAGTAGTACAATGACATTAGACAGCAGCGCTCTCTGGGTAGGCCTCTGGATCAAGTGGAGAGGGAAGAAGGTTCATCTGATCTCTGCCTTTGCAGGAGAAGATGGATTGTACCAGGTGCATTATGATTACAAGGGTGCCGTATATGTTGATCTCGATGTCCCAGAGAAGGAGATATCGAAAGCCCAGATTATTGAGGTTTAAACGGTTTATTGGCCGTTTAATAAGTGTTTAAACACCTAGTAAAAGGAGGGTGTAATTGTCATGAAAAAGACTGATATGATGAAGCGGTTTACAAAAGAGACCGCAATTGGGGCAACTAACACGGTAGCTATTGGCAATGAGCTACTATATTTCCCGTCCGAGAAATATGTTGACTGGTTGGAATCAAAAGCCGAAGCCTATGACCAACTAAAACAATCGCCAAATCTCCCTTATGAATACGAATTGTTTCTTGTTTATCTAGAACGCAATGATGGTGATTTTCACAAGACTGTTAGAGCTTTGACTACCGACGAAAAATGTTCACTAGAAGTTATGGAATGGTTTGCTTTGAGACTCGGAATCTCATGGGAACCTGAATGGAGATGAATCAGATGCCTGTTGATTGCGTTGTGTAACAAGTATCTGTTATATTTGGTATAGGAACTTCACAATTCCAATTAGGAGGAATTATGAAAGAGTTGATCAAACAAAAGATTCTACAAGAAATCAGACTTGCGGAAGAAAGTATATCAAAAAGGCTTTCGGAAAATATTTATATTGCTAAAAAGGAAGCACCCTATATTGCTTCCAATATCATAGAGAATAAAGTATTGGTTTCTGTTAAGTGTATACCCAATAGGATATGGATCTACAATTCAATTCCTGCTGAGTTTATTGTTGAGTGCCCAAAGATATCGAGCATATCATATATGGTTGCAAAACTTTCTGGTAGAACACTAATCCCAGAATCAGAACGTGTTTTCGAGGATATTGATGATTCCGTTAGCTATGCTTGCGAGCTACTTGGATTTGTTGAGTAACCTACAGACCAGATGATAATCAAAAGATAAAAAGGTTTAATGCCGGTCCACCAGGGCCGGCATTTCATTGACATACGACCTAGTTGATGCTAGCATCTGATTGTCGAGAAAAGATGCAGCCTGTCACAATGTCATCAACGGCTGCAGCATGGAAGAGGTTTTGGAGCCAATGCTACAAGGCCTCTTTTTGTTTACTAGCTGTACAGCCATAGATCAGAATTAAACAGTAAACATGACACGTTTAAACACATATAGGCACGCATAGACACGGTAAAAAGTTGCAGAATTAGTTGGATTTAATGCTCAAAATGCTGGATTTTTTGTTCAAAAATTTTGGATTGTACAATAGACCTCAACATCCATCTTATCTTTGTGTGCAATGCAATCGCAAAGTGTTCGCTCATACGAATGGACCTTAACTTTATTATTAAACATGGTTCGAACTTCCACCATTCCCAAATCATGGAGCCCTTTATGCACATAGTGAATGTTTACTCCTGCAGGAGTTTCATTGAATTAATAACTATAGTGCACGGTAATATCGATGGTCTGAGGAATTTTATCCGTTACCCCTAGCAGGTGTAAGGCTGTCTCATATGAGAATACCACCTTACTAAATCTATGTTGTAGAAAATAATACTCATCATGCATTTCATTTTTGGAAATATATAGACCCGCTGATTCTCTTGTTAGGAGACCCTCTCGAACGAGTCTCGTCAGGTATACGGTGGGAATATCATGAGCTCGGCAGTATGACGCAGTAATTATCCCACCTGTCTTTTCAAGGTGTTGTTCAATGTTCTTTCTGTAATCCATATAAACCTACTATATGTTGCATATACACGGATATATGAGTATTTTTTCAGTGTTAAAGCAACAATTATTGAAATCTATGGTTATAGACTTTTTCACATTGATATATGAAAAAAAATTAGAAAACACCTAGACTCAACACTTCATTTCAAGACAGTGAATTTGAATACTTCATTCCTTAACGGCGCGAGAGGAAAGGAACCATCATGAGGGTTCTTCTCCCGAGCGAGTGCAGGGAAAGCAAGGTGAGATACCCCTTCCCATGGGGCGGAAAAGGAGGCAACGCCTCCTGGGTTCAGGGCTCGCCCTGAGATATTGATACCTTTCATTCCCTCTACAAATAATTGAGTATTGCCTGATAGGTCTCCATGATCTTTGCCTCATCCAGAGCTTTCTTTGCATTATTCACTGTTACCACTACCGTATACTGGTTTCCCTCTTCATCAAGAAGGAACGTGGTGAGATTAAGCACACCTGGCTCACTACCTCCCTTGTAGGCGACACGCTGCCATTTCTCCTTGGTTGCCAAGCCTGCGTTGATGGTCATCAGATCCAGATGCTGGAGTCGTTCGACCAAATCGGCAAGCTCCGATGCTGTCATGAACCACTCTATATCAAGGGCAACAGGGTCCCCTGAGAAGAGACTTGCTTCCGGGAGATTTCTGTGTAGGAGAATTGTAAGCAATGTTCTTTTAAGAGCTAGGGAAGCTTTCCGATACTGATTAAGGATGTCCTCATTCTCTGGGTTCTTAAGCCGAAACATATCTCCGGTAGAAAGAACTGGAATGCTATGGGGGAGATAGTCCTCTACGCTGGGCCGGCCTACCAGAGAAAGCAACATATCAGTGGCTGTGTTGTCACTCTGGGAAATCATAAGTGCAGCAAGCGTCTCAATGGTTACCTGAGTACCCTCCGGCCAATCCTGAAGAATACCGGTGGGGAGACTCTTCAGTGAAGAACGTATTGGTATACTCTGGTCCCACCGTAGTTGCCTAGCAGCTATAGCATCCTGGATGGCTGCCAGGATACCAAGCTTGAAAGAAGAGCCCACTGCAAGAGGTGTATCCCCTTGGTGGTCCACGAGAATCTCTCCATTCTTACGAATCAACACAGAGCTTTTTCCCTCCAAGGAGGTTATCATCTTCACGGCATCAGTGAGGGAGCCACGTGTATCGATGATCTCTGTAAACTGGAGACCGGCAACCCTGCCCTGTCCATCCAAACTGATGTATGCCGTAATGGTCCCATGTTCCAGAACAATGGTATACGGATTCTTTGTTCCATCCACCCTCATGAAATCACCCAGTTGCCCAGTTAATTGGCTGATAAGCTGTTGTATGGAGGTGGGAGGTACGGCTGCCTCGAATTGCCTTGTGTATTTGATACTGGCAGGACCATCCGTAAACAAACGAGTAAGAGCGGTGGGCTCAGTTATAGTACTGGCAATCACCACGACCTGTAGAAAGACCAATAACACAAGAAGAATTGCTAAACGTTTTCTCCACATATACCTCTCCAACCATATGCATAAGGTTTTTATGGAGGTCATTATACAATACAAACATGGTATAGTCACCTAGAGTAGACTAATTAGAACAGTCCAAGATTCTCGTTCAGAAGGCTGGTGATTGTCTTGTCTTTCGATTCGCTCTCTTCGTTGGCGAGCACCAGTGAAGGAGCCAACATGAGCATTGGAAGTAATCGGGTGAGGGAGTATATTTTTTCTTTTTATAACGAGCTCCTTTGGTAATCGGTAATCTAATCTGGACATTCATACTACCTGATTTGATTACATACCCGAAGGAGACTCTGCGCTTTCAAAAATTTATGGACAATCTGTACGATTCTATGAAGCACTGACACAACATCACGACAGGTATGTACTATCTGATGATTCCCTTAGGATTCCTCTGAAAATACCATTATTTTGCAACGTTCAAAGGTCTATGAAAAGCGAGGCCAAGCGTTGCTTCAGGCCATAGATTGAGAGGGAAGGCAATGTCCCTCACTAGGTCCTTGCCCTCCTCGAAGAACAGGGGAAAGCCTGCACCTAGGCGCAAGGTGATATCCAGGGATGGGGAAAGAAAGTGCTTGAACTCCACCGCACCGCCGAGTGAGAACATTGCAGCATCGAAGGTCAGGGGAAATAGGCAATTGGGTATTCCCACGAGTACAATTGCACCCCAGGGCTCTTTCAGGAGGTGTGTATCAAGAATAACATAGGCCTCGGTAGCAGCCAAACCCATGAGGGAAATGCCCAGTCCGGCTTTTAAGGAGAGGTACTCGTTGAGAGGTTGCGTTATACTACCTTGGATACTCATCTGCCAGTCAACTTCCACACCATAAGAAGGAACGGAGCAAAAGAGCGGAAAACACAGGAGAAGTACAAGTGCCAGTACCAATGCATATGCCCTTTTCATGGGGTCCTCCACCAAGAAGTATATACCTTTTCTTTGGGGTATCAAGTGTGGGAGATTCCCCTACAACAGCCCAAGATCCTTGTTCAGAAGGCTGGTGATAGACTTGGCATATTCCGTAGGACTTTTTCCGTCGACCTTGGAAAATTGTTTGGAGAAGTGATGGATGGAACTATAGCCAAGCTGGTAGGCGATGGTGGTCATGTTCCCCTTCCCTTCCCTGATCAGTTGTTTTGCTTTTTCTATCCTTAAGCGGGCATACCACTGCATGACACTATTACCTGTTTCATGCTTGAAGATCTGTTGGGCGAGGGAGTTGCTCATTGAGCAGTGATTGCATATGTCGGATAGACTAAGATTCTCAGCAAGATTATGTTGCATGAAGGAGTTTGCCATTTCAAAACGAAAACGCCTGTCCTCCACTTGGGTGGTGTTGAGCAAGGTTCCATCTTTCTCATTCTGGGAGTTCTGGATGATCAACTCCAAAAGGAATGCCTCAAAATAGTTCTTGATCAATTGTTCGCTCCCAAATGGCCGATTCTCTCGTAGTTCCAACTTGGTATAGAAAGGATCTGATAAATTTGTCTGGAAGTTCTTCTTCGCTTCATTGATGATGATGGACATCAGGCTCTTGGTCCGTTGGGTAATACGCAGCACCTTGTTCTCAAAATAATTCATGCTCGGGGAATTGCAGACAAAGGATATTACCACCAAACAGGGAGAGATAATTCCATTACACTCTACACTGTGAAATTCATTTGGCTTGTGGAAGATTATCTGCCCCTGCTGAAGCTGATATCTTTCCCGCTCGGTCCCAGCAAATACCACACCCTTATCCACATACAGCAACTCCCAAAAGTTATGTCGCTCTCCTTTGAAGATAAACTTGTGGGGGTATTCAAAATAATGAAAGGTCACAAAATGACTCACATTAAGCTCAATCTTCATTGGGGAGAGTGAAAATCCATCAATGTGCTTTGTCATGATTCTAGTATACAAGAGAAAATCATAAACGACAAACATTATGTTTTTTTGGATAAATCTAGCATGAGAAACGGGCTTATACTCGAATTAGATTGCAATTCAAATACGAATTGGTCACACAAAAAGGAGTCAACTATGAAGAAAAAAGGAATGGTTGTTGCACTGTTGGTATTGGCAGTTATTGCCACCCCGCTGTTTGCCGGGGGATCAGCAGAAGATGCTGCTGGGAAAAAGACTGTAACCTACTGGTCGATGTGGAATGAAGCTGAGCCACAGGGCCTTGTCATGGCTGAAGCTGCTGAAGCATTTGAAGAAGAAACCGGTATCGAGGTTGAAATCGTCTTCAATGGGCGCGAGATCAGAAAAACCCTGCAACCTGCTCTGGACGCAGGTGAAACTATCGATATCTTTGATGAAGACATATCTCGTGTAAACTCAACGTGGGGTGAATATCTCCTTCCTTTGGAAGAGTATGTATCCAAGAGTTACCCAACCACAGATGGGGAGAGCTACAGTGATGCTGTAAGCACTGCATTAATCGATCTTGCTCGTCAGGCAGGTGGCGGCACACTTAAGACAGCTCCTTACCAGCCATTTGCTTTTGTGGTTATGTACAACAAGGATCTCTTCAACAAGGCAGGTATCACCAACACACCTAAGACTTGGGCTGAATTCGAGAACGTTTGTGCTAAGCTGGTACAGGCGGGGATAACCCCAATCACCGTTGATGATGCCTACATGGCAGCATTCTTTGGCTATAACATGGCTCGTCTTGCTGGTTATGAGAGAACCCTGGAAATGGCCAACAACAATGAGTTCAACGATCCAGCTGTTCTTGAGTTTGGCAAGATCTGGTCAGACTTCGCAAAAAAGGGTTACATCAGCAAAAAAGCAGCCTCCAACATTTATCCTGCTGGACAGATTGAGGAAATTGCCGCGGGAAAGGTTGCAATGTACCTCAATGGCACCTGGCTTCCTAATGAGATCAAGGGCAACGCTCCAAACTTCAACTGGGGTTCATTCGCGTGGCCAGCAATGGGACCCAAGGGGAATGGTATTGAAGCAAATAATTATGGAGCACAGTGCTTCGGCGTTAATGCCAATTCGCAGGTTCCAGACGAAGCCTTCCAGTTCATTGTCTACCTTACCACTGGTGAGTGGGACTCCAAACTGGCAAAGGAAAGCCTTGGCGTTCCGATGGGAAAAAACAGCACCTGGCCAAAGCAAACGGCTGAAGCCAAGACCATCATCGACAATACCACCACATGGATGACCTGGGCTGCTGGAATGGAAAATCTTGCGGATGTCAATGCAAAGATCAAGGAAAACTTCTCCAAGCTTATTACTGGTTCCTTGAATGCTGAACAATTCTATGCTGCAATGAATAAATAGGGCTATAACACTACGCCCTCTGAAACACCATGTTTTAGGGGGCGTTCATTTCTCAAAGGTACCACTATGAAAAAGAATCGCATGATGATCATCATCTTCCTCACCCCGGCCATGATCTGCTACCTGTTGGTATTCTTGTATCCCTCAATTCGGACAACCATCATGAGCTTTTTTGCCGTTGAATCTGTATCAGATCCGATTTCAACCTGGAGTTTCAACGGGTTGGAAAACTACCGGACCCTGTTCAACACAGCAATTTTCAGACAATCAATGCGAAATATTGCAAGTATCTGGCTTGTTGGTGGTATAGGGGTAATGGTCACAGCACTCTTTTTTGCTGTTTCCCTTACCAATGGAATGAAGTTTGCGAAATTCTTCAGGAGCGTCATATACCTCCCCAATGTAGTATCGGCAATCGCGATGGGAACCATGTGGATCAACTATGTCTATAACTCTTCCTATGGATTGCTTCACGATATCTTTGCTTCACTAGGAATGACAAGACTCTCTGAGACCCTCTGGACAGGGCCGGATAAACTCTTCTGGTCTATGCTGGTCGCCTACTCATTCGGCATGGTTGGGTACCACATGCTGATTTTCATGGCAAGCATCGAACAAATACCCAAAGATTATATGGAAGCTGCACAGATAGAAGGCGCAAATGTCTTCCAGCGGTTCTTCCACATCACCCTGCCGTTCCTACGGGGTTGTTTTAGGACAAACATCGTTATGTGGACCGTTTTTACGGTTGCCTTCTTTGTCTGGGGCCAGTTATTCAGCCCGGTCAACCTCTCCAATGCAACGGTAGCACCTATGAACTATATGTATGAAATCGTATTTGGGTCTTCGGCCAGCACCACTACCGTTAGAGATAGTGGAGCGGGTGCAGCAGTTGGGGTTATCATGATGATAATTGTCATCATCGCCTTTTCAGCAACAAACCTCATCGTCAAAAACGATGATGTGGAACTATAGGAGGGAATCATGGCAAAAAAACTTCGTTCACTCGACCATCATACACAAGTCCGAATGATCCCTTCCTACGTCTTAGTCGTTACATGGGTAATCTTTACTTTCGTACTTATTGGCTGGGTATTCTTTGCTTCTTTTTCAACTAGTCAGGAAATATTCAGTGATGCCATGTTCAAGTTTGAGTCGGGGTTCCATTTCGAGAACTATATTCGTGCCTGGAACACACAAAAAGTATCGGTATATTTCATGAACTCATTGATGTATACCGTGGTATCCTGTACCTCGATCATCCTTATCGCTTCCCCAGCAGCCTATGTATTGAGCCGGTTCAAGTTTAGGGGAAATCTTTCCATCCAGAGCCTTCTTGCCTCTGCATTGGGAATCCCGGCGATTATGATCGTCATGCCACTGTTCAGCCTCGTAAGCCGACTACGCCTGACAAACAACCGGTGGTTGCTCATATTCCTCTACATTGCCATGAATGTTCCTTTCACCACTTTCTTCCTGCTTGCATTCTTCAAGAGCCTGAGTACCACCTATGAGGAAGCAGCGTACATCGATGGCTGTTCCCCTATGGGGACTTTCTGGAGAATTATGCTCCCCTTGGTGCAACCTGGAATCATCACGGTTACGGTATTCAACTTCATCACCATCTGGAACGAGTATTTCATGTCTATGATTTTTGCAAACAAACCAAAGGTAAGGCCAGTCTCTGTTGGATTGTTCAATATGATCCAAGCAATGCGGTATACAGGAGACTGGGGAGGCATGTTTGCCTCTGTTGTCATCGTATTCATGCCGACCTTTCTCCTCTATATATTCCTTTCAGAGCGAATCATCCAAGGAGTAACAGCTGGAGCTATCAAAGGATAGAATCACACACACTATTCATTCAATTTCACTCATCCCACCTTAAGAGGCCTGTATGCAGATTTCAGAACATAAGCTCCGCCAAGTTATCAATCATTTCGCCATCGAAGGTTCCCTGACTTCCATTGAGGTCAACAAGGAAGGACATATCAACTCCACGTTCTTCACCACCTTCACGAATAAAGGGAGTGTCCAGAAGTATACGCATCAACGAATAAATACCTTGGTGTTCAAGCAGCCGGAAGCCTTGATGGAGAATGTCAGTCTGGTTACCTCACACATACGATCAAAACTTATCGGTCACTATGACAATGTTGATCAACGGTGTCTACGTGTCATACCTACCCGTTCTGGGGCCAATGTGTATGTTGATGAGGATGGGGGGTATTGGAGAACCTACCAGTTCATCGATTACGTGAAAACCTTCAAGACAATAGCAGATGCAGAACAAGCATATCTTCTGGGTGAGGCTATTGGCAACTTCCAGTTGCAGCTGTCGGACTTCGATGGAAACTTGTTACATGAAACAATTCCTCACTTCCATGATATGCGCCTACGCTATGAACAGCTTGAAGAAGCAATACAAGTGAACCATGATGACCGGATTCAGATGGTAGGTCCTGAAGTGGAATATCTCATGGATAGCAAGGAGCGGGGATTCATGCTCTGGGACAAGCTACAGGAAGGGAGGCTTCCTGTGCGAGTAACCCATAATGACACGAAGATCAACAATGTCTTGTTCAGCCTCGATGGGAAAGAAGCGCTCTGTATCATTGACCTTGATACCGTGATGCCTGGAACCATCCTTTTCGATACCGGAGATATGATCAGGACGGCAACCACAACAGCAGAGGAGGATGCCACTGATCTTTCCACGGTACACTGTGACACCTCACTCCACCATGCTCTACTGGCAGGATATTTCTCAAAAGCTGATTTCCTTACCCCGCTCGAACGATCACTGGTGGTCGAATCAGGAAGAAACATCACCCAGATTATGGCAGTACGTTTCTTGACGGATTTTCTCAATGGGGATCGCTACTATCATATTGATCGGGAGAACCAAAACCTTGAGAGAGCAAGGAACCAGATTGCCCTCATGCAGGATATGGACAGTAAGTGGCAGACGCTATCACAAGGAGTATAGAACATGACTTCAATTAAAAGCGGCACATTCAAGGCAAACGCGGCCTTACCTATAGGAGCCAATCCACTTCCTTCATTTAGAGACCCCGAGCGCGATGCTCTAGTAAGGGTAAAACCACAAGTTTCTTCTGAGTATACTGGCCTTATGGGCCTTGATTGCGGCAAGCGTTCTCTTCCCTACCAAATCCAAGACCGCTACGATAGAAACCGAGTAGAGCAAGATATTCCTGCAATCATCATGGAGAACGAATATCTCAAGGCAACCTTTCTCCCAACGCTTGGAGGAAGACTCATCAGCCTTATCGACAAAGGGAATGGCAGAGAACTGCTCTATTGCAATACAAGCCTCCAAGCTTGCAACCTTTCCAATCTTGATGCATGGTTTGCTGGAGGAATTGAGTGGAATATAGGCCAATATGGGCATGCCTTCACCACCTGCAGTGATGTATTCGCCTCGACGCAGAAAGATGAGGAGGGTGTGCAGTTCTTGCGTCTCTCTGAATATGAGCGATGTAAGGGTCTCTGGTGGCATATAGACTTCCACTTGGGAGAAACATCCAAGCTATTGTACGCCCATGTCCATATTCATAACCTTTCCAGTGAGCGAAAATCATTGTATTACTGGACAAATACTGCAGTACCAGTCACAGAGAAGACACGGGTTCTAGCAAGTAGCAATGAAGCACTCTATCTGGATCCCTATGCAAAGAACAACACCCGACTCTTCGGTCATATGAATATGCCCCGAATGGAAATCTACGAAGACATTGATGCCTCGTACCCGAACCAATTCAAGGCATCAAACGAGTATTTCTTTCTTTGCGAAAAGAGCCCAATGCCATGGGAGTGCGCCATTGAAGAAGACGGCAGCGGCTTCTTTGAAGCTTCTACGCCTCCCTTGTCCTATAGGAAAATGTTCTGCTGGGGGAGCCATGCAGGGGGCAAGCGGTGGCAACGCTACCTTTCTCCTGACAGTGAAGCTGAATATATCGAGGTTCAAAGTGGCTTGGCTCCAAGTCAATTGCACGGCTCATACCTGGAGGCACAGAGTTCAATCTGCTGGACACAGGCCTTCGGGTCTTTGGATATATCCCCACAAGAAGCCCACAGCCCACAATATGAAGTTGCCATGCAGGCAGCAGAGGCTACTATTCGTTTGATCATAGACGAAAAGAGACTCTCAGCTGTGCATCAAACATGCCTCAAGGCAAGTGAACACAGCCCTGAACAAATTATGCACCAAGGAAGCAGCTGGGGGTTCCTCGAACAAAAGGCCCAGAACCTCTCACTACCGGTAGCATTCCATTTTGGAAGGGACAGCATCCAGGATCAGGAACTTCCGTATCTTTGCCTGATAACTGAAGGAAAGCTGCCGGTAATGGATCCCAATATTCGACCTTTATGTGCTCCTCCCTGTTCCAATACGTGGAAAGCAAAATTCTTGTCTGCATTGAGAAACCCTTGCTTGACTATTCAAGACTCGGCCACCCTCAACCACTACCTTGGAATCATCCACTTGGAACAAGAAGAAGTATCATATGCTCAAACCTGTTGGCTCAAGACGATGGAGAATCTCCCAAACGCCTGGACAGCAAGAAATCTTGCGCAACTGGAAATCAGAAGAGGAGAAGTGGATGAAGCTCTACAATGGTACTCCATCGCAAGCAACCTCTCTGGTTTTATGACTGACCCTGCAATTGCAGAAGAGTACTGCGCGCTCCTTGTTGCTGAACAGAAAACCATCGAAGCCCATAAGCTTTTCCAGGAGCTTCCCTCCACTTGGATGGATTCAAGTGAAACATTAAGGATTAACCGTGCAAAGCTGGCTGTTCAGGAGAAGAATGCCCCGCTCATCAAGAGATTGGTCTTTGACAGGGAGATAGGGCATATCCGAGAAGGGGATACACCTCTGAACAGCTTATGGTTTTCCTATCAATCCATCCTCTACAGTGAATCACATCCTGAGGTACCGGAAGATGAAGTAGCCAAGATTGTCAAGGAACGCTATCCAATTCCACAAGCCTTCAACTTCATGATGTTTAGGGAATGAATTTTCTTCTAACCGAGTGAAGAGCCTAGGTCGAGACCCTGTTGGTATTTCTTCATGAACACTTCGAATGTTGATTCAGGAATGGGTTGCGTAAAATAATTGCCCTGCACATACGTACATCCAAGCGCCATGGCAGCATCGAGAACAACCTTGTTTTCAATGCCCTTTGCAAGAATTTCAACATCCCCCTTCTCTGCAGCCTCTTTCAATGCCGCATATACCTGTTGCAGCTGAGGAGAGAATGCCCTGAAATCCAGCTTGATGATATCAAAGTCAGCTCTCACCAATGCTTGGAGATCAAATGCCGTCTCAGTAAAGACGTCAAGGGAGACCCTGAATCCAGTTTCTCGGAGTTCCTTGATTACCAATAAGGATTCAGGAAATGCCAAGGCAGAGTCCTTGATGTCAAACTCTATTTGGGATGGATGCAGCCCATGCTGCTCTGCCAGAAAGAACATACGTTTTGCAAACCCTTTCTTCAGACTTTCATCACTCACATTGATTACCGTCTTGAAGGTATAGGGAATTATCCTCGCCATCATCATGCGCCGAATGATTGAAAACGTCTTTGATATAATGGTTAAATCGATGGTCGTAATGTGGTGCAGTTCACAAGCTACATCCCTGAACACCTGGGCTGATAACACCCTGAAGCCTCCAAGTTGCCATCTTGCCAAACTCTCAGCACCCACTACGGAGAGGGAACCAGGATCGATGACCGGCTGGAAGAATGGATTGAACTCCTCTTCCCATCCTTCAGTCAGGAAGCCCTGTTTACATTCATCTATATCCAGCTTTCTCGCCCTTATCACTTCATCAGCTACAAGGAATTTCTTGCGACTCTTCCTCGCTGTCTCTTCGGTAACATAAGCCAGGTCGACAAGTTGCTCGAGGGTATCCATCCGATACCGCAGACCAGAGGAGGCACAACCAACGGTTACCGCGAATGGTGGTAGCCGGCTCGTATCCATGGAACCAAGCAATCCATTGATACGGTCTGTAATAGTTTGACATACAATAGTCTGATATTCAACTTTCTCCTTCTCATCGACTACGTTTGTTGAGGGGAAGTCCCGGAGAATAGCAAATTCATCATGCGTCATCCTTTGGACATTACCCACTCCAAAATATCCCATCAGCTCTTGCGTACAACGAGTATACACCACTTCCAGTTCTTGACGGTCGACACAGGATTGGAAGACCCCTCTTGCATGGATGGAAACGTAGAGGCAGAACACCGAGTCCAAATTGGCTTGATGACTTTTCAGCCATCTTGTAAGCGACCTATTGGAAAATCCCCAGGGTCCTGTTTTTCCAGAAATCAGGAACCCAATGCTCATACTGATGAGAAATAGCAGGGCAAAGAAGATACTGAGGATAAATCTTGTGTAATAGAGACTGGTCAATAGAGCGAGGAAGAAGACACTTCCAACTGCAATACATTGATGTTGCATGATTCTCATAAGGCGTTCCTTTTCAGTAGAAATTGGGGATCAGACCTTTCCTTCCCATTCAGGAAAGAAAGGTCTGTACTCATTCCCTCACTTAATCGGTTGGCTTTACGAAATAACTTCCCCGGTTCTTCAACAAAAGCTTGGTTCCATCAACCACTGCCGTCATGGGACGCTTGGAGATGTGGAAATCCATACCAACCTTACGATGGAGGAACTCATCAACTCCATCGATCATTGCTCCTCCTCCGCTGACGTAGATTCCGTTCACGATAATATCGGAAGAGAGCTCAGGCGGGGTATTCTGCAGCACCTTCAATACCATGGTGGCGATTGATTCAAATGGCTTGACCAGAACATCACGGATTTCGTTCTCATGTATCGTAATTTTCTTGGGAAGTCCGGTAACTACATCCCGTCCACTTACCCAGGTCTCCTTCGGACTCTCGATTTTTTGTCTCAAGGAACCGATTTCAACCTTGATCCGCTCAGCAGTTTTCTTACCAATAAGCAGGCCATGCTTATACTGCATATGGTCCATGATCTCACCGTCAAAATAGTTTCCTGCAATACGATTGGACTCGGACACCACGATATCACCCAAGGAGAGTACGCCAATATCGGTGGATCCCCCACCAATATCAATGATCATCGATCCATTGCTGCTGAAGATATCAAGGCCTGACCCGATCGCTCCAGCTTTCACTTCCTGTTCAATGAATACATCCTTGACCCCGAGCTTGTTGCCCAAGTCCATGAATGAGTCCCGTTCCAACTGGGTTACCTCAGAAGGACAGCAGAGCAGAAGTGTTGACTCAGTGATATCGATATTGATGTTCTCAATCTTATGCAGGGAGATCTCAATGAGCTTCTTGGTAGCCTCTATGTCAGAAATGACACCCTGGTTCAGCGGACTTACGATCTTGATACCATGGTGGCCCTTTCCAATCATATTGGCTGCCATTGTTCCTGTAGCCAGTACCTCATTGGTCTCATAGTCAAATGCTATTACCGAAGGTTCATTGGTGATGATCCCTTCTCCTTCGACATAGACAAGGATATTAGCAGTTCCCAAGTCTATTCCAATATTTTTCCCAACAACACTTTTTGTCTCTTTATCTTGTTTTCGGATGGTGATTGCCATGATGAAAATCTCCTACAGTTGAAGCGGATTAACGAGGTAGTCTCCGCGGTTTTTCAGTAAATACTTAGTACCTTCTGCAACACAAGTAAGCGGGTTCTGGACCACTTTCACAGGAACCTGAATCCGTTCCTTGACGTAATCCTCGATTCCCCGAATCAAGGCACATCCACCGGTAAGAAGAATTCCATGCTTGTAGATATCAGCTGAGAGTTCCGGTGGGGTATCCTTCAATACACCGGTAATAAGTTTCACAATTTCATCGAATACGGGGTTCAGTACCGTCTGGACTTCCTGGGTTGAAAGCATAACCCACTTGGGGATTCCCTTCACCATATCCCTTCCTGCATATCGATTCACGACGTTTTTGGCATCCACATGCAAGTCACCCAATTCAATTTTCATTTTCTCGGCGGTCAATTCCCCTATCTCAACACTCTGTGTTTTTTTCACATATTTGGAGATTTCATCATCCATGAAACTTCCTGCTTTTCGTATGGTGCGAGAAAGCACAATATCACCAAAAGAAATAATACCGACATCTGTGGTGCCTCCTCCGATATCGACTACCATCACCCCTTTTGACTTGAAGATGTCAACCCCAGCTCCCAGTGCACCTGACTTAATCTCTTCCTCGATGAATACATCGGTAATCTTCATTTTGGCTGCAAGATCAGCCATAACATCGCGTTCAATCTTTGTCACTTCAGACGGACAACAGATCACGCAGGTAGTCTTTGAGAGGTCTTTCTCTGTAAGATTCTCAATCTTTCCAAGCACATACGTCAGCAAGGCCTTTGCTGCACGCATATCTGAGATAACGCCATTCTTCAATGGTTTTATCACTGCAATTTTGGAGTGAACCTTACCCAACATTCTATGGGCATCCTCTCCAGCCGCTACAATTTTCCCGGATTCTCTATCAAACGCAATTACTGCAGGTTCATTGAATATGATTCCTTTCTTTTCAAGGAACACCAATAAATTTGCGGTTCCGAGATCTATTCCCAACCCAAGTTTGTCATGTACCATTGCTGCACTCATTCTTATACCCTTCCTATAGTTCACTATAAAAATGCCGATTTGTCATTTTGAGCATCTTCTTGCATCCATCTATCACCGCAGAGAGAGGTACCTCAGAAAGATATACCGGGATCTGGGCAATATCAGTGAAATACTCCTTAATCCCAGGAATCTGCGAGCAACCACCTGTCAGCAGGATTCCAGAATCAACTAAATCCCCTGCTAGCTCTGGAGGTGTTTCTTCCAGGGTTGCCAGCAAGATGGACTTAATGGGATCAAAGCAATTGAGAAGCACTTCCCTGATTTCCTCAGGGTGCAGGAGAATCTGCCGAGGGAGACCAGTGACCAGGTCACGGCCCATAGCCTCAGTCACAACAGGAGCACCATCTTCATCTACTGGGAAAGGTCCAGTGAGAGAAGCAAGCGAAATCTTGATTCTTTCTGCTGTCTGATTTCCGATCTCCAGCTTATGGCTGGTTTTTACATAGTCAATGATCTGTTTATCGAAATAATCTCCGGCAATCTTGATTGATTTGGAGAGTACGACTTCCCCAAGAGACAGAATCCCAAAATCGGTCGTACCGCCACCAATATCAATCACCATATGCCCTCTCGGTGCAAAGATATCTACACCAGAGCCAAGGGCTCCTGCCTTAATTTCCTGTTCTATTTCTGTATTCTGGATTCCAAGTCCGTGTCCAAGCTCAATAATGGCTTCTTTTTCTGTATTGGTTATTTCTGAAGGAATACAGATCAAAAGTCTGCTGATCGAATCCAAATTCGAAAGAAAAATCTTGTCCAATGTAAAGAGAAGAATTTCTCGGATCAGTTGAATATCTGAGATTACTCCTCCCTGTAGTGGCCTGGCTACCTCAACCTTGCTATGGGTCTTCCCATCCAGTTTTGCTGCTTCATACCCAACTGAGACTACATTACCAGTTGCCTTGTCAATTGCAATGATCGAAGGTTCATTGAACAGTGTACCTTGCCCTTCAACATAAATGAGAAGGTTCGAGGTACCTAAATCGACACCCACTGATAAATTTGTTTTTTCCTTCATGTTTTCCCTCCAGCGGAAATTTCCAAAATATCAAAAGCAGAAATGCTTCTAATTCAAAACTTCAACGTCTCAGATGTATTTTTTTTGTAACCTTATCCAATGCATATCTGTTTTAAAACTCCGCTTCAGTAAATCACACACAAATTTGGCTGTCAACAATAAAATTGTTTATTTTTCTTTATAATACAAGGACTTATAACATATGTCAGTGACATAAGTTTCTCTAAATATGGCGCTGTTTGGACACGTGTCAAGACGTATATATATACAATTTATATTCAATTTATTATGTATTAATAGGTTACCTTCTGACCATACAATTAGCCATGTAAGTACAATTGTGACAAATGGCAAATGTCTGATTATTAATTAATTTACATTACTTTTGTACTATCAACAGGAGGTTAGCATTTGAATATTGCCTTTGGAACTTGCAGACATACATAATCCTCACCCAGATACACCCATCTCCAAAGTCCGGAGAGAGACCTCTTATGGGAATACTGTTCATCTGAGATAGATAAGAAAATAAAGAAAAAGCGGGAGCTGCCGTAGATATTCGACAACTCCCGCACGCAATCCTGGGGGTATATTAGGCTGTCATTCCAAAAATAAATCCCGCCAATGTGGAAAAGAACACCACCAAAGCAATGTAGACCGCAGTCTTCTTGAATCCCAATTCTCCACCAATGACCAGCATTGATGGAAGGGAAAGGCTTGGACCTGCCAGCAATAGAGCCAAGGCTGGGCCTTGTCCCATTCCTGATCCCAATAGTCCTTGTACGATGGGAATTTCTGTGAGCGTTGCAAAGTACATGAAGGCCCCTGAGATTGCTGCAAAGAAATTGGCGAAGAGAGAGTTCCCTCCTACCAAGGATGCAACCCATGTCGTGGGAATAAGTGCTTCCTGGCCAGGCCTACCCAGTAGGAATCCTGCAACCAAAACGCCACTGAAGAGCAAGGGGAGAATTTGGAGTGCAAAGTCCCTGGTTGCTTCACCCCACTCTTTCAGCTCATCCTTGCTGAACCATCTCATCAGGGAGTACACCAGCATAAGGGTGAACACCCCCGTGATCCAATACTTGGACTGATAAACGAATTCCCAAACAGTACTTGCTCCCTGGCTTGGTGCCCAGTTCAGGAACACCAGTATACCTATCATGGAAAGCATGAACAGTATCATTTGCCCAAGACTTCGTGCCTCCGGTCCTCCCAGATTCTGGAACAACCGTTCATCGGCAAGCCGCTTTTCATCCTCTTTCCTGAAAATTGTTTGCATGATCAGGCCAATCAGGAATGCAAATATGACTGAGACAACCATCCGAGTCACTCCAATCTTCCAGCCGAAGACCTTATAGGAGAGGATGATGGCAAGGATGTTGATCGCAGGGCCACTGTAGAGGAAGGATACTGCAGGACCAAGTCCTGCACCCTTCTTGTAGATACCCTTGAAAAGAGGCAATACCGTACAGGAACACACTGCCAGGATTGCCCCTGAAACAGAAGCAACCGAATAGGCCACCAGTTTATTCGCTTTCGGCCCCAGGTACTTCATCACTGCCTGCTGGTTGAGGAATACCACCACCGCTCCAGCAATGAACATTGCAGGGACCACACAGAGCAGGACATGCTCATGCGCATAATCGGCAAGCATGAGGAACGCTTCCTGGATTGCTCCAGCGACACGCGGATGGGTGAAGGGAGTAAAAAAGATTGCCAGGAAAATCCCGGCTATAACCAATAGTTTCTTGTTTGGGCTAAACTGCTTCATCGCCATTTGAGCACCTCCCTGGGAACAAGGGATTGCATTACAGACTCTCCTTAATCAATGAAAGCACTTGATCTTTGTTCAGCACCTTCCCCATGCTTTTCACATCGCCATCAATTGCGAGGGCAGGGGTCAACATGACACCCATATCCATGATTTCGTCCAGGTCGGTAACCTTCACGATTGTTGCAGCGATGTTTCCTTCTTCAACTGCCTTTACTGCATTTGCTTCCAATGTTTTGCATTTGGGACATCCTGTCCCGAGTATCTGAATTACCATCTGTGTATCTCCTAGTTTCCATTATTGGAAACTATCATGGTAATGTCAACTAGATTCATTGACAAAGTTTCCATTTTTTGCAACATTTCAACCATGAACAAATATGATGTTGCACAGTTTGAAGATACTGCAAAACGTTTCAAGATGCTTGGGCACCCCATGAGACTTGCTATAATTGAGGCGCTCTTTTCTCGTTCCTACTGTGTCTGTGAACTTGCGGAACTACTTGGAATGCACAAATCAGTCACTTCAAAACACCTCTCAGCATTGAAGCAAGGGGGAATCATCGACATGCAGAGAGAAGGGACCAGGGTCAATTGCATATTGACCATGCCCTGTGTGCTGGAGATGATGCACTGCGCAATCAAGAAACCAGAAGTTGGAAAGGAATAATATGTCATGGGAAAAAAGCGAATCATGTTTGTCTGTATCCATAACTCAGCAAGAAGCCAGATGTGTGAGGCATTTGTACGACACTATGCGAGTGACCGATTCGAGGCACACAGCAGTGGTATTGAAGCAGGAAAACTGAATCCTCTGGTTGTGCAAGCCATGGAGGAAATTGGAATCTCCATGAAAGGTCACTATGCAAAATCTGCCCAAAAATACATTGAGAGGAATGAGGCCTTTGACTATATAGTGACAGTCTGTGACGAGAGCAACGCTGAACGCTGTCCCGCGTTCCCAGGCAAGAGTGAACGCATGCATTGGGGGTTCCCCGATCCAAGCGCCATAACCGGTAGCGATGAGGAAAAGCTGGAAGGGATCAGACCCATCCGTGATGCAATCCATACTCGCATCACCGACTGGCTCGCTTCTTGCTAGTCAGCTGAGCTTGTCTTTAACCAGGAGAGGAACTCCCCTGGAGGAAGTGGTCTGGAAAAATAGTACCCTTGTACATAGGAAATTCGGTTGCTTTTCACCATCTCCAGCTGTTCGAGGGTCTCTACCCCTTCAGCAATGACTTCTTTTCCGAGACGTTGCAGCATTCCTGCGATAAGGGAAAGCAACTCATAGCTGTTTGTGGTATTTGATACGACACTTCGATCAATCTTCACCACATCAAAGGGTAGGTTGACCAATGACTCAAGGTTGGCATAACCGGTTCCAAAATCATCAAGGAAAAATCGGACCCCCACGTCCCGTAGCGCTTGCCATGACTTTGCCACAATCGGATTGCTTGAAAGCGCCATGGACTCTGTCACTTCAAACCCTATCTTCTTTGCATCAATCCCCCTCTGGCTTAAAATATCCAATAACTTGCAAGTAATATCTCCTACTGCAAGGTCCTCTGCAACGATGTTGATTGAAACATGGCTCAAGCGTTCCTGTATACTGGGATGTGCCTGGAGGAAGGCACATACTTTCTGCAGCATGATCTCCGTATACATGCTTATAAGACCGGCTTGTTCTGCAAGAGGGATGAACTCCCCAGGTGAAATGATCCCCATCCGCTCATCCTTAAGTCGCATTAGGGCTTCTGCAGCAAATGGCTTGTTGTCGTCTACATCCATAATTGGCTGGAAGTAGACCTGTATCATGTCTTGCTCAACCAAAGCCTTTCGTAAAATCGAGAGAATATCGAGTCTTCTCTGGCGCACCCCGGTGAGCTTCTGGTTGAAGATGATAACTGGCTGCCTCCGCTTTTCCTTGATCTCATTCATAGTAAAGGAGAGAGATTCAACAACCTCATCAACCGTATTCTTCTGCAAGGGAATTTCCACAATCGCGATATTCACATGAAAGGAGACTTGCATCTCCCCGATGGAACACCCCTTTGCAGTCTTTTTCTTGATCAAATTTACTTCCCTGACCAGCTCATTATGCGTTAACAAAGGAAACATCAGAACAAATCGGTTGCCCCCAATACGGAAAATCTCAGCTTGCTCATAGGTGGTTTTCAGGAAACCAGCAAAGGAGAACAAGATTGCATCACCCCCATCTTCTC
This sequence comes from uncultured Sphaerochaeta sp., assembly GCF_963666015.1. NCBI lineage: Bacteria > Pseudomonadati > Spirochaetota > Spirochaetia > Spirochaetales > Sphaerochaetaceae > Sphaerochaeta > uncultured Sphaerochaeta sp. The sequence goes on along the minus strand of NZ_OY762555.1, from coordinate 2,449,023 downwards.
CATAACGTTCGTTGAGTAAGCGAAAGTTCTCAATATCCAACAAAAGAATGGTCCTATGGTCGCTGCTATCAACGGCATGTTTGAGTGCTTCCAGAAATGCCTGATTGTTCGGGATCCTGGTTAACAAATCCAACAGCAACTCCTTCCTCTGCCAAGAGAGAAGGCTGAGCAGCAACATGAAGGCGCTGCTGAGGGAGAGCATATAGGGTTGCCGAAACACCTCAAACAAAACCAAGGAGAACAACAGGAACAATGCAGTGAGTACCATGATGGCCCGTTCATGCCACTCAATGTGCTTCCATCTCACCAAGGAGGCATAGCATTCTACCAGAACAAAGAGCGCACTCAGCCCAAGCATGAAGGGTATCCCAAGGCCTCCGATTATCAGCAACTCTGGGGAGAAAACAAAAAAACGATTCAGGAATAGATCAACAAAGGAAGCAACGCAAAACAGCGTAAGTAAGGACCTCTGTACACGGAAGAGTAATGAATAGCTTCTTTTTGATAGGAGTTGTTTTTCAATACTGTTCATCCAGATGAATATAAACATCGGGATAGAAACAATATGGAGAATTATTATCAATCGAGCAATGATTGTAGGGTACGTATAAAGACCAAGTATATGCATATGGCTGAGCAGGGCAAGGAGCAGGTATCCAATATAGGCCCCTGCTACTCTTGCAGCATCCATATCGTGATAGTTGAACAGTGAAGAGGCGCCTTTCTGGTTTAATACGATGAAAACAACCACAATCAGTAAGAAGAACTCCATCACCACAAGTTCCATGTACACTGCCCCCTAGAAGATCAATCATTACGTCTGCAGCCTGTCATTCCCAGGAAATACTGGAGGACCCGGGTATCATTCGTCAGTTCCGGATGAAACGCAGTTACCAGCATCGTATCATATCTTGCTGCAACGCTAAAGCCACCATACTCTGCTAACATGTGTACATTTTTGTCCGCTCTCTGAATGATCGGGGCACGGATAAACGTCATTGGAATTTCACCAATACCCTCGAACATGCCGAAGGAGGAAAAACTCCCAAGCTGCCGTCCGAATGCATTTCTCTGGACGGTGATCGGCATGATCGCCAGATGGGTATTGACCTCTCCCTCCAACTCACTTGCAAGCAGTATCATGCCGGCACAGGTCCCCCATACCGGCAATCCCTGAGAGATCAAATCCATGAGAGGAAAATAGAGGTCAAGATCCCTAATCAATCTACCCATGACTGTACTTTCCCCACCAGGCAGGATCAAGGCATCAAGCGAAGTGTGTACATCCTGAGGGCTACGAATCTCGAGGGAAGAAATGTCCAGCTTGTTCAATGCGTGAACATGCTCTACAAACCCTCCTTGCAGTGCTAATACACCAACTCTCATATGCCACGTTCTGCCATAAGAAGGGCAATTTCCTGTTCATTGATACCAATCATGGCTTCTCCCAGGTTCTTTGAAAGCAAAGCCAACATCTTGGGATCCTGATAATTAGTAACAGCCTTCACAATAGCATTTGCCCGCTTCTTTGGGTCTCCAGACTTGAAGATTCCCGAACCCACAAACACTCCTTCTGCTCCAAGTTGCATCATCAATGCAGCATCAGCGGGGGTAGCTACCCCACCGGCAGCGAAATTGACTACCGGAAGCTTTCCGCTCTCAAACACACAACGCAATAGATTGTAGGGAACCTGAAGTAGCTTTGCTTCCTCAAACAGCTCATCCTCACGCATGGATTGGACCTTCCTCATCTGTTGCTGAATCAAACGCATATGTCGAACAGCTTGTACCACGTCCCCTGTCCCTGGTTCTCCCTTGGTCCTGATCATACTTGCTCCTTCACTTATACGACGTAACGCTTCGCCCAAGTCACGGGCTCCACAGACAAAGGGTACGGAAAACTTCTGTTTGTCAATGTGATAGAGATCATCAGCGGGAGAGAGGACCTCACTCTCATCGATGAAATCAATCTCCAAAGCTTCAAGAATCTGGGCCTCAACGATGTGTCCGATTCGAACCTTTGCCATGACCGGAATTGAAACCGCTTCCTGGATTTTCTGGATCAAAATGGGGTCGCTCATGCGGGAGACACCACCCGCTGCGCGGATATCGGCGGGAATTCTCTCAAGGGCCATTACAGCACAGGCACCTGCATCTTCTGCTATTCTCGCTTGATCAGGAGAAGTAACATCCATTATGACCCCGCCCTTCAGCATCTGTGCAAGATTCTTGTTCAATTCAATTCGTTCACTCATATCATACCTCCTAACTATTGTGCTATTCATTGTTCTGCCCTAGTATAGGTAGTATCTGATAGTATAAAAAGTTCCAGTTTATTAATTTTTCATGGTACCAGATTATGGAGGGATATGTACAAGATCAATCTAAAGCTGCAGAATAATACTTTTGAAACACTGACAGAGCAGCTCTACCAATATCTCAAGGAAGAGCTTATCAAGGGAACATTCAACCGAGATGACAAACTCCCTTCCAAGCGTAGGCTTGCAGAAAATCTCCAATGCAGCATCAACACAGTGCAGGCAGCGTATAACCAACTTGTTGACGAAGGCTACCTCCAGACAAGGGAAAAGAGTGGCTACTATGTAGCCGACCTCAGCGGAATCCTCGTTCTCGGACCAGATGAGCGTACGCCTATCGTTGATACAGTGAAAACGCCTTCCTACCTGTATACCTTCTCCCATCAAGGAGTAGACCATAAGCAGTTCCCTTTCTCACTCTGGAGAAGGTTGAGCAACCAAATCATCAGCTCACGAGATACGGAACTCCTCACAATCAGTGATCCAAAGGGGTTGTTTGCTTTACGCTCCAGTATCACTCACTATGTGCAGTCAAGCAGAGGGGTTCATTGTGGTGCACACCAAATCATCATCAGCAGTGGTACGGAGTTCCTGATGCAACTGCTCATCCAGCTTCTGGATGAGAGAACTGTGTATGCTATTGAGAACCCCGGGTATGAGAAACTTACATTGTTGTTCAAGAGCAATCGAGTACAATATGTTTCACTGCCTTTGGATGAACAAGGGGTTGCTCTAGAAGCACTCTATGCCAGTGGAGCTGATGTGCTCTCCATTACACCAAGCCATCAGTTTCCTACCGGGCGTATTATGCCGATCACACGGCGACTGCAACTCTTGCAGTGGGCAAACGAAAAATCCGGACGATATATCTTGGAAGATGATTATGACAGTGAGTTTCGCTATAGTGGAAAACCAATCCCTTCCTTGCAAGGCCTCGATGGACAAGGCAAGGTCATCTACCTAGGAGCTTTCAGCAAATCACTCTCCCCCGCCTTGAGAATCAGCTACATGGTTCTTCCTGAGGCACTCATGGAGCGGTATGAAGCATATCTCAGCTTCTATTACTGCCCTGTTCCACTCATTGAACAGAAGGTCCTGCATGTATTTCTCGAGAAAGGGCATTTTGAGCGGCACCTAAACAGGATGCGTAATCTCTATCGTCAAAAGCGGGAGCTTCTGGTCTCCTGTATCAACAGACTCCTCCCCTATGCAGAGATTGCGGGAGATTCAGCGGGATTGCACCTACTGTTGTACGTCCACAACGGAATGGATGAAAAAACCTTGATAAAGAAGGCTGGTGACCATCAGGTTAAAATATATGGGATCACCCGCTACTATTCAGAGCTTCCTCTGGAGACAAAGCAGACTACACTCTTGATGGGATTTGCAACATTGGACCTAGAGGAAATACCAAAGGCGGTTTCACTTCTGAGGGAGGCATGGAGTGACTGAGATTCACCCAACTACAACAAGATCCCAGCCTCCTTGCTGTTTGCTGTGACCCGTTTCTTTCTTGCTCTGCGTGCCTTGATTTGCACCAGAAGTGGAGGATCCCAAGCAGAGGGCTTAATCACGTTGTTCTGATTATCCGAGACCAGCTGTATGTAATGCGTAAGAATTCGTTTGAATCGGGTATAGCTGAGCTTGGAATCTTTCGTCCAGAATGACTCTGCACCCGCCAAAAGTCGCGGGTAAAGGTGAGATTCTCGCTTTTCCCTCGTATTCAGATACTCTGTCCAGAGTAACAATTCCGCACCTAATACCTTTTTATTCTGTTTCCTATCCTTCTGTACACTTTTACCGTATCGATACACTCTGGAGAGAGGAACTAAAGCGTAGGACATATCAAGATAGGAATGGAAGTAATCACTCTTAATTACCTGATGGTTGCTATGGATTCTCTTATGTTTGCCAAGAAGAGGATTCCAAACTTGTGTAATTATTGAGGGATCATACGAAGCATCAACATAATCACTCCAAAGGATTGTGGATTTGCCTTTCTCCCTTGCATAGGCAGCAATCTCATTACTGAACCACCCAAGCAATGCTTTCTCATCCTTATATCCCAACTCCTGCATACGATGTTGGCAATCAGGGCAGGTTGCCCAGCGATCCAATGGGATTTCATCACCACCTAGATGAATATAGGGTGAAGGGAAAAGTGAGCAGAGTGTATCTACCACCTTTCTCGCAAAAGCGATGGTATCTGCCTTCCCTACACAAAGAATATCCTGAAATATCCCCTCTCCCATTGGAATTGAAAAAGGCCCCCCGGTGCAACTCAGGTTGGGATATGCACTGAGGGCAGCAATCATGTGCCCAGGCATATCTACCTCAGGAACTACCATGATATTTCTTTTCTCTGCATACGCAACGACGTAGTTGATATCATCTCTTGAATAGTATCCCCGATCTTCACTCACCAAATCAGGATATCCATCCACAGGGAATCTCCACCCTTGATCATCACTTATATGCCAGTGCAGAATATTCAATTTATACATGGCCATGGCATCAATGATTCCCAGCAATTCTTCCAGGGGACAAAAAGATCGGGCGACATCCAACATGAGCCCCCTCCAGGAGAGAGCTGGAGCGTCGGAAATCTTGCAACAACGAAGTGAATTATTGGACTTTTTCAGTTGGATAAATGTCTGGAGACCGGAAAAAATCCCCCGTGACGAACAAGAGGACAACGTACACCCCTCTTCTCCTATCTCCAGCAGGTATCCTTCCTCTTCAAGCAGATCTTTCCTCTCGGTAACGAGCAAGTTAGGATTATCCGACCCACCAGAAAGGATTACCTCCAGCCCTAGGCCCGTTTCCAAATATTCCTGCAGAAATTGTGTATGCTCTGGAAAACAAGAATCCTGAAATCCAAGTGTAAGAACTTTTGAGAAAACAAAGCTTCCTTTCAGGAGCATTATTCCGTCTGATGGATAGGGAAGAAGAGATTTCTGATAATTCATACGTACAACACTATTCCTTTAAGGACCCAGCAGCAAAACCCTGGGCAATCTTATCTTTGAAAATCATGTAAAAAATGATCATGGGTACAGTACCAATAACCAAGGCGGCAAATTGCAACCCATAATCCCGACTCATCCCACCTGCAAAGCTATTGATTCCAACAGGAAGGGAACGAATCATCATATCGCTGGTCAGGGTCAGGACCAAGACAAACTCATTCCAGTTTCCTAAAAACGTGTAGATAAACATGGTCGACAGGATAGGTGTCGCCACTGGTATAATAATTTTTACAAAAATCTCCAAGAAAGTTGCTCCATCAATGATGGCTGACTCCTGCATTGAGTCAGGGATACCTTTCACGTAGGTGGTTGCAAGAAAAACCTGAAAAGGAAGCCCAAAGGCAATATAAGGGAGTATGACTCCCAACCGTGTATTGGAAATCCCTAGTTTGGTCTCCATAATGAAGAGAGGGACGATGACTGAATGCACCGTAATAAGCAAACCAAGGGTGTAGAGCCCATAAATAACCTTGCCAGAGCGATAGTGAAATTTTGAAAGCGCATAGCCACTACTCATGGCAAGCATCACCGTTACAAAGGTTGCGCTCAGGGAGTACACAATACTGTTGAGGAAATAGATTCCCAGGTGGCCTTGTACCCAAGAAAGAATGAAATTCTCTGTATAGAATGTGAACGGTGGAGCCAAAGGCTGGCGAACGATCAAGGCGTGCGGTTTGAATGAGCTAAGAATCATCCACAAAAGAGGTACCACCGTCAGCAACGTGAATGTAATCATGAGTATATATGCCAGAATTTTTCCAATCGTCATTGATCTTTTCATGTTGCTCCCCTATTCGAACCGTCTCTCGAGTCTTCGGCTGAAGTATTGCAACAGCAGAATCAAGCCAACGGCAAGCAAAACGATGATAATGGAAGCAGCGCTGCCGAACCCATACTTATAATACTTGAAGGTATTCACATACATGTAGATTGCTATCACTTCTGTAAAATGCGCAGGGCCTCCTCCGGTCATGGCGTAGATTAAATCAAAGGCCTTCAAGCTACCTGAAATAGCAAAGATTGCAGTGGTGGCAATCGTTCCAATCATTGAGGGAAGAATGATACGCGTCAGCATTTGCTTTTCACTTGCCCCGTCAATCTGGGCTGCTTCCAGGACCGAAGGAGTCATCTTCTGCAGATTTGCATAATAGATGATCATATATGTTCCGGTATGCATCCACAGCAACACAAAAAGAATCGGAACAACGGCAAGCTGCTGATTCTCAAAAATCCTGATTACATATTGTGGATTGTCAGTGATTGAGCGAACCAGAGCTACCACCATTCCCGACGATGAGAATATTTGGTTCCAGAGTAGCGCAACCACGACCGGAGATATGGTAATGGGCAGAAAAATCATCGTCTGGAAGAAATTACCATGACGAACCATACTTCTGTGAAGTAGGTATGCCAATAGAAACCCTAACGGGATCTGACCAAAGACTGAAATAACAACAATAAGAAGATTGTTTCTCAGTGAATGGAGAAACACAGGGTCAGAAATGATTGTTCGATAGTTCTCCAACCCCGCAAAGGTCGGCATTCCATACCCATTCCAAGTGGTGAAACTCAAAGAGAAACTGAAGAGCACGGGGAATATGATGATTGAAGCAAACACCAAAATTCCTGGCAGCACCAGAATCCAGTAACTCATATGTTTTTGTTGTGCATACGTCATGGGATCTCACCTTTGAAAAACAGCCCTTCCCCCGAAGAGGAAGCGCTGCTATAAACTACTAACGACCGACAGAAGAGACCATTCTCTCCAGGTCCTGTGCAACTTCCAATGGGCTCATCGTATCAAACATCATATTCTGAAGATTGATATTGAATGTTCCAATTGGCTCGGCTGCAATGACTGAGTCCATGACATATCCCATCGGGACCTTTCCAGCAAATGCAATCAGTTTCTTGATCATGGGATCTGCATCCTCAGGTTCATCAAGATTGTAAGCTGGGAGACGACCATACTGTTGGCGAATGGCAGACCCTTCAGGTCCAGAGTAGAACCAGATCCACTTCCATGCTGCCTCAGCTTCCTTCTCATTAAGCTTTGCATTCATGCCGAAGCCTTGTCCTGCTGTTGCAGAAACAGAGAGGCTCTTGCCCTTCTGGTTGGGAATATCGGGGAATGATTCAAGACTCATATACGTCTTCTGCTCATCAGTGAGCTCACCCACCATGCTATTTACTGTCCAACCACCATCGAGGAGATATACAGCACGCTCATTGACAAAATCATCCAACCCCTGTCCATAGGCAAGCTGATTGGTTCCAGGAGACAACATCTGCTTATCATTAAGCTCTTTGATAATCTCCATGGCATACACGAACTCAGGATCATCATAGCTTGCTTCACCGGTTAGAGCCTTGTCCCACCACTCCATTCCACAAGCACGCTCAACCAACATACCTGCTACACAGGACTGCATTGGCCAAGCATCCTTGTTTGCTATGGAAATGGGAATCAACCCAGCTTTACGGATAACCGGTCCTTGCGCAAGCAACTCTTCATAGGACTTGGGATATTCCAACCCAAGCTCTGCAAGCAATCGGTTATTGGTGTACATGATCGAGGTGATTGAGATATCCTCAGGCAGTTCCCAAATTTCACCATTGTCTCCCTGGGCCTGCATTGCCATGTCAGCAAATTCATGCTCATGACCAGCTAGATACGGACGAAGGTCCTTCACCAATCCAGCCGAAGACACCTGACTTGTTCTTTCCCCAGGATACAGCAAGACTATATCGGGCAACTGCCCACTCATAGCCATGGTCTGCAACTTGTCATGGAAAGACTCACCATATCCATACTCAAAACTGAGCTTGATATCAGGGTTTGCAGCTTCAAAGACATCCACTAAATGTTGGAAATTTGGTGCAGTAGTCTTATCTGTCTGATCGAGGTAGTGATATACAGAAAGTTCAATCACTCCATCCGTTGCTGTCTCCTTTGTACCTGCCGCAATGAGCAGGGAGGGAATCAAGAAAGACACGAATGCCAGAATCAACAATCGTTTCATTTTCATACAGGACCTCCATTTTTTCTCACCCCCTTCGAGGGTGTTAACGTTATGACAACAAGTGAAAGAGCGGAACAGCCTGCTTGGCAGTGTTCTCACTGAGCGGTTCCAGGTTCATCAATACCTTATCGAGAACCAGGGCAGCAGCACCGAATGAGACTGCATCATACTCCAATGATGAAAACTGGATTTGGCAATTCTCTTCACTTTGGATCAGGGAATTTGATCGTATTTCTTTTCTTAACATCTCAGGCATAAAAGAAGCGAAAGGTTCAATCGTACCCCCGATGAATACATGCCCGATATCCAATGTATTGATAAGAAAGGCCAAATTCTGGCATATTTCCTTGATATAATTGCGCAAAGCTTCCCGATCTTCACTTACTGAGACGCCTTGGGCAATCTGCACTTGTTGCAAAGAATCAGGGTCTCGATTACATACACTCTTGAATTCACCCGCCTGGCTACTGCTTCCACGATAGATTTTTCCATCAAATCCAAATCCTAAACCAATGGTCGGCTGTGGGGATCCTGTTTGTACTTCATACCGTTTCCAGAATTCAATGAGTACGAAAAGAAAATTCTTAAGCTTCTGTTTTCTTTGGAATACTACCTCTCCCCATGCTCCACAGTTGGCATCATTTTCCAGAATGACGGGAAATGGAAAGTGGGAGGCAACCTCTTTCTGAAAATCAAAAGGCTGTTGGAAATCGAGAGAGACTGAACGATAGATTGTCTGCTTCTCTGCATCAATCACTCCAGAAAAGCCAATACCTATTCCCAGTAGATGTCTTTGCAATTTTTCAAGGTCTTTACAAAGAGATTCAATGAGATTACATACTTCAGCCTTGAATGTCTTGGCAGTAAATCCTTTCGGTTTGGTTTGTGAGAAAAGCACCTTACCTTCCAAGTCAATGGAGAGTGCAGTATAGGAATCAGAGCGAATTTCTATACCTATAACATGAAAGTATGCTTTATTGAGGGTAAGTCCTATCGCTCTCCTCCCTCCCTTTGGACTCGCTTCGAGGACTTCATTCTCAGTAACAATTCCAAGCGTTATCAAATCATTGACTATGTTTGAAATGGAAGATTTGGTAAGCCCAAGCCTTACAGCTAAATCGGCACGACTGAGTTGATCTTCTATCCAAAGACGATGAATTATCCGTGAGGAGTTTATTAGTCGTGATCTTCTTGGTTCAGGCAAGGGGAATACTCCTAGTTTGTTCGCTTTTGTACTAACCTAGGTACAGTATAACCCCTTGAAACTTCACGTCAAGAAGAATAACAAATTTATATATTATATAATTTTATATCCAAACTGAACTAACACAAGCATACTATTGTATTTGGACAGGTCACTCTTTTGGTATTACTTTAACAGATGTTCAAATAGACGATACGTATGCTTCCCTGCCACCAAGGCCAGGGCATCAGATGCATTCAGGGGCTTGCTGAAAAAGAATCCCTGGGCCTTGTCACAGTTGTTTCGTTTCAAATAATCAAGCTGTCTCTGATGCTCAATCCCTTCTGCTACCACACTGTGCCCTAATTTATGAGCCATGGATATGATATCTCCGGTGATGGCCTGATCATCAGAGAGGAACATCAGCTTATCAATGAATGACTTGTCAATTTTCAATTCATTGACATAGAGCTCTCGCTCCCTTGAAAGAGAGGAATAGCCACTACCGAAATCATCAACTGATATCTTGACCCCTTTATGTTGCAAGGTCTTCAGTACTCTGTTGATCTCTTGGAAGTTCGAGGCAAAGATGGACTCGGTAAGCTCCAAGCAGACACATGATGGGTTCACATCCATTGAATGCATCAAGCGAATGAGATGCTCAGCAAACCCTTCCTTTATCATCTGGATGGCAGAAATATTGATGGAGACCGTACAATTCATTACATGATATTCTTCCAACTGCTTCAAGAACTGGAATGCCTGCCGGATGATGATATCACCCAAGGGGATGATGAGTTTTGTCTTCTCTGCAATCGGGATGAAATGCAAAGGCGGGATCACCGGCATTTCTGCGCACTTCAAACGCGCCAAAGCCTCAAACCCACAGATACCTCCGGTCCGCATATCTATAATGGGTTGGTATTGCAGGAATAAACAGTCCGGGTTCTTTCCCGATACTATCCGCGAAAGAAGTGCCGAAAGTGTTGCTTCCCGCTGGATCTCTGTCTCCATACTCTCATCAAAGAAACAGACCTCTGCCTCTCCATCATAGAGGACAACGGAACGTTGGGAGGCTATCAAGATATTTCTGAGCAATTGATCTATGTTCTCTTGATTGGATTCATCAATCTCTAGAACTCCCAATCCATAGGGAATTCTTTCCAGAGATACAATATACTCCAAGGTACTTTCAATCTTCTTGCAAAGCAGTAAAAGGTTCTGTCTCTCATCATAGGACCTGAGATAGAACACGAATCGATATTCATGGGTAATACTCAATACAGCTATGTCATTGCAGAGGATACTCAATCCCTCTGCAACTTTCTTCATGATATCCTGGCTATATTGGTAGCCATAGGCAATACTCTTTGCATTCAGCGCACCCAGATTGATCGAGATGAGGGCTCGTTTGGCGCTCTTCCTTGCCTTGATATCCTGGCGCAATAGTTGCTCAAGGTATCTTCGATTGTACAATCCGGTCCACAGGTCATGTGCATCCCGATAAGCAAGGTTCTGCTCCATGAGTTTCCTATCGGTGATATCGAGGATGATCCCTTCCAAGGCTTCTATTTCTCCATCATCGGTAAAGGCTGCCTGTCCCATCTCCCAAACCCATTTACGGGTTCCTTGGGCAGTGAGTATCTCATACTCCAACTCAAATGGCTTGCTCTCATGGATTGCCCACTTCCATCCGCTGTAGATTTTCTGTCGATAGGAGAGCACGATCACATCATTGTAGGAAATATCACGATTGTTTATCAGCTGATCAGGGGAGTAACCAGTCAAGGTTTCACACCCAGCTGAGACATACAACATGGTCCAATGGGAATCATAACGGCATCGGTATGCCATTCCAGGCAAGTGAGAGAGCAGTGCTGATTTGCTGCGTTCACTCTCCGCAAGTAGCTTTTCAGCTTCCTTTCGTTTTGTAATATCTTGCAGGAGACAGATATGGGCAAAGAGTCGGCTATCACTTGCTTGCAAGGGAGCCACCGTCATCTCAACCCAGACGATCGAACCATCGGGACGAATAAAACGTTTCTCCATGCTGTAGTTTTCCAGCTCACCTTGCTTTAGTCGCTTGAAATTTTCCAACTCTCCAGGCAGATCATCAGGATGGGTAATCGTAGTCCAGCCAATCCTAAGGACCTCTTCCATGCTTCTTCCCGTAATTTTCTCATACATGGGATTAACATCGAACTGTTCCTTACCGGGTTCCACCCCTAGGTCAACACGATGAGAGACAGAAATTCCAATGGGGGCTTGATAGAAGATGGCATTGAACAGGTGTGCTTGCTCCTGCAAATTCTGTTGCTTTGAATCTGCGTCCTGCTTCACCACCGCTCTTTCGAGGATTTCTCTCAGTTGTGTTTCTTGCAGTGGTTTTGTCAAGATTGTCACAATATCCAAGTCAAACACCCGTTTCTTCTGCTGGAGCAGATGCGGCTCACCAAGTACAACGATTTTCAGTGGCTCTTGCTGTGACCTGTAGACTAATGTGTGGAGCAATTGGAGGCTCTGCAGATACGAGCGCTCTATATCAATCATCACCATGTCAATGGATGCATGTTGCTCCAATAAGTGAAGCGCCTCATTGCTGTTTCCGGCTGCAAGTACCTGTATACGTCCAGTGATCCTTCTCACCAGAGAAAGATCTTCTTCATTGAGCTGAACGGCAAGCAGTTGGGTTAACAAATGGGGCTCCCTCTTCATGAATTCTTACACATAATATCCTAGAGGAGAACGTACTAATTTACAATGAGAAGCTTCAGAGAAGTCCGCTTGATTGGTCAAAGCAATAAGAAACAGGAAGAACCATAAGGGAAAGGATATCCTCTCGCGTCACAGGGATCCCACCAGCTTCAAGGTTGGTAAGCAACTCCTTGGCAAGGTCAGAAGAAGCTACTGGGGCAAGGATCACCAACTGCTCTCCTTCCATCTCACTCCTACTGTGTAGAAACCCGGTGAATAGGCTGAATTCGCTCTCAAGACTCCGATCCATGCTTTTGGCATCGAATACAGAGGCTTTGGTGATCCCGACACTCTGCATTGCCAGAAACACATCCTCCTTATAATCCAGTTGCGAGAGCACCATAAGCAATAGATTCATCATTTCCTCCTAGATCTGCTCATTCGTTTCGCCCGCCTTGCGTAGAGCCAACCGTGTCAGCAAGGGTCCCACGACCTCTGTTATGATTGTGGTAAACAACAACACATTGATGATCATGTTTGCTAGTTGCTGACCTGTCTCCCCGAAAGCCGGGGCTGAGAAGGTCTTGTTGATCGCCAAGGCAAGCGCCAGGGCAACCCCGACCTGCGGCAAGAGAGAGAAACCGATCAAAAATCGCACTTTCTTCGGCGCGCGACCTATTAAGGCTCCAAAGGTAGCTCCCCCGACCTTCCCAATACTTCTTGCTGCAAAGTAGAATAGCCCAAGCATTCCAATCTGTGTAATCAAGGAGACATCCAGGTGAGCTCCACCTAGAATAAAGAAGGCAACCAGAAACACAGGGCTGAAAGAGGATACGACTGTCTCACTCTTCTTGCTCAATACCGCAGAACTATTCACGATGGTCATTCCGAAAGCCATAATTGAAAGGAGCTCAGAGACACCAAGCAACTCACAAACTCCCAACAACAAGAAGAGGAAAGCGGCAAGCAACAACATTACCCAATCGTTATTTCTCCTTCCTCGCAAAAGAAGAATATAGAGAACTGCAGAAACAGCACCAAGTCCTACTGCAATTGCTACAGAGAGCAAGGCTGAAGCTACCATCGGCCCGATAGCAAGAGAACTCCCGAGCAGGTTGGAACTGACAAAGCTCTCCACAAAGACATAGATAATGAGTGCAAACGCATCATCAATACCCACCACTGCCAAGATGGTTGAAGTCAAAACTCCCTTTGCCTTGTACTGTTTAATGACAGCAACTGTTGCCGCAGGGGCTGTTGCCGATGCTACAGATCCAAGCAGAAGCGCAGTATTGAGATTGGTCTTGAATACATAGAACAAGCCAAAGAAAACAACAAGGAATGCTCCAATGCATTCGAAGGTAACGATGGCGATAATGCTCCTTCCCAGTCGCTTGATCACATCAAGCTTGAGCTCAATTCCGATCATGAATGCGATCAGGGCGAGTGCGATGGAAGAGAGAGGAGTCAAGATATCCAATACTTCAGGAGAGAGAAGATTCACCAAGGAACCACCAAGCAATACACCGAGGAGGACATAGCCGGTAACTTCAGGAATTTTAAGAGTTGTCGTGAGTACCTTACTCCCATATCCCGCTGCGAAAATTGCAGCAAGATAGAGAAACAGATGGAATTCCATTATGCAGTCCTACAGATCGGCAAATGCATCGAGCACAGCCTGGGGAGTCTTGGCAGCCATGAGTGCTTTCCTGCGTTCGGGGTTCTTGATCACCAAGGTAATCTTGGAAAGGATCATGAGATAATCTGACTGTCGGTCAGAAGGACCGCCAATCATGAAAACCAGACGTACCGGCTTCTTGTCCAAGGAATCCCATGGGACATCATTTTCCATCACTGCAGCAAGTAAAAAAAACTCCTTGATGCTGTCCAACTTTGCGTGAGGGATGGCAACCTGCAGACCGATACCTGTGCTCATGATGGCCTCACGTTCAAGGATAGCTGTCGTAAAAGCCTTTTCATTGGAGACATACCCACTTGCAGTTGCTTTTTCTGTCATGGTTGTGAGTATCTGATTCTTTTGGGTTTCTTTGAGAAACAAAATGGAAGATTCAGTAAGATAATCGAGTATACGCATTGACACCTCTCCTACGTATAAAAAAGCATAGAAGTTTGCTGGAGGTTTGTAAAGTGAAGGATAAAAACGATATGAAATAAAAAAACCTGTTGATACCTTTACATCTGGGAAAGGATGCTCCCGAGGTACTCCATATCCTCTGCTGTATAGCGTTGGTCAATTTGGACACTCATCACATGATCATAAATCCACGAAGCATGCGGGAATCTTTCAGAATTGATCAACTGTGGTGGTTTTGGCCAATAGATTGTGCTGCGTATCCCATGATCCAATAAAAACTGCTGGGCACCATTCCTATCCTCGCTATACCAACTGAAATGACTGGGGCAGGTATTATCATCAAGACGAGGAAAGATTACCTGGCATTGGGATGATGGCCTGTAATGCGTAATTACTGTCTCATAATTATCTCTTCGACGCTGTATAAGGGTATTAAAATCCATGGATTCAAGGATATTCCTAGAGAGTGAATCACTTCCATAAACATCAAACATCTCCCTCAGCCTCATTTCTGTTTCCCAGAATACCTCACCAGCCAAGGCATCATAGGTTGCATCACCACTCTCCAGAGCCTGCTTTCGATACTCCATCGCCAGGTAGCGGCCTTCAAGATGGTTTTCGTCTGGCATCTTGTTCTTGATAGAAAACACACCCTCTTTCTTGATGCCAACCCCGCCACAGGCAATACCCATCCATTTTCGCAGGCTCCCTGCCCAGTAATCAGCATAGGGAGAATGACCATCACGGGAAAACACACTATGGGTTGTATCCTGGATTATTGTCACACCCCAATTTTTGCATAACGCTAGGAACTGCTCATCATAGCGGCTGAAACCATAGTAACCACAGAGATTGAGAACCGACACTCCCTTAAGATCTCCAGCAGTAAACAGAGGAGTAAGTTCATGTTCATCCACATCATAAAAACGAAGCGTATGCCCTGCCTTTTCATAGCTAGCAAGCACAGTTTCACAAGTATAGGCAGGGACATACGCAATGTTGTTTTCATTCTTCGACTTCACATCCAGCAGGCATGCATACAGGGCACACCGGCCAGACATGAAATAGTGCAGATCAGATCCAATGTCTTTTAGAAAAGCATTCCTCCAGGCGGAAGGAGTTTCCAACGGGAACATGGACCCAAGCCGAGACCTGAGCATCAGAACGACCTGATAACCTTTTCATCGAGACGTTGCAATAACTCGCTAGCCAAAGCAACGGCCGCTTCCACATCAAATACAGAACTGATTCCATAATGAGTATGGGCATACCTAACCGGTACCCCGATTACAATCGCAGGGACTCCCCCACCAGAGAGATGAATTGGCGCACCATTGGTTGCCCCCGCTCCACGAACTGCTTCCTGAACAGGAATACCAAGCTCTTCTGCCAGATTAAGGGCATATCGCTGATACCGGGGATTGGTAATCATCCTTGCATCGATATGTCGCAACATCGGACCCTTCTTCAGACACGTTTGAGCCTGATACTCAGGGACTACCGTATCATCAGCCGGGCACCCTTCGAACACGATGGCAAGATCAGCACCAATCTGCTCAGTGCTTACAATACTGCCACGGGTACCAACTTCCTCTTGGCTCGAGAAATCCCCAACCAAATTGACCGGCAGGGTCTTACCCTGAAGTGCTTTCAGAGTCGCAAGCACACTTGCACACCCAATACGGCAGTCAAAGGCTTTGCCTATAAGCAAATCATGATTTGCATCATATCGGCAAGTCACATCAGGTATTACGGGAGCGGCTATGCCGATTCGATACTCCTTAACCACTTCCTCACTGCTTCTTGCCCCAACATCCAAGACCATCTTGGAAAGATCAAGTGGAGCATTACGTTCAGCTTCACTCATAAAGTGGGGGGGCTTACTTGCAACAACTGCAGGCACATACTCCCCATCCTTGTTGAGGATGCGAACCATGTGGGCTGGAACATTGGTGGGAATCCATCCCCCAATGGGAATGAACTCCAACATCCCATCAGGACGTATGGCTTTCACCATAAACCCTACCTCATCAGTGTGGGCATTCAACTGCACCAACGGCAGCCCTTCTTTGTTTTCAGAACGATAGAGATACAGATTTCGTAACCTATCTTCCTTAAATGTTCCAAGCGAACTGCCCTCATCCCTGATGACAGATAACACCTCGTCCTCAAATCCGCTGATACCATTTGCATCACTGATGCGTATGATACTTCGGATGAGGTCTTCTTTTTTCATCATGTACGACCTCTATAAACAATTACCTCAATGATGCATCACAGATTGGAGAGGGGATGGTCCACCAAATCTTGATGGACCCCCCCAGTGCGATGGCAGCAATTACTTCGCTACCTTCACACCTTCCAGCTTGTGATAGCCGATTGGATCAAGCACAAAGCCTTCCACTGCATTGTTTGTACCTGCGGTGATGGCGGTGTAGATAATCGGTGCATTGTTTGCAATCTCTTTCAGCTCAAGGGCCAGATTCTTGTATGCGTCAAGGCGTACATCCATGTCAGCACTGGTTCGCCCAAGCTCAACAAGACGATCAACTTCAGGATCGGCGATGAATGAACGGTTTCCAGGAGCACCCTGCTGGGAGCTATGCTCGAGGGAGTAATAGGTATAGTCCGCATCCTTGGTGGAGGTGACCCAACCGAAGTAACCCATGTCATGCTCACCGGCTGTTGAACGGCTGATGAAGGTACCGAACTCCATGACCTCAACCTTTACGGTAATGCCGATTTCTCTGAGCATTTCCTGAATTGCCTGGCACATCTCAACACGGCTCTGGTTGTTGTTTACCCACAGAGAACACTCGAACCCATTGGGGTAGCCAGCTTCAGCAAGCAACTGTTTTGCTTTTTCAGGATTGTAGTCCCAAACCCCAGTGGAATAGTATCCGAACACTGCAGGTGCGATGATCTCATCGGCTGCGGCACCAGTACCACTGTTTACCGTATCAACCAGGAGCTGACGATCGATGGCCATGTTGATAGCCTGTCTCACCTTCTGGTTGTCAAATGGAGCCTTACGCATATTGAAAGAGATATAGAAACAAGTCAGCGATGGGGCTTCAAGCAGCACCAAATCCTTGTTCTGCTCAATCCTCTTGAGATCTGAAACGAGGATATCGTAGGAGATATCAAGCTCGCCGGTCTCAAGGGCAATGGTTCTCTGGGATGCTTCAGGGATAATCTTGAATACCAAGTACTTGGTCTCGGGTTCACCCTTGTAGTAGTCAGCATATGCCTCCAATTTGGCATTGTCATTCTGAGCCCAAGAGACGAACTTATACGGTCCACTTCCAATTGGACTGGTCTTCAATCCATCTGGATTTGCAGTTACATAGTCCTTGGGAACGATACCTGCAAAGGGAACAGCAAGGTTGCGCAAGGTTGGGCCATACGGTGCCTTCGTAGTGACCAATACCGTATAGTCATCCTCAATCTTTACATCCTTGATGAAATCAACGATGTAGGAGACTGAACCACTGGCGATGGCTCGGTCAAGAGAGAATTTGACATCATCGGCCTTCAGATCTTCACCATTATGGAACTTCAGTCCCTTGCGGATGAAGAAACGGTACTCAACGGGGGAAACAACTTCCCATTTCTCTGCAATCTGGGGAACCACTTCACCGGTTACAGGGTCAGTATCCACCAAGGTATCAAAGATGTGGTTGGTAACCGCAACGGCAGGAGTCTCTTTTCCGATGTGTGGATCGAAAGAGGTTACATCCGCACCCTGTCCGATGGTGACGGTATCTTTGTAGCCACCACCTTCTGCACTGTCACCGCGTTCGGAAGACCCTCCGGCGAATAGCGCAATACTGCTCAATAAAACCACTAGCACTGTCAGGATTTTTTTCATGTTCATTCTCCTATTTGTCTCTATAGTTGCCCCCATACAGGGGCACCCCAATCTCAAACCAATATACAAGCTGCAAAATGTCCTGGGGTTATCTCCCTAAGCGGGATATCTGACTTGGTACAGGCATCAGTTACAAACGGACATCGTTTTGCAAACCGACAACCAGGCACCGGATCAATGGGACTGGCCAACTCTCCCTTGAGCAACACCCTATCCACGGCATAATCAGGATCCGGAACAGGAATGGCTGAGAGCAACGCCTTCGTGTATGGGTGCATAGGATGGGAGAAAAGCTCTTTTGCAGGGGCTTTCTCAACCATCTGCCCCAAATACATGACAATGATGTCATTTGAGAGATGCTTCACTACCGAAAGATCGTGGGTGATGAAGAGATAGGTCAATCCAAACTCATCCTGCAAGTCCTGCATCAAATTCAAGATCTGAGCCTGAATCGATACATCAAGAGCAGAGACCGGCTCATCACACACAACAAACTTCGGGTCCAAGGCCAAGACCCGGGCTATACCTATACGTTGCCTTCGCCCTCCATCCAGTTCATGCGGGTAGCTGTTGATCAGTTTTGGGGAGAGGCCCACCAGATCCATCAACTCGGTAACCCGTGTACGCAACTGTGGACCCTGCTTGCGAGTAAAGATCTTCTGGATCAGCAAACTTTCTGCAATCATCTCACTGACTGTCATTCTTGGGTTCAGGGACGCAAAGGGATCTTGGAAAATAATCTGCATATCACGTCTAAGTGCTTTCATGCTTTTGTTGCTGAGTGAGGTAATCTCCTGGTTCTCAAAAAAGACATTACCCTCGGTAGGCTCATACAAACGCAAAATCGTCCTGCCCAAGGTTGATTTCCCACAGCCAGATTCACCAACAACCCCAAGGGTTTCCCCTCTCTTCAGGTCAAAGGAGACATCATCCACAGCATGCAAAGTACCACCTGGGGTATCAAAATATTTTTTCAGATGTTCAACACGCAACAAGACATCAGCCATTTCTCACCTCCGCTTCGGCTAAAATGCAACGAACCTGATGTGTTTCGCTCAGATGGGTGGGCTCAGGCATTGCTCGTTCACAGGCTTCAGTAACGAATCTACAGCGGGGAGCAAACTTACAACCAGGAGGTAGATCAGTTGGATCGGGCATCAGGCCCTTGATGGGACTCAGTCGTTTCACATCCTTCGAAAGGGAAGGGATTGATCCAAGCAACCCTTTCGTATAGGGATGTGTTGGTCGTTTGAAAATGTCGTCGAGATTTCCCAGCTCAATGATTTGTCCGGCATACATGATGGCAACCCGATCACAATTCTGAGCAACAACTCCCAGGTCATGCGTTATGAGCAGCATTGCAGTATTGAGCCGCTTCTTTAGGGCTGTAATCATATCCAATACTTGTGCCTGGATTGTAACATCAAGAGCGGTAGTCGGTTCATCAGCAATCAACAGGACAGGATTACAAGCAAGTGCGATGGCGATGATCACACGCTGCTTCATACCTCCAGAGAACTGATGGGGAAACTCATGACTTCGCGCAGCGGGAATCCCAACCATTTCCAACATTGCATCAGCTTGCCGAACAATCTCATCACGTTTAAGATCCCGGTTATGAACCTCAACAACTTCTTGGATCTGCTCCCCCACAGTCATGACTGGATTGAGACTGGTCATGGGATCCTGGAAAATCATGGAGATACGACTCCCGCGGATTGCACGCATCTTGCTCTCATTCAGTGAGAGCAAATCCTGCCCTTCAAAATACACGCTCCCATGCTTGATCACTCCAGGGGGAGAAGGAACCAGGCGAAGAATTCCCCTTGCAAGGGTTGTCTTTCCCGCTCCAGTCTCTCCGACCAATCCAAGGGTTTCCCCTCTTTTCATTGCAAGGGAAACCTCATTGAGGGCATGCACACTACCTTCATCAGTTTCATAATGAATGGTAAGGTTTTCGATGGATAATATATCATCTGGATTCTGCATGATGTCTCCTAATTTTTCAGCCGAGGATCCAAGGCATCCCTCAGTCCATCACCCATAACATTCAAGGACAGGATGGTGATCATGATTCCCAGCCCTGGGATGACCGTGATATGCCAACCTTCGCGAATGTATGCCCTCGCAGAGGAAAGCATCGACCCCCACTCGGGAGTTGGAGGCTGTATACCCAATCCCAAGAACGAAAGACCTGCTATGGAAAGGATTGCACCGGCAACTCCAAGGGTGGCCTGGACGATCAGAGGGGCCATTGAGTTGGGAAGGATGTACTTGAAAATAATTCGTACATCGCTGGCTCCCATTGCTCTCGCTGCCTCAATGAACTCCTGGTCCTTGATGGTCAATACCGAGGCTCGTACTGTTCTGGCATAGGTGGGGACATAGCTGATGGCAATTGCTATGAGCACATTGGTCAGGCTTGTGCCCAGTGCTGCTACAATCGCAGTAGCAAGGAGCATGGAGGGAATAGCCAGCAACACATCCATGAAACGCATGATGATGTTATCGGAAATCTTTCCATAATAACCGGCCACCGCACCCAACAAACCTCCCAGGATGGTAGAGAGTGCTATGGCAATCGTTCCCATGAAGAGTGAGTAACGGACTGCCCATACCATTCGCATGAATATATCGCGCCCGAATTCATCCAACCCAAAGATGTGCTCCCTGCTTGGTCCTTGCAGACGCATGCGCAGATTCTGTTTAATCACATAGTCATTGTAGATTGCCTTATCAGTGACCAAATCAATCACAATCGTGGAGAGTGCAATCACCACAAGCGACAGGATGACAATCATACCGGTCAAGGCCAGTTTGTTCTTCTTGAACCGTCTCCAGGTTTCTGCAGCAAGAGTTCGCTGTTTCTTTACCACCGGTTGTTTCATACCACCACCCCTCTCCTTCTCTTGACAACCTTTTTGGAGTACTGGCTCTTGATCCTCGGATCAAGAAACGCATAAAGAATATCGACCAAGAGGTTAACAAACGAGAACATGACAGCCATGAAGATAACCGAGCCCAGTACCATGGGGATGTCCTTACTGGTAATGGAATCAACCATAAGCCTCCCTAGTCCAGGCCAAGAAAAAATGGTTTCCGTGAGCATCGCACCACCAAGCAATAGACCGAACTGCAGTCCTACAGCAGTTACGATTGGGATCAAGGCATTTTTCAACATATGCTTCTTGGTTATTTGTTTTTCCGTAATGCCCTTTGCACGAGCAGTCGATATGTAATCCTGCCGGATTACCTCAAGCATGGACGAGCGTGTCATACGAACCACCGTTGCAGCAGCACCGGTACCGAGGGTCAAGGCAGGAAGCACCAATGACCTCAGCAAACCAATAAATCCTCTTCCCATGCCTTGGGAGGGCAGCCACCCCAGTTTTAGAGCAAAGAGAAGGGAGAGCAGTAGGCCTAGCCAGAAGTTCGGCATGGAAACCCCCACCAAGGAGAATACCATCGAGGTATTATCCATGACCGTATACTGTTTCTTCGCAGAGAGGATCCCGATGGGAATTCCGATGATCAGCGCAACCAAGATACCGGATATTGCCAAGATGGCAGTATTGGGAAACTTGTCCCATACCTGGGAGGCTACCGATATCTGGTTCCGGTAACTCAGCCCCAGATCACCCTGGAACAAATTACCCATGTAGGTTGCATAACGCACCAATAGTGGTTTGTCTAATCCCAACTCAATCCTTTTCATCTCCAATGCCTCGGCACTTGCCTGGTCTCCAAGGATGATGGCAGCAGGATCACCGGGAGTGAGGGACATGATGAAAAATACGATGAAGGTTACCCCAAGCAACACGGGGATCATCATAATCAATCGTCGAATAATATACTTTCCCATACTGTCTCCAATTCCTAGGATTTCACATTAGGTAAACTGAGCAAACTTGCCACCAAGCATGGCAATAGTGAGAATCATATGGAACACATCATCATACTGTTCTGATGTGTACCGTACGGTCCGTCCACCGACTCGCTCCAGGCCAGGCACCACTGCAACTGCATCAGAGATGACCGTAGTGGCCAAATCCACTTCCAGTTCAACCAGGCCATCAAACCGTTTCACTTCAAAACTGTCCAAAGGACGTTGCAGAAAGGCCTTTACTTGTTCTTCAAAGGTACGCCTCACCAACTCAGGGCTGTACATTTTAGCCGTATAGCGACCGAGTCCTTCCTTGGTCCGTACGAAAGGAATTGAGAGGAACTCTTTCAGTTCAGCTTCCAGAACATCATCACCACTTACCAAGGTCACTGGTACGCCGTAAAGCCCTGCATAATATGCATTAATCTCCGTTTCGCCAACCACAGTGCCATTCAGCCTGATCTCATAGATGCAGGAAGAGGAGTAGGAGTGGTCCATCCCACCTTTCTCTGTTCCGATGCTTGCATGGTAGCCAATGAGGAATACGGCATCGAAGCTCTCATCAAGACCCTCCATCATATAGGAATGACGTGGGTACCCCTTTATATGGGTGATACGCTCGTCTCCGAAGGAACCATAGACCAAATTCTCCCCACGGCTATGAGAGTCACAAATGCATATTTCCTCTATTTCTGTACCTTGGAGCAATGTATCTATAACATACGTCAATTCCTGTTTAAGCAGGGAAGCACACCAAGCTTCCTTGGTGGTCATCTCGTTCCAAGAAGAGATTCCTTCAATACCTTCCATGTCTGTGGAAATAAATACTTTCATTTCAACACTTCCTTTTGTGATTTAAGCCACGCATATCCTTCCCGTTCTGTGGCTACAACCGCCTTCATATGGGGAATCAAATTCTCATCACTGCCAAGCAGCAGCATGTTTATGAAGACCTGGATGACCGCTACCATGCCGACAAAGGAGTTGGTAAGCAACAAGGAGTTGTTTGCACTACAGGCCACTGAATCTGCAATGGGATAGATGGGGCATGCTGCAGAATCGGTGAACAGATAGACCTTCACTTTTCGTGCATGTGCTGCATTGGCTACCTGAAGCGCCTCAGGAGAGTATGGAGGCATGGTCATGATAAAAAGACAGTCAGAGCTGTTCATGCTCGCAAGCCTCGCACTGTAGTCACTGATGGAACCAGTAATCGAATGAACCTCCTTGATCTGCATGGAGACCAAGGCATATTCGAATATCTGCATAATATTCTTGCTGACCCCAAACCCGCTCACAAAAATTCGATCACTCTGCAGAACTCCCTGGACCATTCTGGACAGTGATTGAACACTCAGTCCCTTCAAGGTCTTGCTGAGGTTCTGTATTTCATTATCAGCAAGCTTTTGCAGTTTCTTTTTAATCGGGAGTACATCAAGCTCATTCAACACCACGTTGGAGTCCGGCTTGAGTTTTGTCCTGAGCTCCTCTTGTACCGTCTCCTTGAACTGTTTGTATCCAGAAAAACCAAGAGCTTGCGTATAGCGTACCAAGGAGGCGTTACTGACCCCGATAATCTTGCTGAGCTCGTTGACTGAGGTAAAACCGATAGAGTCATAGTTGTCGAGCATCCAGCGCCCCACTTCTTGAAACGAGGGAGACATGGAAGACAAGGTCTCACGTATTCGTTCCTGTACCATACCTTTCTCCCCCTTTTCCTGATGAATCACTAGGATGTAACAAATTCTACCTAATCTATAATTATATTAACAAATTTTACATCATTATGCATCAAAAATTGTATATTTTTGCATAATGGTATTTATTTTATTACTATGTATATTTTTATATTTTATTCTTTTGAGCTGGTTTAGCAATAAAGATTCAGATGTCCTAAGATTTTGGTCCCCGCATATACCTACTTTTCACTGTTACGCATGATGAAATGATACGTAAATACGATAGATTCATTGGTCAGATTTTCACAAAGGTGGGGAGCGTCTTCAGCCGAAAAGCCTCCAGGCCGAAGGTTCCTGCAGAGAAGCGAGCCAAACCGATTGTGATAGTTTTCAGCAAAGGTATAGGTAAGACAGACAACTTCCTTCCCATTCCATCCTCTCTCTAGGAAGTATATACCTATAAACATTACGGCACCTTCAACCAACCCGCATTGATCCCCGTGGCCACCACAACCATGCAAGGCAACAGCACTCTGGAGTGTCTGTGGTGCGAGGTTTTGGTCGAGCAGTTTGGCAAGGACAAGAAGCATTGTCCTTGCACAGTTGGTATCTGATCCATAGTATAATTCATGCACCATGGTGCTGATTGTGGAATAGGTATTCATACGCACATCCTAGAGTAGCACTGTTCACAAGGCAAGATGAGCTGTAGTTCTGCTTGCAAGAACGACAGGGATGGACTAGAGTACTAGGCCATATGGCAACGCATACGAAGCTTATGACAAGCGGTTCGATCCAAAAAAACCTTATTGCCTTTGCAATCCCAATTTTCCTTGGGAACTTGTTTCAACAGCTGTATCACACAACTGATACCTTGGTGGTGGGAAACCTGGTCGGCAAAGAGGCTTTGGCTGCCATTACCTCAATCACCAGCCTTATCATGCTCTTGGTAGGACTCTTCCAAGGTATTTTTGTAGGAGCGGGCGTGGTAATCTCCACAGCATTCGGAAAAGGCGACCATGAAGGAGTCAGGAAGGCTGTCCATACCACCATCGCCCTCAGTTTGCTCACCAGTGCACTGCTGACCGTCCTGGGTTACTTCTTTGCCCCGATGGTCCTTCATTGGATGAGAACTCCACAGAGCGTATTCACCGACGCACAAACCTATCTCCGAATCTTCTTTTTGGGCATCTCCACCCTAATCTTCTACAACACTGCAAGCGGAATCCTCCAGGCAGTGGGAGACAGCAGGCATCCACTCTATTTTCTTATCGTTGCTGCAATCCTGAACATAGCCCTCGACCTGATTTTCGTCGGCGTGCTGGGTATGGGTATTGAGGGGACCGCATATGCTACCATCATTGCGCAAGGAGTGAGCGCTACTCTCAGCTTCCGTTTATTACTCACAACTCCTTCAATTGTGCGAGTACACATCCCTTCCATTAGTATTCACAAAGGATACCTCAAGCAGATCCTTACCTTTGGCATTCCTTCCGGCATCCAAAATTCGGTAACCAGCTTTGCAAATGTCATCCTCCAATCCTCAATCAATCTCTTTGGAGCCTCAGCCATGGCAGGAAATGGGGCCTTCATGCGTATCCAAGGCTTTGCCTTTATCCCCATAACGGCATTTGCCTTGGCGCTAACTACCTTTACAGGGCAGAATTTGGGAGCAAGGGAGTATGATCGGGTAAAAAGGGGCGCACGCTTTGGGGTCTTGTTTGCCATGATTCTTGCTGAGACTATAGGAATTGGTATGTTCCTGGGAGCAGAACCCTTGATGAGGCTTTTCAGCCAAGACCCTGAAGTCATTGCATTGGGAGTCTCAAAGGCTCATATCTCCAGTCTTTTCCTCTGGGCTCTTGCGCTCAGTCATGCAATGAGCGGTATCTACCGTGGTGCAGGAAAAGCAATCGTCCCTATGGCAGTCATGCTTGCCATCTGGTGCATCTTCAGAATCATCTTCATCTCAACCGGACTGTGGCTCTTCATGGATATCAGGGTCATCTTCTGGGCATACCCAGTTACCTGGACACTCAGCTCCATTATCTTTGTCATTTATTACTTTAGGGTCGACTGGATGCATCAAACAGATTAGACTTACATCTGATAAAGGAGGAGACCGACATGGATACCATTACCAAACAATTGGCACAGATTCGGTGCATCCCGATGGTCAAACAAGGCAGGGCAGACCAGGCAGAAGCGTTGGTCAAGGCACTTCGAGTAAGCGACCTACGCACGGCAAACATCTCCCAGCAGATGAGTGGGGGGCTTGCCTTGCTACGTCGTCTGGCCAAAGAAGAGGATCTTCTCATCGGGGCGGGCAATGTCCAGACGTTAGACGAGGCAAAAGCAGCAGTAGAGGCAGGAGCTGCCTTCATATTCTCCCCTCTTTTCAATGAGCAGATGGTGGAGTTTTGCCAACAAGAGGGAAAACCCATTTATGCGGTCACCACCCAGGCATCGGTAGCCAAGGCGTGGAATCTCAAGACATTGGGTTGTTATCCAGTGGAGGAACTTGGTGGCCTCCCGTTCATCAACACCCTAGGAGAACAGGAAGGCCTTACATTCATCGTAGCGGGGCATATCAATGAAGAGATGACAGCCACCTACCTTGAGAACCCATATGTACTTGCCATGACAGGGAGTTGGATGCTCAAGGAGACGGACTGGGAAGCAACCACAGCTGCTCTTAAACGAGCAAAGAAATTCTCACTACCTTCAGCCTAGCAACACCTCAAGATATGAGGGAGTGCTGATTAGGAAACCTTTGGTCTCCAACAGTGAGGCAAAAATGCCATTGCCGGGAATGAGTGTGCCACGGAAGGACCCATCATAGACCACCCCGTATCCACAGGATGGACTGCGGTCCATCAGGAGTGCTTGCCTACATCCTACTTCTTCTGCAATTCCTAAGGCTTTCTCTGCACCTTGCAAGAATGCCAAAGTGATATCATCACCGTCTTTAGTGACTACCCTGCCATCCAGCAGCTCTGAGGCGCAGCGAGGAGTCTGCAACCCTCCCAGTTCTTCAGGACAAACAGGGATGAGGGTATAGTGTTCTGCCAGTTGTGCTGCTTGAGGAAAGGGAACTGAAGATCCGTCGTACCTACATTGCCTGCCAAGCAGGCATGCACTGACAATAAGTGGTGGTTTTTTCATGGAGATAAGCATATCACAGGCAGAATTATAGTGGTATGCTAATCAGCATGGATGGATATGACAACCTTATCGCAACCCTTGACTATTTCGAACAACGATTAAGGTCCCAGAACCCGATTACCACGGTTTCTGAACTCGCCGCCCATAGTGGCTATTGCACACACCATCTCTCCGGACTTTTCACTGCCCATACTGATATAAAGCTGAAGGAATACCTGCAAGCAAGGATTCTTTCTACCATTTTCTCACATGCATACAGCTCAAATACCCCACTCAACAAGCTTGCCCTTCTCTATGGGTTCCATGATTATGAGACTTTTTACCGAGCTTGCAGACGGAGATTTAATGACACCCCTTCCAACATCCTCCAAAGTGGATTGGATTCTCCATACCTACAACAGAGAATCTACCCGCAACGACACCAGGATAGTGATGTCATCAACGGAGAGATTCTCACCTTACCAGAGTTCACCCTATGCGGACTTGACTTCTTCATCTGGCCTGAAACGCGTTCTTTCCATCGTCATTGGCAGCAGTTCGAACACTACAAGACCTCAATACAGGGCCAGCGACATGAGTCCGTGACATTGCAATTCACGGCATGGAAAGAGGGCGAGGAACAAACGATGCGAGTACTTTGTGGTATGGAGGTGAACCCTGCCTCTCCACAGGAAACAGTTTTCTCTCGGCAATCAATACCAAAGACAACCTATATCAGGTTTCTCCATACCCAAGACGTAAGCCAGATCAGGAATACCTATCAATACATCTATGGGACCTACTTCTCACAGAACACCTACCAGTGCCTAGGCAATTGGGAACTGCAACGGTATGAGAAAAATAGGACAACCATTGAGATATATATCCCCATCAGAATGTAAATTCTGCATCCCAATCGAAATCTTCACTTTCTTCCATCCATTTCGGCCAATGGGCACACCATGAGGGTGTTCTGTAGTCCCGTACCCGATCTTCACTACCATGATATGGCTTGATATCGAGAACCGGAGTATCCTGTAATGCATCGATCCAATGGACTTGGATTGTTCCATTTTCCATATCGATGGATTGTACAGGGACAACCGATACACAAAGCGGATTCACACGATACGGAGATCGTGTGGCAAATATCCCTATCTGTTCAGGTCCTGCTTGATATGGTTTTGGGATCACTAGAGCCTCTGGAGGCAACGACATGGCTTGATGGGCATACCATACAACCAAGATATGGCTAAACCCTTCCAAGCCGTGTAGCCCCTTGCGATACTGTTCTCCGACCTGGATGGCATATCCATCCCCCACACATACATTTCCAATTACGGTACATGAAATATTCATTTTCATTCCTCCTGCCCCAAAGGATGGCAGACGGAAAACTTCAATAACATTGCAAAAAAGAAGGCACCCCTTACAAAACCGGAATCACAAGCCCAATTCCTGGAGTTTTTGGCCTATCGCATTCACCGTTGTCTCAAGGATGTACTCACCGTAGGCGGCGCTAGAGAGCCTTGGATCCTCCCCTTTCACCCCAAGCGGCCATGTATCTTGCTCTAGGGATGCAAGATTCACCAACTCAGGGTGAAGCGCCATCATCGTAGAGGTCTCACAGCGTCCAGCATGATCCCCCAAAGCCAGATACGTCTCTGGTGGAAAATCATTGAGGGAGGAGAGAAGAATAATGTCATACTGCTTTTCCCACTGGCTGGATAACTCTGCCCAAGCTTTCCTGGAGGGACCATGCCCATCAGCGATCAGGCAAATAAACCCTGCCCGTTTTGCCTGAGCAACCAGCGCTTCAAGCATCTGGAGAAACAGTCCCTTGGAGACCCAGTAACAACTTCCGGGAAGCCTCTGGTGGGGTTTTGTAGCCTCGCTTGAGTCCATCCCAATTAAACTCTTTCCATCCCCTGCATCGGTAATCCTATCGGGACCAAGATAAAACGGTGGAAACACAATGCCCCCAAAACACCTGGCTGCCCTGATAAACAATCCCTCTGCCTGTAGCGCATCCGCGCCTAAGACATTTTGCAACCCATGCCACTCAAGGGTTCCCAGGGGAATATATCCTACGGGATGCTCTGCCAGTCTCCGTTCAAATTGAGGAACACTGAGATAGGCATACTGTACATGCTGGTCCATCAGGTTACCTCCGTCCTTTTTTCATCTTTCCCTTGTTATCATACATATTGTTGTCTGCTGCTACATAGGTATTGAATAGATTTCCGCCACAGGATTCACACCACGACCATCCAATTGCCAGAGAGAGCGGCATGGGCTTGGTCTTGTTGTACAGCTTAATTTGGCTCTCAAGCATGGATAGTGACCGTTCAACCTCCAGAGGTTCCTCCTTGGTGGTGATCACAGCAAACTCATCACCACCGATACGATACGTTTTCCCCACTCCGCGAAAACAGCGTTCCAACAACCCTCCGGTATGCACCAAAAGGTCATCCCCACTGGTATGACCATAGGTATCATTGACCTTTTTCAGTTCGTTGACATCACACACCACAATGGTTGCCGGTCCCTTGCATATTCGCTGCAAATCCGAAAGATCACGCATAAATGTTAGTCGATTCCTTAGGCCGGTAAGCACATCAAATGAATAATACTGCTCTTGTGAGAAGAGATAGAACAACAACAGGGAGAGTGCAATACCGGGCCAAAGCGTCAGGATTGGGGGGAAGATGATCTGAATGGCAGCCCCTCCAATTGGGGTTGCCAGAATAAAAAGTAAAAGAGGGCGGTCTGAAGCCTCGTATGCACGTAGCGTCTTGACCAGATAGACAATACACAATCCATAGTAGAACAGCATATTGAATGTTGCCAGGGCAAAAAGCGGCCCCCTGCGATATACATTCATGGCATCCACAGAGAAGTACCAACCATTGAAATAACTGAGAATACTCAACAGCCCATTGATGGAAAAGGGAAGGAACAACCACTTGCCTCTCTGTTGATATTTTGTATGAGAGATGTACCTGAATAAGAAATAGCAGACAATAGGTGACAGCCCGAAGCCCAGTACATTGGTGATTCGGTGGGGAGCAATCTGGGAGGAAACGCCGATATCATCAACCTGATAGGCAAACAACTCGGTCCCTATGACAATAAGTAGGGTGATAGCGGAAAGAATATACCAACGATTATTCGGCTTGCTCTGCAAACTACGTGAAGCCAAAGCTATGGCAAAAATCAGAAGCACCACAGATAGTACATCCAACTCAAGTGTCGCGTTCATAGGCCCTCTCTTTCATCCATGATGCCATAGCACATGGTATTTGCCTAGGGTAGACCTTGCATCTAAAGCAGTACTTTCGTACCATCAGAGATGTCATGAACCCACCACTGCCAGAACACCCAGCACACACCTACGCCTTGCACCTCCAGCAACTTCTACTAACAAACGGAGTAATAGATTTTGAAGGAGAGGGGAAGGTACCCATCGATGGGTTCTTCCTGCCAGGAGGGGGGGCAATGTTCGGTGTCTTGGTTGCACATGACCAAAACGGAAAAGAGGTCCTGCTGAAAGCATTCTCAGGCAGTTGCATGGGACACCTAAACCTTCCTGGTTGGGTTGATCACCTGGTCGATGAGGCGGCATACCACGAATATCTTGACATGTTTGATGCCCCGATCAAGGAGATAGGTAAACGTGCTGAGGCAGCAAATAATGAACAGGAACGCCAATCACATCTTTATGAACGCTCCGAACTTTCCCGTAGAGCTCTCTCCCATTATCGAAATCTCTACAGCATAGCCACGCTTGATGGAAGGCAAATTTGTCTGGACTCCATCTTCCCCGGAGGGAAAGCTCCTACAGGGAGCGGGGATTGCTGTGCCATCAAGCTCCTCCAGTTTGCGTTTACCCACCAATTGCATCCCATCAGTATGACAGAATTCTTCTTCGGAGCGCCTACCAAGGGCAGTGGGAGAAGCCATCTCCGGTTCTATGGCCCTTGTGATGAGAAATGCAAACCAATCCTCCATGCCATGCTTACCCTGGATATCGTGTACCAAGATTCGCATATCATCGTTGTAAACAAGGATGCAGGTCTGCTCTCAGTTCCAGGGAAAGGACCTCAGAAATGTGATAGTGTGGAAACCCGCCTCAGGAAACTGATGCCAAACATCCCCTTGCAGTGTGCTGCCCATAGACTGGATATGGATACATCCGGGTTGCTCATCCTCGCAAAAGACAAGGAAACACATAAAAGGATGAACAAGCAGTTCAGTGAAAAACAAGTAAGCAAGAGCTATGTGGCTCTATTGGAGGGGGTTATCACACAAGAGAAGGGAGAAATCAGCCTTCCCTTCCGTCTTGATGTAGAACATCGTCCTCTCCAGATATATGATGAACAGCAGGGTAAATGGGGAATCACATGCTTCCAGAGAGTCCGAGTAGAGAGGAGAAGCGATGGGACACTGACAACCCGAATGATCTTCTTTCCCCTGACAGGACGAACCCACCAACTCAGGGTGCATAGTGCACATGAGAAGGGGCTTGGGCACCCGATCAAAGGTGATCGCCTGTATGGAAGCGGGATGAGGGACCGTCTCTATCTTCATGCAATGACACTCTCCTTCCATCATCCGATAACCGGAGAGTACATGGAGTTCTCTACAGAAGACCCTTTTTAATACTTTCTTGTACCCCCAAGGTGTTGTATAGTGACGAATGGAGGGTCTATGCGAAGAAAAAACAATGCTATTTACATTGACCTGGAGAATATCCCTTCGGCTCTGGATCTCAAGGCGCTCTTCGAAGAGCTGACACTGAAACACAATGACTCCCCCGAAGAAGAGAATATTTTTGTCATCAAGATGGCTTGTGGAAATTCTGCTTCTATAAAAAAAATGGAAAAGCAGTTGGCTGAGTACAACTTCACCATCAGGGACACCCCGTCCATCACCACCAACTACAAGAACCGTGCTGACTTGATCATCAGCCTTGAAGCATTGGAAACCATCATCGTAAACACCCCTGTCATTGACCGCTATGTTTTCATCACCAGCGACAGCGATTTCACGGTCATCATGGAAGCACTACGCAAATATGGCAAGGAAGTATATCTGGTTACCAAGGAGATGGTGAGTGACAAGCCCATCTTCAACAACTGTTGTGATGAAATCCTGATCATTGAATCATTCATGAATAAACCCAAGGCAGAAGAGCCGAAAGAAAGCGGTCCTCCAAAGGTAAAAAAAACGGATAAACCAGCTGAGATCATCCATACCAAGAAGATGGATAAGCAGGTGGAAACACTCATGCGACGAGTGGTGGACTCATTCGATCCAGACAGCTGGCAATTGGTGAGCTATGTAGGGGTTAAGTTCCACCAGATGGACAAGAGTCGAATGATTGAACGAAGCAGCTACCACAGTCTTGGCAATCTGCTCTCAAAACTGGAAAAAGAGAAATATATCGAACGAAAACTCAACGAAAAGGGACATCCGGAAATTCGGAGAATCTCGAACTAGAAACCATTAAGAAGAGGAATCCGAATGGCTGCTTTCTCACGTGAAAACCAAATTCAGAGAATTGTGATTGCCTTGGTCCTGGTTGTATTCGTCATGGCACTCTACTTTGATTCGTTCCTCCAGACTGAACCGCTTTCCGGTGGTAAAGTGACAGCGTGGGATGAACTGTGGACCATCAACATCGATGGACAGATATTTGCTGAAGATGTCTCACTCCCCTACTCACTACAGAAGCCTGTTACAAACAAGGTGATCTCACTTCACCACGCCATACCCTCACAACTACCAGCTGAACAAAGAACCATTGCATTCAACTCCAGCATGGCAAGTGTATTGGTAAAGGTGAACAATGAACCAATCTATCGTTTTGAGGGGCCTGATAAAGGCTGGGCAATCCCTGTTTTTGGAGGAACCTACACCCATTTCATCCGCCTCAAGGAATCCTACCTTGGAGGAGATTTGAGCATTACATTCGGCTACACCTCCAACAACTCTTTTGCTGGACATTTCAAACCAGTCTACAATGGGAGCAAGACCGATTTGTTGTTTCACGAACTAGGAGAGTGGCCTTCCCTCTTCTACGGATTCTCACTGCTCTTGATTGGCCTGTTGGTGGTTCTTTTTTCTCTCTGCATCCAGACAGATGAAGAGAGGAAAAGTTTTTTCTACTTTGGCTTGGTGCTGCTTGCTCTCGGTGGATGGGTCTTCAGCCAGACACCCAGTAAATTCATACTCTTCAGGAACCCCGCGCTCCCGATGAATCTCAGTTTTGCTGCACTTTTTCTGCTACCTCTCTTTCTAGTCAATTACATCATCCACTCCTACCCGGTAGGCAAGTGGGCTTCACCATTCTTGTATATCTCACATTTTTTCGCTTCCCTCTACATTCTGGGAGGGGCACTCCAACTCTTCGGTATTATGCAGTACACCGATTTATTGCTCCCCTGTGGGTTGTTCCTAGCACTTTTCCTGCTTTCTCTGTTTACGCTTTTAGTAATCGAGTATTACAGAGGAAACCAAGACCTGAAGTCCTTCCTGATTGCAATGGGATTTTTGCTTTCTTCCATAGTTGCTGAGGTAATCCTACTCATGCTTGGCATTTCCCTCGACAGTGCCGTTATCCTCCATTTTGGTATGGCTGCCTCGGCAGTTGTGCTTTTCTGGCGCAGTGCCACCTTGATGAGGATCAAGACAAAATCGATTTGTAAAGAACAACTCCTACTCAGTCTTGCCTACAGTGATGCTCTCACCGAGGTAGGGAACCGGGCAGCCTATGACAGGGAGGTCTCCCGGATCCATGCATCGAAGGACAAGCATGTACTGGGAATCCTCATGATGGATATCAATGACCTGAAGAAGATCAATGACACCCAAGGACATACCCAAGGAGACATGATCCTAAGGGACTTTGCACATCGCGTACAAAAGATACTCCCCTCCCGTGCAAAGGTTTTCCGCTATGGGGGGGATGAGTTCATCGCACTGATCAGCGATGTTTCAGAAGAAGAACTGCAAAAGATGGCAGAACGGATACTCTCACACTTCTCCTTTGGCAACAAACTCCACTACCATGTGGCAGTAGGTTTTGACCGATACATTCCCAAGAGAAAAGACCGATTCCATCAGTGTGTCGGCCGTGCTGATGAAGCCATGTATGCATGCAAGCATTCCATGAAACAATCCTCTTCAGCTACTTGACCTAGCATTGATCTAGGGGCACCCTGTGCCTAGGAGGTTCTTATGAAAAGAATACTGCTTCTTTCCCTGCTTATGATGTGTCTTATCCCGATATTTGGCAGTACCACCTTGGGCGGGAGTTCAGGATACATTGTAGTACCGAGTGCTGATGTTGCTCCCAGCAAGGCAAACAGCTCCGTCAGTACTGCATATTCAGCTACCATCACAAGTGATAGGGTTATCCATATACCCTCAATTCTTTTGTCGTTTTCAGATGCTGTTGAAACCAGTTTTGCCGTTGATATCGGGAATGACATTGATCTTCTGCTCAACGGAAAATGGAGATTTGCAAGCCGAGAGTCCACGAGTTTTGCTGCAGGAATTCTTGCCCAAGTGAGTGGGGTGTCAGAGACGAATGATTTTTCTGCCCAACTATATGCAGCCTCTACATTCGAGAGTTCAATCATGGACTTCCCCTCAAAGACAACACTTCGCCTTGGATACACCATCAAAAAATCCATGGACAGTAATATTGACTTCGCTCTCGGTTTCCAAACACCATTCTTTCCTGAGGTATTCCAGAAGAAAGTGGATTTCCTTCTGGACTTCGGCAATGTCAGTTACAGCACCACCCCGTCTGCAGGGGATGCTGGAGACAGAGGATTGGTCAACGTTGCACTACGACTGCTCCCCATTGAATTCCTTACCGATACCTACTTCGGGCTCGATATACGGGCGCTTGATCTGTTTGACCATAAGGGAAGAGCGTTAAGCATCGGTGCCACGATTTCGTTCAGACCACAGTAATTTTGAAGGAAGGCCAGAGCTTTCTGCACCGGCCTTCCTTTTCTTTATTCAATCTCCACTACCTTGACCATATTGGTCTTTCCACTACTGCCTACAGGAACTCCGGCAGTAATTACCACGGTATCTCCTTGCTTCACCATGCCCTGTCTCATCAGATACTCTGGTGCGTATGCCAGCAACTCATCCACACTTGCTAGTTGGTCGATGAGAATTGGAGTAACCCCCCAGCTCAAGGCAAGGTAGGTTACTACCTCCGGCAAGGGAGAGAATGCAATAATTGGGACCGAGGGACGAAATTTTGCTATCAATCGTGCTGTAGAACCCGTTTGGGTGAAGCAAGCAATAAAGGCCGCACCGATAGAGAGGGAAAGCTCGCGGGTGGCAAGTCCCACAGCCTCCGTGGTTGTAATCTTTCGATCTGGATCCAACATGCTGATTTGGTTGAAAACCTGCTTTTGGAATACATCGCTCCGCTCAGCCAAACTGGCAATTCGGCTCATCGTAGTCACCGCCTGCAAGGGATACTCTCCTGCAGCGGTTTCTCCACTGAGCATCACTGCACTGGTTCCATCCAGTACCGCATTTGCCACATCATTGGTTTCAGCCCTGGTAGGCTTGGGATTGTGCATCATTGACTCCAACATCTGTGTCGCGGTGATGACAGGAAGTCCACGATCAATACAGGACCTGATGATAGCCTTCTGGATCAGGGGCACCTCTTCAGCCGGAGCCTCCACTCCCAGGTCTCCTCGGGCAATCATGATTACGCTTGACTCATCCATGATCTCCTGGAGGTTGGTCACAGCCTCAGGCTTCTCAATCTTACTGATAATGGGGATGGTTCTGCCGTAGGAGGCCATCATATACTCTTTCAAGGCTTTAACATCTTTTCCGCTGCGAACGAAGGAAAGGGCCACGTAATCAAGCTTGTTCCTGAAGGCAAAATCTAAGTCTCTCTTATCTTTCTCTGTGAATGAACTCAGTTGACGCAAGGGAACCTCTGGAAGGTTAACTCCTTTACGAGGGAGAAGGACTCCCTCCTCAATCATGGAGCAGTGAATGTCTTTCCCTTCAATCTTCTCTACAACAAGGGAAACCAAACCATCATTGATCAATATACGTTGCCCCACCTGAATTTCTTCATGCAGGTATGGATAGTCGATACTGATACGCTCCCTGGTACCCATACAAGGCTCGGTGGTCAGGATGAGCTTCTCTCCCTTTTGCAGTACATACATCTCTTCCTGTAGCTGCCCAAGACGGATCTTGGGCCCTTGTAAGTCCATGAATACCGTTATTGGGAAACCCAACTCCTTGCTTGCCTGTCTAGCATATTCAAACCGCTTTTGCTGTTCTTCATGCGAACCATGACTGAAATTCAGCCTTATCACTCGGCATCCTGCTTCCAAAATGGCTTTGACCATCGCATACGTCTCACTCGCTGGTCCTATTGTAGCAACAATCTTGGTATAGGTCATATCCCTGCCTCCTATGAGTATCATGAGGTGAATAGCTGTGATTTGTAAAGCATTATCCCCAATTGGGTGAGAAGAGAATCACCCTAAAAGGTGAAGAGAATACTCTCTCCAGGCGATTGTTTTCCTTCAGACAATCACTAGCATGAAAGTATGAATAGGCAAATTGCACGTAGTTGGATCATCATTGCTGTGGCAATACTCTTCACGCTTATCTGCATAAGCAGTATAGGGCATCTACACATCGACAGCTCAACTGATGCATTCATCCCACAATCACATCCGGTTGTAGCCACCAATGAGCGTATAGAAGAACGATTCGGCGCCCTGGACTCGGTGGTGGTAAGTCTGTACGCCCCACACTCGATGGTAAGAGAAGAGTACCTCGAGCTGCTTTCTGTGCTTACTAAGAAAATTGAAGCATTGGATGGAGTGAAGCAGGCCTCCAGTTTGACAAACCTCAAACATCTGGAACCCTCGTCCGATGGAGTTGCAGTTGTCTCTCTCTATGATGGGGATAGAGGACGAATGGAGGAACGTATAGCCTCCTGGGCATCTTTCTATGAAGGTACGTTTATCTCTGAGGACCATCGTGTACTCTCCATTCTGATTCAAACCACTCGAAAATACAACGCAGGGCTCCTGCTCTCCAATCTTAGGGAATTGTTGGTTCCCCTAGAAGGGCTCGAATTCTCTTTACTTGGGCTGCCAGCCGTTACTGAGGAAATTGAGAGGAGCCTGCTCAGTGACCTTGCAGTGCTTGCCCCGATAGTGGCGCTATTGATTATCATGGTGCTCTATCTTTTCCTCCGTAGGATATCTGCTGTACTACTCTCTTTGGTTCCCCTTGTGTTCAGCAGCTCACTGACTCTGGGAATTATGGCATGGACGGGAATCACGGTAACCATGGCAACCATGCTAGTCCCAATCCTCCTGCTTATTGTAGGGAGTGCTTATACCGTGCATATATTCAGCCATTTCTATCAAGAATATGATG
The DNA here is from genome assembly GCF_963666015.1 of uncultured Sphaerochaeta sp. Lineage (NCBI taxonomy): Bacteria > Pseudomonadati > Spirochaetota > Spirochaetia > Spirochaetales > Sphaerochaetaceae > Sphaerochaeta > uncultured Sphaerochaeta sp. Next base: position 2,411,646 of record NZ_OY762555.1, on the reverse strand, counting down.
GCAAGCATATGGAGGAGACGCTACAGAATGTAGTGCATACCAATACCTATCCGATCATTGGGGCTGCGGCAACGACAGCGTTCGCATTCCTTGCCCAACTCTCCAGTCCTCTCGGACCTTTCAGGACTTTCGGTTTGCTCAGTTTCATCGGAGTGGTTGCCTGTGCTGGGAGTTCACTGATCCTGCTCCCTGCCCTCATCAGGATCGTATATCAAGTGAGAGTTCCAAGACCACAGAAGGTCAGCAAACCTCAGAGCGTTTTCCTTGTACGGTTTACGATGAGGGTATCAAACAAGTGGGGAAAACTGACAATCACCCTTTTCCTGCTTATGATCATTATCGTCCTTCCTCTCTCCTACCTGTCGTTGCAGGAAGGAACAAACATGCTTGCCTTCTTCAGGCCCTCTTCAAACCTTGTGACCATGAACAACCGATACAATCAGGCAATGCAAGGATCATTCTCACTTTCGGTCATGATCACCCCACCAGAGGGTACGGCGACGCTTAGCCCAGAGGTACTGAAGACACTTGAACATGCAATACAGATTATCGAAGAGGAACCCACGGTAGGTGGTGTTCAGTCCATTCTGCCGTTTATTAAACGCATGAACCAATTGCTTGGACCTGCTGAGGGGGGTGTCTTGGAAACCACGTTAGATGAGCCTGCTTTTGACTTCTTCTCCAACCCGATTCCTCTAGAGGAGCCTGAGGGGGAACCGGTTGAGGGCACCTTGGCGGAAAGCGGAGGTAAAGGCTCCTATGAAATTCCCAGCGACCCAGCTCTTTATGGACTGTCCACAGAGGAGGAGCTGAGTCATCTCATCGCCCAATACCTCTTGTTGTACAGTTCATCCCTGGATAGCTTCATCGACGATCCACTGGAACCTGACTCAACGCTTTTCACCATCCTGCTCAAGGAGTCACACACTGAAACACTTCGATCCATCTCAACCATGCTCCCTACCCTCTTTCCTTCAACATGGACCGTTGAGATTGGTGGAGGGGAAGCGGTAAGCCTTGCTTTGACTGACTTGGTAACCAGGAGCCAGATTATCAGTCTCTTCAGCTCACTCATTGCTGTATGGATACTGGTACTTATTTCACTCCGCTCTGCAAAACTTGCAACACTTGCCCTCCTTCCCTGTCTGTTTGCACTCTCCTCGGTATTCCTGGCTATGGCGCTTTTCTCCATCAAGCTGGATATTGTAACCAGCCTCGTTGCAGCATTGGCAATTGGCATTGGGGTGGACTATGCCATCCACTTACTCTCAGCATTTATGCGTAATAGGCACTCACTCGAAGAGATTATGATGACTACCGGCAAAGCAATCTTGGCAAATGCTGCATCTGTTGCAGTTGGATTCAGCGGATTACTCTTCAGTCGCTTCCTTCCAATTGCAAACCTTGGCTTGCTCTTCTGTATCGCCATGATCTCCGCGAGTTCTGCAGCGCTCTTGCTGTTGGTGGCATTACAAGTCCATCTCCCCAAATTATTCGACACTTCCAGGAGGAAATCATGAAACGAAGCATCACGCTATTCTCTATACTCTGCCTAGGTTGTTCACTTGTACTCTTCAGCTCACCGACTGCTGACCAAATCATGGAACAAGTACTTGAAAGGCAGAGTTCAACATCTTCGGCACTCGATATTCGGCTCACCCTGATCGATAACTCGGGAAGTACCAGGGAGAGACGCCTTCAAACACTCAGCGCAACAAAAGAGGGAAAGACTTCCACGCTGACGGTGTTTCTCTCCCCAGAGAGTGTACGCAATACCCGCTTCCTCTCCATCGAAGGAACAGAAGGGACTACCGAGCAGTGGATTTTCCTCCCTTCCCTTAAACGGATCAGAAAAATTGCGGGCGCTGAGGAAGCTGGTTCCTTCATGGGCAGTGATTTCTCCTATAGCGATATGGCCTCAACCACGTATGATACCGGCCAAGCAGATCATCGCCTCATCTCTGAGGATGATAACAGTTATAGAGTTGAATCGATTCCCCATGAGATGAAAGCTTATGGGAAAACCATCACCGTTGTTGACAAGAAAACCTATCTTCCGCTGGAAGTTCAGTTTTATGAGCTTGATGGAAAAACTCTTCTTAAAACATTAACCACTGAAGCAATTGATACGCTCTCTGATCGCCCGGTCAGTACAATTATGGAGATGAAAACCCACTCCAGTTCACACGCCACACGCTTGGAGATACTTCAGGCACGCTTCGACATGCCTCTTCCAGAGGGATATTTTACGACCAGATTTCTGGAAACAGGGAGACTCTGATGAAACGAACCATAGCAATTACCATCCTGTTGGTGGCTACAACAGCACACTTGTTTGCTTTTGATATATTTGCTGAGGAAGAGGAACCTAAAAGAGTCTTCTACCTGCAACAAGAGACCTCCTTGAGTATCTACCGGGACAAATCTGTGGACCCCGGGGTACTGCTTGGGCTCTCTGTCGATTATGAAGATGAGGCGTATAGAACAAAAGCCACATTACAATTTGATGCAGTTACTAGCATCCTTTCACCGGAACACCTCTCAATTAGCCTCTACTGGGAAAATAAGACACTTGCCGCAGGCTGGATGACCCACCCTTGGGGAAGAGCATCGCTTTCCCATGTCGTAGATGTGCTTAATGCCCAGGACCTTAGTCAAGGTATCATAGATGACCTGGAAGCAATGAAACAGCCAGAACTGATGTTCTCCTTGACTACTTACTGGGATCAAAGTTCACTGGATATCGTCCTGAAACCAGGGTTTCTCCCTACTTCCCTTGAGAAGTCAGGACGTTGGTCGCTTATGCCCCCACAATTTTCATCAGTAACCTTGGATGAGGAAGAAACTGAGAGCCTTGAGAAAATTGGTGGTGGAGCGCGCTACCGAATCCAGACCAGTGCCATCGACCTCGGACTTCTTTACTTCAATGGGTACTGGCCACAGATTGGGTATACCAACATTGCCTACGACCCTTCGACGTTTGCTATAACCGGTGCTGAGACCATCTATACCCGGTACCAGCTCATAGGACTTGAAGCGAGTAGTTTGCTTGGACCATTCACCCTTGCACTGGAAGGAGGGTTCTTCCTCAGTGAGGATACCGACGGGAGTGACCCTGGTCTCTACAACAGCAAGTGGGCTTACATGGCAGAACTGTCCTATACGCATAGCTCCAGTGGTATGTTTTTAGCGGTCGCCTACCAGGGACAGTATGTACTGTACTTTCCTTCCTCCCCGATGGATGTTGATGTTCTCTCTTCCTATGATGGGAAGGCTTATGCCAATACAATCATCGCGGCTGCAGAATTCAAATTCTTCCGGGAAAAACTCACATGCAGGGTAGCTGGGACCTACCAAGTAGAAAGTACCGGATACCTTTTACTTGCCTCCGCTACCTATGCTCTGAGGGACAATCTCTCTTGCTTCCTCAAGACTACCTGGTATGGTTCAATTAAGACGAAAGAGAGTATATATCACACATGGGATGCAAACGATTCTCTTCAGATAGGGCTGAAAGCATGGTTCTGAGCAAAGGTATATGATAGGATTCTCCTAGGAGGAACCCAATGGTCATCCTATCCGATATCCTGCTCTTTCTTACCACCGCATTGGTGATTTCCATTACTTGTCTCTGTATCTTACTCTTCTACCGTGTGCGTGATGCATATATCGGTTCGTTTCTTACTGTCCTTGTTCCTCTCTCACTGCAGATGGGTCTCTCTCTCTTGGTCACCTACCTGACCAGAACGCTTCCGGTGGGAAACCTGGACACCAATGCTTATCAGGTATTTGCACTGGGAGCCACCATCTTCTCTGTCCTGCTCACTACCACCTTGTTACTTATGATGAGCAGATACCTGATTCAGCTCTTACCGGCACAGGAAGACCAAAAACACCTAGGAAACCGTATCCTTACATTCTTGATCCTGTTTTTTTTCATGATCAGTCTCTGGGTCATCATCGCTGAAAGCAAGGGAGACTGGCAGAAAGCCCTCAGCGACACTATAGCCTACCACTTCTTCGCAGGTAGCATGTTCTTGGTAATCCACGCAGTCCTGAGTGGCCTCTTCGTCAAGAAGGCGACTACCTGGGAGGAAGAGCGCCTATTGAAGGGAATCATCTACACCTTTCTACCGCTGTTCTTCCTTTTTCCCCTGGATCTGCTGTTTTTCAGGAATCTTCCGTTCAAGCTCGTCTATCTCAGTTTCTCCACACTCTCGGTCTATCTCTACTATTTCATCAGCCGTAGATATTTCTTGACTTGGGAGCAAACCGACCATGTGGATACTACCAGGGGAAAAAAGTATGGTCTTTCAACCAGGGAAGAAGAGGTCTTGAAGCTATTGGCATCAGGATGCAGCAATCAAGAAATTGCAAAACAACTCTATATCTCACCAAATACGGTAAAAACCCATATCAAGAATATCTATGCAAAGATGGGCGTAAACAACCGAATCCAGCTCTTCTCACTGCTCAAATAGTAATCATGATTTGCAAGAGGCACAGATACCTGTGAGAAAAAATGTATGGTCACTGATAGTGAATCCATACTGCTTTTCCCAATCTTTCATCTGTTCTTGGTAGGCGCATCCACCAAGGTCGATGAACGCATGGCATTGCTCACAATGAAACCAATGGTGATGGACTCCTTCGCTACGGCTGCGATAGCTATAGTAGCGTTCTGTGCCGTGCTCAGTGCAGTGAAGGATGAATGATTCAGCAAAACCCTGCTCCTCAAGGTAGTGCAGGTTACGATAGATAGTTGCTTGGTTGAACGGGAGTGAGGGCTCTGCGCTCAGCATCGATGCACTGACAGGTTCCTTGCTCTCTTTGAGCAATTCCAGCAGGGCTTTTCTTGCCTTAGTCATGGTGTTTCCTCCATTTTTTCAGTAGGTCTCCAGCCGACCGCCCTAGGTAGAACGCACCGGCGATAACGACGACGGTTGCACCCACAGGAATATCGAATCCCCAGCCCACAACAAGCCCTGCAAAGGAGAACAGGAAAGAGAAAAGCGTTGCAATGGCCATCATGGAGGCAAGATTCTTGGCCTTGTACCCTGCTGTTCCCGCTGGGAGTGTGAGCATGGCAATAACCATTACGATACCCACAAAAGTCTGTAGTAGGACAACAGCTACCGCTGTTATCGAGAGGATGGCAAGAAATACCACATGGGTCGGAATTCCTCTCACCTGGGCAAACTCCTCGTCAAAGGCAGTTGCCTCAATCTGGGGATAGAATCTCCAAGCGAGTACAATGACCACCACATCAAGAATAGCAAGCAGGATGAGGTCAGAGGGGGCAATGAGCAGGATATTTCCAAAAAGGTAGCTTGATGGATCGGTGTATCCAGGGGTCTTTGCCATGAACAGCACACCAATACTCATCCCGATTGCCCAGATTGCTTGGATGACCGTATCCTCACGTTGCTTGGAACGAAGGGAGACTGTTCCAATGATTGCTGCTGAAAGGAGCGCAAAGATTATGGCTCCTACCATTGGACTCAGATTGGGAACCAAGCCAGTGGCTGAGAGATAGAGAGCAATCCCGATTCCACCAAGCACGGCATGGCTGATGGCTCCGGCGAGGCCAGCTATTCGTTTAACAGTAACTACCGATCCCAGCACCCCAAAGAGGACAGAGGAGAGCAATCCAGCAAGGAAAGCATTTCTCACAAAGGGAAAATCGGGGTTGAACAATGCGGAAAAGAATCCTAGAAGATCGTTCATGCATCCTCCCTTGGAAAATGGCAGAAGTCTCCGGGGATCTCTACATCGTGCCGTACCCGTTTCCTTGTGCCTTCCGCTTCTTCCTCAAGTGCATGCTGGACGACAGTCCGACCAACCTTTCCATCCCTATGGGCATCGATGCAGAACACCCGGTCGATCAAGGGGGATACCTCTCTCATATCATGGGTAACAATCAAGATGGTTGTCGAACCCTTGAGTTTCCCAAGGGTTGCATAGAGTCTTTGTTCGCTCTCCTTGTCCAGATTGGCAGCCGGCTCATCAAGAATCAGCATGGTGGGTTCAGCTGCAAGGGCACGGGCAACCAACACTCGCCTCCTCTGGCCCCCACTCAGGGCATTGTAAGGACGATCGGCAAGGTGCCCAAGCTCTACTTGCTTGAGTGCTTGCAGTGCTTTCTCCGTCTGCTCGGTTTTCCCTCTACGCTTAGAGGCATCAACACGCCCCATTCTCACGACTTCCAATACGGAAATTGGAAAATTGGGATCATAGCTGGTGTGCTGGGGTACATACCCCACAAGAGCTCTGCTCTTTCTTGGATTCTCCCCCAGCAATTTGATCGCTCCAGATTGGGGAGCCTCCAGACCAAGGACCAGCTTCAGCAAGGTACTTTTCCCTGAACCGTTTGGGCCGACCAAGGCGACAAACTCCCCTGCATGAAAATGAAAGGATACATCCTCAAGGACTCTCAATTGGGGATAAGAGAACGCAACTTCATTGAATGAGAGTGCAACAGGGACGCTACTCATAAGCTTTCCTTAAGGGCATTACCCATCAAGCGGATATTACCCAACCAATCATAAGCAAGGGGATCGAGTGGAACCACCTGTGCACCAACCACCTGAGCGACTTTCTCTGCACTGCCGGAGGGAAATTGCTTTTGTACGAAAATTACCTTGGCCTGTTCATCTTGTGCTTTTTCAATCAAAAGGGCCAAATCCTTTGCTGTAGGTTCCTTCCCCCCTGTCTCGACAGCTTCCTGATGAAGACCGAATGAGTCAAGGAAGTATCCAAAGGAGGGATGATAGACGAAGACGGTACTGCCAGAGAGCCCCGCGAGCTCTGTTTCCAACGAGGAGAACTCCCCATCGATCAGGGAGAGGAGTTGCCCAGCTCGCTTTTCTACTTCCACTTCAGGCAATCCAATGCGGGTGGTCAATGCAGTGCTGATGTTCTTCACTAGCACCTTCGCCTGTTCCCATCCAAGCCAGGTATGTCGATCGATGTTCATATCGTGAATAGACTCTTCTTCACCTTCTTCTTCATGGTCATGGTCATGCTCTTCCAAGGTTCGAAGGATCATTCCTTCTGTCCCATCTATGATTGTAAGAGCTGGATAAAGACTGGAGACTTTGTCGATAAGAGCATGTTCAAAGTCCGTTCCACTGAGAATCCAGATACTGGCCTTTGCCAACCGAGCCATTTGGGAAGGAGAAGGTTCATAGGAGTGTGGATTCTGCCCCTCCCCAACCAGTACAGCAGTTTCCACCAGATCCCCAGCGATTTGGTCGACAAAATATGCATGGGGAAGAATACTCACCATGACAATAGGTTTGGAATCCTGCTCAGTATTTCCTCCTGCAAAGAGAACAAAAGGAGTGATGATGAGCACCACTAGTATCGATAATGCACGTGTTCGCATAGTACCTCCAACAAGTATCTACAACATAGTAAACCCGTGGCATTTTTGCAAGTGATTTGCAAAAATATTTGAGTCTGTACAGAATCATTGCATTCCGGTTATAGTCAAACCAGAGAGGAAACCGACTATGATGTACGCATATAATGGCAAGTCACCAAGTATTGCAGAAGGTTGTTACATCGCTCCCAGTGCTGATGTCATCGGTAACGTCACTTTGGAGGAAGGGGTATCTATCTGGTTTCATGCCACACTCAGGGCAGATGTGAATACCATTCATATTGGTGGGCAATCGAACCTTCAGGACAACGTAGTTGCACATGTTGACAAGGGATTTCCGCTTACTGTGGGAAAAAGATGCACCGTCGGACATGGTGCCATTATTCATGCCTGCACCATTGGGGATGACTGTCTTATCGGCATGGGAGCAATTGTACTCAATGGGGCAGTAATTGGGGAAGAGTCCATCGTTGCTGCAGGAGCTCTGGTTTCCCAGAACAAGGTTTACCCTCCCCGCTCGTTGCTGGTCGGCACCCCTGCAAAACTCATCAGGACCCTCAGTGATGAGGAGTTTGCCAAGGTGAGGGAAAACACCCAGGAGTACTGGGAGTTTGCTCACGACCTTGCAACCGGCAAACAGACAATCAACTAGGCTTCGTTTGCCTGTTCAAATTTCCTGATTGCATCGTTGGTCCCACCAACAACCAATACATCATCCTCGAATAGCTGTATGTCAGGCATGATTTCACTGATTGCCTTCTCGTCTCGAATGATTACAATAATATTCAGGTGATATCGTTTACGAAGATTCAAGTCAGCCACACTTTGATCGGCAAATTTTCCGGAAAGTGTGACATTGGCAATGGAGAAATCATCACAAAGCTCAAGAAAGTCCAGTGTCCCTGTTGAGACCAACGAACGGGCTAGTCGTTCACCCATCTCAACCTCAGGAAAGACAGCCTCAGCACCAATTCGCTCAAGCACCTTACCATGATTCATACTTGTTGCCTTGGCAATAACGCGTGGGATACCCAGTTCAATCAGACTCATCGTTACCAGGATATTTGATTCGATATCCTTGCCTATACAGACAATTGCAGTTCGACAGTGGGAGATTCCAGACTCATGCAATACTTCTTCAGTGACTGATTTCACTGGATAGATGTATTCCAATTGATCCTTGACTGCGTTCAGCTTCTCTTCCTCAATTTCCAGGACAATAACCTGTTTTCCTGCCTTGGTAAGCTCAAGGGCTAAGGAAAGGCCAAACCTTCCCAGCCCAATAATTCCATAGGCATCAGGATCATACTCTTTCTTCATGGCAAATTATCTCCTATCCAATAAACACCTGTTCTTCAACATAGCCCAGTTGTGAGGCTCTCTTTGCAAAACTGGTGGCTATGGTGATAGGGCCGACTCTTCCAGCAAACATTACTACCACCAATACGAGCTTCGATAGTGTACCAATTTCGGTGGTGATCCCCATTGAAAGTCCAACGGTAGCAAAAGCGGAGACCGCTTCAAACAGAACCTCGAGAAACGTAAACTTTGAACCTTCAATAAGCAACAGCAGGAAGCTTCCTCCTCCTATGAGCAGAATGGAAAGCAAGAGGACCTGGAAAGCCTTAAGAATACTCTCACCTCCAATCTTTCGCTTAAAGGCAGCTGTCTGCCTACCGAACATCAAGGATCCAAGGCTGAGAAACAGCGTGAAGGTGGTGGAGGTCTTGATACCTCCACCGGTCGATCCAGGACTGGCTCCTATGAACATCAAGACTATGGTAACAAGGAGTCCAGCTTGACTCAAGCCTGCTATATCCACGGTATTGAATCCAGCCGTTCTGGTAGTGACACTCTGAAAAAATGCTGCGAGTGGTTCCAGATGTTCAACAAGGAGATAGAACAGGAATCCGGTGATAATGAGAATACTATTCATGGTCACCACAATCTTGGAGTGCATGCTCAGTTTCTTCCAATTGCGGTTTTTCACTATGTCTGCGATTACAAAGAAACCGGTACCTCCAATGATAATGAGGATTGCTGTAGTAAGGTTCATCGCAACATTATGACGGTACATGGATAGACTCTGATACTTTCCCATAAGGTCGAAACCGGCGTTATTGAATGCAGAGATGGTATTGAATACCGCGTGCCCCAAGGCATCAAGAGGACCATATGTTGAACGGAATATGAAATATTCAATAAACACGCCAATACCCTGCACCAACAAAGCTGCCAAACCAACAGCACGCACCACCATCAGAGTTCCTTGGACAGATGAGAGATTGTAGGCTTCCTTGATGAAGGAGCGTTGGCTGAGTCCAATATTCATTCCTAACAGGAGGGAGAAGGAAATAACCATGGAAGCAAATCCCAAACCACCCAATAGTATCTGGAGGGCAATGACCGTGCGCCCAAAGAGAGAGAAGGTCAGCGCTACATCAACTGTGACAAGTCCGGTAACACAAACAGCACTGGTGGATATAAAAAGTGAATCCCAATAAGAAATTTCTATTCCTTCATTGTGGGCAATGGGAAGCCGCAGCAATAGTGACCCCACCAGAATAATAGCTAGAAAGCCTAAGAGCAAATATTGGTTTGCTTTCAACGGCTTTTTCATACGCTTTTCCATGGAGACAGAGTCTACTGCGTCTTTTCCTGATGTGCAAGATAGTGAGGTAAGTGGTATATTGTCGATACACAATATTAGTTGTATCTTTGTATTAGTAAAAATAAGGAGATTCAAAATGCTATCAAAAGAAATCGCCACTTTATTGAATGAACAAATCAACAAGGAGTTTTATTCCGCATATCTCTATCTTGATATGGCAAACTTCTATGCTGAAAAGGGACTATTCGGGTATGAGAACTGGTTCAAGGTACAAGCAGAGGAAGAGATGAGTCATGCCATGCTTTTTCGCCAGTACATGTTGAATAATGGGCACTCTGTAAAACTATCTTCCCTAGCAGATCCCAGCAAATCATACGAAAGTGCCAAGGCTCCTCTTGTTGAGGCTCTTAAGCATGAGGAATATGTTACAGCCTCCATCAACACCATCTATGAGGAAGCAGTCAAGCAAAAAGATTATCGTTCCCAGCAATTCCTTGACTGGTTCATCAAGGAGCAGGGGGAAGAGGAAGCCAATGCCCAGGAGAACATCCAGAAGTTCGAGGTCTTTGGCTCTGATAACCGAGGCCTTTACATGCTCAATAAGGAACTGGAGGCAAGAGTCTTCACTCCCCCTTCCTTGCAGCTGTAATACATATAAAAAAGTTTTAGACACCCACGTTGAACGTGGGTGTTATACTATGAGCATAAAAGAAGGAGTGATCATGCAGAAACGACCAATCAAGCGCATCACAGGCGGAGCGGTACAGTACGACGGAGCCGGAGTCAAGTTGGTTAGGGTCATCGGATACAATGATACCAAGGATTTTGACCCATTTCTTATGCTTGATGCATTCGATTCACAAGATAGTGAAGACTATATCAAAGGATTCCCTTGGCACCCCCATCGGGGAATAGAGACGGTTACTTATCTCATTGAAGGTGAGATCGAGCATGGGGATAGCCTGGGCAACAGTGGTTCTATAAACGAGGGATGCTGCCAGTGGATGACCGGGGGTAGTGGCATCATCCACCAGGAAATGCCGCAACCCAGTGACCGTATGCTTGGATGCCAGCTCTGGATCAACCTTCCCAGGAAAGAGAAGATGACCAATCCTGCATATCGGGATATCAGGAAAGAACAAATCCCTGTGGTAAAGGAAGCTGGGGGTGAGGTCAGGGTCATCAGTGGTTCCTACAGTGGGACAAAGGGTCCTGAGGAAGGTGATTATGTAAAAACCACCTATCTGGACGTCAAACTGGAGGCCACCCAATCCTGGTCCCTGGAGGTCCCCTCTGAGAATACGCTGTTTGTATATATTGTAGAGGGATCGTTACACACTGATGGGGAGGAGGTACCTTTCCATAGGGCAGTACTCTTTGGAGAAGGAGACACCCTCTCCCTCGCATCTGGAGAAACAGGTGTTCGTTTCTTTCTCTATGCGGCAAAACCGTTGAAAGAGCCAATTGCCTGGGCGGGTCCTATTGTCATGAATACTTCTGAAGAACTGCGTCTTGCGCGGCAGGAACTACAGGACAATACTTTTATCAAACATAAGTAATAAAATAAGTTAATAGGCATGAGGCCTGCTTCCTACAGGAGGCAGCTCTTTTTTGTTTCTGAACAGACTTGTGATTTTGTTGACATTGTACTAATACACCAGTACAATAGTACAAGAAATGAGGAGAGCAATGGTGGCCAAGATCGAGCCGAAGTTGGAATTCAGTCTGGATGTAAAGAGTGGTGTGCCTTTCTATAAGCAGATCATCTTCCAGGTGGAGATGGCCATTGCCGATGGCAGACTGGGGAAGGGCTCCCAGCTTCCTACTGTTCGAGCACTGGCGGTGGATTTAAGCGTCAACCCGAACACGGTTGCCAGAGCATACGCAGAGATGGAAATCAGGAACATCGTGGTGACACAACAAGGTTCAGGAACTTACATCAGTGATAAGGAAGTCAGTATTGATGGGATCGAACGGGAACGTATCCTTTCCCAGATCACCAAGGAATATATCACAAAAGCTTCCTCCTATGGATTCCAGCCGAGCGAATTGATCGCGGCCATCAAAGACATGGGAAATGAAGTACATACACAAGGGGAATAATCATGAACCTGTACAAGAAAAAAATTGAACGTATCAAGAACATGAAAGGGTTTACCCTGAAGAAGGACTTCAACTATGGAGCTCTCTCCTTCTTGGTGTTGGCACTCTTTCTCGCAGGAGGTGCCATTCTGCAACTCCTGCTCTATCCCAACATGTCCCATGAGGCTATTGTCATGGTCAGCACCGCGGCTTTTTCTGCTGCCATCATTATAGCACTCTTCCCACTATGGGCTTTGGTAATGGCCATTATCCTCATCCTTTGGGTCTATGTAATCGGGGAAATCTCTCTCTATCTCTATCCTATAACCGCTTTCTCCTCACTTGGACTTCTTATCTCATCCTCTTTCCAGTTGGTCTACCACTGGGACAAGGTCATCATTCTGAGATTGGGTAAGTTTCAGACAGTCAGGGGCCCTGGACTATTTTTTCTTATCCCCCTAATTGACCGGGCTGCTGAGTTCATCGATACCCGTATCAGGGCAACAGATTTCAGTGCCGAGAAAACACTTACCAAGGATACGGTTCCTGTCCATGTCGATGCCTTGGCTTTCTGGATGATCTGGGATGCAAAGAAGGCCATTCTGGAAGTAGAGGATTACACTGAGGCAGTCATCCTCTCCGCCCAGACAGCACTCCGCGATTCTATCGGCAAGCACTACCTGAGAAGTCTACTCAGCGAACGTGAAGAGCTTGGACGGGAGATACAACAAGCCCTTGATGCCAAGACCAATCCATGGGGAGTTACCATCCTCTCAATAGAAATTACCGATATCATCATCCCAAAGGAACTGGAGAATGCGCTGAGCAAGCAAGCACAGGCTGAGCGTGAGAAGGAGTCCAGAATCATATTGGGTGCTGCAGAGGTTGAGATTGCCAAAAAATTTACCGAGGCTTCAGCTGAATACGCCAATGACCCGATCGCACTTCAACTTAGGTCGATGAACATGGTGTATGAGGGAATAAGGCAGAACAATTCAATGATGTTGATGCCGGCATCAATCCTGGACCATATGGATTTTGGGGCGGTCATGGGAACAGCAGCAATGCAGAAGACAGAACAAGCTAAACGAAACAGTGAGAAGGAAGTACCAGAAGATGAGCATGATCAGAATTGAAAAAGTATCGAGAAACTATAAGACAGGTGAAACCGTAGTCAAGGCGTTGAAAAAAGTCTCCCTGAATATTGAAGCAGGTGAGTTTCTCTCCATTGCAGGACCCTCAGGATCCGGAAAGACCACATTGCTCAATCTTATTGGTTGTATAGATGGTCTGGATGAGGGAGAAATCTTCATCAATGATGCCGCAATCAGCAAGATGGACAAAGGAGAGAAAACCGCGTTTAGGCGAAACAATCTTGGTTTCATTTTCCAGACCTATAACTTGATCCCAGTCCTCTCAGCCTACGAGAATGTCAGCTTTGTACTCTCCTTACTTGATGTCAGTGAGAGTGAAGTCAAGAGACGCACCTATGAGGTACTCAAGGAAGTTGGTCTGGAGGGGATGGAGGACCGACGTCCCGCAAAGCTCAGCGGTGGGCAACAACAGAGAATAGCCATCGCCCGAGCGCTCGTAAAGAACCCACAGATCATCCTCGCTGATGAACCGACTGCCAATCTGGATTCCAAGACTGGCGAAGAGATTCTCAAGCTGATGAAACGCATGAACGAGAAATATCATACCACGTTCATCTTCTCCACACACGACCAGATGGTCATGGACTACGCCTCCCGCCTTGTACAACTGCATGACGGGGCCATTGTCAGTGACGAGAGGAGGTAGTAATGAAATTTATCCTGCAATTGGCAGTGAAGAATCTCAGTCGCTACAAGCGACGTACGATTATCACCGCAGTAGCCATCGCAGTAGGATTGATGATGTACATCATCGTTGATTCCATTCTCGGGGGGGCTACACTGGAATCGATGCGCAACCTCCGATGGTATGAGACAGCCTCCCTGCGTATCTATGCTGATGGGTATTGGGAAGATCGTGCATATCTCCCTCTAGAGGCCAGCATAGAAAATCCTGAATCCATCATTCCATTGGTAGAGGAAGAACAAGGGGTTGCGACCGTGAGAACCACCTTCGCCGCTGATATGATTCTCTATAGTGATGATTTTGGTGAAGACGGCAATATGAGTGTCAGAGTGACGGCCATCGATCCCAAACAAGATTTTGAGGTCTATCGTTTCGAAGATACCTTGGTGGAAGGACGACACCTCGAACCAGGTGAGATGGACGGAGTGGTATTGGGCAGCTGGTTTGCTGAAGACATAGGGGCAGAGGTCGGTTACTGGGTTACCTTGCTTACCAGAGGCAAAGGAGGCTTCTACGAGGCATTCGATATGCAAATTGTCGGTATCGTGAACTGCCCCAACCCCAACGTGAACCGAACACTCATCATGATGGATATCACAGCTGCAGGCACGTACCTTGGAATGGAAGATTCGGTAACAAGTATCGATATCGTCCTCCCTGAAAAAACCAACCTTGAACAAGCGAAAGCCACATTGCAAGCAAAACTCCCTGAAGGGTTCAGTGTCTTCACCTGGGAAGATCTTGCTCGAGACTACCTGGCACTCGTGGAAGCCAAACAAGGGGGAACAGGAATGATTCTCTTCCTTGTCTTCATCATCGCAGCTGTAGGAGTCTCCAACACCATGTTGATGGCGATGTATGAGAGAATGAGAGAGCTTGGTATGATGCGTGCCCTCGGCATGAGGGACCGTGACATACTTCTCTCCTTCCTCTTTGAAGCCGGAGGCATCGGACTCATTGGGTCTGTCGTAGGAATAGCTCTGGGAAGCCTGGTAAATATCTACCTGGTGAACACAGGCTTCGACTTTGGGTTTATGTTCAGGGATATGGATATAGGGTTCAGGATTTCGAGTATCATGCGAGGAGCTTGGAACTTCACCACCATACTCAAGGCCTTCACTGCCGGTATATTCCTCTCCATGCTTGTAGCAGTCCTTCCCATCAGAAGAGCTCTGAAACTCGACATCCCCACGTGCTTGCACCATCAATAGGAGAAGACGATGACGATTAAATTACCAGCTGTAGCTTTTCGCAATGTGTTCAGGAATCTCCGTCGCTCCATCCTCTCTGCTGTAGCAATTGCTGTTTCAGCAATGGCAATCATGGCACTACTGGCATTGCTTGAGACCATGGAAACGGACATGGCTACCAATCTTACCAGCTATTACACCGGAGAGGTAAGAATCAGACATGCAGATTATGAGAAGTACGAGCGATACAACCCACTGCACCTAAGCTTGGATGCCGAACAGGTCCTCTCTGTTGCCTCTGCTGTCGAAGGAGTTAAAGCAGCTACAGCGCGGATCAACTTTCCGGCCAATCTGTACATTGATGAGAAAAACAATGGTGCCATGGGAGTCGGTGTTGATTTCAACACGGAACAGGCCTTCGTTGACTTCCCTGCCATCGTGGATGAAGGAAGAATCCCTGAATCCGGAGCCAATGAACTGTTGATGGGCAAATTCCTTGCCCATGACCTTGGGCTCTCACTGGGGGACAAGGTGACCATGCTCACATCCACCGCACTGAGGGGTTCCAATGCCATGACATTCACCATTGTCGGTATTGCGGCCTTCCCCGTGGGAGGACTGAGTGCCAAGACGGTGTATGTTCCCATTGATCGGGCCCAATACCTCCTGAGGATGGATGGGCATACCCAGGAAATCCTATTGCTCACTGAAGACGGGTATAATGAGCGGGATGTTGCACTCGCAGTGGAAACAGCCTTGGAAGAACAACTCTCACTTAATACTGAAACACGGGCATGGAAGGATCTGAATATGATGTATACATTCCTCTCCATTGCCAAGTTCATCTACTACGTGATGGGAGCCATCTTCTTTGTTCTGGGAAGCACGGTCATCATCAATACCACGATGATGGTTATCTATGAGAGAGTGCGTGAGATTGGAACCTTGGGAGCCCTGGGAATGCAAGGCAAGGAACTCACCAGGCTTTTCCTCTTGGAAGGCACCTTTATCAGCGTTGCTGGATCCACACTGGGAACCCTTCTTGGCGTATTGATTGTCTATATACTCAGCAAGACCGGACTCAATTTTACCGAGGCAATGAGTGGTGTTGATATGGAGGTATCCTCCATTCTCTTTCCTCGGGTCAACTGGTTCACTGCTCTCTTTGTATGGATCTATGCAATCCTTATCTCATCTCTCTCTACGCTCATTCCATCCAGAAAAGCTTCAAAAATAGAAATTGTGGAGGCACTACGCTATGTCTAAACGTATTATCATGGTCCTGCTAGGACTCACCATACTCTTCCTTCCTGTTTCCCTGTTTGCAATCACCGCCGAGGAGATTGTCAGGGAAATGGACGCACAGGCCACCTTTGAAACCTCCTACTCCACCGGGTCAATCAAAACAACTGACCGATTTGGAACAAAGGAGAGCACGTTCAAGGCCTGGGCCCGAGGAACTACCGATTCCCTTATTGAATTCACCAGCATCGCTGAACGGGGGCAGAAGATACTCAGGACCAAGGGAAGTCTCTATCTTTTCTACCCTGATGCCGAAGAGTTGATCAGGTTGCAAGGAGCAGCACTCAGACAGTCAGTACTTGGCAGCGATCTCTCCTATGAGGATATGACGGAAGAGAAAACTACCCTTGATGACTATACCGTGACACTTGATGGCAGTGAGACCATCAATGGAAGGGATTGTCATATTCTGACCCTTACGGCAAAAACAAGGCAGGTTGCCTACCCTGTCCAGAAAATATGGGTGGACAAAGAGACCTTCCTGACGTGGAAAGGTGAGTATTCTACCAGTCACGGTCGCCTACTCAAGGAGATGGAGGTGCTCGATACCCTGATGGTAGATAGAAGAACCCTACCAAAAGAGACCCGTATAGAGGATGCGATGAAGAGTAACAGTGCAACATGGATGACCCTCGATACCTTGGAAGTAGACATCGCACTCGATAGAAACTTATTCACCTTGGAGAATCTGACATGGTAAGAAAGTCTCTGCTTCTATTACTCTTGCTTTGTATTGGACTCACCCTGAGTGCCGCTGAAAATCCAGTGATTGAGATGCAGTTGCTGAGCTCAATCAGCTATACTCCATCCACTGATCAGTGGAACGAAGCAATGGCTCCCTCCCTGAGTCTCTCGATCAGCTCAGAAAGGAGTGGCAATGTACGCGGGGAAGTAGTCCTGAAAACCCCAACAAATCTGAGTGCTTCTCCTGATGCAATCTATGAAGACATCCTTCACAAAGCTTACTTCAAGGCACGCTTCCCTTCCTTCCGCCTGACGGCTGGAAAAACCCGCCTCTCTTGGGGGGATGGAATGCTTTTCAATGCTGGTGATGTGCTCTACGGGAGCAATGACACCTCTGTTACATTGACTCAATCAGAGCTTCGCAGTGAGACGGGGCTCCTGGTCAGCCTGAACTACCCTCTTGGATTCTTCAGCTTCGCTGAGGCTGTTGTACTTCCATCGCCGGACATGCAGATTGATCATATGGGAGGAGGGGCTCGTTTTTACACCACCGTACAGGATACCAAGGTTGAGGCAGGCTATCTTACCAGTTATGAGCGTGAGCGCCTCCATAAGCCCTATATAAGCCTACAGGGGAACATAGGACCGGACTGGTACCTTTCCTCTTCCCTTGCCATTCCACAGAGTGGAGATATCGGGGAAGAAACACTGGATTCCTGGGTAATTACCGGTGGATTGTTCCACATCCAATATCTGGAGGATGATAAGAACGTATCCCTTCGGCTGGAATTCCTGACTCGCCCTGCAGGAAACTGGAAGACAGAAAGCCAAGATGATGAGGACTGCCCACTGCTGCTCTATCCTGAGCTGGTCTACAACCCTACCTCCAGTCTCTCCTGGTCCCTGAGAACGATCATCAGTCCGTTGGATCTTTCCTTCAATGCAACACTCGGGGTAAACTGGGCAGTACTTGAAGGCTTCAGCCTCCTAGGCTTCCTTAGTGCTCCCTTCGGAGAAGAAGACGACTTATTCAGCTGGAAGGGAAAGGTTCCTTCTTCATATGGCCCTATTGATGGAAGCGTCTCCCTCTCGCTTGGAGCTTCCTGGATCTTCTAGCGGAGAATTTCCCCTTCTGTGGAGAGCGTTACCACGGCAAGGGGAATAATCTTCCCACTGGCTGCAATGGCACGCTTCACTGCCCCATCGAGGCCACCACAGCAAGGAACTTCCATTCTTGCGACCGTGATGCTCCTGATATCATGATTGGTAAAGATCTCAGTGAGTTTCTCTGCATAGTCCCCTGCATCGAGCTTGGGACAACCGATAAGGGTGACCCTGTTCTTGATGAAGGTGTTGTGGAAATCACCATAAGCATATGCTGCGCAGTCTGCTGCGATAAGCAGATCACAGTTGTTGAAGAATCCGGCATTCGGGGCAGCCAGCTTGATCTGTACCGGCCACTGTCGGAGTTGGCTCTGCTGGGGAGTACTATTTGTCTTTGGGGTTAAGCCCTCTTTCTTCTCCTCCTGCTTCATCACCTTGATCTGGCTACCCGGGCAACTGAAGACAGGCTTCTCAGCGTCCATGAACTTCTCTACCGCTTCATGGTCGAATGCAGGAGCTTCCCGCTCTTCGAAGGTAATTGCTCCAGTTGGGCAGACAGGCAAGCAATTGCCCAACCCGTCACAGTAATCTTCCCTGAGAAGTACCGCTTTACCGTTTACCAGACCAATAGCTCCCTCTTGGCAGGCACTCACGCACAACCCACACCCATTACACAGCTCTTCATCTATAGTTATCATCTGTCTGATCATATTGACTCCATTGTCTTGTTATGTGGGTTATGATACCATGTGCTCATCTATTAATATGTTGGATTTACAACAAAACAGAAGGTGGTTTATGAATATCTACGAAGTAGTACACCATTCTCATCTTTTCAAGGAAATAGCAGCACATGAATTACCCCACTTGCTCGGTTGCTTAAAGAGTAGGACCAGTAATTTCCCCAAGGACTACACCATCATTGATGAAGGAGATTTCACCGATGAAATGGGAATCGTCCTTCAGGGATCAGTCAATATCGTCCGTCACGATTTCTGGGGAAACAGAACAGTTGTGACCAATATTGGGGTGGGGGATACCTTTGCAGAGACTGTTGCCTTTACCCAATCCCCCAGTGAAGTATCTGCCATCACATCCCAGCCCACCACCATCCTCTTCCTGAATATTAATAAGATTGTAACCACCTGCAGCATAAACTGTGTGTATCATCATATGCTGATTGAAAACCTAGTAAAATTACTCAGTCACAAGAATCTGGAGTTGATGAAAAAAATCAATCACATCACGAAGCGTAGTACACGGGAGAAATTACTCTCCTACCTCTCTGCTGAATCGAAGCGGCAGGGAAACAAGAAAAAATTCACCATTCCTTTTGACCGGCAACATCTTGCAGACTATCTCTGTGTGGAGAGAAGCGCGATGTCCAGCGAACTCTCAAAGATGCGCGGTGAAGGATTAGTGGATTATCATAAGAGCACATTTACCCTGCTCGAGGAGAACTGATTATGAAAAGAATAACCGTATATGCGATACTTGCAACCGCCTTGGTGTTGCTCCCCTCCTGTACCACCGTAAGAAAGCCTGTTGCAGTGCCCCTCTCCATAACTGAGTCCCCAGCTGAGCAACTGTTAGGGCTCTCTGTGAATCGAGGGGTGCTTCAGGACGCGGGATACTCCTTGGGCGATATCGTAACAATTGAGTTGGAAGGAATACTGATCCATGCCCTTTATAGCCTTGAAGCCAGAGAGGGATATACAACCCTGGTGGCAACTGAAGAGTACGCATTGTTGCATCTTCCCAAGGAACTTCAGGAAGGAAGCACCGGCATTCTGTTTCCCTACCGAAAGGACTCCTCTAAGATCAACACCAGGCTGAATGTGACAGGGAACTTTGTGTTTACGTTGTAACCTGCACTGGCTCAGAGAGTATGTCGAAGGTGTCACAGACTGTTTCAAGGAAGAATATCCTGATGCTTTGCACATCCATATCCTCATCATAGATACCAAGGTCTTCCCGAGTCACGTTGGAATATACATATCCCCTGACTTCAGAGAAGTTACCTTTGGTATTATATTCCTCTTGCATCTCCCTGAGGGATATCCCCAACTTGTATGAGAGTGCTCTGAGATCTTCCTTTTCAAGAGAAACAGCCAAAATAATAGCACCATCTCTCTTGACGATCATCGAGTAAGGTATGGAAACAAGTTGCTCACCATTCCTGCATGCGGGATTCTTGAGTAAGGTACAGACCAAGGGGCCGCACTTCCATATTTCATCAGGCATGATACCGTCTTTCTCGTCTGGAAAAGTGTGCCAGATAAGGGGATCGATCATCGGCTGGGTAGTAGCATCTAGGTTCATGGGAGCCTCCTCATGTAGAGTATCCTTTGTTGCTGGAAAGAGGCAAGCACTCTCTAGATTCTTTGTAACAGTTGTTCAATCGTTAGGTTCCCCAACGCAGATACACCCCTGTCCTGTACCTGCTCAGCTACTGCCTCTCCGGCAGTATCGTGCTCAACCTCATCGATGGTTTCCATACCATACAGCCCTTTTACCAAGTCCTGCAGACGAAGGGTATCAAGCGGTTGCTTGGGGATATAACTGGTTTGGCTGCTGTTGGTGGGGGTGATGAACTGTAGTTGGGTCAGGAGTCCAAGGAAGCCTTGCAACCGATTGTAGGGGATTGCGAGGCGGTCAAGCAGCTCCTTGGTGGAGGTAGCACCCTTCCCTTCACGAAAATTGCTCCCAATAAGCATCATGATGTTGGTTCCTTCAGATAACTGCAGTGCTGGACTTTGGGGCAGCCCACGAAAACTGGACACTTCTGGCCTGAACTGATGCACATAGGCAAGCTCCACACTGAAGAACACTGTTGCCCAAAAAACATAACAGAAGAACAAGAACAGGAAGATGGCTGCAAAAGAGCCATAGATGACTGAGAACCTGCTCGCCATTGAGGTCAACAAGGAGGTCAGCTTGCTGAATATATTGATCACCAACAATCCTGCGATACTTCCAAGAATTGCTGAATCGAAACGGACCTTTGTATTGGGAACAAGGTATATGAGCAGGAAAATAACCAAGGCCACGATGAAGCTCGGGGCAATGGCAGAGGCAGCGACAGACCATCGGCCTAGGGTCACCCCGATCAGATTGAGGTACCAGGAAGTAAGAATGGATTGTGCACTTACGTACGCTGCAAGCAATAAGGTTGCTACAATTAAGAATGAAATATAGCCTGCAAATCGTTTCAGGGCGTTCCGACTTCTGCTAGAGCGGTATATCCGGTTGATCACAATCCACACCTTATTGATCAAGAGAACCATAGTGATCAGGAAGGATATGAGACCAACAACTCCCAGACTGGTTGCATTACGGGTATACTGGGTCAGGAGGATCATCAACTGTCCTCCTGCCTCCTCTCCCGCCAATTCCGTGAACCACTGGGAGAGAAAACTCACCAACGGTTCCATGACACCAAAAGCATTGAAGAAGGTGAAGAGAAAGGTTGCAGCAGGAACAATTGCCAAGAGCGTAGAGTAGACCAACCCTGAAGCAGAGTTGAGAAAATTATCTTTCATGGCCTGTCTAAACACGGCTGAGAAAAAGGTACTCAGCCGCTTTAGATTCTGCTGAACAATACTTTTATAAGACATGGTCACAGCCTCTGCTTCATCCAGGAAAAGAGGTATTGTGCCGTCTGCTCCCTATTGGTTTCTTGCAATAATTCATGCCGTGCACCTTCAACCAAATTCAGGGTTATATCAGAAATGCCACAACTACGATAGAGCTCATATACCTTACGCACTCCTTTGGAGAACCCTCCTACTGGATCCTCACTCCCACTGATAACCAAGAGAGAGAGATCTGAGGGAAGCTTCTTCGCCATCTCAACATCATTGGCTATCTCCACCCCATCCAACAAGTCAGCAAAGAACCCTGAGGTACAGACAAATCCACACAAAGGATCCTCTATATATCTTGCTACTTGTTCAGCATCCCTACTCAGCCAATCGAATGACGTCTTTGCATTCGGTATCTTCTTGTTGTATGCGCCAAAGCTCATCTTATCAAGTTGTGCATCGGGGTGCTTCGAACCATGTTTATTGATGTGACTGCGGGCAATCATCTTGCCAATCCTTCCAAGTAATCCTTGGGATGCACCGGTACCCATAAGCATGACACCATCAAAAAGGTCAGAGTATTGCACCATGAGACTTCTTGCGAGGAAAGAGCCCATGCTATGGCCAAGCAAGAAAAGACTGTGACTGGGATATTCAGCGAGGATTATATTCGTCAACTCATAGGCATCTCTCACCACTCGTTGCCAACCATCCCGATCGGCAAACCAGCCAAGGGTTTCCCCATCATTTTTCACAGTCTCCCCATGTCCACGATGATCAGGAGCATAGACGGCAATTCCCTTGGAATTTAAAAATGTGGCAAATGCATCATATCGTTGGCTATGTTCAGCCATACCATGCAGAATGAGAAGAACAGCCTCAACCTTTGACCCCTCTGGAACCCATACGCGATACATTACGCGTTCTCCATCGCTGCAAGACAGCTCACGGATGGTAGCCATTTGAGCCTCCTTCCCTATATATTTTTTTATATAATTCTCGTATTATACTACCAGTATTATTCATACATCACAAGAAGCATTTGTCTTTAGCAAAGAAAAATCAGGAGATTTCATGTCCAAAACTCTCTTGCTCGCCAGCGATGTACATGGTTCGATTCACGCCCTCACGCTTCTTGATCAACAAGCTCGTGAGCACCAAGCAGAATCAATCTTGATTGCAGGAGATCTCTGTCCCTCTGGTCACACAGATTTCCAGATACTGCTCAGGAATATCTCACATCTAATCCTGGTAAGGGGCAACTGTGACAGCAGCTATGAATTCAGTAATGCAGGAATTCCCCTACCTCCCCAGAAAAGACGCATCGACTGGCAGGGACGAACCATATTCATTACCCACGGGGACAGAATTCAATCCCCTTTTGGTCAGAATCTGAAACCAGGGGACATTTTTATCAGCGGTCATACCCACACGCCAAAACTCCAGAGGGGAGAGGATGGGGTCATCTGGGTGAACCCTGGGTCAACAACCTACCCAAGAACACCCCTCGGTCCTACCTATGCACTACTGGATGAAGAGGGGATCAGTATACGCTCTCTCACTGAAGACCAACCAATAGCCGGTCTTCAATATTATTTTCTCCCAAGTACCGACCAGTAAGCATCAAGCAACCGAGCCAAGGGAACTACCTGGGCTGAACGAAAATTGCTTTTTCCATTAACCAACAATTGATCAGGAAGGGAACCATAGCGACCTTTGCGATACAGGAGTCTGTCATCAAGGGTTGCTTGCAGATGCAGGGCCTCGTCTCCATACGAGCGTATGGCATGTGCACTGATCTCATATCCCTCCCCCAGCGAGGCCAGTAGGGCTAATCTCGAGAAATTTTTTCTTGCAAATGAGAAATGCGGGAAGTGAAAGAGTCGATGATTGAAACTGGGAAGCGTAACCCAAGGACACAAGCCTACACTCTCACAGGCATAGGTGAGCCTCTGCACATAGAGAGCCCACGAAACAAGGCGGCGCTCCCTTCCCCTGTGGTAGTGATTTCCCCATAAAAGCTCCCCTAGCACCACACTTCTCCTTCCAATGGATACAAGCAGAGCTTGCACCGGGAGTGCGCGATAGTCATAGGGAGGCAAAGGCAGCCCATCAACCATGAATGCATGTTCTGCTCCCCCATATTGATTCACCAATGCCCTGAGTCCTATACCCAGCTGCTCCCCAGATCCTCTTTTATAGGCAATCGCATCAAGAAGACGGAGATAGAGTACCGCTGTTGAACGCTGTAGGTCTGGAAGGAAGCTCAGCTTCCCTTCCCTTCGGCATGCTCTTGCCCAAGCAAGCACTGCACCGGTACTCACTACTTCCAAACCATTTTCCAAACAACGGTGGACAACCTGTTGCACACTTCTACTGTCAAAGAGTTCCAAATTGGAACCCAGTGCCATTGCACTTTCCAAATCCAGAGGGGCATTATTCTGGCATATAGGGAATGAGGGATCGTCAAGAGAAATCCCTTTTGGTACACTACGGGTACAGAGTCCCCAAAGCCTTCCATCAACGCGCATGGAATAGGTATCAATTGCAGCCCATCCATGATGGTTTGCCTTTGAAAGCAAGGCGATCGACCCCTCTTGGGCTATTGCCTTTCCCATTCTGGTCTTTCCAAGGTCCTTCAGATAGGATTGGTTTAGGAGACCTAATCTATGTGAATCATAGGCTTCCCTTCCATGGTTATGGGGAGAAAACGTAAAAAACTTGATGTTCTTCATCCCACAGACACACCCCACCCCGCCTTGGGTTATGTTCTGGTTGTTTGCATAAAGGGAGGCAAAGGGCACGAAGTGTTCCCCTGCAGGGCCTATGACAACCATATGCTCTTTCGCTACTTTCTTTGCAACTTCGATTGTGGTGTGGTTATGATACATCTCGGCATCGCTGAAGGCAACTTCCCCATCTGCAATGGAAAAACTGCACAACTTTCTGCTGCGGCCGGTTATCACCAATGCAGCATACCCACAGCCAACAATGGCTCCTGAAAGAGAAGAGGTTGCGCTGGAGACTGACAGAGCCCCTGTGACAGGACTCTTGGTTACTACGGTGAAGGAGTTGCAGTAGCTCAGTGGTGTATCAACTGCAGCACCAGGTGCAAATACAACAGGGTTACCCCGCTCATAACACTCCTCCCCCATCTGGTCATACTCAGCAAAACGGTCCCAGAGCATCAGGGCAAGCAACCTTCCTCCGAGGTAGAGCTTTGCTTCTTCCTCTTCCATCGGTATACTTGTATATGTTTCTGATTCCAAATCTATATGTAATATGAAACGTTGGCGATAGGGAAACGCCAGATGAAGCTTCTTCCTCATGTACAAAAGGTACCTACCTCCCAGTCGGCTGTCAATCCAGAGTCATGACTCTGGACTAAAACAGTAGTATAGCACAAACCCGACAAAAACGCTTTACTCTTGTTTACGGGAAGACCACCTTGTATGATAGCAACATGAAGAGCATTACAGTAAACATCAAGCAACAACATCTGCAACTCCCCACTGGATCCACCGTAGAAGATGCCTTGGTTGAGGCAGAGGTGGTTGAATCATGCAAAGAACAGACCTATAGAGAAAATCCATATATTGGAGCCTTGGTGAACCATGAACTCCACTCTTGCTCAAGAGCCTTGGTTGCAGATTGTACCCTTGAGCCAGTACGACTTTTTGGAGACATGGGAAAGAGGATGTACCGACACTCCCTCTGCTATCTTCTCTGTGCCGCTGTCTCCATGCTCTACCCCAATCGGAGACTGGTCATAGGACACTCCCTTGGTGATGGGTATTATTTCAGTTTTGATGATGACCATACCCTGAACAATGCAGATATAAAAGCAATTGAAAAAGCCATGCACTCCCTGGTTGAGCAGAACCTTCCCATCGAGGAGGTGTTGCTCCCCTATGAGAAAGCACTTTCTTACTTTGAGAACAACCACCATGAACAGACTGCCGCCCTACTCTCGACTCGCAATGACCCCAAGGTAAATCTCTATCGATTGCAGGGTTATATGGACGTCTCATACGAACCTTTGCTCAGCAAGACAGGCCTGATGCAGGTCTGGGAGCTCAAGCCATATCAGGAACGGGGGATGCTTCTCCGCTATCCACGTTCACACAACGTCATTGGACTTGACCCCTTCGTCGACAATCCACTGCTCTTCTCCATCTATCGGGAGTATAAGGCTTGGGGCTCCATCCTCAATGTTCAGTCGTTGGGCCAGCTGAATCAGATGGGCAACCAGAACACGGTTGAGTCCTTCATTCGACTCGCTGAAGCATTGCAACAGAAGAAGATTGCAAGCATCGCAGACCAGATACACCTTCATAGCAGCGTGAAAGCAGTTCTTGTCGCTGGACCTTCCTCGTCAGGCAAGACTACATTCGCCCATAAGCTGTCAATCCAATTACAGGTCCTAGGCAAGAAGACCATCAAGATATCGTTGGACAACTATTATCTTCCTCCAGCTCAAGCACCAAAGGATGAAGAAGGAAAGCCTGATCTTGAAGCTCTTGAGGCTCTTGATGTTGCCCGGTTCCAAGAGGATTTGGCAAATCTATTTGCAAAGAAGGAAGTGCACTTGCCCCTCTATGATTTCAAGACTCTTACCCGCACCTATGATGAGCAACCCGTACATTTGGATAAGCGGACCATTTTAATTATTGAGGGTATTCATGGTATGAATCCTAAGCTGACTGCTAGCTTGGATAAGGATTTGCTTTTCAGGGTCTACATCTCGGCCTTGACCCAATTGAATCTCGACGACCACAACAGAATCAGCACCACGGACAACCGGATCATACGGCGTATGATCCGTGACAACAGAACCCGTGGAGCAAATGCAACAGCTACCTTGAATATGTGGCCTTCGGTGGAACGGGGAGAAAACAAGTACATTTTCCCGTACCAGAACAATGCCAATGTCATGATCAATAGTGCATTGGACTATGAGCTGGGGGTACTCACCACCTATGCACAACCGTTGCTGAAGATGGTAAAACCCTCAGCAGGTGCTGCCTATGAGACAGCCAGAAGATTGCTCAGGTTCTTGGAGCATGTCAATCCGATTCCCGATACCTTGGTACCCGAGGACTCCTTACTCAGGGAATTCATCGGGGGAAGTGAGTTCGGGGTTATTTGAGTAGATAGGAGAATCTACATGGAAATCTATGAGGAACGTACATTAAATATTCAGTACCTGGAGAGTCGGCTGAAGAGCAAGGTATTTGTATATGAAAAATCACGTACCAACCTTGGTAGTTGTACGATTGCCATGATCAAGGCAGGAGAGAACCGGTATCTCATTGCCTCTGGTTCTGGTTCGATATTTGAGGAACTGGAAGGGGAAACAGAACAGGACTGTAAAATCTGTCCTCTGAACCATGAGAATCGCCTGGTCTTGAATACGTATCTGCCGTTTACCCACCCGGTTGCAAACACAACCAAGCGGCCTTCCATCGGGTTGGGAGACCGCCTCGGTGTGGCTACCCCTGGACATATCAAGGCTCTGGAGGGTACTTCGGTTTTTCCCGTTTTTGCACAACAGAGCATCAGGGAATTGAACTTCACCAATAGGACCTTCAATGATGTGATTGATGCCGCTTCATATGCAGTATTCCAAGAGGGGTACACCTATGGTTTTGGTGCCGATGGGGACCACTTGAAAAAAAGTGAGGAGATCAGGAAGGCTTTGGAGGACGGAGCTACCATGATTACCCTGGACTCATCGGAGCAGATAGATCCCACCATCCAGAACCTGGATGATGAGGAGATTCTTACACGCTATGAAGCATTGGACTGTGAGATACGGGAGGTATATGAGGGTTTGTATGCGGAACAGGAGTTTTCAATCGGAGCCTCAACACTGAAGCTTGACCTCCCCTCGTTAAGGCGCGATATCCTGACCTACCATAAAGCGCTCGATTTCATACAGATCATCTATGAACAGCATATATTGCACTCAGAGCGGGCGATAGACTTTGAGATTTCCATTGATGAGACTGACACTCCGACCGACCCTAAGAGCCATCTTTTCATTGCGAAGGAACTCAAAAGACGGCATGTGATCATCTCTACCCTTGCTCCTCGGTTTGTAGGGGAGTTCCAGAAAGGTATCGACTACATAGGGGACACTGCTGAGTTTGAGAGGCAACTGGTCTTGCATGTTGCTATTGCAAAACAGTACCGCTACCGACTCAGCATCCACTCAGGCAGTGACAAATTCTCCATCTTTCCCATTCTAGGGAGGACGATCAAGGGAAGTTTTCACGTTAAGACAGCGGGTACCAATTGGCTTGAAGCGGTTCGGTTGGTCGCCCAGAAAGATCCCGCTCTCTATCGGAGGATGCATGCACATGCAACCAACCGTTTTGGTGATGCAAAGGCTTTCTATCACGTTACCACTGATATTGGGAAAATCCAGGAATTGGAGTCAATGAAAGATGAGGACCTCCCCTCTTACCTCAACGATGACAATGCCCGGCAATTGCTTCATATCACCTATGGGTATCTGCTTGAGGATGTGGATGAAGAAGGAAAGAAACTGTTCAAGGAATCCTTCTTCAGCTTGCTCTCCAAGGAAGAAGAATATTATAAACAATTACTCGATAAACATATAAGCAGACATCTCTCCTTGCTTGAATTCAAGAAGTAAATTAGGTACTCAGAGAGAAGGCGGCCCAAGGGCCGCCTTCTCATGTATCTGTGAGGATCGGTTCTTATACGTTATAGATGTGCTTGAACTCATCAAACAGGTCACTGACCTGTTGCTTGCACTTACCACAGACCGTACCAAATTCGGTAATCTCCTGCAGCTGTTCCAGAGTTTTTGCTTCCCCTCGCTTCACAAGGTCCTCAATCTGTACATCGGTGACTTGCTTACACTCACAAATAATCTTTGCCACATTGTTCTTGAAAGGATTGTCACGTCCCGCTTTCTCTAGATAGTCATCAATTGCAGCCCTGAGTGCTTTATCTCCCAGAACAGAACAGTGGAACTTATGTTCAGGTAGTCCGCCAAGAGCTTCGGTAATCATATTGGGGGAGAGGTTGTAGGCTTCCTCCAAACTCATCCCGATTGCCATCTCACTCATCATGGAGGTACTCGCAATTGCCGAGGCACACCCATAGGTAAGCCACCTCAGGTCAGCAATGGTATCATTCTCGACCTTGATCAGAACCTGCATCTGGTCGCCACAAGCTAAGGAACCTACTTCACCGATTCCATCTGCCTGGAAATTCTCTTCTTCCTGCCAGGTATTCCTGGGATTCATAAAATGGTCTTTCACCACCGGGGTGTAGACCCATTGACTCATAAAGTTGGTCATCGTGTGGACATCTCCCTTAATCGCTTGATAATCGGCGGTAGTTTCTCTAATACATAGGCAACATCTTCTTCGGTGTTGTACCTTCCGAAACTGAACCGTATTGAGCCGTGGGCCAGCTCGATATCCACTCCGGAAGCCAGTAATACGTAACTGGGTTCAAGCGACCCACTTGCGCAGGCACTCCCTGTGGAAACCATTATTCCTTCCATGTCGAGATAGAGCAATATCGATTCCCCTTCTGCATGGGGGAATGACACATCAAGGGTTCCGGGAAGACAGTACTCCTGATTCCCGTTTACCACCACATTGGGAATACGTTCCTCAATGCCCACTCTTAACATCTCCCTGAGAGTCCAAAGTTTCTTGCTCTCTTCCTGAAGATCTCGTTCAGCTAGGGCAGCAGCAACACCGATACCAACAATGGATGCTGTATTATAGGTTCCTGCTCTCTTTCCTCCCTCCTGATGGCCACCATGGACCAGCGGGGTGTGTGGTGATTTTGGTTTAACCGCCAATACGCCGATACCTTTTGGCCCATAGAACTTGTGTCCAGAAAGGCTGAGATAATCGACGTCCCAAGTGCGCATCGAAACAGGGATTTTTCCAATCGCCTGTGTTGCATCAGTATGCACATATGCCCCTACCTCATGGGCAAGCTGGGCAATCTCCTTCACCGGTTGGATGGTACCAATCTCATTGTTCCCCGCCATCACAGAGACCAGGGCAACATCTTCACCGAGATAGGTCTTCATCACTTCCGGATCTACCCGTCCACTGCCATCAACAGGACACTCATCAACCTTGTATCCAAGATTCCTAAGATACTTCACCAGCTCGTTGATTGAAGGGTGTTCGATGGTTGTGGTCACAATTCGGTTGCGTTTCGATCCTAAATCAATACGCTCACGAAAAATATTGAATACGGTATTGTTCGATTCACTGGCCCCACTGGTGAAAACAATCGATGATGGATCGCAATCGATCAAGGAGGCAAGTGCTTTCCTGCTTTCTTCTATTGCCATAGCGGCTTCACGACCATAGCTATGCATGCTCGATGCATTCCCAAAGAGGACATTGGCTTGGTGTACAGCCTCGATTACATCCTCATGCATGGGAGTGGTCGCATTATTATCCAAGTAAATGGTCTTCTGTTCCATAATAAACCTCATAGAAAACGATAGTGACAGATACCCCTTAGGGTCAAGCCACACTGCTATTACGCGTTGAATACCTCGTAAAGATCGCTATCATCTGAGTCCTCATCGGGACAGGTCTTACTATGGATGAATCGAAGGATTCTCTTTTTCGCAAATCGAATATGGAATCTTCGTGCCCATTGTACATAGGCACAGTTTTCTTGGAGATATGATGCAAACATGGCACGAATCGGTGTCATTTTTTTGCATCGAGTTGACTGGCTGAAGCGTTCAGCGTAAATGGTGCACTGTTTAGTTTCAGGATCAAAATGCTCACACCAACTGTCCAGGTCAATGACTAATTCACGACCATAGACTGCTTTCTCGTGGCAGCAAAGCCCACATTTGTGGCATTTATTTTCCCAATTCTTACCCACAGATCTCCCCCTTGCTCAATGATTCAAGCTTGGCCTGGGATGCCGTATGCACGGGGGGAAGGATGGAGATTGCAGTAACACTGATATATCCCTCTCTTACAGCTTGGAAATCGCTACCTTTGGTGTCACAACGTTGAATCGGTTGCACACCTCCTTTCATGGAAAGCACAACAGAAGTACCAAAACGTACAGTTGCAGTATCATAGTAGCGGGTTTTTTCTTGTTGTTTTGTCTGTACAGCATCATGGTAGTCGAGATAACTCAACACTCCACTCTTCCACTTTCCATTCCCCTCTGCAGGGGCATTGATATTGATGATGCACTCACTACTGGTGAGGGGATAGAAATCCTCAAGATGTTCTACTACAAAATCCGCAGTACGCAGGAAGGGATAAGAACCATCGTTGCTTCTTGCACAACTGACTGCAATGGACCGCAATCCAGTCAAAGCAGCCTCTCTGGCAGCTCCAACAGTCCCCGAGTACAGGATATCCGTGGAAATATTATAACCATGGTTGATTCCGCTGATAACCAAATCTGGTTCTTCTGGGAAAATCTTGCCTTTTGAGGCATACAGAATGCAATCTGCTGGAGTTCCACTGCAATGATACCGGTTCTGGCCATATTCAGTGATGGTAATATCTTCGCGAAGTGTCATTGAGTGGCTACTTGCACTTCTCTCTGCATCAGGAGCACATACCCACACCTCATGACCAGCTCGTAATAGAGCCTCACTGAGCGTGTTCAGTCCTTCACTTTGATATCCATCATCATTTGTCAGTAGTATCTTCATCAATGCGCTTGAAACACAACCTTTGCTGAATCACTTCCCTCAAATATATACCAGCGAGGGTGGAATCCAAAGATGTGCTCATAGTCCTCCAGACGACCAATATAACTTGGAAGTGCTTGTTTACTCAAGAGGACCATGATATTGCCGCTGAAGCCGTTTGCTACCTGAACCGATCCAAGGCACCCTCCAAGTTCCCCCGCTCGCTTGGTGAGCCAGTCTACCTCAGGACAGGTTACTTCAAGAAGGTCCCTGAGCCCAGCCTGGACACGATTCATCATCTTCCCATAGGGTACAGCATCCTTCTCAGTGAGCAAGGATGCAGCATCATTTGCGAGTCGCGATTCCATCAGGATATACTCACAGATGTGGCGGTCTTCCTCATCCAATGGCACCACACGACCAGAAAGGTCACTCTCTGGAAAGTCCCGCATGAACCCACCACTCTTGTACTCACCTAGCTTCTCAAACGCACGCTTGATAGCTTTTCTCTTGCTCCTGATCTCCTCTCGCATTGCATTGGGGGAAATCTTGCTATCCACTATGATTGCCACATACTCTTCATTCTTGTTGGTGAACGGGAAAGGCAACTCTTTGTAGGTCACATGCTGAAGATCATAGAACAGCACGGTCTCTTTCTTTCCATTGAGCATGGTAAGAAGATCACTGATAGAGCATACTTCATTATTGAATGTTGTACATGCCTGATAAGCGATTCTTATCTGGGAGGAAAAACTCAGCTCAAGACCAAGCAATGCATCAAGGGCAAGGCAGGTCCCGAGCGAGCATGCAGTACTCACCATCTGGGTATCAGCGTGGAGGAGGCTCCCTTCGACAGAGATATTCATACCTGAGAAATCAGTCCCTTCGCTTGCAAGAACCGAGAACACCGCTTTCAGGAAATTTCCCCATCGGTCTTCCTTGCGATACTTGATATTGTTTAAGGAAAATCGCTTCCGGTCATTGAGGGTTGGGTTATATAGCCTCACGAGTTGGTCATCCCGGTAAGAGATAGCAACATACAGCGAGGAGTGATCGGTTCCCACCAAAGACCATCCTCGACATGCATCCGCGTAACTACCAAGCAAGGTACATGTTCCAGGTACCTGCGCAATCACCAGCGGAGAATCGCCGTATTCCTTGATGTGTTGTTTTCTGATGTTGTCCATGCCCCAACCTAATTTTTATGGGTCAATTTTAGGATACTTGTCGGCATAATGCAACAAAAAACCTATTTTTGTATAATTCGGGGCTCGTGCATTTCTCCACATGACCAACAAATGCGTGAACAGGAATCCAAAACTCACAAAAAACCCCCTTTCCTGGGTACTCCAAAAAAGAGGGGCTCTTGTATCACTAGACAGTGATAATAAATCTGGTTAGTTGTTCAAGCCATAGCGCTTCTTGAAGCGTTCGATACGACCGGCAGTATCAACCATCTTCTGGGTTCCAGTAAAGAATGGATGACAAGCAGAGCAAATTTCAACTTCTAGATTCTTTGCGGTTGTCTTGGTCGTGATTACATTGCCACATGAGCAACGAACTTCTTTCATTTCATAACGGGGATGAATTCCATCTTTCATTTTGGGTCCTCCAAGGATATGTGTTCTGCTGGCTGTAGGCAGCAGACAAGTTTCTCTCTATCTGTTCCTGGTCTCTAGTACGCTGCCGAATTCGAAGGAATACCGGTATTGATAGAACGCAAGAACGACTCATTATCCTTTGTCTTCCGAATTTTGTCAATGAGGAACGGAGTCATCTCTTGATCATCCATATCATTGACAGCATTACGCATAAGCCAGATTCTGGCAGCTTCATCAGAAGGCAACAACAAGTCTTCACGACGGGTTCCACTCTTCTTGATGTTGATCGCTGGGAAGAGTCGCTTGTCGGCAAGACGCCGGTCCAGGATGATTTCGTTGTTACCGGTTCCCTTGAATTCTTCAAAGATAACCTCATCCATTCTGGAACCTGTCTCGATCAAGCCAGTAGCAACTATGGTAAGACTGCCACCGAATTCAATATTCCTCGCAGCACCAAAGAATCTCTTTGGTTTGTGCAGTGCATTCGAGTCTACACCACCACTGAGTATCTTACCACTTGCAGGAACGGTCTGGTTATAGGCACGTGCTAGACGGGTGATGGAATCCAGAAGGATAACTACATCCTTCTTGTGTTCAACAAGTCGTTTTGCTTTCTCAATCACCATCTCAGCTACCTGCACATGCCTGCTGGCTTGCTCGTCAAAGGTAGAGGCAATTACCTCGCCGTTGACATGGCGACGCATGTCAGTGACTTCCTCAGGGCGTTCATCAACCAGCAGGACCATCAGGACCACTTCAGGATGATTCGTACTGATGGAGTTTGCAATCTTCTGCAGAAGCACTGTCTTACCTGTACGAGGAGGAGCGACGATCAAGGAACGTTGGCCCTTCCCAATCGGGCAGAACATATCAATAATCCTTGTCGACATATCCTCTTCAGCTGTCTCCAGCTTAAGTCTTTGGTCAGGAAACAAGGGAGTCAGGCTATCAAACGGTACACGCATTTTTGCGGTAATCGGCTCATCACCATTTACCTTCAATATTTTCAATATAGCAAAGAACCGTTCATTCTCACGTGGAGTCCGGACCTGTCCATATACCACATCACCGGTCTTCAGATAAAGACTCTTGATCTGGGCGGGAGAGACGTAGACATCTTCCAACCCTGAGAGATAGCTGTTTGAGGGGGAACGAAGAAACCCAAATCCATCTGGAAGGATTTCCAAGGTACCTGTTCCCACAATTACACCGCCACTTGCAGTATGCAAGCGAAGAATTTCAGCAACAATTTCCTGCTTGCGCAAGTCAAGAATGGTATCTGCATTCAGCCCACGTTCCAAACCTACCTTGCGAAGTTCGTCGATGGAAAGGGTGGTGAAATCTTCAAGCACCAGGACAGGAGCCTCAGGATGCTCCTCGATATGTAAATCATTGGAAGATTCTTCTTGATGATTCGGTCGTCCTCCCCTGTTAGAACCAAAACTCTGGCTCTTTGGATAAGACCCTTTTGGATGGTTTCTGTTCTGGGAATTTCGGTTGTTTCTATTGTTATAGGGTTTGCGATGGTTCTGGTTCTGGTTCGGGTTTTGGTTCTGGCTCTTCTGCTCCTGCTTGTATTGTGCAGGAGGACGGGAAGTATCTACTGACTGTTCCTGTTCAGGAGCAGGACTATTCTGTTTATCCTCCAACTCGAGTTGAGGTTGGTCAGAATCAGAAGAACTTTTTTTTGTTGCATTCTTGTCAGATTCGCTCTTTTTTGGTCTCCCTCGACGTTTTTTTGGCTCAGGAGCATCCTGTGTCTCCACTTTCTGCTCAGCCACATCACTCGTGCTTTCAGGTGCTTTCGCTCCTACAGGGCTCTTTTTTCGGGTCACTCGCCGCATCGGCTTCTTTACAGATTCCTGCTCAGATGCAACAGCCACGCTGGCTTCATTAAACTCTAATTCTTCGGAAGACATAGGATTAACTCCAACGGAAAAGGGAAAATGTGTTGCACCTCATCTATATAAAGGTGCACCTAGTGCCCAGTTCCTTAATTTGTAATACAGAATGTAAGAATATGCGGAATTGGAACGTACTTACTGATAATTCTTTCCGCTGTTTGGTTCTTTAAATATATTGCCACTTCTTAACAGTGTCAAGCAAGCAGGCTCCTTTGATGTATTGGCTTGCAAGAATTAATGCCATTACCGAGGCTCTTCTTCTTACCGAATCCCTCCCATAGGATGAGATATGTATTTGCACCGCTGCACTCTCCCGAGTTTTTGAGGCAAATCCAAACCACACAGTACCTATCGGCTTTTCAGGCGTACCACCATCAGGCCCGGCAATACCACTTACCGAGAGTGCCCAATCAGTTCCCGAGACACGCCTCATTCCCTCAGCCATCTCCAGGACACATGCTTCACTGACTGCCCCATATTGCTCCAAAGTCTCATCTCGCACACCAAGCAAGTGCTTCTTTGCCTCATTCGCATAGCTTGCCACCCCACCCCAGAACCATGCAGAACTACCTGCCTGGTCGGTGAGTAGCTTTGCAATGTAACCGGAGGTACAGCTCTCAGCTGTGCTCATCGTTTCTCCTCGTTCTTCAAGCAACGAAGTGAGCAAAGCCGACGGCTGGACGTCCCCATCAACCACCAGACATTCCCCTACCAATGACCGAAGACGGTTTGCCATCTCTGTTCGGTCAGCCTCGCTGCTATCGACGAGATACAAACTTATCTTTAGATCCTGGAACCGGGTACCCCACTGCATTCCGTTGAAGGAAATGGACTTGCAGAGCTCCTCCAGTTTAGATTCAGGGATAAGGAAGGTAGAATACTCGCTACGAGAAAAATCGTCATGCCCGATCAATTGGGCAAGCCAGGGGATTACCTGGTCAAAGAACATGGGATTCATTTCCCTAGGGGGGCCTGGCATAGCCACACAGGCAATCTGTCGTTCTCCATCGGGTATAAATCCTTTGAATCCAGGGGCTGTCCCCAGTGGGTTTTGAATGAGCTCAAAGCCCTGAGGGATCATGGTCTGTTGTTCATTGGCACCCCAGATTCGCTCTCCGATTCTCTCATACAACGTATCGAATGCTTCCTGGTTACGGACCAAGGGAACCTTGGCAAGATTGGCTACGATGGTACGAGTCATATCGTCACTGGTTGGCCCAAGCCCTCCAGTCATCACTACCAGATCACAATTATCGATGCAATCCCTCAGGACATCCCCGATGGTACCATCATCAGGGACAAGCACCATCCGATCAACACGATACCCCAACTGGGTCAACTGACTTGAGATGACTTGGGTATGACGGTCAGCAATGACCCCCCGAGTCAATTCGGTTCCAATGATAAAGAGAGCAGCACTGGTATAGGTCATTCTGGTTTCTGCCTGTCCTTGGTGAAATATCGATACAAGCGATACAGCATACCTCCTGCAAGAAGGATTGCTGATAAGTAGACGGTTAGATATGCAAACCAATTTACATACCGGGTATAGACAGTGTTTCCGTGCGATTCTCCACTGAATACCGGTACATCATAAATATGGTAGCCAACGGTAAACGGTTCCATAGGATCAACAATCTTTCCATTCACATCAATTACACAGGTCATTCCGCTATTGGTACCGCGAACGGTAGTTCTTCGATTCTCAATGGACCGGAAGACAGCCAAACCAAGGTGTTGCATCTCAGCGGAGACAGCTTTCGACCATCCATCATTGGTCATGTTTACAATGACATCAGCACCACTGGCAACAAAGTCAGCGTTCAGATACCCAAAGACATCTTCGAAGCAGATCGGGGTAGAGAATTTCACACCCTCCTCAGTCTCAAATACCACAGGATCATAGCCGGTCTCCCACCAGTTATAATCATTGGCAAGCAGAAGATTATAGAGCCATGGCAGCTGCTTTTCATAGGGGAAGTGCTCCGTGAAGGGCACCAGGTGTTGCTTTCTATAGGTGTTCTTGATCCTTCCGTCTTCAAAGAATATGACCGTGTTGTAATCGGTACGGTTCCATGAGCCATTCTCGCCGAAAGCTGGTTTACTGGGGTCTTCAATGACGCCCTCGGGATTACCCGTTACCAGGGGAATGGGAAGAGATTTACCGAATTCAACAAACTCCTCTACCAAGGCGGAGGTAGCAGGGTCAGAAGGATAGTTCTCATGCCAAGCTACTGATGGTACAAAGGCTGTCTCAGACCAGAGAATAATATCGGGGTCTTCGCTCAATGCCTCCAGGCTCATCTTACGCAACGTATTGAAGTTCCGCTTGTAGGTAGCATACCCGCCCTCCCAGGTATCTGCGCTATGCTGAATGGTAGCCACTCGCCAGGTTTTATCAGGTTCCTGGGCATTCCAGTACGCCATGGATGCAAACCCGAAAATCAAGGTAGCAAGGAAAGCAATCCCATAAGTGATGATAAATGCGAGATGCTCCCTCAGGTACCCCTTCAGAGAATACTCCCGGTCACTGAACCAACGGTGAAGATATGCACCAAGGAAAGTCTGAGGCATCACCAAGATGAAGGTGACTCCCCAGATTCCAAAAATTTCGGAAATCTGGATAAGAGGGAGATAACGGTACACGGCCGACCCGAGGGTTCCATAGGGGTACCCCGCAAACCAGTCCTGACTTAGATAGGAATAAGCAACCCAAACCAACGCCTCAACCAAGTATCCGTATTTCTTGAACAGTCTCTGAGCTGCCTTAAGCACAGGGAAAAGCACCAGCATCTCCCCTCCCTTGATAATCGGTACGATCAGGATTGCAAGGGGGTGGAAGGTCTTGAGCCAGTAGTTGAAGAAGAGATAGAACATGAAACCGTAGAAGAAACCATAGATGGGTGTCAACTTCCAGCTTGTGTTTCTGATTACTGCAAATACAGGGATCAGGGATACCATTGCGACAAACCCAATGCCATTAGCCGAGATGAGACCAGGGAAGGCAATTGAGTAGATAAATGCCGATACTAATAACACAAGAACCTCAGAACAAACCGTTCTGAGGTTCCGTCTTGCATGCAAGTCAACCAAGAGATTTTCTCCTAATTATTGGAAACGTAGAAGGTTATTCCTTCTCAGGTTTATTATCACGCAAATCCCACACATAGTCTTTGAGTTCTTTGCCTGGACGGAAAATGGCAACTCCATGTGTTTCGACGGCAACAATAGCGCCAGTCTTTGGATTACGCGCTCTTTCACGGCCCTTACGAGTGCGAACCTCAAATGTTCCAAATCCACGAAGCTCAATGACCTGATCATTCCTGAGACCGTTTTTCACTTCTTCAAAGAACTCGTCAATGATTGTATGAATGTCGGCTCTATTCAGTCCATGCTTCTCATGGAGACTCTCGATTATGGCTGCTTTTGTCAACTTTGGTCCTGCCATGGTTACTCCTTAAACACGTTCTATACGCATGTTTACATACCGATCAACAATCGGTACGTTCATCATTCTGACTTACTGATTATACAGCAGCCTGATCGGTCATCTTATTGAAACGGCTCTGCAATCTGGATTTCTTGCGGTTGGCTGTGTTGTGGTGGATGACACCCTTTCCGGCAGTTGAATCAAGCAGCTTGAGACTTAAAGCCAAAGCAACAGCGGCAGCTTCCTTGTCTCCGGCGGTTACAGCAGAATCAAATTTCTTGATTGCGGTGCGCATAGTGCTCTTGGTTGCGCGGTTTCTCATTTTCCGGACTTGGCTCTGTCGCTCTCTTTTTTCAGCAGACCTGTTAATCACGTAATACCTCCAAACATATTACCTTGAATACGTATTTCATTTATTAAAGTTGAGGTCGGCAACAAAGTGCCGACGGTCTAAAAACATATCACAGTCTATAAAATGGGTCAATACAATGCTTTATATCAATTTGACAAAAATTCGTTCGCAAACTCCTTCTCAAGCTCCCATCGCTTGGTGTCAATATTAAAAAATACCGCATTCTGCGGGATGGTAAGCATTCTTCCTTCACTTCCACTGAGCATGATACGTTTCGATAGTATGTTAACTTCATGAACTTTCATCAAGTCATAGCCGACCTTTAATTTGCTTCCCTCTGGAGGATAGTTACGTTTTTCCTCCACATAGAAATCATATTCATAGGAAAGACAACAAAGCAATCTCCCGCATGGTCCGGAAATCTTCATGGAATTCAGTGAGAGATTTTGCTCCTTGGCCATCTTGATGGAGACTGGATTTAGCTTGTCGGTCACACTATGACAACAATAATCACGCCCACAGACAGCAAGGCCGCCAAGCACCCGACTCTCATCCCTGACTCCAATCTGCCTCAGCTCGATTCGGATACGGAAGACAGAGACCAAATCCTTGACCAATTCACGGAAGTCCACACGTACATCTGCGGTGAAAAAGAAAATAATCTTCGGTTCTCCAAGTAGGAAGTGGGCAGTCACCAGTTTCATATCAAGCTTGTGATGAGCGATTTTCTCTCTACAGACCCTCATCGCTTCATCCTCTTTCTCTGACTGCTCCTGGTAGCGACTCATATCGGAGGGAGTTGCCAGACGATCAATCCATACAACATCACCTGAGATATCAACCTCTTCAGGTTCTCTCGGGGGATTACACCCAGCACAGGATTCACACGGATCTTCATCTTTTTCTGGGGAGTAGGAAGGCAACGCTTCCTCCGGCTCCCCTACATAAACCTCTTCCCGCTCTTCCTTGGGAAGACAGGATTCTGCATGAAAACATGCAGATCTCGGTTGATCACAACCGGGTTCGTAGGACTTACCCAGTTGGTCTGCAGCGGAGACGATGACCCCAAGGTCAAGTCCATAACGGGTGGGAGCAACCACTGAGGTTCCTGGGTACAACACAGAGTCCCAAGCGCAGATGCTCATCTCATTTGAAGAAGGGTTTTTAACCAAATATATATAGCCTCTTGATGGCCGGTTCTTCTGGACACGGCTATCGGCATTCGTTCGTTCTCGTTTCATCTATATCCTTTGCCATTTCACGGTGGCACTGGAGTAAAGCTACCACGTCAATAATAAATTGTCAAACTCTCTACATGTGTATATAACTATTTTACTGCATATGAGTTACAACGTTGACGGCTCACACCTACCATGCTATAGTGGACCCATCCTCCACACAGGCTTGTAAGCTTCTCAAGGAGTCGGTATGCAACTGTTTGACACGCACGCCCACATAGGGCTAATCCAGGATGACAAAATGGAACAACTGCTTGCTGTCCAACTTGCCAAAGTCAAGTCGGTCAAGCATGTTGTGAGTATCTGCAACAGTTTAAGTGATTTTGAAAAGACCTACACCAATTTGGAAAGCGCAAAGGATGTTTATCATGCAGTAGGAGTTTCCCCTACCGAAGTAACCCATCCAGGGCATGATTGGGAAGATCGGGTCATCTCTCATGCTAAAAAGAAACGTGTCATCGCCATTGGAGAGACAGGGCTGGACTATTACCATATGTTCGGGGGCGATAAGACTACACAGATAGAGCTGATGCTCAAGCATCTCGAGATTGCAAAACATCTCGACCTTCCAGTAATTATTCACAACCGAAACGCAGGTGAAGACCTCCTTCCCATACTCAAGGAAAAGCTTCCACCAAAAGGTGGAATTCTTCACTGTTTTGGAGAAGATTGGGCATTCGCACAACGAGCATTGGATATGAATCTTACATTCTCTTTCGCAGGAAACCTGACCTTCAAGAACAGCCGGATGTTGCAAGAAGTAGCTATACGCCTTCCTGAAGACAGGATTGTCATTGAAAGCGAAGCTCCCTTTATGACTCCCTACTCCCACAAGGGAGAGCGTAATAAAATCCAATATATTCTGGAAACGGCAACTGTTCTCGCAGCACTGAGGCAAACATCCCTTGAAGCGCTTTCACAAACGCTTTATGCTAACAGCCTCAGGGCTTTTGCCCTTCCGAAGGATATATGAATAGAAAGAACCTTTATCACCCCGTAACAATTGGCTCGACAATGCTAAGCGGAAACGTGTTTCTAGCTCCTCTTGCCGGGTACACAGATATTCCATTCAGAACACTCTGCATCGAAGCAGGAGCGGACTTTACATTCACAGAGATGGTAAGTGCCGAAGGCCTTGCACGAGAAGGCGAGAAAACACTTGCGCTCATGGATCGTGCACCCAACGAAAAGCAGTACGCGGTTCAATTATTCATGGGAAGCACCGATTCTCTCAAGGAAGCCATTGAACAGCTCCAACCTTACCAGCCCGAGGTGATCGATATCAATTGCGGTTGCCCGGTACCCAAGGTTACCAAGACCGGAGCAGGTTCAGCCATGATGAAGCAACCAAAACTCATTACTGAGGTGGTCCGCATCATCAAGGAGGAGACAGACATCCCTGTATCAGTCAAGTTTAGAACAGGATGGGATGCACAGAGCGAGAACTTTCTAGAATTTGCACAAGCTGCCCTGGATGGAGGGGCAAGTGCATTGACGCTCCATGCACGGACCCGTAGCCAAGGCTATGCGCCATTTGCTGATTGGAGCAAGCTCACTGAACTCAAGCAGTACACGGTCAAACACAACTACCAGATACCAATCTTCGGTTCCGGTGATCTATTCAAGGCAGAAGATGCCAAGAGAATGCTTGAAGAAACCGGTATCGATGGAGTGATGTATGCACGTGGGGCTATTGGTAATCCCTTCATATTCTCTCAGGCCATAGCTATCTTGCAAGGCAGGGAACCTGAGCCTATCACCGTGGATATGAGAAGGGTTGCCATTCTGCGGCACCTGGATCTCATGATCCATACCTTTGGAGAAACAACGGCATGTACATTGATGAGAAAACATACCTGCAGTTACCTGAAAGGAATTCCTAATACCTCAACAATTAAGCAAGCGGTGGTACATGCCTCCAAGCGTGAACAGTATCTTGAGGCTCTCAGCCCACTTGTTGACCTGTAAAGCGGTAAAATGGTACGTTTATTTGAGTAATCACATCGGGAAGGAAATGCAATGAGAGTATTAGTGTTAGGGTCCGGAGCGAAAGACCATGCCATTGCATGGTGGTTCTCTCAAAGTCGTCTGATTGATGGTCTGTATGTAGCACCTGGCAATGTAGGAACTAAGACAATTGCGGTAAATCTGTCAATTGACCCTTCTGACCCTGAGCAGGTATACGAGGCTTGCCAAACCCATGGTATCGACTTCGTCTTTGTGGGTACAGAGGCACCACTCTTTACAGGTGTCATCGACTTTCTCAACGAACGGGGAATCGATACGTTCGGAGCACCCAACCGGGCTTTGAAGCTTGAAGGCGATCGAAATTTTGCCCGTATGTTTTCCGACCGTCACAATATTCCTACTTCTTCCCACGTTCTCTTCGATGATGAAGAAAAACTCTCAGAGTATTTAAAACGTCACGAAGGTGAACGATTCGTGGTGAAGAGCAATGCTATTGCACCCAGCAGGGTCATGGTAGATTCAACAGATTACTCCACCCTCATGGATTTTTCCAAAGGATTGCTTGCAACTGGCCCGATCATTCTGGAAGAACACCTCAACGGCCTTCCCATAACCATCACCCTCTTCTTGGATAATAAAGGGTATCTTATGCTTCCTACCTCAAGCGACTACATGAAAGTCGAGGAGGGAGGACTGCCTACTGGAGGCATGGGCTCCATTTGCCCGGTTCCACTCCAGAAACCTCTTAGTGACGCCCTTGTCGACTCAATCATTGAACCGGTATTGTTCGGACTGAAGGCAGAAAAAATGTCCTACAAGGGTGTGCTGACCATTAGTGTCATCATTACAAAGAATGGGCCGATTCTAGTTGACTACCACGTTCGATTCAACGATCCTGCCGCTCAGGCATTCGTTCCACTCATCAATACGGACATTGTCGATATTCTTGATGCCATGAAACATGATACGCTTTCATCCCTCAATCTTGAGGTTTCCAATCAATCAGCAGTAGCCTTGGTGGTTGCTTCTGATGGGTATCCGGAAAAACCCATTATTGGGAAAAACCTTGAGCCAATGCCGGCTCCCCTGCTGTACAATAGCTTCGAAGGTGCTCCTCGATACTTTTTTGGAGGAGTCCAAGAGTATGAAGATAAATTGGTTACCACCGGTGGACGTTGTGTCACAGTGGTGGGAATCGGCTATAATATCATGAATGCAAACAAGAATGCATATAAAGGTGTCAAACAGGTAAATTTTGAAGGTGCCTGGTATCGGCAAGATATTGGAAACCGGTTTTTCGAGAACTAAAACCAAAAATTCCCCAAAAAAAGCAATGAGACCTCACACCCCACAGTGAAGTCTCATGCTCTACCGTTCCATAGTTCCTCAAGACTGACGGCCACCTCCCCAGGCAGCCGTCAACTTTTCGATTCCCCCCACGCAAAGGGAACGGTCAGAAGAAATCGTCTCAGAACTCCAGAAGAAAGACCATTGTTAGAAGGAAACACATAAACAAGGTCCATCTCTACTTTCATCCTACCCTCAGTTTACCCTTGCCGTCAATGAATACCGATTAACTTGTGACATAATTTTCTCACTGTACATTTGTCATTAGAAAGTAACTGAGGTTCCAAAAACAACCTGGATATCCCAAGACTCCAGAGTAAACGTATGACTTGATTGTAAATATTCCCCAAATGAGAGACACGAGAGACTGGAATAGATTTCCCATCTCTCAATACCTGAGCCTTTTAGATCCAGCTCCTTCATCCCAGAGAGAGTTGCACATAAAGCTGTGGAGATCATATTTTGGGAGAAAAGGACAGCACCATAATCAGTGGTACCACCAATACTTGGTGTATACATATCTATCTCGCCTTTCAAGGCAGCTGTGAAAGTCAGTGACAGGGTACCAACTGAGGGAACATGGTAGTTTGTCTCAGAGAGAAATACCAAGGCATCACCCCCATAGGGTGAACCGATGTAGTCAAGCAGATGCACTGTCTTCCCGAGTCCTGCATACCGCCGGATCATCAAGAAGTCAACATGATCCCTGCGATACATACTTGGTAGAGCCATGGAAGCTTCTACTACGCTGGAGAGCACACCATGCTCCAGTGGCTTTGCCACTTCCAGTCCCAATGAAAGAGCCCAGGCTGTATCCTCTTCATCAGGGTCCTCATTAGGTGCAACTGCCTGGTCCAAGGCAAACTGTCCATATAGACGAACCCCCGAAACAGGGACGTAAGCCAGTTCAGCATGTGCGATTGCGTTGAATTTACTTTCCTGATGCAGGTTATGATAGATAAATGATGGATTGAGAAATCTGAAATCCAGAAAATCATCTTTGTACATGACATTCTCACTAACTGCAAGCGTCAATTTCTCCCAAGGTCGGAATTCCAGACGATGGGCAAGCAACATACGAATATGTGGTTCATTGGCATAGTAGGTATCGAAGAAAACCGTCAATGCCTCATATTTAAAGTATTTTGAGAAGGCAGTGAACCGAAGATACTCATGAAAATCTACAT
The DNA here is from genome assembly GCF_963666015.1 of uncultured Sphaerochaeta sp. Taxonomy (NCBI): domain Bacteria; kingdom Pseudomonadati; phylum Spirochaetota; class Spirochaetia; order Spirochaetales; family Sphaerochaetaceae; genus Sphaerochaeta; species uncultured Sphaerochaeta sp. The sequence continues at coordinate 2,367,160 of NZ_OY762555.1, read as the reverse complement.
GATCATCCAAGATGAAGTTTCCAATCCGAGAGTTACCCCATGAAATCCTATCTCGGCTGAAGGCAAGATTCCAATGCTCGGAACCAACAGAGAATACTGCGCGTTTTGGCCATTGGAAGTCGAAATGCTTGCTTGCAGGAATCAGGTTGTTTGCAAAACGTTTCTGATATTGTATGAGGGGGGTAGACCCATCTATATAGTATATATTATTGGTACTAGCCTCAGGGATAAGCGCGCCAAAGGAATCATGATCATCCGCTAGATGTGGAATGACATCGTCGTATGTATAAAGTCCATATCCATATTGCAGATCACTATAGGTGTAGAAAAAATCTGATATTGCCATATCCAATCGGAGTCTAGCCAGAGGTTTTCTATCCGGGAAAGCATAATCCCATTGCCCCAAGGAGTTATACGATAGGTTATGATGGGCATAGCCCTCTAGGGAGATATCCAGGTTCGCCGAGAGAGCAAAATCGTCAGGAAAAATCCAACGAAGTGATTCATATACCGTTTGATATATAGAAGCATAGAGCGCATGCTGCGTGCTCCCCTCCTCTCCTGAAGACACAGAAGAGAGTATATTCTGAGCTTCAGCTTTCGTCCAAGGCCTGGAAGCGGAAGGGGTTCCTGTTCCTGTAATCAAGTATAGGAGGTCCATCTCCTGATAGATGGGATCAGAGAGCGGGATCACTTCCTGTGCGCCGGTGGTGGCAAGAAGTGGTCCCACGCTTATTCCAATCAACAACAGAATAATGGATAGTCGTCTCACACGCACTTCCTTATCAGATTGTGTAGCTCAGGCCAAGGGTAAGCTGAATATCACTCGCCTTCTGTCCTGAGATATTCTGGTAGTTGTTGATGGTAATGTAGTCCAGCTGTCCAAATGTCCTCATGGTATCGGTAATTTGATACGAGCCATAGAGCCCTGCAATGAGGGTATGCTCTACTGCATTACGGGAAGTATAAGAGGGATCAGCATAGTTGCCGACACTCCCACCGGATGTAGGCGTTGTTGGAATATCTGCCACCCCTCCCCCGACTCTGGTCCAGTAGGTGAACATGTCAAAGGTGCCATGGGCCATATAGAACACATTCCCACTCAGATTCCACTTCCCATAGGACTTCATACCACCGTTGAGATTGACCACCAATGCATCATTGCCGTAGGTATAACCGATGAATTCAGAGTTGTAACGCATCCCAGATTCATTGGTAAACTCCCTGATGGCCCCTACATAGTTGAGACCGTAGTCATCGTAGCCCGAGCTCGAATCATCAGGTGATGAAGTCTCTGAGTAACGAAGGTAGAGATAGGGGTCTGTATAAGCGAATTCCAAGGAACCATAGCCAACTGCACCAGAGAGGGGAACAACACCCTTGATTCCAGCAAGATATCCAAAAGTAACAGGGAAGTTCGTTTCCGTGTCGCTGGGAACCGGCTCGCCAGGCAGGGAGAACTCATCCACCGCTGCCTGAGCATAGATGTTTAATCCATTCACAGGAGTATAGTCAATTTCAAGGCCTAGTATTGAGTTTGCATTGCTGCGGATATAGTAGTCGTGGAAGATCATAGCAGGATTGAGAATCCGTATATCCAAGTAATTATCCTTACTTTGGTACATGATACTCTCAGTCAATGTGAGCCCTACTTTATCTTGAAGCATCCTCCACTCGAGTCGATGTGACATGAACATGTAGATGCCATTCAATGCTTCTTCCTGACCATCTCCTTCGTTGGGAGTACTTGCTCCCATTGCTGCCCCTTCATCATAGTACTGACTAGGATGAGGGAAAAATGATGTCACAAAGGTGTACTTGAACCGATCACTGAAGGTGGTCACACGGGCCATGTTATGGTACTTGAAGGAATCACTTACCATGAGGTTGCCAGTATGCCCTGCTCCCCAACTCAATCGATCGCGACCAAGTTGAAAACTCCAATGATCTCCTCCAGTAGATACAAAAGCTCTGTAAGGCATATTGAAGTCTAGGTCAGTCATTATAGAAGGTGGAACCATTGGAACATTCGTCCCAAATGTTGTAGTACCAAATCCATTATCCAATGTATAGGTATTCCCTACACTAAACTCCGAATACCCGTAGAAGGAATCAGAGGGCCAAGTTTCCAAGCTTACCGTAAGAAGAGGCTTATGGTTGATTGCGTCATAGTTCCAAGATTCTCTTCCTGTGAAGTTTGTGGTATCAGAGTGGGTGTAGGTCTCCAAGGTTGCATCAAAGCCCCAGCTTAGTCCAATACCATCCCCCTGAACCTTTGGCTCAAGAGAAAGGACAGCCTGTACGTACTCGTAAGCATGCTGCATTGCCCCTTTCAGCTGAGAAGCATCTATCTTCTCAATCATCAGGGAAAGCTCAGCTTGACTATAAGGACCAGTGGTTGAGGGAAGGGATAACCCTTGGTGGATATAGAGCACCTCTAGAGCATCATACACATCACTGTCCAAGCTATAGATCTTCTGTTGATTTACTGCCCCAAAAATCGAGGTAGATAGGAGACACATTACAAGATAACACATCAATACTCGAGTTATACGCATTCCATACGCTCCAGTTAAATTTGTACTTTGTAAACGAAACAAAGTATACCAAAAGAGGTGCCACAATGGCACCCCTAATCACAAATATTAATGTTGTCAGAATCTATTTCGTTGCCTGTTGTCTTCTCACTTCATAAAGGAGGATCCCTGTTGCAACAGAAACATTCAAGGAATCGATGTGACCGGTCATAGGAATGGTAACCATATGGTCGCAAAGCCGTTGGGTAAGTTGCCCAATTCCTTTTCCTTCATTCCCCATTACCAATACGGTTCTATTAGGGAATGTCGTCTTGTATACCGCCTGCCCATCCATAGCCGCGCCGTACACCCAGAACCCTTGGCTCTTCAAGTACTCAATTTCACGGTTGATGTTTGTAACCTGTGCCATGGGTACATAATGTGCCGCCCCAGAAGAGACTTTAATGACCGTGCTGTTCGCATGGGCACTCCGTCTGTCTGGAATTACAACAAGGGATACAGAAAACTGATCTGCTGAGCGAAGAATGGCTCCAAGGTTCTGAGGATCGGTAATCTCGTCAAGCACCAGAACCACCGCAGGATCGTCAGCCTTAAGATTCTTGCAGAAATCTTTTACTGAAAGGTTCTGAACCTTGCCACCCAACTCCTGTGCAGAACTCACAAGATCCAGTACAACACCCCGATGGTCCGCCTGACTGACCATTCGGTCCATTTCAACCTTTGCAATCTTCTTGACTACAACTTTCGAGCTCAGTCGAGCTTGTCTTTCCAAATCTTGGGTATGCCCACCCATTCCTCTGGCGATGTAGAGCACCGACCCTGAGGAAGCCTTCTTCAGACCTTCTTCTATGGCATGAAAGCCAATTATCTTCTCACCCATGCAATGCTCCTATGCATTACGCGATAAAAAGGCTACCATCCATGGCAGCCCAATTCATTACGCTTCGAAAGGAACTGGATTGGGAGACTCGTCCTCACCCAATGCAGCACTTAATTCCTGCATCAACTTCTTCGCCTTCATTCCCAATCGCTTGGGAATCTGGACCTGTAGTTTGATATACATGTCACCACGGTCAGTTGAATTGAGTTTGGTAACTCCCCGACCTTTTACTCGCAGCATTTTACCACTCTGGATACCAGAAGGAATGTTCACCTTGATGGAATTACCATCGATGGTAGGAACCTTTATCTCTCCACCCAAAGAGGCCTGCGTTATCGAGATGGGGATCTGGCAAAAAAGATCATAGTCTTGACGAACAAAGTACTTATGGGATTTTACATTGATGTACACGTACAAATCCCCGGCAGGACCTCCATTAGGGCCTGCATCGCCCATTCCTCTAAGAACCACCCTGCTACCGGTATCAACTCCAGCAGGAATGGAGACTTTCACCTTCTGTTGCTTTCTCTTCAACCCAGAGCCATGGCAGGATGAACAGGGATTTTCAATGACATGCCCACTACCGCCACAGGTAGGGCAGGCACTGGCGATTGCAAAGAACCCACTGTTTCGCCTGACTTGTCCTGATCCATTACAGGTCGGACAAATCTTGGTCCCAGATCCACCTTCGCTCCCACTTCCATGACAGACATCACATGCTACTTGATGAGAGTACGCAACTTCAATCTTCGTGCCAAAAACTGCATCCTTAAAATCGATATCCACGTCATACCGGAGAGAAGAACCTGCTTCCGGGCCTCTCTGGCCACCCCGGCCTTGTGATCTTCCACCACCACCTCCGAAGAAGGAGCTGAAGATATCCTCAAAACCACCACCGCCAAAGCCACCACCAAAAATGTCGCTGAAATCACGGTACACATTGGAGTAGTCATGGCCACCCCCATTGGCGCCATCAACTCCCGCAAAACCGTATTGATCGTACATTTTGCGTTTCTTTTCATCACCAAGAACATCATATGCCTCAGTTGCTTCCTTGAAGCGATCCTCGGCTGCCTTGTCCCCTGGATTGCGGTCTGGGTGGTTGGCAATTGCCAGTTTGCGATATGCCTTTTTAATTTCGTCTAGTGTTGCAGTCTTTCCAACTCCAAGCACTTCATAATAATCACGTTTCGCCACGGTGCGACTTCCTTAGAACAGATTGGCTTTAGAAACATCATGTCGGCCGAAGCCGACATGATGGTAAGCCGTTTAAATATAGTACCTTGTAATCGACTCCTTAGTCTACGACCTCAAAGTCGGCATCTTCAACGCCGTCCTTGGGCTTTTTAGTCTCCCCGGTTGATTCCTGAGAGGCAGAATCCTGTGCTTGGCCCTCAGCGCCCTCAGCGCCCTCAGCGCCAGAGGCTGCACTCTGCTTATAGACTTCTTCAGCCAGCTTGTAGGAAGCTTGCTGTAAGGCTTCAACTTTGGCCTTGATCTCTTCTGCAGTTGCACTCTGGTTGTCCATGACACCCTTAAGGTCTGCAACAGCACTTTCGATGGTAGCCTTATCCTCACTGCTGATCTTATCACCATAATCCTTAAGGGACTTCTCGGTGGAGTAGATCAAGCTGTCAGCTTCATTACGGGCATCGATACGAGCACGTTCTCTCTTGTCCTCTTCAGCGTGTGCTTCAGCTTCCTTGACCATCTTGTCGATCTCATCTTCGCTTAGACCACTGGAGGATTCGATACGAATCTTCTGTTCCTTACCGGTACCCAGATCCTTTGCAGATACATGGACAATACCGTTGGCATCAATGTCGAAGGTAACCTCAATCTGCGGTACACCACGAGGGGCTGCAGGAATACCAACCAAATCGAACTTTCCGAGTGTTCTGTTCTGGCTGGCCATCTCTCGCTCACCCTGAAGAACATGGATACTCACAGCAGTCTGCCCATCAGCGGCAGTACTGAAGATCTGGCTCTTCCGGGTTGGGATAGTTGTATTCCGCTCGATCAGACGGGTGCAAACACTACCAAGGGTTTCAATACCCAAGGAGAGCGGGGTAACGTCCAACAAAAGCACATCCTTCACAGAACCACCGAGAATACCACCCTGAATTGCAGCTCCCATAGCAACTACTTCATCTGGGTTTACACCCTTGTGGGGCTCCTTCTTGAACAGCTCACGAACCATAGCCTGTACTGCAGGAATTCTTGTGGATCCACCAACCAGGATGACTTCATCAATATCTGCAGCGGTCAAGCCTGCATCACGAAGTGCATTCTGGGCAGGTAGCTTTGAGCGTTCAATCAAGTCGGCAACCAACTGCTCAAACTTTGAACGGGTCAATGTCATCTGCAGGTGTTTTGGACCACTGCTGTCAGCGGTGATGAACGGCAAGTTGATATCAGTGCTGGTTGAGTTGGAAAGCTCAATCTTTGCTTTCTCTGCTGACTCTCTCAGTCTCTGCAATGCCATCTTGTCAGCTGCCAGGTCAATCCCATTGGATTTCTTGAACTCACCGACAATCCAGTCAATTATTCGCTGGTCAAAGTCATCACCACCAAGGTGGGTATCGCCATTCGTGGATTTTACTTCAAATACACCATCTCCAAGCTCAAGGATGGAGATATCAAAGGTACCACCACCAAGGTCGTAGACGGCAATTTTTTCCTCACGATTAGCATCCTTGCCCAAACCATAAGCCAACGCAGCTGCAGTGGGCTCATTTACGATGCGCTTTACATCAAGCCCAGCAATCTTACCGGCATCTTTGGTAGCCTGTCTCTGAGCATCGTTGAAGTATGCAGGGACGGTGATAACGGCTTCAGTAACCGGTTCACCAAGATAGTCCTCAGCTGTCTTCTTCATTTTCTGCAGTACTGCTGCAGAAATTTCCTGGGGAGAGAAAGACTCTCCGCGAATCTCAACTTTTATTTCATCGCTACTTCCAGCGGTTACCTTATAGGAGACCTTCTGGAGTTCAGAAGGAACTTCACGGTACTTTCTACCCATGAAGCGCTTGATGGAATACACGGTATTCTCAGCATTGGTAACAATCTGGTTCTTGGCAGGCTGCCCAACCAGGCGGTCTCCCTTGGCAGTAAATCCAACAACACTAGGGGTTGTCCGCTGACCTTCGCTGTTCGCGATGACCACGGGATCATTTCCTTCCATTACTGCTACGCAGCTATTGGTAGTCCCCAAGTCAATTCCAATAATTCTTCCCATGTTATATTTCTCCTCTCCAAATTAACTATCAAATATTCAATACGGGTTTCTTACCCGTGAACCAAAGGTACTCATACCGCATCCAATCGTCAAACGTTTGGCTTGCCAACTTTTACCTTTGCAGGTCTGAGCACCCGGCCATGTAATTTATACCCGACGACGTACTCTTCCAGCACCACTTCGTGTTCCAAGGAATTATCAACAACCATTTGATAGGCTTCATGCTCAAGCGGGTCGAACTCTTTCCCTACAGATTCAATTCTCTGCAAGCCCCAGTTTTTTTCCAAGGTGGAGTAGAGCTGACTATTAACCATGACCACACCATCATGCACTTTTTCATAGTCCTTTGTAGCCTCTGCTGCCTGGAGCGCTCGTCCAAGGTCGTCAAGAGGTTGCAGAAGATCCTTGATCAGGTTTTCATTTGCAAACTTCACAGTCTCTTCCTTATCGCGGAGAAGACGTTTCCTATAATTCTCAAGATCAGCACGGTCACGAAGCATTTGCTCCTTCAAAGAGGCGGCTTCTTCCTGTGCAGTAGCAAGCTGTTCCTTCAATCGCACGATTTCCAACTCCTTCTGTTCCACTTCAGACAATTCCTGCACTTCTTGCTCTTGTGCAGGCTGATTTTCACTTTCTTGAGTGTGAAATTCCTCTTTCACTTCTGAATCAACAGTAGGCTGTGCACTCTTGGACTTGCTTTCATTCTGTTTCTTTTCCATTCTATTCCTCAATTTCCCATATGCCAGCAAAAGATACGGGCACATGTCTATTCACAAGCCCAACATGCAATTACTTGCATATGCCAGGCCGTAGCTTTTAATAGTGTATAGCGTAAAGAGTAGCCCACCCCTGGGCTTGCCGATAACATACTCACACCGATGTGCAAGCGTCAAGTAGTTTTATCGTCTTCGTCATCCAAAGAGATTTCTTCCTCATCACCCTCAGGGACGTATTCAACCCAAGGCGAATGGTCATCCACTATTTCAGACTCATCCTCTATTTCAGACTCATCCTCTCTCTTAGTTTCTTCATTTGGAATCTGATCCTCTGGAACTGTTTGTTCCTGCTCCAGAGAAGCAAGCTTTTCCTGTCTGGTTTGCAGAGTCTGTTCAACGTTATGCAAAGCTTCTTGTTTCTCTGTGAGCTGTAGGGTAAGCGCTGTAAAAGAAGCTGCTAGAAGCTCTTTCGCTTGTTGTTCTTGTGCGTGTTCGGTGGCCAATGCTTCATGATTCTTCTTCATTTCACTCAACGTTTCCTGCAGTGCAGTAGCCTCTTCCCTGAGATGCAGAATGATCTGTTGGAGCTCCTCTTGCTTACGCCCACTCTTGCGTAAGTTCTCAGTTGCTTGGTCATGCTGCTCACAGAGTTGCAGGATTTCATCACTGAATACATGCAAACTGTCGTGCTCCTGCTGTTCCAGTTTTTGGCTCATCATTTGAGCCTGTTCCATTCGCTGTTGCAACTCTTCCAGATACGAAGAGACTGTATGAATCATGGTCTGGAACGCTTGGTCTGTCTTGGTTATGGTATGCGCGAACACAACTTCCATATCATGGTCACATTGTTGACTGAATTGGGAGAGTGTCTCAGAGATACGACTCTTTACCTCCTCAATCAAGGAAAGAAGGCTCTCTCTCTCTGTCCTGAAGTATTTCTGACTTTCTGTCTTGATAAACTCGTATTGATTCTTCTGTTCATTCACATCCTGGAAAGCCTGTTCCCTCACCGCTTCCAAATCACGTCTACTATTGGCAATTATCTGCTCTGCATCGTCACCGAGTTGTCTGATTTTTGCCAATTGAGATGTTATGATTGAGAGTGAGTCTGCCTCATTGCTTTTCAGTGTCTCTGCATGGCCCGCCACACGACTCTGGTTCTGCCGCTCCACTTCCTGGACCTCTGCTTCATATTCCTGTAGCTTTGCATAGGATGAATCAAGAAGCTGTTTTACCTTTAGCTGTTGTTGGCTGATTGAGTTGCTACCCTCTTCAACTGCCTCCTGAAGCATCTGCTTGAAAGCCTCTATACGTTCATCAAAATGGCTGATCGTTGCATCTACTGCTTCAATACGTTGAATTTCTTGTTTTGTGTGCCCTATACGTGCTTCCACTTGTGCTGTGGTAGTTCCTAGCTTGGTAAGAGAATCCCGATAGGTATTGAGCACTCCCTGTAGTTTGGAGAGATCATCACTCCTCGCCTCAAGGTCCGTCATCTGGGTCTCTATCCTAAGAAGCATCTGGTTGGCCGCATCAATTCGGTGGTTGATCCTCTCCTCAACTTGCTGGGAGGTGTCTTTGAACTGATTACGGGAGGCTTCCAATTCCCGGGAAAACTGTCCTACTTTCTGCTTCATGAGATCCAAACGGCGATCACGCTTATCTTCTACACGAAGCATGTAGATGATAATGAGCGTGATGATAAACAGGATTACCGGAAGCAAAAGCTCGAGTCCCATCGAAAAACCTCCTACCAGAATATCCTCAGAGTACCAGAGAAGCAAACTCCTTCCAAGAGCTTACCACCAAGTCAGCTTCAGGGAAACTCTTGTGGGTATCCTTGCTTATCAGGCAGGAATGCATCCCTGCTTGTTTTGCACCACGGCAATCCTTGGTGTAACTGTCGCCCATATAGAGCACTTTACTGGGATCCTCCTGCAAGCGATCAAGTAAGAAGGAAAATGCTTTTGCACTTGGTTTCAAATATCCGCTTTCCTCAGTACTGTGGGCATAGTCTACCAAATCAGCAATACCAAGTGTCTGCAACTTATCAGCCAAGGGAAAATCACTGAAAACCGCAATTTTCACACCTTCCGCATGTACTTGTTCAAGTGTCTCAACCATTGTTGGATACGCCTTGATACTCAAGAAAGAACGCTCCCAAGCCTGATAGAACTGTCCCTCAACAGCGGCCTTAACCTGATCATTCGTCCACTTCCCCCTCAATCGGGAAGCAACCAGCTGAGCCTGTCGATGTATTAGACCTTCTCGATTCTCTGGAAAGGTAGGGTGCAGATCCTGCACCCTACGGTACTCCTTTCTTGCCCAGTTGAAAGCCTTGGCAAGGAGAAGGGAAGGAAACAGGGAACGAACCATTCTTACATTGAGCATCCTCTTCGGATAGAGGGTACCATCAATATCGAGCGCGAGAACCTTGATACCTTTCTCTTGCAGATACCCCATCCTCAACCTCGTTTCTTACCGGTGGTACGCTTTGCCTGTTTTTCAATTCGTTTACGTGACTTGTCAACTGAAGCCACGTTACCTGGCTTGGTCCCTTTTGGTTTTGCAAATGCTCTTCCACCAACATTACGCTTCACCTCGGTCTTTGGACCTTCCACTACTGGCTTTTTAGGTCCTCTTTCATGCAAGGAGGGATTTCTCTTACGTTCACGGAGATCTACCTCGATGGGTATCTGGGTGAATCCCAGGTCTCGGCGAATACAGTTCTTCAGGTACTGGACATAAATCTGCGGGAAGTCCTTGATTCGGTTGACGAACATAAGGAACTTCACTGGGTTGGCACTGAACTGAGTACCGTAATATACCTTGTAATGCCCCATGCTTCCTCGTGGGGGCTGATAGGCCTCTCCCCACTCCTTGATCGCTTCGTTCAGCTGAGAAGTGTCAACACGCTTGTTAAGCTGCTTCCATACCCCCCATACTGTATCGAGTAGCTTGCCAATATCCTGCCCTTTGAGAGCACTGATTGACGTGATGGGCGCAAAGCCGAGGATGGGGAACAGGAACCTGATCCTGTCCTTGATAGCCTGCAACTCGTTCCCAATTCCAGGGAGCAAGTCAATCTTATTCAATACCAAGATGATCCCCTTGCCCCTACGTACAATAAGGTTGGCTATCTTTTTATCCTGGTCTGAGAGCCCCTCGACAGCATCCACCATCAACAACACTACATCAGCCTCATCGATGGTCTTGATGGCACGATTGACGGAGTAGTATTCCACGTCCTCCTCAACCTTGCTCTTACGCCTGATACCTGCAGTATCAAGTACGGTAAAGTCACTACCCTTGTATGAGAAAGTTCCCATGACAACATCACGGGTAGTACCCGCAATATCACTGACAATTGAAACATCTGAACCGACCAAGAGGTTAGTAAGGGTGGACTTGCCTGTATTGGGCTTACCCATAATAGCCAGCTTCACGCGCTCTGCTTCTTCAGGAGCTTCATCAAGGCTTACCATTTCCAGCATACCAAGCAGCGTATCTTCCAAATCTTCAATGCCTAATCCGTGAGCGGCAGATATTCCCACCACACGTTGGAATCCATACTGGTAGTACTCCCAGACTAGGTCATCACGCTTGGGGTCATCAACCTTGTTTACAACAAGCAGGACCTTCTCACTATATGGACGTAATGCTTTCAGTAATTCTTCGTCCTCTGCCGTTACAGCAGTACATTCCATCATAAAAATGATGGCATCACTTTGTGAGAGAAGGCCTAAACTCTTATTGGCAACCAGGTCATCAAACCCTTCTCGCTCTACCTTAACCCCACCACTATCAACAAGTGTTACAGGATGGTTCCCAAGGTACCAGCGCTCAGGTATCAAGTCACGGGTAACCCCTGGGGTCGGATCGGTAATTGCCCGTCTTTTGCCGATTAAGCGATTGAACAATGTGGACTTCCCCACATTGGGGCGGCCTACAATAGAGATAACCGGAATCTTAGCCGGTGAATCTTGTGTGTCAGATGGTGGTGAAATGATCGAATCGGTCATGCATCCACTCCCTTATAAACGTATTTATTGTGAGATAGGAGTCCATTTCCAAGACCTGCTGTGCCAGCGCCCGCGCATCTTCAGAAGAGACCGAGCGCAAGATTTTTCGCACTTGCAGGAGGCTTTGGGACCCCATGCTCAATTCATCCAACCCCATACCGGCCAACAGCACGGAACAGAGAGGATCGGAAGCCATCTCCCCGCAGAGGCTTACCGGTATGTTGTTCTGGTGGGCTTTCTCTACGATCATGTGGATCGATCGCAACACCCCGGGGTGAAATGGCTGATACAGGTAGGCTATCTTCTCATTACCCCGATCGACAGCAATGGTATACTGGATCAGGTCATTGGTTCCGATTGAGAAGAAGTCGACCTTCTTTGCCAAGATGTCTGCACACAAGGCTGCAGACGGTACCTCGATCATAGTTCCAATTTTAATGTCAGGATCGAAGGGGATCTGCTCATTCCTGCAATCCTCCTTGACATGCTCAAGAAGATGCAAGACCGCATTCAGCTCCTCGACCCCGCTGATCATTGGAAACATGATCTGCAACTTACCATATACGCTGGCGCGGAGCAATGCTCTCAGCTGTACGGTAAAAATATCCTTTCGGGAGAGGCAGAATCGTACAGCCCTCCACCCAAGTACGGGATTTTTCTCATCAATTCCGAGACCTTTCACAATCTTGTCACCACCGATGTCGATAGTACGGATTGTAACCGGTTTAGGAGAAACGGCTTCCAGGACATGCCTGTATGCCTCGAACTGCCGTTGTTCTGAAGGAAGTTCCAGGGACTCCATGAAAAGGAATTCTGAGCGGAACAATCCAACCCCACTAGCACCACTCTCCTTGACAGCATCGACTTCAATACTGGTCTGGATATTTGCCTTCAGCAACAGGGTATGCCCATCGGTCATCTCGGTGGGAAGGCCAGCCATCTTCTTCAGTTCACCTTCATGTTCCTGCCAGAGGGCAAAACGCTCATCAAGCATCTGTGCGACATTCAAGTCAGGACGGACATAGACCTCCCCATACGATCCATCCAAGATGATCTCATCACCGTCCTTCACATTTCTGGAAGCGGTCCCAGTGGCAAGGACCGTAGGAATATTGAAGGCACGTACAAGGATTGCCACATGGCTTGCTCTGCCTCCCCCATCAAGGCTAATCCCAAGGATATGGGTCTTGTCCATGCTGAACAACTCAGAAGGCATGAGGTAATCAGCAACCAGGACCACATCCTCGTCAAGCGCTTCCAACGGCCGCTGTCCATCTCCCTTGACTGCAGCAATCAGATGGAGTGAGATATCCTTGAAATCGAGAGCTCGTTCACGCAGCAGCTCATCGGTGGATTGTTCGAGCAGACGTACCATCTCATTCGTTACAGAATCGATGGCCCATTGGCTGCACACCAAGTTGGTTGTGATATATGCCTCGATCTGCCCGATATACTCGGGGTCATCAAGCATCATCAAGTGGGTCTCAAGGATATCCTTCGACTCTTTGGAAATCTTGCTGGTGTTGTGTTCTTGCAGATGTGCTCTCGCCGCATGAACAGCTCCCTTGAATTTATCAAGCTCTGCTGTCACGCCATCAGCAAGGATATGCCGTTTTTCTGCAGCACTTGCGGCGTTACGATGCACCAACGCCTTGCCCTTTGCGAGCCCCTCGGAAGCCGCTATACCCTTGAATATCCTCATATGTAATGTACTATACGGACTTTATGGTCAGATGTAAAGCTGGAAACCCTCCAACAGTTCTGGTAGAATGACCCCATGGAAATCGATGAAGCTCACAAACCAAGGCGCACTATCTCTCCCCTATTTATACTGTTAGCATGGATTCTTTTCACCCTTGGAGTCTTTGCTCTTGGGTATCCAAGGGTTCGCCAAGCCGTCGTTTCCAGTGGTGTCCTTCAATATGCCCGGCAAGAAGAGAATAGCCCTGTCCTCTCGTCTCAGGTCAGAACAGTACAGGTCGCATTCATAACAGCCAGTGGAGAGCAACAGCTTGTCTCCCTACAAACAAAACGAAGGGGAGGAAGCCGGTACCATGATAGTTTTGAGGCATTACTTAAGGGGCCTACGAGAGAGGCGCTCAGCTCGGGATTGGTGAGCTACATCAATCCGGGAACCTCCCTTATCGGAGTTACGCTATCGAACAAAATTCTTTTTGTTGATGTTAGTAAGGATTTCTTGGATAGCTTGGATATTGAGAAAGCAAAAGAACAGATGAAAACCACTGCACTGACATCCAACCAGGTCAAGGATCTAGTTATATTGGTCGAGGGTGAGCCGTTAGGCCAGTAGAGCCATAACTCGAGATGCAAAGGAATCCTTATCCATTCCGACTTCCGGTTTCAGAAGTGCAAGGAATTCAACATTACCTTTGTGACCCTTGAGCGGACTCTTTGCCAGTTCGTGTATGCCCACTTTATCCTCTTCGAGCAAATCAAACACCCTAAGCATTACTTCCCTAAGGACCAATGGGTCCTCAACAACTCCATTGAAATCCTCCAAGCCCTTCGGAACCTCAAATTGCGGCTTGATCAGAGAGACCAACCAGGTATTGTTGCAGAGTGAAAGGATATGGCTTGCCGCCCCTGCAATGGAACGGAAGGAAAGATCGCACACTGCCGCATCACAAGAAGGATCCAAGGCCTCCAAGGTCATGATGTTCTGCCGTTCATGTACCTGCACTTGCTCATGAGTGCGGAGTTTCCAATCCAGCTGGTTATATCCCACGTCTACACTATGTACAAGTCTTGCACCACGCTTGAGCAGACAGTCGGTAAAACCTCCTGTGGAAGAGCCAGCATCAAGCATTACCAATCCGCTTACATCCAGGGAAAACTCATTTAGGGCATGCTCAAGCTTGAACCCGCCACGGGAAACATAGGTATCAAAAGTAAAAGAAAAGGTTGCATGAGAGGATATCAACTGCTTTGGATCAGTGGACAGTACCCCATCCACCAATACATTACGGCAGACGATGTATGCAGTGAGTTGGTCCTTGGTGTACTCTTCATACTGCTGGCAAAGCGCCTGCAGTAGGGCTACCTTCCTCTCTTTCATCAAATATCGTACAACCTCGTAAATCGTTCAATACCGATTGCATTTCCATTCGCAGTATCCAAGGTGATACAAACACCCTGGATGACCGGGGCGGTATCGGCAATCTCACTACGAAGAGGCATCTGGGTGAGTTGCCTGGCAATGGATATGTCAGGTTTCGAACCAATAACACTCTCTGATGGGCCGCAAAGGCCCAAATCAGTAATATATGCAGTCTTTTTGGGGAGTATCTTCTCGTCGGCAGTCTGTACGTGGGTATGAGTCCCAACTACCGCACTCACCTTACCATCAAGATAGAGCGCCAAGGCTTCTTTCTCCTCAGGGTTCTCTGCATGAAAATCTACAAAGATAAGGGGAGTTTGCTTTCGCAACTTTGCCACTTGGTCAGAACCAACACGAAAAGGACAATCAATGGAGGGTAAAGACTGCCTTCCTTGCAGGTTGAGGACGCCAACCTTATGCCCTTTGACTTCAACAACGACAGAGCCATGCCCAGGCGCTGCAGGAGGATAGTTGGCAGGACGAAGCAAACGTTTCTCGCTATCCAGCAATGGCCTTAAGTCATCCTGCTGCCAGATATGATTCCCACTGGTGATCACGTTCACCCCAAGTGAGAAGAATTGGTTCATCAAATCGGCATTCAAGCCAAAACCACCGGCTGCATTCTCACCATTCACGATAATCATGTCAGCACGATAATCCTTGACCAATGTATGTAATCCAAGAAAGAGAGCCCTGCTCCCGGGCTGTCCACAGACATCACCCAAAAGCAGGACTACCATTGTTTTAGTATCAGACACAAACAACCTACCTAGCGTACTCGACAACCCTCATCTCGCGAATGATGGTCACCTTGATTCTGCCCGGATACCTCAGTTCTGCTTCGATGCGGCTGGCTATGCCCTTGGCAATCTGCTTAGCCCCATCGTCGTTTACCTGATCATTATTAACCAGAATCCTGAGTTCTCTACCGGCTTGAATGGCATATGCCTTATCCACGCCTTCAAAACTCTCAGCAATGTGTTCCAGCGACTCAAGGCGCTTGATGTAATTATCGAGCGTCTCCCGCCTTGCTCCTGGTCTCGCTGCACTGATAGCATCGGCTATCTGAACAATTACTGCTTCCAGGGTCTGCGGTTCTGTATCGTTGTGGTGAGCAAGGATGGCATTCACAATTTTGGGATCTTCCCCAAGTCGTTTAGCCATTTCCGCACCCATTTCTGCATGGTTTGCGTCACTCTCGGTTTCAGTGCCTTTTCCGATGTCATGCAAGAGACCGGCACGGAGTGCCAGCTCACTATTTGCACCGACCTCACTGGCGATCATGCCGGAAAGTATGGCTACTTCCTTTGAGTGATTCAACACATTCTGCCCATAGCTCGTTCTAAAGTATAGTCGACCAAGCGCTCGAATCATCTCTGGGCTCACATTATGCACCCCCAGGTCGAAGATGACTTTCTCACCTTCGTCTGCAATGATCCTTCCCACTTCCTTCGATACCTTGTTCACTACCTCTTCAATACGAGCAGGGTGGATTCTTCCATCCTGGACAAGTCTCTCGAGAGCAACACGGGCAATTTCCTTCCGAACAGGGTCAAAACAGGAGATAACGACAGCCTCTGGTGTGTCATCGATGATAACATCCACACCAGTGAGTGTTTCCAGGGTGCGGATATTGCGGCCTTCACGACCAATTATCCTTCCTTTCATCTCATCACTGGGAAGATTAACCGAACTTACCGTCACATCACTGACGACCTCTGTTGCCAACCTTTGAATCGAGGTAACGACGATATCCCTTGCTTTTTTGTCAGCGGAGAGCTGGGCCTCTTGCTCAATCTTGTTGATCATGAGCTGGGCATCTCTCCTCGCATCGTTGTACATGGTTTCCATGATGATATTCTTTGCTTCATCAGCGGAAAGTCCAGCGATACGTTCAAGTTCTGTAATCAAGCTGCCTTCTTTCTCGGCAATCTCTTGTTCTTTCTTGGAAAGGTTTCCTTCCCAATCTCCCAATTGCTTTTTGATAGCATCCAAATCAGCCTGCTTATGCTCGAGATTTTCCTCTTTTTGTGTGAGTCTTCTCTCAGAACGTTGCAGTTCAATCCGTCTCTCTCTAGCCTCTCGTTCCTGCTGTTGTTGTTCTTTCAACAACTGATCCCGAGTCTCAAGCAAAAGCTCTTTGCTTTTTGCTTCCGCTTCCTTTATAGCTTCCTCATTCAACCTAATAGCTTTCTGTTCAACGGAGGTAAGCTTAAATTTCGCATACAGCCAACGGCCTAACCAACCAAAGATGATACCAATAAAACAACTTAGGAGGATCAAAAGTATATTGTTCATATACTACCCCCTATTATATTGGTACAATAATACGTACGGCTGTCAGAATTGTCAAGGCTAAACCCATCTGTTATCTTGGCTTATAGTACAAGTTGTTCAACAGATTGTTAATAATTGTGCTTTCAAAAGACCAAACAAAACCGCTGTCATTACAACAGCGGCTTTGCCCATACGGGCATATACTACAGGTGAAGAGACCCAATAGAGGCTTATTTCTCCTCTTTGTCCTTCTTCTCAGCCTTCGTGGCTGGTTTTGAGGCCTTCTTTTCAGTCTTCTGTTCAGATTTCTTCTCAGTCTTCTTCTCAGCTTTCTTTTCAGTCTTCTTTTCGGCCTTCTTCTCGGGCTTTGAAGTTTTCTCCACCAGCTCGAGGATTACCATCTCGGCAGCGTCTCCGAGACGATTGCCGGTCTTCAGGACACGGGTGTACCCGCCCTTCCGCTCGACAAACAAAGGAGCGATCTCTGTGAAGAGCTTTGCAACAATTGCTTCATCATAAATGTCCCGTGCAATCTGGCGGCGATTGGCCACATTGTCAACTTTAGCACGGGTGATCATTTTCTCAGCCATCTTGCGTACTTCCAGAGCCTTTGCCTTGGTGGTCTCAATCCGCTCATATCTGAACAGACTGGTCACCATGTTGCGCTTCAAAGCTTTGCGGTGTGCAGAGCTTCTATTAAGCGCATTGAATCCAATCTTATGCTTCATTCTCTTCTTCCTTGTTCCCTGGTACTTTGATTGCAGTTTTCAGGACACTGTAGTCGGTCATCCCAAGGCTGAGATTCCACTCCTTCAGTTTTTCCTTAATTTCCTGGAGGCTCTTCTTACCGAAGTTCCTCGTTTTTGCAATCTCTTCCTCAGTCTTCTTGGTGAGATCGCCGATGGTTCGGATGTTTGCGTTCTTCAGACAATTACTGGAGCGTACTGTCAATTCAAGTTCTTCAACTGAAGTGTTGAGAATCTTGCGGACGCGTTCCTCCTCTTCGTCAACTTCGTCATTGTTGTTGATCAACGTTTCATCAAAGTTAATAAAGATCTGGAAATAATCCTTTGCAATCTTAGCAGCCTCTGCAAGTGCATTCTGAGGAATAATCGTACCATCAGTGTAGATTTCCAGTGTGAGCTTGTCATAATCACTACGATAGCCGACACGGGTGGGTTCAATCGAATACTTTACGCGGGTAACCGGTGAGAAGCTGGCATCGATGGGGATAGTCCCAATCTCTTCCACATACTTCTCGTTGATTTCAGACGGGACATAGCCCCTACCAAGGTCTATCTGAACCTCCATCTCGATGTTGGCATCATCCATCATCGTGAAAAGAATCAGATCCTTGTTGGTGATCTCAACCTGGTCACGCTCGAAGTTTGCACCGGTCACAACGCCGGGTCCCTTACACTCGATGAGGAGGTTAGTACCCTCCGAATCATCGGGCATCTTGATCTGCAGTTTTTTGAGCGAGGCAATGATATCCGCAATATCTTCGCGAACACCGGGAAGCTGCTCATACTCACTTGAAATCAAGTGGGGAACACCATCTTCATTGAAGCTGGTGAACTTTACGGCAGTGACGGCATACCCCTGGATCGATGAGAGGAGTACCCTCCTAAGCGTGTTACCGATCGTGGTACCAAAGCCTCTCTCAAAAGGATAAGCGATGAATTTCCCATAGTTCGGCTCAACTGCGCTATGTTCGAAGGTGATCCCCTTGGGCTTCTTAAAGCCCTTCAGAAGGTTTTTGCGTGCCATGGTTACTCCTTATCTGGAATACAACTCGACAACCAGCTGCTCGTTTATCTTTTCGAGCTCGGTGACTTCACTTCTTCTCGGAACTGCGATGAAAGTGCCTTTCATGGCATCTACATCGAGGTTCAGCCACTGGCATACGCCACTCTTGGTGTATTCCTTGAGGTTTTCTTTAATAATCAACATCTTCTGACCACTCTTGCCTACGGAAACCTCATCACCTGGGCGAAGGCGGTAAGAAGGAATGGAAACACGCTTGCCATTCACGAAAACATGTCCGTGATTAACCAGCTGTGCAGCCTGACTGCGGCTGGAAGCAAAGTGGAGTCTAAACACCACATTATCAAGCCTCTGCTCAAGAAGCATAATCAAGTTTTCACCGGTCTTACCAGGAAGTCTTGTTGCCTCATTGAAGGTAAGCTTGAACTGCTTTTCAAGCATGCAATAGGTTCTTTTCAGTTTCTGCTTCTCGCGCAACTGCAGACCGTAGTCGGTCGGCTTCTTGGAGCGCGCGCGGGGATCCTTACCAGGAAGCCCAGTGGACTTGATGTCATTAAGCGGGCATTTGCCACTGTGGCAACGATCACCCTTGAGGAACAATTTGGTCCTCTCTGCTCTACAATATCTGCACTTAGGTCCAGTATATCTAGCCATGTATCTGCTCTCTCCTCATCAGACTCTTCTACTCTTGCGAGGTCTGCATCCATTGTGTGGGATGGGGGTGACATCACGAATGGAACGGACCTTAAGTCCGAGCACACCCAACGTCCTGATGGCGCTCTCACGTCCAACACCGGGTCCCTTCACAAATACGTTCACTTCCTGCAATCCACTATCCATAGCAGCCTTGGCAGCCTTTTCGGCAGTGGTCTGTGCTGCATAGGGGGTGGACTTCTTAGCGCCACGGAAACCAAGTCCACCGGCACTAGCCCAAGATACCGCATTCCCGTTTAGATCGGTAACGGTAACAATGGTATTGTTAAAGGTAGCCTGAATATAGACATTGCCTTCATATACCGTTTTCTTGACTTTACGTTTAATAGTAGCCATGTGCTATCTGCTCCTTATTTCTTCTTGGACGCAACGGTCTTCTTCTTACCCTTGCGAGTACGGGCATTGGTTTTTGTCCTCTGTCCGTTAACGGGAAGACCCTTACGATGACGAAGGCCACGATA
Source organism: uncultured Sphaerochaeta sp. (assembly GCF_963666015.1). Taxonomy (NCBI): domain Bacteria; kingdom Pseudomonadati; phylum Spirochaetota; class Spirochaetia; order Spirochaetales; family Sphaerochaetaceae; genus Sphaerochaeta; species uncultured Sphaerochaeta sp. Next base: position 2,347,430 of record NZ_OY762555.1, on the reverse strand, counting down.
GCAACCGATGTCCATAAGGCGCTTGATGTTCAGAGCAACCTCTGTTCTCAGACGTCCTTCTACTTTGTACTCTTCCTCGATCACCTTACGCAATACTGCCAGATCATCACTGGAAAGGGTATTAATACTTGTATCGGGATCAATTTTTGTTTTTTCACAAATCTCAACCGCCGAAAACCTACCAATCCCATAAATATAGGTTAAGGCGATTTTTACTGCCTTGTTCGGCAAATCTACACCTGCAATTCTCGCCATTCATGGCCTCCTGAATTTCTCTAATAGAGTGGAAGGCTTGCGCCGAACCCTGTTTATCTCTGTCTCTGCTTGTGCTTGGGGTTCTCACAAATAATGCGGACCACCCCATTCCGTCTGACTACTTTGCACTTGTCACAAATCGGTTTGACACTTGCTCTTACTTTCATGTTCTAGCTCCTAGCCTAAATGTGTTTCGACTTCCTCTTCTTGCCGTCAACATTGAAACCATCGTAGTGGTGCATCTTCATAACACCTTCAATCTGTCGCATGGTATCCAAGTCAACACCGACAAGAATCAGTAGTGACGTTCCACCAAAAAGCATTGCAACAGATGCAGGGAAGTTAAAGAACATCTGCACCAGCGTAGGAATCAAGGCAATGAAAGCCAAGAACAGGGAGCCAGGGAGAACAATGCGGTTAAGCACCTTAGTAAGGTACTCTTCTAGTTTCTCGGAACGTACGCCGGGAACTGAACCACCGTTCTCACGAATCTGTTTGGCCATCTCCACCGGGTTCATTGAAACCTGGGTATAGAAGAAGGCAAACCCTATGATCAACAGGGCGTAGATAATCAGATAGGGGGCACCCTGTGGATTCAACCAATTAGCGAAGGCAGCAAGCCACCTCACCTCTTGTCCCAATGTGGTTGCGATCTGCAACGGGAATGAAAGCAAAGCACTTGCAAAGATTACCGGGATAACACCTGATGGGTTGACCTTGATAGGGATGTACGTACTTTGTGCTCCGTACATCTTACGGCCTACCACACGCTTGGCATAGTTCACAGGAATTTTTCTTACGCCCTGCTCTTCATACACGACGAGAGCAACAACAACCAAGAACATTACAAAGACCACCAAGACGACGATTGGGTTCAGAACACCCGCGGAGATGCTCTGGAACAGAACCGATACGGCCTCGGGAAATCTTGCTACAATACCGGCGAAGATCAACAGACTGATACCGTTTCCGATACCCCACGCAGTGATCTTGTTACCGATCCAAATCAAGAGCATGGAGCCGGTCGTTACGGTAAGCATAGCTACCAATGTGAACGGAACGGTGCTCATTGTCATCACGCCGGGAATGGAGTTGGCGTAGATGGTTACTACATACGACTGAATCAGACAAACTACAATCGTACCATATCTGGTGTACTGCTGAATCTTCTTATGCCCGGATGGGTCCTGGGCCAGCTTCTTCAGTGAAGGGATAACCAACATCAACAGCTGCACAATAATCTGTGTGCTGATGTACGGCATGACACCCAACATAAACAGAGAAAAGTTGGAGAACGCACCACCCGAAAAGAAGTTCAGATACTCGGTCAAACCGATATTAGAATCTGAACTCTGGGATAGAAAAAACAGTTTCAGAACTTCCGGATCAATCCCAGGAATAGGAATCACTGCCCCGATCCTGCTGACAATCAGCAGGCTTAGGGTAATGAAAATCTTTTTCCGGAGATCCTTGATTCTATACATCTCAACTAAGGAGTTTGCCATAAAGCCCTTCTTTGTTATTTAATCTCGCCACCCGCAGCTGTAATCTTCTCGATCGCAGTAGCGGAAACCTTCAAACCGTCAATGACTACCTTCTTGGTAAGTTCTCCATTACACAGAACTTTCGCCTGTGTATTGTGGCCCTTGACCAACCCAACGTCCTTCAAGGCGTCGAGGGTAACTACATCTCCATCTTCGAAGTTAGCAGAAATTACATCAAGGGAGACAACGGCATACTCTTTCTTAAATACACTGTTGGAAAAACCTCTACGGGCAACACGGCGGTACAAAGGCATCTGTCCGCCTTCGAAGCCGAGACGAACACCACCGCCGGAGCGAGAATTCTGTCCGTCATGACCCCTACCGCAGGAGCGACCCTTCGAGGACGCACCGCGCCCTACGATTGTCTTTTTCTTATTGGCACCTTTCGGTGCATGAATCTGTCCCATCTTACATCTCCTCGACTTTCACAAGGTGTGCTACTACACGGACCATCCCAAGCGTAGCGGGAGTAGCATCGTGTACAACCGAGCTGGAAATCTTGCCAAGTCCGAGAGCTTTCACCGTTCTGCGCTGCTTAGGCAGTGAACCGGAAAGTCCTCTGACAAGGGTAACCTTGATTTTCTTTGCGTCAGCCATCTCTTACCCCCACATCTCATTCAGGGACTTGCCCCGATTCTTTGCAACCACTTTGGCATCGAAAAGATTCTCGAAACCATCAAAGGCAGCTTTAACCGTATTGATTGCATTCTTGGAGCCAAGTGACTTGCCCTGGATATCAGAGATACCACAGACGTCACAAATAGCGCGGACTGCACCACCGGCAATAACACCCGTACCAGGTCTTGCAGGCTTCAAGAGCACGCTTGCACTCTTGTAGTTTCCCAAGATCTCGTGAGGAATAGTTGTCTTCTTCATCGGTACAACAATCATGCTTGACTTAGCACGATCTACAGCCTTTCTGATCGCCTCAGTGACGTCATTGGCCTTACCGAAACCATATCCAACCTTACCATTCTGGTCACCAACAACTACCAGTGCGGAGAAGGAGAACCTTCTACCACCCTTAACAACCTTGGCAACACGGTTCAGCTTGATCAGCTTCTCGACAAACCCGTCGTTCTTATCTCTATCTCTATCTCTCGATCTATCCACAGTATCCCCCTAGAACTTTACGCCAACTTTGCGTGCGCCATCTGCGATGCTCTTGACAACTCCGTGGAACAGATAGCCATTACGATCAAACACACAGGTGTCGATCTGCTTCTCGAGCATTCTCTTACCAATGGTTTCCCCGAGTTTTGCTGCATCTTCTACCGTGTTCTTCAAGCCTTTGAGCTCTTTCTCCATGGTGCTAGCAGCAACGAGGGTGTTACCAGCTACATCATCGATGACCTGTACATACATGTGGGAATTGCTGCGAAACACGCTCATTCTCGGCCTACTTGCGGTACCGGAGATGTGCTTTCGAATATGATACTTACGACGAGCAAGTTTCCTTCTTTTATCGATAACTCTATTCATCTTATCTACCTACCCACTATTTCTTAGCAGAAGCTGTCTTACCAGCCTTGCGCCTAATTACCTCGTCCTCATACCGAATTCCCTTACCCTTATATGGTTCAGGTTCTCGGAGGGAACGGATCTCTGCACAAGTCTGCCCGACGAGCTGCTTGTCGATACCGCTGATGGTAACCTTGTTGGGGTTTTCCACGGTAGCAGTGATTCCCTGGGGAAGTACAACTTCAATCAATTCGGAGTACCCGAGGTTGAGGGTCAGGATGTTGGCCTTCAGGTCAGCACGGAAACCGACACCATTGATCATGAGAGTCTTGGAGAATCCTTTGGATACTCCAATGACCATGTTGTTAACCAACTGGCGGTAGAGGCCCTGGAAGCTGTTGCTTTCCTTGGACTCATCCTTGGGAACCACGTTAATCTCGGATTCCTTAATGTTGATCACAACCTCAGGACGGGTTGGGCAGCTGAGCTTTCCTTTCGGACCTTCGACATTAATCAAACCACCGTTGATGGCAACTTTGACCCCTTGCGGTACTGTGATTGGCAATTTTCCAACTCTGGACATTTCTTTACCACCTTACCAAATAGAGCAGATCAGCTCGCCACCGACCTTGTTCTCTGTAGCCTTCTTCCCGGTGATGACACCCGAAGAAGTAGACACTACAACGACGCCATGTCCGTTATACACACGGGGCATCTCACGATAGCCGGTGTAAACACGACGGCCAGGGGTGCTGATGCGTTGAATCCCATGGAGTACTGGACTCTGATTATCATCATACTTCAGGAAAACTCGGATATAGGAAATCCCATCCTTGGTCACCTTCTTGAAGTTCTTGATATATCCTTCATTCTTTAGAATCTTCACTATCTGAAGCTTCATCTTAGAAGTAGAAACATCTACTTTCTCATGCTTGGCCATGTTAGCATTTCTAACCTTAGTCAGCATATCAGCTACTGGATCACTTACAGCCATTTTTCTCTCCTACCAACTGGATTTGGTAACACCAGGAATCTGGCCTTCACTAGCCAATTTACGGAAACAGATCCTGCACATGTCGAATTGGCGCATATAGCCACGGGGTCTGCCGCAAATTCTGCAGCGATTGACGTGTCTGGTGCTGAACTTAGGCTCTCTCTTGGCCTTTACGATCATTGATTTCTTTGCCATATGTCTCTTACCCCTTATTTACTGAAGGGCATGCCAAGCTTTGCAAGCAGGGCGTAGCCTTCTTCATCGGTCTTTGCGGTCGTTACAATGGCGACATTCAAACCGCTGACGCGTTCGATCTTATCGAAGTCAATCTCAGGGAAAATAATCTGCTCAGTAATACCGAGAGAGTAGTTCCCATGCCCATCAAAAGCATTGGGCTTGACACCTCTAAAGTCCTTAACGCGGGGAAGAGCGATGCTGATCAGCCTCTCCAGGAAGAACCACATGTTTTCACCACGTAGAGTCACCATAGCACCAATTTCATATCCTTCACGAACCTTGAAGTTTGCGATGGACTTTTTGGCCTTGGTTTTCAATACATGCTGACCGGTGATCTGCTCAAGCTCCTTGACAGCAGCATCGAGGAGCTTCTTATTGGTAATGGCTTCGCCGACACCGACACTGACAACAACCTTCTCGAGAGCGGGGATCTGCATTTTGGAGCTATAGCCAAAATCTTCAAACAGAGCAGGAGCTACTGTTTCCAGGTATTTTTTCTTAAGGTTTGGTATAAACTTTTCCATTAGATTACTTCCCCGGTTTTCTTGGCATAACGGACTTTCTTGCCGCTTTCATCAAACTTGTACCCAATCCTTGTAGTTTCACCTTTTCCGGTGACGTAAGCTACATTTGAAACATGGATTGGTGCCTCAATTTCCACGATGCCGCCCTTGTCCTGTTGATTTTTCTTGCGCATGGACTTTTTCACCATGTTGGCACCCTGGACAACGACTCTCTCTTTCTCACGGTCTACCTTCACGATCTTGCCTGACTTACCTTTGTCCTTACCAGCAATGATCATTACGGTGTCGTTCTTCTTAAGCTTCATGTGTATACTCCTACAACACTTCCGGCGCGAGAGAAACAATCTTCATGTACCCATCACGCAGCTCTCTGGCTACGGGTCCGAAGATACGCTTACCGCGCGGGTTATTGTTGGCATCGATGATAACGCATGCGTTGTCATCGAACCTGATATAGGTACCGTCAGGTCTGCGGTATTCCTTCTTCGTTCGGACAATGACTGCCTTCATGACGTCACCTTTTTTGATGGCGCCGTTAGGCAATGCGGTCTTTACGGCCACGACAATAATGTCACCAACACCGGCAACATAGCGATGGCTTCCGCCAAGAACCTTGATACACTGCACTCGCTTTGCACCACTGTTATCCGCTACATTCAAATAGGTCTGCATCTGTACCATATCGTCTCTCTCCTATTAGCGAGCGCGCTCGACGATCTGCACGAGACGCCAGCACTTATCTTTGCTGATGTGGCGGCATTCCAAAACACGTACGGTGTCGCCGATATTTGCCTCGTTCCTCTCATCATGTGCCTTCACCTTTTTGGTGGTAGTCACATACTTTTTATACAGGGGATGCAGTCTTCTTGAGGAAACAGCAACGACAATCGTCTTATCCATCTTGTCACTGACCACCCGGCCGGTAAAACTTTTTTTATTAGCTTCCATCTGAATCGCTCTCCCTTACTTTGCCACGTTCCGAATTCCGAGTTCATACTCACGAATTCGGGTATTCACACGAGCGATGTTCCTCCTGACGGTACGAACAGCAAGTGGATTCTCCACATGTCCGAGCACTCTTCCCATACGAAGGTCGAAGTACTCCTTGTGAAGTTGCTCCTTCTTGGCTACCAGCTCGTCAAGGGTCAAATCTTTATATGAATTCTTCATACTCTTACTCCACTTCCCTTCTGGCGACAAACTTCGTCTTGATCGGAAGCTTGGAAGCTGCGAGCTCCAAAGCCTCACGAGCGAGCTCTTCAGGAACGCCACCCATTTCAAACATCACAGCGCCGGTCTTCACGACAGCGACCCAACCTTCGGGGTTACCCTTACCGTTTCCCTGTCTGGTTTCAGCGGGCTTCTTGGTATAGGGCATGTCAGGGAAAATCCTGATCCATACCTTACCACCACGCTTAATGTGACGGGTCATGGCGATACGGGCTGCCTCAATCTGGCGATTGGTGATCCACTTCGGCTCAAGTGCGAGCAAACCGAATTCACCGAAAGCAATGGTAGTCCCGCGATGTGCAACACCATCAGTGGTGCCACGCTGTTTCTTTCTGTGTTTAATTCTCTTTGGACTAAGCATGGCCTACTAACTCCTTGCCTCAGCACCTTCGCTCTTGGTCGGCTTTCTCACCAAACCACCGGCGTCGTTCTTGACTGCACGATCGTAGATCTCACCGTTGTACACCCACACCTTGACGCCAATGACACCAAAGGAGGTATTAGCTGTAGTGAATCCATAGTCGATGTCACTGCGCAGCGTATGAAGGGGAATTCTTCCTTCCTTCATCCACTCCGAGCGTGCAATTTCTGCACCACCGATACGACCGGAGAGCCGGATCTTAACACCCTGAGCGCCATTCTGCATTGCTTTGGAAACAGCCATTTTCATTGAGCGGCGGAATGAACCACGACTCACGAGCTGTCTAGCAACGTTTAAGGCAATCAGCTGGGCATCAGCCTCTGGCTTCTTGATTTCCTTGATCTTGATCTGCACCTTCTTGTCAGAAAGTTTTTGGAGACGTGCTCCAAGCTTCTCGACATTTGCACCCTTGCTACCAATGATGATACCAGGACGGCTGGTGGTGATCACAATCGTAATGCGCTGGGGCTTACGGATGATTTCAACATCCGAAATCTCAGCACCCTGGACTTCAGGGCATTCAACCAAAGCTTTTCTCAGCTTCAGATCTTCATGCAGAGTGTCCGCATACTCCCTGGGGTCCACATACCATTTGGACTTCCAGGTCTTGTTGACTCCAAGACGGAGCCCAATAGGATTAACTTTCTGGCCCATTTACTTCCTCACGCTTGCTTTTTCGTCAACGACGACGGTAATGTGTGACATCCTCTTAAGCAGAATATCCCGTCTTCCATGGGATCTCGGCCAGACTCTCTTGAGCCTTGGACCCTCGTTAACCTGCAACTCCTTGATCACAAGATTCTCTTCGTCGATCTTCTTGTTCTGATCAAGCGCATTTGCACAAGCGGATTGCAAAACTTTCAGGATCAGATTTGATCCCTTCTGAGGCATAGCCTCTAGAATTGCTACTGCTTCCACATACGACTTATTCCGAACAAGATTGGCGACCGGGCGAACCTTGGAAGGAGATACCATCAGAAATTTGGCAGTTGCTGAATAACCTTGTTTATCTTCCATCTTACTACCCATACCGCTTACCCAACCTTCTTGTCGGAAGCATGACCGCGGAAAATTCTGGTGGGAGAAAACTCACCGAGTTTGTGTCCAACCAAGTTCTCCGTCACATATACTGGAATCCAGGTTTTCCCGTTATACACAGAAATCGTGAATCCCACCATTTCAGGGATGATCGTAGAACAGCGGGAATAAGTCTTGATCATCTGCTTCTGATTAGTCTTAAGAGACTCCTGAATCCTCTTATACAGTTTCTTTTCAATAAAAGGACCTTTTTTGATTGATCTAGCCACTTTCTACTCCTACTTCCGCTTCTTAACGATGAATGCACCGGAAGGTTTCTTCTTGGAACGGGTCTTTCCACCCTTTGCCGGCTTACCCCATGGGGACACAGGGTTACGTCCTGCAGCAGTCTTGCCTTCACCACCACCATGTGGGTGATCGATCGGGTTCATTGCTACACCACGTACCTTCGGCCGTCTTCCAAGATGGCGACTTGCACCAGCCTTTCCGAGCGTGACGTTCATATGATCTTCGTTGCCAAGCTGCCCGAGGGTAGCGTAGCACTCACCAAACACCATGCGCATTTCGCCTGAAGGCAAGCGGAGGGTGACATAGTCTCCTTCCTTAGCAACCAGGGTAGCTCCCAAACCAGCGCTGCGGACAAGCTGTCCACCACGACCGAGGGTCAACTCCACATTATGCACCATGAGACCAAGAGGAACTTTCTTCAAAGGAAGAGCATTTCCTACCTGAACTGGGGCTTCTGGTCCACTGATAACAGTGGTTCCAACCTTGATACCCCTGGGAGCAATCATGTAGCGCTTCTCACCATCGGCATAAAATACCAATGCAATGTTTGCACTGCGGTTCGGATCGTATTCGATTGTTTTCACAACACCGGGAATCCCGTATTTGTCGCGTTTGAAATCGATAGTACGATATGCACGCTTATGGCCACCGCCTCTACGGCGAACACTGATGCGCCCGAAAGTATCCCGACCTGCCTTTTTGTTAAGACCACTGGTCAACGACTTCTCAGGCTTGCTGGCAGTCAGCTCGCTGAAGACCAAAGTGGTCTTCTGGCGAAGGCCGGGAGTATTGGGCTTGTATGATTTAAGTGCCATAATCCAACTTCTCCTTATACGCCTTCGATGGCCTGGATGGTATCACCCTTGGCCAGGGTTACGACAGCCTTCTTCCAGTTACCGGTGTTACCAAGGATGGAACCACCCTTACCGCGGGAATACTTTGGCTTGCCCTTCACAATCATCACGTTACAAGCTGCAACCTCAACACCAAAGAGCTCTTTAACAGCTGCCATGATCTGATACTTGTTGCTGTCCATACGGACCTTGAACGAATACTTCTTTGTTTCGCCCTCTCGAGCAAGATTGGTCTTCTCACTCAGGACGGGTTCAATAATAACTTGGTCTGCTCTCATTTCCGGTCCCCTTATTTGTCGCCGTAGAATTCATTCAAATTCTTAGCAGCCCCTTCCAGAACCAGGAGCTTTCTCCCGTACAACAACTCCTTAGCAGAAAGCTTGTTGTAAGAAAGAACACGCAGGTACGGAATGTTCCTTGCAGCACGGCGCACCATTGCATCGTCATCTTTCAGGATCAGAATGGTTCTGCTCTCATCCTCGACGAAGTTCTTAAGAATCTTATCCAGATCCCTGGTTTTGCCACTTTCGATGGAGAAATCCTCTACAACAACGAGACGATCCTCCTTGACTCCCATAGACAACAGGCTCTTCATAGCAAGCCTCTTCATCTTCTTGGGGAGGGTAATACTATAATCGCGCGGCTTGGGTCCAAAAATCGTTCCACCACCAACTCTGACAGGGCTTTTCTTGTCACCGGCACGTGCGTTACCAGTACCCTTCTGTTTGTATGGCTTATTATTGCTGTATCTGACCTCTGCGCGGGTCTTAGTACTTGCAGTACCAACACGGTGGTTTGCAAGCTCGCTGTTTACGGCATAATAAATGGTACCATCACTTACCTCTCTGTTGAACACTTCATCATTCAACACGAGGGTTCGGACCTCTTTGCCGTCGATTGAAAAGACTTTCGTTTCCATATATCTCGCCCCTACTTCTTGATCGCTTTCTTGACGATGACGACACTCTGGGCGGGGCCAGGGATAGCACCCTTAACCATAAGGACCTGCATCTCTTCATCGACACGGACTACCTTCAGGTTCTGGACCGTCGTCCTCTCATTACCCATGTGGCCAGCCATCCGAGTACCTTTGAATGTGCGGGAAGGGGTGGAAGACATTGACGTACCGCCGATGTCGCGATGGAATTTGGAACCGTGGGTAGCACGACCGCCCTTAAAGCCATGTCGTTTCATACCGCCGGCAAAACCCTTACCTTTAGAAGTCCCGGTGACATCCACAAAGGAGATGTCCTTAAATATATCCACGCCCAACACCTCGCCGACTGCGACCTCACGGTCATAGTCACGGAATTCCATTACATGCTGCTTTGGTTCACATACTTCCTTGAACTGTCCAGCATATGGTTTGGTGATAGTGCTTTTCTTCTTGTCAATCGAACCCAATACAGCAGCAGAATATCCATTCTTCTCCTCATTGCGGTCCGAGACAACAACGTTGCCCTCTATTTTTATTACAGTCACGGGTGTGAGCCTGCCTTGCGCATCAAACACCTGTGTCATTCCAACTTTTTTGCCGATAAGCCCTAACATCTCTTACCTCAACTCTCTTACTGTTTAATCTCTACATCCACACCGGCAGGGAGCTCAAGCTTCATGAGGGCATCCATGACTTTTGATGTAGGATCCAAAATGTCAATCAACCTTTTGTGGGTTCTCATCTCAAATTGTTCACGAGACTTTTTGTTGACAAAGGGCGATCTCAGGACAGTGTACTTGTTGATACGGGTCGGGAGAGGTACAGGACCTGACACTGTAGCACCAGCCCTGACAACGGTATCTACGATAGCTTTTGAGCTCTGTTCAACCAGCTCAATATCAAAACCTCTCAGCCTAACTCGAATTCTCTCTTTAGCCATTATTCCTCCAAAAAACGGGCCTTGCCACCATCATCTGATGATGGCAAGACATTCGTTGGTAACGTTATTCAACGATCTCGGTAACCTGACCGGAAGCAACGGTTCTACCACCTTCGCGGATAGCGAAGCGGAGTCCCTTGTCCATGGCAACAGGGTGAATGAGTTCGACATTGATGTCGGTGTGATCCCCAGGCAGAACCATCTGCTTGTCTTCAGGCAGGGTTACCGTACCAGTGATATCAGTGGTGCGGAAATAGAACTGCGGGCGATAGCCGCTGAAGAATGGGGAGTGACGACCACCCTCGTCCTTGCTCAGTACATATACAGTACCGGAGAACTTGGCGTGGGGATTGATGGACTTGGGCTTTGCCAAAACCTGGCCACGAACAACGTCCTTCTTGTCAACACCACGAAGCAGTGCACCGATGTTGTCACCAGCCTGACCTTCGTCGAGCAACTTGTTGAACATCTCAACACCAGTGACAACAGTGTCACGGGTATCACGAATACCAACAATTGAAGCAGGTTCGTTAACCTTGATGATACCACGCTCAATACGACCGGTAACTACAGTACCACGGCCGGAGATGGAGAAGATATCCTCAATCGGCATCAAGAAAGGCTGGTCAACAGCACGCTCCGGAAGCGGAATGAAGTTATCCATTGCATCAAGCAGTTCGTCAAGACACTTGGTCTGTTCAGGATCATCAGGATTGCTCATTGCATTGAAAGCAGAACCGCGAACGACAGGAGTATTAGCACCGTCGAAGCCATACTCATTGAGCAGGTCGCGCATTTCTTCTTCAACGAGGTCGATCAATTCTGGATCGTCAACCTGGTCAGTCTTGTTGATAAAAACGATCAAGCAAGGTACACCAACCTGGCGTGCGAGCAGAATGTGCTCTTTGGTCTGTGCCATAGCACCGTCAGTTGCTGCAACGACGATGATGGCGCCGTCCATCTGTGCAGCACCGGTGATCATGTTCTTGATGTAGTCAGCGTGTCCCGGGCAGTCAACGTGTGCATAGTGTCTATTAGTAGACTGATACTCAACGTGTCTGGTGTTAATGGTAATACCACGCTCTTTTTCCTCAGGGGCGTTGTCGATTGAATCGTAAGCAAGTGCCTTATCGCCAAACAGCTTTGCACAGTGCATGGTAATTGCTGCGGTAAGGGTAGTCTTACCATGGTCAACGTGACCGATGGTGCCTACGTTTACGTGTGGCTTCGTCCTCTGAAATTTCTCTTTTGCCATCATTTCCTCCTTGTGACATCCAATGTTAGTCACAAAAAATAATTAATATGTGCTCATAAAGGCCCAAAGCCTTTACCATTTCGATTGAGACAAACTAATTACAGGGAAACAAAACATAAGAGGATTCCAGAGGTCGGCAGGCCTGGAGGACCCATCCTGACGACATAGTATAAGTTTATAAAAAACTTGGTACTGCCTGAAACCACCTTATCATTGCTCCAGCAATAATCGGTTTGGCTCTACATACTGCCACATAGACGTACCTATGCGGACACCTTTAGCAATATACGGGAAAGCAGTTTTTATGTCAAGCGATTAGGAATAATTCTTTAAAGATAAAGAAAAACCGGCTCTTCACAGTGGAAAAGCCGGCCATTTTTGGTTTTTTTATTACCAACGGTAATGACTGAAAGCCTTGTTGGCTTCTGCCATTCTGTGGGTATCTTCCTTCTTCTTGAAGGCAGAACCGGTATTCTGGTAGGCATCCAGGAGCTCAGCACCAAGTTTCTCGGCCATGCTGTGCCCATTACGGGAACGAGCAGCGGCGATAATCCAGCGCATTGCAAGGGCCTCACGGCGATTCTCACGAATCTCCACAGGAACCTGATAGGTTGCACCACCAACACGGCGGCTCTTGACCTCAACAACTGGCTTTACATTATCCAAGGCCTTGAGGAAGACATCAAGCGGCTTTTCACCGGTCTTCTCACCAATGGTCAACATGGCATTGTAAATGATCCTGGTGCTGAGGGACTTCTTTCCATCGTACATCATGCGACGGATGAACTTCTCAACAATGACACTCCCATATACGGGATCCGGCAACACTTCCCTGACGGGAGCAGCAGTTCTTCTAGACATATTCCAACTCCTCCCTTATCAAGCCTTAGGCTTCTTGGCGCCGTATTTGGAGCGGCTTCTCTTACGATCTGCAACACCAAGGGTATCCTTGGCACCACGAACAATGTGATAGCGAACACCGGGAAGGTCCTTGACCCTTCCGCCACGAAGAAGTACTACCGAGTGCTCCTGCAGGTTATGTCCGATACCGGGGATATAGGCGGTAACCTCAATACCATTGGAAAGACGCACACGTGCGACCTTTCTCAAAGCAGAGTTCGGCTTCTTCGGGGTTACGGTCATGACCCTGGTGCATACGCCACGCTTCTGGGGACAACCTTCGAGGGCTGGGGACTTTGTCTTCTGGACAATGGTCTTTCTACCCTTTCTGATCAGCTGATTAATAGTAGGCATCTTATCGACACACTCCCTTTTCTTTCTTTGACCCACTGCTTCTCACAAACACAGGGATCTGCGTCACCCCTACGGGCAACACGTCATATGTAAAATCCGTACCCAGCATGGACACAGCGGTGTGGTTTTACACGGTCCGGCAAGGCTGCTTATGCGCCAACAGGCGCATAGGTCAATCCTCGTCGGAATCGTCCACATCCACGGTATCACCCACGGATTTCATGTCTGCCAAATCTTCAACGTCAAATTCATCGTCTGCAATCATTTCTTGGTGTCTTGAAGCCTTTACTGCATCAACTCTCTGCTGCAGTTTCAGCAACTCCTCATCCTTGAGTTTAACATCGCGATAAAGGCGCATACCAGTTCCCGCAGGAATAAGGTGACCAATGATGACGTTCTCTTTCAAACCACGCAACTCATCTTTACTACCAGCTATTGCTGCATTTGTCAAGACCTTGGTTGTTTCCTGGAAGGACGCCGCACTGATGAATGAGTCGATACTCAAGGACGCTCGAGTAATACCAAGCAGCAGTGGCTGTGCAACAGCAGGCTCACCACCTTCAGCAATTACCCGATCGTTCTCCTCAAAGAACCGATACTTATCCACCTGCTGGCCGTGGATCAAATTGGTATCACCAACATGGACCACCTCGACCTTGCGCAACATCTGCCTGACAATAACTCCCAAGTGCTTGTCGTTGATCTGCACTCCCTGCATTCGATAGACTTCCTGGACTTCATCCACGAGGAAGGATTGCAGTGCATTCTCTCCAAGGATATCAAGGATGTCATGGGGATCGACAGATCCGTCACACAAAGGCTCAGCAGCTTCAACAGAATCACCATCACGGACTAACAGGTTTCTTCCCATCGGTACCATATGTTTATATTCATTATCGAACGGGTCAGTTACCAAGATGGTACGCTTACCCTTTACAATATTGCCGAAGCTAATCAAGCCAGCAACCTGAGCAAGGATTGCAGCGTTCTTCGGTCGGCGAGCCTCGAACAACTCACCAACACGGGGAAGACCACCGGTAATATCCTTTGTTTTAGTCCCTTCCTTAAGCAACTTGGCGAGAATAATACCCTTTTCAATCTTCACATTGTCCTGGGTCTGGATATAGGATCCACCAGGCAACAAGTAGACTGCAAGAATATCTCCCTTACCATGTTCCTCACTGGTAATCTCAATACGAGGCTGCAAGGACTCAAGGCTATGCTCGGTAATCTTCTTCTCAATATTACCGGTTTCCTCATTTACCTCTTCAACCAACGTGGTTCCCAGCTTGATATCAACGAAGTGGGAGAATCCTCCCTCTTCAGCAATTACCGGCTCACTGAACGGGTCGAATGTTACGAGCGGAGTTTTTGGTTCCAAATAGTCCCCACTCCCCACCAAGAGCTCTGAACCAGCCTTCACCACTTGCGTAGTGGAGTGCCCGATCAAATATACCTTGGACTCATATATTCTGACGGTTCCGTTTTCTTCACTTGCAACTACTTCCTCATCCTTTTCATAGAACGGAGTACCCTTGGCTACAATATGACCATCCTCAACAAGAAGTTTGTCATAGGAAGATGAATCCATGATGGAGTTCACACGGAAGTATTCGATATGACCCTTACGGGTGAACACTTCCATCTTGTCACTCTCACGAATAACCCTTGAGCCAGTAATGGCGCCGATGACAATCGGATAGTTAAAGGTGAGTTTACTCTCCTCGGAACTGGTAGAAGCAGTACCACCAACGTGGAAGGTACGCATGGTAAGCTGGGTACCGGGCTGGCCAATCGACTGGGCAGCGATGATACCTACAGCCTCACCGATTACTACCGGCCGGTTTGTGGCAAGGTTACGGCCATAACACTTACGGCATACACCATGTTTAGCCTCACAGGTAAGCACAGTCTTCAGGAGGACCTGTTCAATGCCAGCTTCCTCAATCTTTCGGGCAGTAATCTCATCAATCTCCTCATTTGCAGAGGCGATAACTTCACGGGTAAATGGATGTAAGACATCCTCTACCGGACAGCGCCCAACAATGCGGTCTGCAAGGTTCTCAACGATTTCATCACCATCCTTGAGTGCTCCACGCCAGATACCATTGATGGTGTGACAGTCATCCTCATTGACCACAACGTCCTGGCTGATATCAACCAGACGACGAGTAAGGTACCCTGCCTCAGCAGTCTTCAATGCTGTATCGGAAAGGCCCTTACGAGCACCATTGGTGGAGATGAAGAACTCGATGATCGACAACCCTTCCTTGAAGTTCGATTTAATGGGGAATTCGATAACATCACCACTTGGCTTTGCCATCAAACCACGCATACCACCGAGCTGCCTGATCTGGGTCTTTGATCCACGAGCACCTGAGTCTGCCATGAGGAAGAGCGGGTTGAAGCCCTTCTGGCTGATCTTCAATTCCTTCATCAACTCATCGGTCAGCAAGTCATTGGTCTGTGTCCAAACCTCAATAACCCTATTGTACCGTTCTTCCTGGGTAATATGGCCCTGACGATACTGATCAAGAATCTTCTGCTGCTCAAGATTGGCCTTTGTCATGAGCTCTGCCTTTCCAGTAGGAACAATCATGTCTGACAGGCCGATGGTAGCACCGAAGAACGTTGCATATCGATATCCAAGATCCTTGATGGAATCAAGCATTTCAACAGCAATTGAGTTGTCATTTGCCTTCAGCGTATCACCGATGAGAGCCTTCAACTCCTTATCACCCATTGTCGAGTTCTGAAAAGGAACACCTTCTGGGAGAGCTGCATTGAACAATATCCTTCCTGGAGTTGTCTCCAAACGGGTACCATCCTTGAATCTAAAGCGAATCTTTGCATTGTAAGAGAGCATACCACTATCAATTGCCTGTTCCAACTCACCAATGTTGGTATAGTACTTGCCCTCTCCAGGTGCGCCACTCATCTCACGAGTCAGGTAGTTGATACCCATGACCATATCCTGGGAAGGATATACAATTGGCTTACCATTTGCAGGGTCAAGAAGGTTGGTCACTGAGAGCATCAAGGTCCAGCATTCCAGCTGGGCGGCATGAGTCAGTGGTACGTGCACGGCCATCTGGTCACCGTCGAAGTCAGCATTGTATGCATGACATACCAAGGGGTGCAACTTGATGGCTTTGCCGTCAACCAATACCGGCTCAAAGGCCTGTATACCAAGACGGTGCAACGTAGGTGCACGGTTTAGCAACACCGGGTGGTCCTTGACGACATCGTCAAGAATCGACCAGACAGCATCCGTCTCTTCCTCTACCAGGCTCTTTGCCTTCTTTATATTGTAGACGACACCATCCTGTACCAACTTCTTCATGATGAAAGGCTTGTACAACTCAAGAGCCATCTTGGAAGGAAGGCCACACTGATGCATTCTCAACTCGGGGCCGACAACGATAACCGAACGCCCTGAGTAGTCAACACGCTTTCCAAGCAGGTTCTGCCTGAAACGTCCCTGTTTTCCCTTAAGCATGTCGGAAAGACTCTTGAGAGGCCTATTGCTTGCACCCTTGACCACTCTCTTTCTCTTGGAGTTGTCAAACAGCGCATCAACAGCCTCCTGCAACATTCGCTTCTCATTGCGGATGATGATATCAGGAGCATTAAGCTTAACTAAACGGTCAAGACGGTTGTTTCTGTTGATAACCCTACGGTAGAGATCATTGAGATCACTGGTTGCAAACCTTCCGCCATCGAGCTGGACCATTGGTCTCAGATCGGGTGGAATAACTGGGATAACCGTAAGTATCATCCATTCAGGGCGGTTGCCACTGTCACGGAAGTTCTCACATACCTCAATTCGCTTGAGCAGACGCTTGTCAGCCTTGTCGGCTTTCTGGCGCATCTGTTCACGCAGTTCACGGCTGAGTTCTTCAAGGTCAAGGTTCACAAGCAATTTACGAACCGCCTCTGCACCCATACCTGCCTCAAATGAGTCACCATATTGCTCACGGGCTTGCCAGAACTCCTCTTCACTGAGCAATTGCTTGGGTTTCAAGCTGGTATCCCCAGCATTGATGACCACATACTTCTCATAGTAGAGGACACTCTGCAGTGCATTACGGGAGATATCAAGCAACATGCTCATACGGCTGGGGACCGAGCGATAGTACCAAATGTGTGATACCGGAGCTGCCAGGGAGATGTGTCCCATTCGCTCACGACGGACCTTGGTGTTGGTTACTTCAACACCACAACGGTCACAAATAACACCCTTGTATCGAATCGATTTAAACTTTCCGCAGTAGCACTCCCACTCCTTGGTGGTACCGAAGATTTTCTCACAGAACAGACCATCGCGCTCTGGGCGCAAGGTCCGGTAGTTAATCGTCTCCGGCTTCTTCACTTCACCATAAGACCAATCTCTGATCTGTTCTGGTGAAGCCAGTTTTATCATGATGCTATCGAAATCTTGAATTTCCTTCATCTGTATTTCTCCTGGTTAGTTGAGGGAGCCTTTCGACTGCTTGGCGATCAACTCTTCATCACGTTCGGTAAGGGGCACCTGCTGACCCTTGGAGTCATACACCGACATATCCAAAGCCAAGCCACGGATCTCCTGAACCAATACATTGAATGCCTCAGGCATTCCCGCAGTAGAGGCTGGTTCACCCTTGACAATACTCTCATAAATCTTGACACGACCGTTCATGTCATCACTCTTGATGGTCAAGAGTTCTTGGAGAGTATTTGCAGCTCCGTACGCCTCAAGCGCCCAGACTTCCATTTCTCCAAGTCGCTGACCACCAAACTGAGCCTTACCACCAAGTGGCTGCTGGGTAACCAGCGAGTAAGGTCCTGTGGAACGAGCATGCATCTTATCATCAACCAAGTGGTGCAATTTCAGGTAATAGATGTAACCACAGAATACCGGATTGACGAACGGTACACCCGTCTGTCCATCATAGAGCTTGACCTTGGAGTTCTCAGGAAGACCTGCGTCGCGCATCTTCTCCTCAATCTGTTCCATGGTGGCACTCTGGAAAACCGGAGTGGAATACCATTCACCCAGCTTGACAGCTGCCCAGCCCAGCTGAGTCTCCATCAACTGACCAATATTCATTCGGGATGGAACACCGAGCGGGTTCAAACAAACATCAAGCGGGGTACCATCCTCCATGAACGGCATATCCTCTTCAGGAAGGATCCGGCTAACAACACCCTTGTTTCCGTGTCGACCAGCCATCTTATCACCCTGTCGAAGTTTTCGCTTGGTTGCAATGAGAACCTTGACGGTCTCCTCAACACCTGGGGGAAGCTCATCATTGTTACTACGTTTCAAACGCTGGATGTCGATGACTGTTCCTTCGGTACCATGGGGTACCTTCAAGGAAGTATCACGGACTTCTTTAGCCTTTTCACCAAAGATTGAGTTGAGCAACTTGAATTCAGGGGTTGTATCACTCTCACTCTTCGGGGTTACCTTTCCAACCATGATTGATCCAGGACGAACCATGGTTCCTATGCGGACGATACCATCCTCATCAAGCTGTTCAAGCATCTTTTCACTGGTGTTTGGAATATCACGGGTCAGCTTCTCGGGACCAAGTTTGGTCTCACGAATATCTGTGGTGAACTCCTTGATATGGACACTGGTGAAAATATCATCCTTGACAACACGCTCACTGATCAAGACCGCATCCTCATAGTTGTACCCATGCCAAGGCACGAATCCAACGAGAATATTTCTACCAAGAGCCAGCTCCCCTTCCTGGGTTGCAGGACCGTCGGCAAGGACTGCTCCAGCTTCAACATGCTGCCCAAAGGAAACAATCGGTTTTTGGTTAAAACAGGTATCTTGGTTGGTTCTCTGGAACTTCTGGATCGGGTAGACATCAACCTCACCCTCAATCTCAGCATCATCAACACTGATCACAACTTTCTCAGCGCTGACATAGGCAATTGTTCCTGCTCGTTTAGCCTTGGCCAGGACGCCACTATCGTAAGCAGCCTTTCCTTCTATACCTGTACCAACTCTTGGCGTTTCTGGGAAGACAAGAGGTACAGCCTGGCGCTGCATGTTTGATCCCATCAATGCACGGTTTGCGTCATCGTGCTCAAGGAATGGAATCAAGGAAGCTGCAACACTGAGTACCTGCTTGGGAGAGACGTCAATGTATTTAATGTCGGTTGCCGGCTTTGTGGAGTAATCCCCACTACGGCGAACCGGAATTTCCTTGTCGATGAAGTTACCGTCTTCATCAACCTTGGCATTCGCCTGGGCAATGAAGAACTTCTCCTCATCATTTGCATCAAGATAGCGGTACTGCTTGGAGACGACCCCGTTGACTACCTTTCGGTATGGGGATTCCAAGAAGCCGTGCTGATTGATACGGGTATAGTTTGCCAATGAGACAATAAGACCGATGTTCGGTCCTTCAGGAGTCTCAATAGGACAAATTCTTCCATAATGGGTGTAGTGAACGTCACGTACCTCAAATCCAGCACGATCACGGCTCAAACCACCTGGTCCCAAAGCATTGAGCCTTCTTTTATGAGTGAGCTCTGCAAGCGGGTTGACTTGGTCCATGAACTGGGAAAGCTGGCTACTACCGAAGAATTCCTTGATGGCCGCAATAATTGGCTTGATGGAGATAAGATCCTGTGGTTTTACAGAACCTGATTCGAGATTCATGCGCTCCTTTGCAATACGCTCCATACGGGCAAACGCACTCTTGAGGGCATTCTGCAGGAGCTCCCCAACGGAACGAACACGACGATTGCCAAGGTGGTCAATGTCATCGACATTTTCCTCGCGGATAAACACCTTGATCAGGAATCCCATCGTATTGACGATATCCTGCGGAGTAAGGACGGTCAGATCGGTGGAAGCCATTTCTTCTTCCTCTTCACTGCCAGTTCCAAACTTCTTGTTGAATTTATATCGACCTACAGACCCAAGGTCATAGCGACGGCTTGAGAAGAACATGTCCGGAAGGTCACGCTCTGCACGCTCAATGGCTATCATTTCACCAGGCATCAAGACTGAGAAAATGGGAGAGAGGACATCTTCCTTGGTCGGCTCATCATAGCCTTCACGGGTGTATTTTGCATCCTCGATCTCGAAACAGTTGAGAATCATATCGCTGTGGAGCGTACTCTCCCCACGGAGATTCACCAACTCAACGGAAGTTACCTTCTGCTCAAGGAGTTCATCAATCTCGTGGGCATGCAGCATATCACCAGCTCGGAGCACTTTCTTGGATGCTCCATCAACCGTTGCATAGACATCCTTGAAAAGATAACGATTTTCCAAGCTTGACTTGAAATCACCATCATCTACCAGGTCAACCATTTCACCTGTGTAGAAGTGCTCAAGAATCTTCTCACGAGTATCCAACCCGATTGCACGCAGGAAGAGCGTACCGAGGATACGCTTCTTACGATCAATCTTGGTATAGATGAGATGCTTCTTATCATCAATCTCAAACTCCAACCAAGAACCCCTGTAGGGAATAATCCTGGAAGAGTAGACATCTTTTTCATTGGAAAAAATGACACCGGGAGAACGGTGGATCTGACTGACCACAACACGCTCTGCTCCGTTGATAATAAAGGTGCCACGATCGGTCATCAGCGGGATATCCCCAAAAAAGATTTCCTTCTCTCTCATCTCTCCATTGGAGAATTCGAGGCTGATCGTGACTTTGATGGGTACACTATAGGATCGACCCTTCTTCTTGCACTCCATTTGGGAGAACTTGATGTTGTCATAGTCGATTGTATACCCTTTGTAAGCGAGACGCATCTCGCCATTGGGACTATCAATGGGGAATGTTGACTGGAACACTTCCTCCAGCCCGTACGACGGATCTGGCGCCAGTCCTTTCAGACAGCGATCCAGCTGTAAGAACCTCTCGTAGGAATCGAGCTGGACTCCAATCAAGTTGGGAAGTTCACAGACTTCATGTAGTTCAGAACCGATGTACGTGCGTGTTATGGATTTGCCGTTGGCAACCATCATGTACCCTCCAAAGTCAAAAGAAAAACAGACATAATCCCTTGCATAGCAAGGAAAACAAAGACACAGTTGGCCACCGGTGTCTATCCGGTGGCTTGGTGAACCGGGCTAACGCCCTCTTACAAAGAACAAGAGCTGGGAACCAGGGTTTGCCTGGCTCCCCAGGCTCAGATTAGTCAACGGGCTTGACCTCAACAGTACAGCCAGTAGCCTCAAGCTTCTCCTTGAGTGCCTCTGCGTCTGCCTTGCTGACAGCTTCCTTGACAACCTTATCGCCAGCCTCAACAAGTTCCTTTGCTTCCTTCAGGCCGAGGCCGGTGATAGCACGAACTTCCTTGATGGCAGCAATCTTCTTGGAAGGATCTGCAGCCTTGAGGATGACGTTGAATTCGGTCGGCTCTTCAACTGCTTCAGCAGCAGCTGCAGGACCAGCAGCAACAGCAGCAGCTGCAGCCTGGACGCCGAACTTCTCTTCCATCATTTTAATGAGGTCAGCGACCTCCATGACGGACATACTTGCGATTGATTCCAAAATCTCTTCTTTAGTAGCCATATTATCTTCTCCTTATACAGTTTTCTATCTACACAGTCATAGCAGGTTACCTGTGAAGACTAAGACTGTGTCTAGTTCTCTTCGCTGGCAGACTCTACTGAGCCACCATTGTTTTCGACATAGGCAAGCAAGGTTGCTGCCAGCTTCTGCACGGGAGCCTTCATGGTTCCCATCAAGGATGCAATCAGTTCCAATCTGGTTGGGAGCTTGCTGAATGCCTCAATCTGTTCGGCATTGTAGAATTCACCATCAAGAAGAGCGCCTTTCACTTCAATGGAAGCACCCTCTTTCTTGATTGCAAACAAATCCTTGGCAACTACATTGGCCTCATCACCTTTCACCAAAGCAATAGCGGTGGGTCCAACAAGCTGCTCATCAGCAGTTCTATCCAGGTCGGTGAGTGCAATCTTTGCAAACCGGTTCTTAACAACACGGTATGCTGCATCCTTCTCCATAAGAGTTCTACGAAGCTTGGTGATCTGCTCAACAGTCATGCCACGATAATCGGTGAAGATATACCCGGTGTACTGGCTGAACTCATCCTTCAAAGCCTTGACGGCCTCTTCCTTCGCAGGGGTAATACGAGTTTTATGATCCATACTATGCTTCTCCTCTTACACCGTGGCCGACATATCCTTCACATTGACCCGGACTCCCGGACCCATGGTGGAGGAAAGTGCGATACTGACCACGAAGTCAGCCTTTGCGTCAGATGGTTTCTTACGGACGATTTCCTTGACAACAGATTTGGCGTTTTCACTTACCAAAGCAGGATCCATGGAGACCTTACCGATGGGAAGGTGAACAACGTTGGTCTTGTCAGAACGGAACTCGACACGACCTTGGGAAAGCTCAGCAAGAGCACCCTTGACGTCGAACGTTACAGTCTGGGTCTTGGGGTTCGGCATCAAACCTCTGCGACCAAGAATCGGACCAAGACGACCTACATCCTTCATCATGTCGGGAGTGGCGACTGCCACATCAAAATCCATCCAACCACCGCGAATCTTCTCGATCAGGTCATTGTCGCCAACATAGGCCGCACCAGCTTCACGAGCTTCTTCTGCCTTCTCTCCCTTAGCGAATACAAGGATACGCTTCTGGGCGGAAAACTGATTGGGGAGGACTACCGTGTCACGAACACTCTGGCTTTTCTTGAGGGTCAGCTTAACAGAGACCTCAACAGTCTCATCAAATGAAGCAAAAGCAAGCTCTTTTACCAAAGCTGCTGCTTCATCAAATGTATAGAGCTTCTCACGGTCAACATTTTTAATTGCTTCTCGATACTTCTTTCCGTGTTTCATACTATTGCTCCACCTCTACACCCATACTGCGGGCTGTTCCAGCAACAATTCTCTTTGCAGCCTCGATGTCATTTGCATTGAGGTCCTTCAATTTGGTTGTTGCAATTTCAGTCAGCTGGTCCTGTGAGAGCTTGCCAACCTTCACCTTGTTGGGACTGCCACTACCACTACTCAGGCCGAGAGCCTTCTTGATGAGTACTGCAGCAGGGGGAGTCTTCAGGATGAATGTGAAGCTCTTGTCGGCATAAACAGTGATGATAACGGGAAGAATGAGCCCAGGTTCGTAGTTCTTTGTCTTGTCATTGAACTCCTGGACAAACTTAGGGGCACTGACACCATGAGGTCCAAGCGCGGGCCCGATTGGGGGTGCCGGCGTAGCCTTCTGGGCAGGGCACTGCAACTTAATAATTGCAGACACCTTTTTCTTTGCCATGTTTCTCTCCTTACGCAATAAATCCAACCTATGGATTGGATTATGCGCTGGTATTAACGCCTGTCATACGATCAGGCTCCCACCTCATCTCACAATGAGGGAGTAATCACAAACAAATGGACTCGGTTGTAAAAGAACAGAAAAATCTCGTGCAGTACTCCAGTCCAAAGACTACTACAGAATCTTTTCTACTTGAAGGAAATCCACCTCAACCGGAGTGGAGCGTCCAAAAATTCCAACGCTGACCCGCATACGGGCCTTTTCCAGATTGACTTCCTCGATAACCCCGGTGAAGGAATCAAAAGGACCGTCAATAATGCGTACCTGCTCCCCAATGGAGAAGGTCTGCTTAGGTTTGAACACTTTCTCAGCAGGAAGATCGCCCGTTTTCTGGAAGAGGTTCTTCACTTCAGCTGCTGATAAGGGTTGCGGCTTAACGCTGTCACTCGGGCTCACAAACCCAGTAACACCCTGTATACGTTTGATGTGAGAACACCAGGTCTTCCAACTTGTATCGGGCAGGTCGAGCTCAACCAGGATATAGCCAGGAAGAATCTTACGCTTCACCTCACGTCTCACCCCTTCCTTAACCTCTACTACGGTTTCAAAAGGTACTTTGACATCAGTACAAACAAGCGCGAAGTCCATATCGGTCTCGCGCATCTTGTTGATGATTCGCTCAATCTTCTGTTCGTACCCAGAATATGTGTGTACTACGTACCAGCCTTTAGCCATGACTCCGCCTTACAGAATAAACAATACACCTTTAAGCAGGAGGAAGTCCACCAACCCAAGGAATATTGCAACGATGGCTGTAGATACAAGTACGACCTTTGTGGAAGAAATAACAGCTTCACGGGAGGGCCAGACAACCTTTTTCAGTTCCTGGGAAGACTCCTTGAAATACTTAAATAGCTTCTTCATTGAAGGGCTCCTTGAGGGAAAAGATCGAGAAGCTAACAGGCCAAGAAGGATTCGAACCCTCAACATCCGGTTTTGGAGACCAGCGCTCTACCAGTTGGAGCTATTGGCCTATTTGCTTCTCGATCGAAACAACCTTATTTAATTTTTGCCTCGCGGTGCAAGGTGTGCTTGCGCTCGAACGGACAATACTTCTTTAACTCAAGCTTACCCTGAGTATTTCTCCGATTCTTCTCGGTAGTGTAATTTTTCTGCTTACATTCGGTGCACTGAAGAGCAATTTTCTCAACAGGACCTTTTTTCTTTGAATCAGCCATTACGTGCTCCTCGGTGAGTTTTCACCTCAATTCCACTCCCCATTGGAAGGGGATAAAAAAAGAGCCCTCGAACGGATTTGAACCGTTGACCCCCACCTTACCATGGTGGTGCTCTACCGACTGAGCTACAAGGGCGTCGGTCATATGCAGGCAAATCCACGAGCGTACCAACCTGCAACATGCAGAAGCAAACTTACCAAAGAGCAGGTCTTTTGTCAATATACCTGTTCAAGAAAGAAGAAAAAGTTGAACCAGTTGCCCATAGAACATCAATCTTATATAGTGATGGTGTGCTATTTGCACGAAACACAAGGAGTTCCTATGCAGGATCAACAAAAAACCAAGTACGGACATCGTGCTAAAGACATTGCCCAAGACTTTGCTGAACATCTCAAGTACAGCCAGGATGCAGATATTTATCATACCACCAAAGAAGGGCGATATACAGCCCTGGCACTCTCAGTTCGGGACAGAATCATCCACCAGTGGAACCAGAGTCGCAAAACCCAACGTGCAAACGGGGCAAAACGGGTCTACTATCTCTCTCTGGAATTCCTCATGGGAAGGGCGATGACGAACAACATCATAAATCTCGGTATCGAGAATGAAGTTTTGGAAGCCCTCTCCTCACTGGGATATACCTATGAGGAACTCAGCGAAGTGGAACCGGATGCCGGATTGGGGAATGGGGGACTCGGCAGACTTGCTGCTTGTTTCCTAGACTCCCTTGCCACTCTTGAGATTCCCGCGTACGGATATGGAATCCGTTACAATTATGGAATTTTCCGCCAACAGATCAAGAATGGATGGCAAGCAGAACAACCGGATAACTGGTTGCGTGATGGCAATCCTTGGGAAATCCACAGACCAGATGTAGTGTACCCTATCCACTTCGGCGGTGAAGTCCAGGTAATCAGAGAACATGGACGCGATCGTTTCAAGTGGAGTGGCTCGGAAGTGGTCAACGGCGTTGCCTACGACACACCAATCATCGGTTATGGGTGCAAAACAGTGAACACACTTCGTCTCTGGTCTGCAAAAAGCCCGGAAGAATTCAACTTCCATGAATTCAATGACGGTGATTACACTGAGGCTGTCCGCTCAAAAATCAGTGCAGAGAACCTGAGCCAGGTACTCTATCCCAATGACACCCTATACATGGGCAAGGAGCTGAGGCTCAAACAACAATACTTCTTTGTAGCCTGTTCCCTTGCAGACATCATCAACCGTTTCAAGCGGAAAGAGAGCAACTGGGGTGTACTCCCAGACTACGCTGCAATCCAGCTTAATGACACACACCCATCCCTGGCTGTACCTGAATTGATGCGTCTCCTTATTGATGAAGAGAACCTCGATTGGGATAAAGCATGGGAGATCACTGTAAAAACCATGGGGTACACCAATCACACCTTGATGCCGGAGGCACTTGAGAAATGGTCACTACCCATGTTGCAGAAGATTCTTCCCCGTCATATGCAGATTATCTTCGAGATCAATCATCGATTCCTACAACAGGCAGTCTCCTACTTCCCTCTTCAACCGCAAATGCTCAGTAAGATAAGCATCATCGAGGAGACAAACCCAAAGCAAGTTCGCATGGCACACCTGGCCATCATTGGCAGCCACAGCACCAATGGGGTTGCAGAATTACACTCCCAATTATTGAAGAAGTCCATGTTCCCGCAGTTCAATCTTATCTTCAAGGACCGTTTCAACAACAAGACGAATGGCATTACCCAACGCCGATGGTTGCTTGCTTCAAATCCCAAGCTTGCAACACTGATAAACAGCGCCATAGGTGATGGCTGGATCACGGACTACAACCAGATTGAAAAACTCAAACCGTTCGCTGAAGACAAGAACTTCCTCGCTGATTTTGCAGAAATCAAGCTGGAGAACAAGATTCATGCTGCTGCCTTCCTGCAGAAAGACAGCAACCTAGTCATCAATCCAAACACGTTTTTTGATGTCCAGGTAAAAAGAATTCATGAATACAAGCGACAGCTGCTCAATGCCTTGAACATACTGCTCATGTACAATGACCTAAAGAGGGCAGGAGCTGCTACAAAAGACATGGAACCCACATCCTTCCTCTTTGGAGGAAAAGCAGCCCCGGGATATGTCAATGCAAAATTGATCATAAAGCTGATAAACAATATTGCAAAGGTAATCAATGCGGATCCGACAACCAATGACCGCCTTTCCATTCACTTCATGCCAAACTACCGAGTCTCAATGGCAGAGGCCATTATACCGGCTACAAACCTTTCAGAGCAGATCTCAACAGCTGGAACGGAGGCCTCTGGAACAGGAAACATGAAATTCATGTGTAATGGAGCACTGACTATTGGAACCATGGATGGTGCGAATATCGAAATTGCCCAAGAAGTTGGCGAAGAGAACATGTTCATCTTCGGCAATACTGAAGAGGAAATTCAGAAATTGAGCCTCTCATATGATCCCTTCACTTTTGTGATGGCAGATAAAGAGATTAAGGATGCAATAGATTTGCTCTTCAGCGGCTACTTCAACATCAATGAACCAAATATTTTTGAGCCACTACGCAGAAGCTTGTTTGAGGAAGGCGACAGATACTACCACTTTGCAGACCTCCGGATGTACAGCGATGCACACCGCAAGGCAAGAGAACTCTATAAGGGAGATAGGGAGGCCTGGAACAGAATGGCAGTCCTGAACATTGCCTCAAGTGGCAAATTCTCCAGTGACAGGACCATTACACAATATGCAAAGGAAATATGGAATATTGACCCATGTCCTGTAGAAAAGGATCTCAGCGAAGATACAGCTCTTCAGGATGCGGTTAAACGAAGATAGTCCTTGCAGATGACGATGAATCATCATCCATTTCCCATGAATGATGATTTATTGTCATTTCTTTCAAATTTTACTAATTACTTTATATGTATTTATAAGTTTGTATTATTTATTTCTACAATAATATGACCAAATATCGTCATTAGGTCAAATTTCCTGCTATATTCATAGCATGCAAACATTCTGGGACAGAGTCATTCTTCTTCTTAATTCACCTACGGTGGTGGAACTTTCCACCATGCTTGAAGTCAAACGCAGCACTCTCTCCAGCTGGATCCATACTGACAGACGTCCCCCATTGCATGTTGCAATGAAAATCACCGAACTCACTGGAGTGAGTCTTGAGTGGCTGGAGAATGGAAACAATTGGGAATCAATGGCAAGTGAAGAAGCTGCCGAGAATATCGCTCAATATAAAAAGCTTGTCATCGCCCAGATAGAAGAACTTGACCATCAACAACTGGAGGTCATCCAGTCACTTCTGTACTACTTCAAGAACAATACTTCTACAAACCAAACCCAGAAAAAAGACTCTTAAACATTGGAGCAAGCAGTGTCAGCAGAGGAGCTATAACCATTGCAGGCAGAAAATTCCCAGTCTTGGTTTTTCTGATATCCAGTAGACCAAAGCCAATCATCATCAACAATACACCACCAACCGATGCCAGCTCATTGATGCCTGCATCCCCAAGTATTGGGGCTATCCACCCCCCTGCCAAAGTAAAGAAGCCTTGATACAGGAGAATGAAAAGTGCACTTGCCATGACACCTATACCATAGGCAGCACTGAATATTATTGCCATACATCCATCCATGATTGACTTTACCAGAATCAATTGATAGTCACCAACAGTGCCTGCCTGAATTGCACCTACCACCGTCATGGCGCCACTGCAAAACAACAGGGAGGCGTTAAGGAATCCCAGGGCAAAGTTGCGCGCGCTCTCTGCACTACCCTGGCCTCTACTGACCCGCTTCTCCATCCATGACCCAAAGGACATCACACCGTCTTCAATCTTGAGAGCATATCCTACAAACCCTCCAATGACCACAGAAAATAGCAAGATCAGATAGGAACCAGTCTGCATTGCCATGGAAAACCCAATGACCAAGGTAATCAGTCCAGAGGATGTGAAAACAACCTCCTGATAGGAAGCTTTCAGCCGGTGTTTCAGAAATAATCCAATAAAGGAACCAATAACAACCATCAAGGCATTGAAGTAGGTGGCAATCATAATGGCTTGGAGTATAATACGATTACGAAACTCTCTCAAGGATGAATCATGCAGAATCTTATTCTGGCCGCAGGCCTCGGGATGCGAAGCAAAGGGAAAAAACTTCTGTTGCCCTACAAGGGTACCACCATTGTTGCACATGCAGTGGAACAATCCCTGATGGCAGGACTCAGAACGGTACTGGTCACAGGGTTCAAGGCAGACCAAGTGAAACAAGCAGTTACGCATCTCGCCTGCCCCCAGCTACAGGTTGTTCACAATGAACAGTTCCGTAAAGGACAAGGAAGCTCCACAATCTGTGGAGCCTCCTACCTTGGGCATGATTCGCCATTTTTTATTTCGCTTGCCGATATGCCCCTTATCGAGAGTAGACATTACCTTTATCTGATTGAACAGACTTCCGCTTCTGTCTCTAGACCCTCATACAAAGGAAAACTTGGGCATCCGGTTCTGCTTGATCCAAGTTTCCTTGCAATTATCGGGTCACAAAAAAGCTCTTTTACCATGCGTGGGCTGTTACAGGCTTATCCTGTCCAGGCTATCGAAGTTACCGATGAGGCGTATGTTACCGACATCGACACGCTCGATGCATACCACCACTTGGTGGAGTCTAGCCAATCTTATGGGCAACCACCTCTTCCCCCTCTAGAGTAAGCAAAATCTTCGACCCAGGACCGAAATCACCAGAGAGTAGCTGTACCGACAAGGGGTTCTCCACAAATCGCTGAACAGCACGGCGAATTGGTCGAGCCCCAAAGACTGGATCATACCCCTCCTTGTAGAGCAATGAGAGCACATCATCCTCCCATGTCAGGAAGAACCCACGTTTCTGCAACCGTAGACGGAGTTGCTCTAGCTGCAAAACCACAATCTTACGGATCTGGGCTTCTCCCAGCCTTTCGAAAATAATGATCTCATCCAAGCGGTTTATGAACTCCGGCTTGAAGGACTGGTGGATTATCTCCCCAACCAAACGAACACCCTCCTCATGCGTCTCTGCAGCGAGTAGCTGCTGACTCCCTAGGTTGCTGGTCATAATGATCACCGTATTGGTGAAATCGACCACCCGTCCCTGGCCATCGGTTAACCTGCCATCATCCAACAACTGAAGCAACACGTTGAATACATCAGGGTGGGCCTTCTCAATCTCATCAAAAAGAATTACAGAATAGGGACGTCTGCGTACGACCTCAGTCAGTTGCCCTCCTTGGTCATACCCCACGTACCCGGGAGGAGCCCCAATCAATCTACTGACCGAAAACTTTTCCATGTACTCGCTCATATCGATGCGGGTCAAGGCTTTCTCATCATCAAAAAGAAATTGAGCAAGTACCTTGGCAAGCAAGGTCTTTCCGACTCCGGTGGGCCCTGCAAACAAGAAAGTTCCCAAGGGCTTTCTTTCGTCCCCGATTCCTGCCTTGTTACGGCGGATTGCATTACTTACTGCCGTAATAGCTTCTTTCTGACCAATGACTTGCTCGGAAATGGTCTGTTCAAGATTCAGATACTTATGCAGCTCACTCTCCTTCATCTTGGCCACAGGAACCCCTGTCCAGTTACTGACAATACGGGCAATATCATCTTCACTGACTTCCTCGCGGAGCATCTGCTTTCCCTCAACTTGCACAGAAGCAAGTTGCGCAGTCATACCTTCGATCTGCTTAAGCAACTCAGGTATTTCCCCATGCTTGATCTGGGCAGCTTTTGCAAGATCGCCCTCTCTCTCAGCACGTTGCTCTTCCGTCTTCAGCTGCTCAAGCTTTGCCTTTGTCTCCCTGAGTTTGGCAATGGAATTACGTTCATTTCCCCATTGCAGATGCATAGCATCACGTGTTCCCTGCAGTTCGCTCAACTCACGCTCGAGTTTACCCAACCGTTCTTTGCTGGCCTTGTCAGTCTCCCTGGAGAGCGCCTGCTTCTCAATGTTGAGTTGGAGAATCTTTCGCTCTATCTGATCCAACTCTTCCGGCTGACTCTCTATTTCCATCTTGAGTTGGCTTGCCGCCTCATCGACCAAATCAATTGCCTTGTCCGGAAGAAAGCGGTTGGTTATATACCGGTTGCTCAGCGTAGCTGCTGCAACAAGGGCCTCATCCTTGATCCGTACCCCATGGTGGACTTCGTACCGTTCTTTCAATCCCCTCAGGATGGCGATAGTCGCTTCCACCGAAGGTTCCTTGGTGAACACCGGCTGGAATCTCCGTTCCAATGCCTTGTCAGGTTCGATATACTTTCGGTATTCATCAAGGGTTGTCGCACCAATGGCATGCAACTCCCCCCTAGCAAGTGCTGGCTTGATCAGGTTTGAAGCATCGGTTGAACCTTCACTTGCCCCTGCGCCTACAATGGTATGCAGCTCGTCGATGAACAGAATAATTCTGCCTTCACTGGCCGTTACTTCCTTCACCACTGCCTTCAGTCGTTCCTCAAACTCTCCCCTGAACTTTGCACCTGCCACCAAGGCACCAAGGTCCAAACTCAGAATTTGTTTGTTCTTCAATGACTCTGGGACATCCTCCGAAGCAATACGCAGGGCAAGCCCTTCTACAATTGCAGTCTTTCCTACCCCGGGCTCCCCAATCAATACGGGATTGTTCTTGGTTCTTCTGGAAAGCACCTGCATCACCCGTCGAATCTCCTCATCACGACCGATGACGGGATCGAGCTTCCCCTGCCGGGCAAGGGTGGTCATATCTTTGCAGTACTTCTCCAGTGCCTGGTAGCGGCTCTCTGGATCTTCGCTCTGAATTGTCTGGTTTCCTCTGATCGTCTGCAATGCCTGCATAAGAGCATCCTTGGTTACCCCAAGGGCCTTGAGTGCCTTGCTTGCCTCTGAAACGTCCTCCAAGACAGCAAGCAGGAAGTGTTCTGCACTCAGGTACTGATCTTTGAAGTCCGATGCAATTTTATCAGCCGCATAGAGTTGATTTCCCAGTTGGGCAGACAAGGACCGCTGTGCATTCCCACCATATGCCTTGGGAAGCTTGTTGACCAGTGTCCTCAGTTTTTCACTCACCATGGCAGGGGGAACCCCCAGACGCTCAAAGAGCGGCGTAAGCAACCCCTCTTTCTGGTTGATCAAAGCCAACAAGAGATGTTCTGTAGTAATTTCAGCGTTGCCATGCTCGTTGGCAAGCATATCGGCATCGCCGATGGCTTGACGCAGCTTGATTGTCATTTTTTCAATATTCATGGACACTCCTCACCTTTGGGTATGAAGCAACCGACCCTTCTTCGAGGGTCTTCTCCTGTACATACATAAATATAGTGAGGAATCCAGGTATCGGCTAGGCCCTGTAAAAATCCAGGTAGGTGCTGATCAGCTGCTTGGAAAGCCGCATGTCAAACGTATCAAGGAATGCAACCTGGAAGCAGGATGATTCAAGCAACATAAGAAGATGGTCTGCAACCCTGTTCACATCACAATCAATAATATCTCCCGCCTTCACTCCCATTCGAAGGAGACGTTTGAAAAGGATGGTGAGCTTGGCTGTTCGCCTGAGAATGATCTCGTTGAAATCCCGACCTTCCTTCTTCATCTGCAGCATGACATCTACCAGACTGGTCAATTCGCCTTCATGCTCACTAGCTGTCTGCATGATATCCAGGCAGATGGTGGCAATCCTGCTTACCAAGTCCTGGTTGGTCGACCAGGCATAGGCTGCATACTTGTTGAACATTCTTCCCGTTACCAACTTCACCGCATAGTAGTAGATCTCTTCCTTGTCCTTGAAATATTGATAAATGGTAGGACGGGAAATGCCACACTCTGTGGCTATCAGAGAGAGGTTGGAATCACGATAGCCTTCTCTTGCAAAGACTTTCAGTGCAGTTTGGAGAATTTTCTCCTTTCTCTCTTCATGATCGATCTTTTTAGGCATGCGTCCTACTCTCCTACTATTGGTAGAAATTTCTTGTTGAAATACAATATACCACTATACTGTAAAAAACACTAGAATTCATGTGGAGTTTCAATATGCTTTTCCTTTTCTTACCGATTTCCCTCCTGGTGGTCCTAGCCGTAGTGGTATTCAGGACTATCGCTATGCGAACACATACCAAGTACAAAGTGACACCTGCCACTGTACAAACAGACATTGAAGAGAAATCCATTCTCGCCAAAGCTGTTGCGTGTAGGACTGTATCACATGCAGATCCCAACTTTACAGAATGGAGTGAGTTCTCTCGTTTATTTGCACTCCTCGAAGCATCTTTCCCCCTGTGTAGCAAACACAGAATAATCGATGAGGCCCTTGGTCCCTATAATCTGGTCTACTGTTTCACCGGTGAGGATAAAAGCCGGGAACCAGCTCTCCTCACCGCCCATCTGGATGTGGTAGGAGCCAACGAACAAGAGTGGACCCATCCTCCATTCGAGGGAGAAATAGAAGAAGGCTTTCTGTATGGACGAGGCAGTTTTGACTGTAAACTGCAGGTAATCAGTATCCTCTCAGCCTTTGAGCACATACTCAAAACAGAAAATCGCCCCAAGCATACTTGGTATGTAGCCTTTGGATGTGATGAGGAGAGCAACAGCAGCAAGGAGGGAGCTGTTCATATTGCTCGCTATTTTCAAGAAAAGGGACTCCAATTCAGCTTCGTATTGGATGAGGGTGGTGTGGTCAGCCAGAAGTACATCAAAGGTTTCGAGCAAAGCATTGCTGTAGTAGGGGTTGCAGAGAAAGGGTATCTCGATCTTGAGCTCTCGGTTGAGAGAATAGCTGGACACTCCTCTACCCCTGCTTTTCCCACTGCTCTGGGAACACTCTCGCAGGCTATATACCGATTAGAAAACAAGCAAATGCCTGCAAAATTAACACTTCCAGTAAAACAGATGCTCACGAACCTAGGCAAGGAAGGCCCATTCACATACAGCATGCTCTTTCTCAATCTTTGGCTGACAGCGGGGCTCTTGAAGTTTGCTTTCTCCAAGCAATCTACGCTCAATGCTGCCATTAGAAGCACCATAGTTCCCACAGTCATCACAGCAAGTGATAAAAGCAATGTGATTGCAAAGAGGGCCACAGCTATTGTGAATTGTCGTTTGCTCCCAGGAGATACACAGGAAGCTATTCTCTCCTGGGTCACCAAAACAATTGCCTCTGATTCTATCAGGGTAAAGCCCATGCATTGCACTCCCCCTTCTCATATAAGCAAGACTGATGGTGAGGCTTTCAGCTTCCTCAGAGAAACCATCAAGAGGACGTTTCCAGAATCCATTGTTACCCCATACCTCATGATGGGAGCCACTGATGCAAGAAAATACCAGAATCTCAGTGATTGTATCTACCGTTTTACTCCAGCAAGGATGGACCGTAGCGAAGTTGACCGGATGCATGCTCCTGATGAGCGGATCAGCCTAGAGAATATCTCACTCGCCCAACAGTTTTATACTCAGCTGATCACTTACTGGTAGACATGCAAAAGCCCCGCTTCTCGCGGGGCCTTGCATGTACAGGATGGTTGTTTATCCCTTTATTTGATTTTTACTTCGATTGCCTTGGGTTTTGCAAGTTCCTTCTTTGGAAGCGTCAACGTAAGAATACCATCGGTAAACTCACCTGCGATTTTCTCCTCATCCACATCTTCAGGCAAGGAGAATGATCGTTCAAAGCACTGGTAGCAGCGTTCAGAAACAAGGCGCTTTTTGTCCTTCTCCTCCTTCTTGGTCTCCTTGGCAGAGCTCAATTTAAGAACATGTTTCTCAATGTTGACCTTCACTTCCTTCTGCTTGTACCCAGGGAGTTCTGCTTCCAGGATGTAGGCATCATCGTTCTCGGTGATATCGACAGCCGGAAATTTGGAGGAATACACTCCCCAATCCCCAAACATGTCATTAAACAGAGAATCAAATGCTGAGACTACCGGTGAATCATAGTTTCTTCTTGTAGTTAAATATTTCATAATACACCTCCGTGTTCTGTAATGTGTTTCTTCAATCCCTTTCGGGATTCATAAATAACATTGCAGAAACTGTGCCAACTAATTATCAGCTTACTAGGAAGTGAACATATTATTATGCTTTATATGTATTTACATGAATATCTTGAGAAATGATGGTATACATGAGAAACCTCTTGAGTATGCAAATCTGAATCAACTCGTCCCTTTCCTTATGCAAATCAATCTTTTTTTGTTTCATTATGACACACTACTGACAGTAATGGCTCACTTTTTCGGGGTAGTTTTGCCCAAGCGGCAAAAAGAAAAGCAGTCTTTCCCCTAAAAGGAAACACTGCCATGTATGGTTCTCTAAAACCTTGCTAGCTAAGAGCAGCAAGTGTAGCAACCATTACAGCCTTGATGGTGTGCATACGATTTTCAGCCTCGTCAAACACAACTGAATGACTGCTCCTGAACACTTCATCAGTTACTTCCAGTTCCGTTAGGCCGAATTGTTCGTGAATCTGCTGTGCAACACTGGTATTGAGATCATGGAACGAGGGAAGACAGTGTTCAAACAATACCTGTTCATTCCCAGAAGCCTTGAGCAAGTCCATCGTTACCTGATAGTCCTTCAGAAGGGCAATTCTTGCTGCGGTCTGGTCTTCCTCTCCCATGGAAACCCACACATCGGTGTAGATCACATCAACACCCTGTACAGCCTCAACAGGGTCAGTGGTAGCCCACAATTTGGCTCCACTCTCCTTTGCAGCAGGAGCTAACTCATCAAGCAACAGTTGGGATGGGAACAGCTCTTTGGGTGCAGCAATACGATACTCCATACCCAATTTTGCCGCACCGATCATCAGTGCATTGGAGACATTGTTTCTCCCGTCCCCGATATACGCGAATTTCAGGTCTTTAGGGGCCTTGTGGGTATGCTCCATCGCTGTCAGAACGTCCGCCAGTACCTGGGTGGGATGATCATCATCGGTCAGCCCATTCCAGACGGGAACGCCACTGTAGTGAGCAATATCCCTGATAACCTGTGGGGAGAATCCACGATACTGGATACCATCATACATCCTTCCCAACACCTTCGCAGTATCCTCGATGGATTCCTTTTTGCCCATTTGGCTGTTGGTCAGAAACGTAACACAGGCTCCTTCGTCAAAAGCAGCTACCTCGAATGAACAACGGGTACGGGTTGAGCTCTTATCAAAGATCAAGACAATATTCTTTCCCGCAAGCAGCTTGCCTTGCAGCATTTCAGGATAGTGCTTCCCTTGTTTTTTTGCTTTCAGGTCGGCAGAGAGTTGGAGAAGATCCAAGATCTCCTGTCCTGAATAGTCCTTGAGAGTCAAAAAACTGCGTCCTTTCATGGGTATCATGTCAGCCTCCGTTACTATGGTAGCTATCGTACATATTTATACAATATATGTCAAGTTTACTGTATTATTATTCATTTTTATTAATATATCTGTATATCTATACAAAAAACGCCTCCAAGCATCACTGCAAGGAGGCATATAAGCATTACAATACTGTTACTCTGTTACAAGTACTACTTCACCATTGGGATAGCGCTCTGCAACATATGAGGTAATCTTATCACTGCGCAGTGCGTCAACCAAGGCAACAATAGCCTTGTCATTCTCGCGTCCCTGCTTTACAGCAACAACGTTTACATAGGGACTGTCAGCACCCTCAACGAGCAGACCGTCCTGGGTTGCAATCAAACCAGCAGGAATGGCATAGTTGCCATTGATGATGGCAGCATCGACATCAGAGAGAACACGAGGAAGACTTGCTGCCTCAATCTCTCGGAAAGAGAACTTCTTGGGGTTGGATGCAATATCCAGCGGCGTCGCTTCAAGACCAGCGTTTGCATCAAGAGTCAACAAGCCAGCGCTCTGGAGCAACAACAACGCCCTACCCTCGTTGGTTGGATCATTTGGAATTGCAATCGTTGCACCTTCTGGGAGCTCGGCAATTGAATCATACTGCTCTGAGTACAAAGCAAATGGCTCAACGTGAATACCACCTGCATTAGCCAGATGATATCCTTTCTCCTTGTTGAAAGACTCAAGATAGGGGATATGCTGGAAGAAGTTTGCATCCAGCTCTCCACTCTCCAGAGCCTCATTGGGAGTTACATAGTCGGTGAACTCCTGGATCTTCAAGGTAATTCCCTTCTGGGCAAGATCCTCAACCACCAACTCGAGGAAAGCAGCATGGGGTTCTGGGGTGGCTCCGACTACCAATGTATTGGAATCGGCCTCTTCTTTGGTACCTGCTGCAAACAATGAAAATGCAAGCAACAACACAAGTGAAATACTTAGAATCTTTTTCATGAACAACATCTCCTTCTCTCGCCTTTATATGAGAGGTACATAGTGACAATTTTATGGAATCAACGCCGTGCTAGCAGCTTGGCACTAATCTTGTTTCCGATCACCTGGATCACCTCAACGAGGACCAGAATGACGACAACGGCTACTACCATAATGTCGCCTCGGAATCGTTGGTATCCGTACCTGATCGCCAGGTCTCCCAATCCTCCCCCACCAATTGCTCCAGCCATGGCCGAGTAGCCGATGAGATTAATGATGGTCAGGGTAACACCGCTAACCAAGGAGGGGAGGGCCTCAGGTATCAACACCTTGCGGACAATTTGCATATTTGTGGAACCCATAGCACGGGCGGCCTGAACGACCCCCGGATCCACCTCCTTCAGTGCGGTCTCGATTACTCGAGCCACAAACGGCGCTGCTGCAATGGACAGCGGAACAATTGTTGCGGTGGTACCTATACTGGTACCGATCAACAACCTCGATAAGGGAAATAGAAGAATCATAAGGATAATGAAGGGAAAAGAGCGAAGCACATTCACAATTCTTCCCAACACATTATTCAATACAGGATGAGGGATAATACCCCCTTGGTCCTCACCAGAGGTGGCTGAAAGCAGAATTCCAAGAGGAAGTCCAAGAATGAGGGAAAAAAGTGTTGAAAAGAAGACCATGCTCAGCGTTTCCATGGTTGCTCCAAAAACCAGTATCCAAAGCTTACTCATACACTCTCCTCCTCTTCAACGACTACACCCATTTGAGAGAGCGATTCGATGGCTTTTTTTCGGGTATCTTCATCACCACTGATATCTACTATCATTGTCCCAATCTCAATATCACCGACCTTTTGTACACCACCAGCCCTGATATTGAAATCCACTGAGAGTTGCCGACTTATCTTACTGAGAATCGGTTGGTCAGTGGTCCCACCCCTAAAGCGTAAGGTATAAGCACCACTTTTCTTTGACCATTGCACCATCTTGTCAGCTTCTTCTGCTGATTCATCCACTCCCACCAGGTGAGAAAGGAAATCCTTGGTAACCTCACTACTGGGATTGGCGAAGATATCAGTGACTAATCCTTGTTCAACCACCACACCATCATTCAAGACAGCTACTTGGTCGCATGCATCACGAACAACTTCCATTTGGTGAGTGATCATGACAACAGTAAGGCTCATTTTCCTCTGTATTTCCTTCAACAAGGCGAGAATTGAATGGGTAGTTTGAGGATCGAGGGCACTGGTAGCTTCATCACAGAAAAGAATGTCTGGGTCACAAGCCAACGCTCGGGCAATTGCCACACGTTGTTTTTGTCCACCACTCAGTGTACTGATCGGAGCTTTGCCCCTTCCTTCCAGTCCAACTAGAGAAAGCAATCTCGCAACACGGGTTGTTATCTCGTTCTTCGGGGTGCCTGTTATCTCCAATGGGTACGCAATATTCTGTTCAGCATTTCTACTGGAAAAGAGATTAAAGTTCTGGAAAATCATTCCAACTCTTCTTCTTCGCTCTATAAGTGATTGCTTCTGGAGATTGTCGACCCGCACGTCATCAAAGAAGACTTCCCCTTCATCAGGTCGTTCCAGCAAACTGATCAGGCGAACCAATGTGGATTTACCTGCACCACTCTTTCCGATGATTCCATAAATGGTATTTGAAGGGATTTCAAGGCTTATTCCATTGACCGCATGCAAATCTCCATACGTTCGCTTCAGATTATGTAACTTTATTTGCATACTTATACCCTCAATATTCATTTTCTCAAATGAATTGGTACCATCATAGTAAAAAGGAGTGGTACTGACAAGAGCAAGAGTACCGTTTCCAAACATATCCTAGTCTCTTACTAGCTTTTAGACTATCAGGTACGTGATCTCTGAATACGAGAAAAGGACGCTATTGCGTCCTCTTCTCTATCTATGTTTTAAACCGGATAAACCGGTTGAAAGCAAAAAAGGGGCCCGGCGGCTACCTACTCTCCCACGGCTAACCGTAGTACCATCGGCGTGAGGGTGCTTAACTTCCGTGTTCGGGATGGGAACGGGTGTGTCCACCCTGCTGTGGCCACCGGGCCGGCCAACGCCTGGGAGCGCGAGGTTCTCGCACGACCGGCCTTGGCAGCCCAAGGGACTGGAATAATGATATGGTCAAGCCTCTCGGATGATTAGTACCGGTGGGCTGAACACGTTGCCGTGCTTGCACCCCCGGCCTATCGAACAGGTAGTCTCCCTGTTTCCTTGTGCCCGCTTGTGCGGGTGGGATGTCTCATCTTGGGGAGGGCTTCCCGCTTAGATGCTTTCAGCGGTTATCCCTTCCGAACGTAGCTACCCGGCAGCTGCCGTTGGCACGACAACCGGTACACCAGAGGTTCGTCCACTTCGGTCCTCTCGTACTAAAAGCAGAACCCCTCAAACATCCAACGCCCATGGCAGATAGGGACCGAACTGTCTCACGACGTTCTGAACCCAGCTCGCGTACCGCTTTAATTGGCGAACAGCCAAACCCTTGGGACCTGCTCCAGCCCCAGGATGCGATGAGCCGACATCGAGGTGCCAAACCTTGCCGTCGATATGAACTCTTGGGCAAGATCAGCCTGTTATCCCCGGAGTACCTTTTATCCGTTAAGTGACGGCGCTTCCACTCGCTACCGCCAGATCACTAAGACCTACTTTCGTACCTGCTCGGCTTGTTTGCCTCGCAGTCAAGCCACCTTGTGCCTTTACACTTGAGGGATGATTCCCAACCATCCTAAGGTGACCATCGCGCGCCTCCGTTACTCTTTGGGAGGCGACCGCCCCAGTCAAACTTCCCGCCTGGCACTGTCCCGCGACCGGATCACGGCCGCGGTTAGAAAATTGGACAGGCAAGGGTGGTATTTCACCAGCGGCTCCGCGCAGGCTGACGCCCACGCCTCGCGGCCTCCCACCTATCCTACACATCCCTGTCCAAGTCTCCATGCCAAGTTGAAGTAAAGGTTCACGGGGTCTTTCCGTCTAACCACGGGTACCAGGCATCTTCACCTGGACTTCAATTTCACCGGATTTCGCGTTGAGACAGCGCCCATATCGTTACACCATTCGTGCGGGTCGGAACTTACCCGACAAGGAATTTCGCTACCTTAGGACCGTTATAGTTACGGCCGCCGTTTACTGGGGCTTGGATTCGCTGCTTCGATTGCTCTGACAACTCCTCTTGACCTTCCAGCACCGGGCAGGTGTCAGTCCATATACTTCCCGTTGCCGGTTCGCATGGACCTGTGTTTTTGGTAAACAGTCGCATGGGCCGTTTCTCTGCAACCCCCTTGCGGGGGCCATACTTTTCCCGAAGTTACGTATGCATTTTGCCGAGTTCCTTAACGCGAATTCTTCCGTGCGCCTTCGCATTCTCAGCTCGCCCACCTGTGTCGGTTTTCGGTACGGTCCCCCAGGGCCGTTCCTTAGGGATTATTTCTCGGCACGACGACTACGCGCACTTCGCTGCACCTAGGCGCAACTCGCTCGCGGCTCACCTCGGCACCCGGATTTGCCTGGGTGCCTCATCGGCTCGCCGTTTCGGCCGGGACTACCGTCGCCCGGCTGCGTTTCGCCCTATGCGTCATCCCATCGGAACCCTGGGAGGTGCGGGAATGTTGACCCGCTTCCCATCGACTACGGCTCTCGCCCTCGCCTTAGGGGCCGACTGACCCTTGGGTAGATTACCTTTACCCTGGAAACCTCGGGCTTTCGGCGGACGGGGATCTCACCCGTCTTTTCGTTACTCATGCCTGCATTCTCTCTTCCGTCCCGTCCACAGGGGCTTACGCCCCTGCTTCTTCCGTACACGGAATGCTCTCCTACCGACAGCACCTTGCAGTGCTGTCCCGCGGCTTCGGTGCCGTGCTTAGCCCCGTTACATTATCGGCGCATGACTACTCGACCAGTGAGCTGTTACGCACTCTTTGAAGGGGTGGCTGCTTCTGAGCCAACCTCCTGGCTGTCTGTGCAATCATACTTCCTTTCCCACTCAGCACGACTTTGGGACCTTAGCCGGCGGTCCGGGCTGTTTCCCTCTTGACGACGGCCCTTATCAGTCGCCGTCTGACTGCCGCACATTGTATCGCGGTATTCGGAGTTTGGTTAAGCTCGGTACCCAGTGACGGGCCCTCACCTATCCAGTGCTCTACCTCCGCGACAATCGGTGCGACGCTAGCCCTAAAGCTATTTCGGAGAGTACCAGCTATCTCCAAGTTTGTTTAGTCTTTCGCTCCAAGCCACAGCTCATCCCAACCCTTTTCAGCGGATTTAGGTTCGGCCCTCCACAGGATTTCACTCCTGCTTCAGCCTGGCCATGGCTAGATCACTTGGCTTCGGGTCTACCGCACGCGACTGAACGCCCTGTTCAGACTCGGTTTCCCTGCGGCTCCGGGACTTCTCTCCCTTAACCTCGCCGCATACGGTAACTCGCAGGCTCATTCTACAAAAGGCACGCCATCACCCCCTGAGGGGCTTTGACCGCTTGCAGGTCCACGGTTTCAGGTTCTCTTTCACTCCCCTCCCGGGGTCCTTTTCACCTTTCCCTCACGGTACTATGCGCTATCGGTAGCTGCCGAGTATTTAGCCTTGGAGGGTGGTCCCCCCTGCTTCCGGCAGGATTTCTCGTGTCCCGCCGTACTCAGGTAGTGCGGCCATGCAGCCACGGGCGTTTCGCGTACGGGGCTTTCACCCGCTCTGGCCGGCCTTCCCAGGACCGTTCCGCTACACTCGTGGTTTCTTACTGCACGGGTTACCCCCGCCGCACCCCTACAACCCCGCGCACCCGAGGGCACGCGGTTTGGGCTCTTCCCCGTTCGCTCGCCGCTACTAGGGGAATCTCGTTTGATTTCTACTCCCGCCGGTACTTAGATGGTTCACTCCCCGGCGTATCTCCCATGCACCCTATGTATTCACGTGCATGTGCATGTCATCCAGACTTGCGGGTTACCCCATTCGGACATCCGCGGATCACTGGGTATTGGCCCCTCCCCGCGGCTTTTCGCAGCTTGTCACGTCCTTCTTCGCCTGGCAGCTCCTAGGCATCCTCCGTGGACCCTCATTTCGCTTGACCATATCATTCTTCCAATCCCTGCGCTAATTTGTTTCAAAAATCCTCTTCTCTCTGGAGGCAAGGGGATTCGAACCCCTGACCCTCGGCTTGCAAAGCCGATGCTCTAGCCAGCTGAGCTATGCCCCCGCTGAAGCCTATGCACCATCACACAAGGAAGAGATGAGAACAGGAAGTCCACGCCCCCTTCAGGGCCATTGCTGCAGGACTTGCACCTGCTGGTCGACGACCGTTGGTTGGGTCCGGCTGTGAGGGCCGGGCCCGGCCTTTCTTCATCAGAAAGGAGGTGATCCAGCCGCACCTTCCGGTACGGCTACCTTGTTACGACTTCACCCTCCTCACCAGACGTACCTTCGGAACCGCCCCCCCTTGCGGGTTGGGCTGGCGACTTCGGGTACCCCCGACTCGGATGGTGTGACGGGCGGTGTGTACAAGGCCCGGGAACGTATTCACCGCGCCATGCTGATGCGCGATTACTAGCGATTCCAACTTCATGGAGTCGGGTTGCAGACTCCAATCCGTACTGGGACCGGCTTTAAGCGATTCGCTCCGCCTCGCGGCCTCGCTGCGCTCTGTACCGGCCATTGTAGCACGTGTGTAGCCCAGGACATAAGGGCCATGATGACTTGACGTCGTCCCCACCTTCCTCCGGTTTGTCACCGGCAGTTCCGCCTGAGTC
The DNA here is from genome assembly GCF_963666015.1 of uncultured Sphaerochaeta sp. Classification (NCBI taxonomy): domain Bacteria; kingdom Pseudomonadati; phylum Spirochaetota; class Spirochaetia; order Spirochaetales; family Sphaerochaetaceae; genus Sphaerochaeta; species uncultured Sphaerochaeta sp. The sequence goes on along the minus strand of NZ_OY762555.1, from coordinate 2,304,619 downwards.
CCCACCTTTCGTGGTGGCAACAGACAGCAGGGGTTGCGCTCGTTGCGGGACTTAACCCAACACTTCACAGCACGAGCTGACGACAGCCATGCAGCACCTGTTCACCGGCCGCAAGCGGCACGCCGCTTTCACGGCGCTTCCGGTGTATGTCAAGCCCTGGTAAGGTTTCTCGCGTACCATCGAATTAAACCACATGCTCCACCGCTTGTGCGGGCCCCCGTCAATTCCTTTGAGTTTCACCCTTGCGAGCATACTCCCCAGGCGGTGCACTTAATGCGTTTGCTACGGTACCGAGGGTTCTACCCCCGCCACCTGGTGCACATCGTTTACTGTGCGGACTACCAGGGTATCTAAACCTGTTTGCTCCCCGCACCTTCGCGTCTCAGCGTCAGTACATGGCCAGATGCCTGCCTTCGCCATCGGTGTTCTTCCAGATATCTACAGATTTCACCCCTACACCTGGAATTCCGGCATCCCCTCCTGTACTCAAGCACCGCAGTTTCCAGCGCACCCCCCCGGTTGGGCCGGGGTCTTTCACGCCGGACTTGCAGTGCCGCCTGCACGCCCTTTACGCCCAATGATTCCGAACAACGCTCGCCCCCTACGTGTTACCGCGGCTGCTGGCACGTAGTTAGCCGGGGCTTATTCCGGGATTCACGTCATCCCGCGGCCATTCCCTGCCACGGTCATTCCCCCTCCCGAAAAGAACTTTACAACCTCACGGCCTTCTTCGTTCACGCGGCGTCGCTCCGTCAGGCTTTCGCCCATTGCGGAAGATTCTTAGCTGCTGCCTCCCGTAGGAGTCTGGACCGTGTCTCAGTTCCAATGTGGCCGTCCACCCTCTCAGGCCGGCTACCCATCGTCGCCACGGTGGGCCTTTACCCCGCCGTCTAGCTAATGGGTCGCGGACTCATCCCCCGGCGGCGCCGCAGCGCCTTTCCCGGATCGCACCTGTGTGCGTCCCGTCTCATCCGGTATTAATCCAGGTTTCCCTGGGCTATCCCCGGCCGGGGGGCAGATTGTCCACGTGTTACTCACCCGTCCGCCGCTCTAGGGGCCCGAAGGCCCTTGCCGCTCGACTTGCATGCTTAAAACGCGCCGCCAGCGTTCGTTCTGAGCCAGGATCAAACTCTCCGTTATAGCATTTCCGGGCCCGAGGGCCCGGCTTACTTACTTATAAGTTTTCCCTGTAATTCTCGCACGAACGTAGCTTTTCAACTATCGTTCTCTGTTTCTTGTGAATTGACTGGGAAGCCCCTCAAGGGTTGCTTCCTTCCTATTCTCATCTCTTCCCTGCGCTCTGCTTTCATAAATCTTCCCGCTCCACCCTCCCGGGTGGCGCTCGGTCAACTTACCCGATTTGCCGCCTGTCCGTCAAGGCCCTTGTGAGCCTTTTTTCCCAAGCTCCCAAGGAAGCTTTTCCGGCGGCCGGCGTAGGCCGACAAGAAGCGACTATACAGGACTTCCCACTCACTGTCCAGTAGGTTTTGAAAAATCCTGCAAGAAATCAAAATTCATCACAATTTCCCAAGGATAGTATGAATAGAATCACCCATTCACGACTATTCTGAGAGAAAAACTATGCTTAGGACTACAAAATAAATTTTAAGAATAATATGAATACTATGCTTTTTTTGTTTTCGACTGCCCTAAAAATAGGAGAAAAGAAACAATCACACCATACAGAGCAACAAAAAATATGATGTGATTAATACTCACAAGCGTTCCTAACAGCAAGAACACGAGCATCGCATGAAGATCTGTTGCCAGACTGATATAGGAATGAATGGTCGACCGACCTTGGTCTTCAATACTTTGTTGAACAACATTCTCTTGGATAATACCTGCAGCAGAGAGAAAGAAATAGAAAAGAAAATAGAGAGGAAGAAAGAAATTCTTCTCAAATACGGCATAAAGTAAAAGAGAGACGCCACCGGAAATACATAATAATACCGGAACTTTTGCCCGCTTACGAGAAACATACTGTGCAGCAAACGCTCCCAAGGACTCCAACAAATACCTTCCACCTGTCCAGAATCCTACAAAGGTTGTTGTAACACCATATGAGGAAGCTATCAGGGGATCATATTCATCAAGGACTCCAGGCAATGAGATTGGAATAATCAGGAGGAGGACCATAAATACATGGCTGCGTTTCTTTGAAATATGCACAAGGGCCTCTTTCACCAGGGAGAGCGAAGTGTGTTGCTCTTGTCTCCGTTTGTAGAGATTCACCTCATTACTGCCCATGACAATTCCAGTTGCACTAAGACTGGCTATTACTGAAACCAACAGCACAATGGGAAACCCAAATCTTTGCGCGACAAAACCACCGGTAAAACAAGATAGGGCAACAGCCACCGAGGCAGTGCCCATTCCCCTTCCATAGATGGTTTCAAACGCTTCTTGTCTTCCCTCCAGCTTCAAAGTATCGAAGAGCAACGCTTCTTCAGCTCCTGAGGATAGTGCTTCAGCAGTCCCCCATGCAAGAAAGCCCAGTGCATACACAAAGAATGTGGGTGGTAAAACTAACCAAATGGTAAAACAGAGCGTTCTCAGCACTCCTGAAATTATCAAGAGATACCTCCGACTCCAACGATCTGCAAGCACCCCACTGGGAATCTCCAAGAGGATCACAGGTATCGACCAAATCGCGAGCAACAAGGATATTTGGGACAAGGAAAGCCCTGCCTTACTGAACAGTAAGGGATATACAGGATATACCAGAATCAGATTCTGCATTCCTTTGTACCAAATGAACCGTATTGATCCCATATGGTACAAATCGTAACACATTTCTGTGTTTTGAAAAAAGAAAAAATCCGGCGGCTACCTACTCTCCCACGGCTAACCGTAGTACCATCGGCGTGAAGGTGCTTAACTTCCGTGTTCGGGATGGGAACGGGTGTATCCACCTTGCTCTGGCCACCGGATCAATTCCAACACTTGGTTGCAGGTCTTCACATGCAACGAGTCTTGGCAGTCCAATAAAACTGTAAGAACAAGCAAAAAGCAAAAAAGGGGCCCGGCGGCTACCTACTCTCCCACGGCTAACCGTAGTACCATCGGCGTGAGGGTGCTTAACTTCCGTGTTCGGGATGGGAACGGGTGTGTCCACCCTGCTGTGGCCACCGGGCCGGCCAACGCCTGGGAGCGCGAGGTTCTCGCACGACCGGCCTTGGCAGCCCAAGGGACTGGAATAATGATATGGTCAAGCCTCTCGGATGATTAGTACCGGTGGGCTGAACACGTTGCCGTGCTTGCACCCCCGGCCTATCGAACAGGTAGTCTCCCTGTTTCCTTGTGCCCGCTTGTGCGGGTGGGATGTCTCATCTTGGGGAGGGCTTCCCGCTTAGATGCTTTCAGCGGTTATCCCTTCCGAACGTAGCTACCCGGCAGCTGCCGTTGGCACGACAACCGGTACACCAGAGGTTCGTCCACTTCGGTCCTCTCGTACTAAAAGCAGAACCCCTCAAACATCCAACGCCCATGGCAGATAGGGACCGAACTGTCTCACGACGTTCTGAACCCAGCTCGCGTACCGCTTTAATTGGCGAACAGCCAAACCCTTGGGACCTGCTCCAGCCCCAGGATGCGATGAGCCGACATCGAGGTGCCAAACCTTGCCGTCGATATGAACTCTTGGGCAAGATCAGCCTGTTATCCCCGGAGTACCTTTTATCCGTTAAGTGACGGCGCTTCCACTCGCTACCGCCAGATCACTAAGACCTACTTTCGTACCTGCTCGGCTTGTTTGCCTCGCAGTCAAGCCACCTTGTGCCTTTACACTTGAGGGATGATTCCCAACCATCCTAAGGTGACCATCGCGCGCCTCCGTTACTCTTTGGGAGGCGACCGCCCCAGTCAAACTTCCCGCCTGGCACTGTCCCGCGACCGGATCACGGCCGCGGTTAGAAAATTGGACAGGCAAGGGTGGTATTTCACCAGCGGCTCCGCGCAGGCTGACGCCCACGCCTCGCGGCCTCCCACCTATCCTACACATCCCTGTCCAAGTCTCCATGCCAAGTTGAAGTAAAGGTTCACGGGGTCTTTCCGTCTAACCACGGGTACCAGGCATCTTCACCTGGACTTCAATTTCACCGGATTTCGCGTTGAGACAGCGCCCATATCGTTACACCATTCGTGCGGGTCGGAACTTACCCGACAAGGAATTTCGCTACCTTAGGACCGTTATAGTTACGGCCGCCGTTTACTGGGGCTTGGATTCGCTGCTTCGATTGCTCTGACAACTCCTCTTGACCTTCCAGCACCGGGCAGGTGTCAGTCCATATACTTCCCGTTGCCGGTTCGCATGGACCTGTGTTTTTGGTAAACAGTCGCATGGGCCGTTTCTCTGCAACCCCCTTGCGGGGGCCATACTTTTCCCGAAGTTACGTATGCATTTTGCCGAGTTCCTTAACGCGAATTCTTCCGTGCGCCTTCGCATTCTCAGCTCGCCCACCTGTGTCGGTTTTCGGTACGGTCCCCCAGGGCCGTTCCTTAGGGATTATTTCTCGGCACGACGACTACGCGCACTTCGCTGCACCTAGGCGCAACTCGCTCGCGGCTCACCTCGGCACCCGGATTTGCCTGGGTGCCTCATCGGCTCGCCGTTTCGGCCGGGACTACCGTCGCCCGGCTGCGTTTCGCCCTATGCGTCATCCCATCGGAACCCTGGGAGGTGCGGGAATGTTGACCCGCTTCCCATCGACTACGGCTCTCGCCCTCGCCTTAGGGGCCGACTGACCCTTGGGTAGATTACCTTTACCCTGGAAACCTCGGGCTTTCGGCGGACGGGGATCTCACCCGTCTTTTCGTTACTCATGCCTGCATTCTCTCTTCCGTCCCGTCCACAGGGGCTTACGCCCCTGCTTCTTCCGTACACGGAATGCTCTCCTACCGACAGCACCTTGCAGTGCTGTCCCGCGGCTTCGGTGCCGTGCTTAGCCCCGTTACATTATCGGCGCATGACTACTCGACCAGTGAGCTGTTACGCACTCTTTGAAGGGGTGGCTGCTTCTGAGCCAACCTCCTGGCTGTCTGTGCAATCATACTTCCTTTCCCACTCAGCACGACTTTGGGACCTTAGCCGGCGGTCCGGGCTGTTTCCCTCTTGACGACGGCCCTTATCAGTCGCCGTCTGACTGCCGCACATTGTATCGCGGTATTCGGAGTTTGGTTAAGCTCGGTACCCAGTGACGGGCCCTCACCTATCCAGTGCTCTACCTCCGCGACAATCGGTGCGACGCTAGCCCTAAAGCTATTTCGGAGAGTACCAGCTATCTCCAAGTTTGTTTAGTCTTTCGCTCCAAGCCACAGCTCATCCCAACCCTTTTCAGCGGATTTAGGTTCGGCCCTCCACAGGATTTCACTCCTGCTTCAGCCTGGCCATGGCTAGATCACTTGGCTTCGGGTCTACCGCACGCGACTGAACGCCCTGTTCAGACTCGGTTTCCCTGCGGCTCCGGGACTTCTCTCCCTTAACCTCGCCGCATACGGTAACTCGCAGGCTCATTCTACAAAAGGCACGCCATCACCCCCTGAGGGGCTTTGACCGCTTGCAGGTCCACGGTTTCAGGTTCTCTTTCACTCCCCTCCCGGGGTCCTTTTCACCTTTCCCTCACGGTACTATGCGCTATCGGTAGCTGCCGAGTATTTAGCCTTGGAGGGTGGTCCCCCCTGCTTCCGGCAGGATTTCTCGTGTCCCGCCGTACTCAGGTAGTGCGGCCATGCAGCCACGGGCGTTTCGCGTACGGGGCTTTCACCCGCTCTGGCCGGCCTTCCCAGGACCGTTCCGCTACACTCGTGGTTTCTTACTGCACGGGTTACCCCCGCCGCACCCCTACAACCCCGCGCACCCGAGGGCACGCGGTTTGGGCTCTTCCCCGTTCGCTCGCCGCTACTAGGGGAATCTCGTTTGATTTCTACTCCCGCCGGTACTTAGATGGTTCACTCCCCGGCGTATCTCCCATGCACCCTATGTATTCACGTGCATGTGCATGTCATCCAGACTTGCGGGTTACCCCATTCGGACATCCGCGGATCACTGGGTATTGGCCCCTCCCCGCGGCTTTTCGCAGCTTGTCACGTCCTTCTTCGCCTGGCAGCTCCTAGGCATCCTCCGTGGACCCTCATTTCGCTTGACCATATCATTCTTCCAATCCCTGCGCTAATTTGATCTGCTATCCCTAGCAAATGCACTGTAAAAAAACCAGTTGCCTTCGCAACTGAATATGGGACTGATAAGACTTGAACTTATGACCTCGTGCTTATCAGGCACGCGCTCTAACCACCTGAGCTACAGTCCCGTATAACGAACATATCAGAGAAGAGAAGAAAAGAAAAGGAAGCAATAGAGCCATTGTTGCAGGACTTGCACCTGCTGGTCGACGACCGTTGGTTGGGTCCGGCTGTGAGGGCCGGGCCCGGCCTTTCTTCATCAGAAAGGAGGTGATCCAGCCGCACCTTCCGGTACGGCTACCTTGTTACGACTTCACCCTCCTCACCAGACGTACCTTCGGAACCGCCCCCCCTTGCGGGTTGGGCTGGCGACTTCGGGTACCCCCGACTCGGATGGTGTGACGGGCGGTGTGTACAAGGCCCGGGAACGTATTCACCGCGCCATGCTGATGCGCGATTACTAGCGATTCCAACTTCATGGAGTCGGGTTGCAGACTCCAATCCGTACTGGGACCGGCTTTAAGCGATTCGCTCCGCCTCGCGGCCTCGCTGCGCTCTGTACCGGCCATTGTAGCACGTGTGTAGCCCAGGACATAAGGGCCATGATGACTTGACGTCGTCCCCACCTTCCTCCGGTTTGTCACCGGCAGTTCCGCCTGAGTCCCCACCTTTCGTGGTGGCAACAGACAGCAGGGGTTGCGCTCGTTGCGGGACTTAACCCAACACTTCACAGCACGAGCTGACGACAGCCATGCAGCACCTGTTCACCGGCCGCAAGCGGCACGCCGCTTTCACGGCGCTTCCGGTGTATGTCAAGCCCTGGTAAGGTTTCTCGCGTACCATCGAATTAAACCACATGCTCCACCGCTTGTGCGGGCCCCCGTCAATTCCTTTGAGTTTCACCCTTGCGAGCATACTCCCCAGGCGGTGCACTTAATGCGTTTGCTACGGTACCGAGGGTTCTACCCCCGCCACCTGGTGCACATCGTTTACTGTGCGGACTACCAGGGTATCTAAACCTGTTTGCTCCCCGCACCTTCGCGTCTCAGCGTCAGTACATGGCCAGATGCCTGCCTTCGCCATCGGTGTTCTTCCAGATATCTACAGATTTCACCCCTACACCTGGAATTCCGGCATCCCCTCCTGTACTCAAGCACCGCAGTTTCCAGCGCACCCCCCCGGTTGGGCCGGGGTCTTTCACGCCGGACTTGCAGTGCCGCCTGCACGCCCTTTACGCCCAATGATTCCGAACAACGCTCGCCCCCTACGTGTTACCGCGGCTGCTGGCACGTAGTTAGCCGGGGCTTATTCCGGGATTCACGTCATCCCGCGGCCATTCCCTGCCACGGTCATTCCCCCTCCCGAAAAGAACTTTACAACCTCACGGCCTTCTTCGTTCACGCGGCGTCGCTCCGTCAGGCTTTCGCCCATTGCGGAAGATTCTTAGCTGCTGCCTCCCGTAGGAGTCTGGACCGTGTCTCAGTTCCAATGTGGCCGTCCACCCTCTCAGGCCGGCTACCCATCGTCGCCACGGTGGGCCTTTACCCCGCCGTCTAGCTAATGGGTCGCGGACTCATCCCCCGGCGGCGCCGCAGCGCCTTTCCCGGATCGCACCTGTGTGCGTCCCGTCTCATCCGGTATTAATCCAGGTTTCCCTGGGCTATCCCCGGCCGGGGGGCAGATTGTCCACGTGTTACTCACCCGTCCGCCGCTCTAGGGGCCCGAAGGCCCTTGCCGCTCGACTTGCATGCTTAAAACGCGCCGCCAGCGTTCGTTCTGAGCCAGGATCAAACTCTCCGTTATAGCATTTCCGGGCCCGAGGGCCCGGCTTACTTACTTATAAGTTTTCCCTGTAATTCTCGCACGAACGTAGCTTTTCAACTATCGTTCTCTGTTTCTTGTGAATTGACTGGGAAGCCCTAAAGCTTCCTAACCCGCTTGATCAACGGCCGTAAACGGCAATCATCTCGCGGTATATCTTCTCTTCTCTTCTCTCATATGTCTGTCAAAAATCTGCTCGCTTACGAATTAGTGTCGTTTAGCGTGCTCCGATAACATAGCAAAAGACCTCTCATAGTGTCAAGCGTTCTATTCAAAGAATTTTCACAAATCTTACTGCCGTTTGGCAAGCAGAGCATCAACTATCTCGGCAAACCCTTCTCCACCTTCACTTTCTGCGACAAAAGTCGGTAAAAACTGCATCGATTCAGCTCTTTTTTTTATATTTCCAACCCCAAAACTCACTGGAAAACGGGAAAACATCACCTGATCATTAGGAGCATCCCCGCAGTAACAACCGGTATCCAGCATTTCCTGCTCATCGAGACCAAGCACCTGAGTAAAAAAAGCTCTTGAGCCTTCGTATTTATCAAAAGAACCAAACCAAGCATTCACGTGTATCGAACTGACGGCTGTACCAGCCCCCATGTCCCTACAAATCCCGACAATTTTCGCAATCCCATCTTCAGATAAAAACGGGGGTTCGCTTCCATGATCAAAAGCCACATCGAATATTCGTGCGAATTGATCACTGGACACCTTTGCTCCATCGACAGTGGAAAGCACCCGCTGAATCATCGCCTGCACTCGTTCCTGATACCCCTCCTGCGTAATTGAAGGATGCACAAAATGACGAATCGCACCGTTCTCGCGATACAGGCAGACAGCTCCGCTCTCACTCAACACTGCCTCTACCGGCCATTGGCGGAGATAAGTATCCCCCCAACCGGCTGAACCACCTGTTACACAGATGGTCCGGATTCCTGCCTTTTCAAGTCGATACAAGGCATCCAAGGCAGCTGGACGCAATTTTCCATTGGTAGTGATGGTGTCATCAACATCGGTCAACAGGAATGTTATCTTTCTTGCTACAGTACTTGAGAGTTCTTCTAAATGTTGCATACTCAACGGCTCATGGAAGAGAGACTACCGTCACGGATGATAGCCTTGATATAAGTCAGGAAGGACATCACAGCAGCCAATGCAGCCAATACGAAAACCCCTGTGACTATGGGACGCATCACCTGAATCAAGGAGGATTCACCAACCCAGTTACCCAACGCAATGTAGAGGATACCTAAAGCTCCACTGACCGCATACAGTACGGCCTTGCTCTTCCCCCAGATATTTGCAGCGACTGGCTTTCCTTTTCCCATCATCAACATCCTGACAAACAGAATGGAGAATTCTCGCCACATAATCAGGATAAAGGTCCAAAGAGGCATGATGCCTGCTCCAGAGAGGCAGACAAAATACGTCAGCCTACTGAACGTGTCAGCAAAGGGGTCCATCACCTTGCCTAAGTCTGTCACCAAATTCTTGCTTCTTGCAATCTGGCCATCCAAGAGATCGGTCAACTCAGTCAGAGCCCAAAGGACAAGCGTAAGTATGGATGAAGCATCCTGGAAGGAAGGTCCGAACCATGATCCAAGATGAAATGCAATAAAGAACAGCGGCGCCATAATCAGCCGCGACACAGTAAGCTTATTCGGAATATTCATACGGACCTCTCATTAGCCGAACAAGCGGCTGAATTTGTCTTCAAGGTAGCTTGTGAACAAACTCGCGTCAAGACCTCTGTTGGTTACTTTCTCCAGCGTCTCAAGGCCGGTATTGACCGCCCCTCGTTCATAGATTGAGGTTTTCAGATAGTCGCTGATGGCCAGTAGATCACCACTCTGCAACAAGGAGGAAACCGGCAGATCTTCCTTCACCTTTTCCCAAATCTGTGCTCCATAGAGATTTCCTAGAGCATAGGTTGGGAAGTAGCCGAAATCACCACTGCTCCAATGGATATCCTGCAGCACCCCTTCCTTGATTGTTACAGGAGTGAAACCCAAGAGAGAACGGTGTTCAGCATTCCACGCTTCGGGCACCTCATCGATGGAGACATCCCCATTAATAATCTTCTGCTCCAGATTAAAACGAAGCATGACATGCAGACTGTAGCTCACCTCATCAGCATTGACCCTGATAGGGGTTCTCTCCACCTTGTTTATTGCTAATATAAACTGGTCAAGGGAAACCCCTGCAGTCTGTGCAGGAAACAGTTCCTTGAATCGGGGATAGTAGTACTGCCAGAACTCAGGACTCTTGGCAATCATATTCTCCCAGAGCCGGCTCTGGGACTCATGCATTCCCAGAGAAGCCCCAGAAGCCAAGCTGGTCCCCTTCAGGATTGCACTCGAGGCACCCATCTCATACAGAGCATGACCACCCTCATGAACAGTGGAACTGAAACTGTCCATTACCGAAGGATCAGTATAGCGCGTGGTGATCCGAATATCATCAGAACCGATGGTAGTGGTAAAAGGATGCACTGAGACGGCACAACTCCCCCTCTGGAAGTCAAACCTCATTGCTTTCAATACCTCATTCGCAAATATCTGTTGCTGTTCTATTGGGTATGTACTATAGAGAAATCCAGTATCCACGGTCTTTGAGGCAAGCCGATCCACCAGTGAGATCAAAGGAGCCTTAATCTCATTAAAGAGCCTGGCTACCTGTTCAGTCCTCATTCCCTCCTCAAACTCCTGCAGCAATCCGTCATAGAGGCAAGCCCCCTCCTGTTTCAGGATTGCAGCTTTTTCTCGGACCAACGTAACCATGGAGGAAAGATCACCACTGAAGAGAGACCATTCGCTTTCCTTGCGTGCAACAACCCAACTGTTATGTGCTCTTGCCCCTTGTTCAGATATTGAACGCACCAATGAAACAGGGAGCTTTTTCATTTTCTCATACGCTCGACTCCTGATCCTGATCAGCCCTCGCTCAACCTCCGATGCATCGCTCATCCCCTCCAGGTGTGCAAGCACCTCACCCATTTCGGAAGAGCTGGCCAAGTCATGACGCATTTGGGCAAGATAGCCCAGTTGTACCGAACGCTCATCCAGTCCCAGAGGGGATAGTGATATCTCCTGGTCCCAGGATAGCGTTGCCTCCATATGGTCAATCAACACAATCTGTCGGTCTATTTCAACCAAACGTGTATATGCTTCTCTCTGTGTCATGAATACCTCCAACTGAAATTGAGAGCCGGAATCATCCGGCTCTCAGTGTTATATTCTCTCTTCTACTACAGCTGTTCCTTGTTTTCAACCTTCTCTCTCACCATGTCGATGAAAGCTTGGGTTGCAAGGCCGTTCTCCTGCTTACCGCTTCTTAGGCGTACAGAAACCTGGTCATTTTCCATCTCACGTTCACCTATGATCACCATGTACGGTATCTTCAGCTTCTGTGCGTTACGGATTTTTGCATTCATCCTGTCATCCCCAAGATCAGCAGAGACACGGAAGCCTTCGCTGCGGAGTCTCTTCTCCAAGCTCTTTGCATAATCAAAGAATGTCTCGCCGACAGGAATGAGCTTGATCTGTTCTGGAGCAAGCCAGGGCGGGAAGGCTCCAGCATAGTGCTCGATGAGCACCCCGAAGAACCGCTCAATGGAGCCAAGGAGGGCACGGTGGATCATATACGGACGCTTCTCAACACCATCCTTGTCCACAAAGGTCATGTCAAACCGTTCAGGTTCATTGAAATCGAACTGTACTGTGGAAAGCTGCCACTCCCGGCCGATTGCGTCCTTGATCTTCAGATCAATCTTCGGACCGTAGAACGCGCCACCTCCCTCATCAACCTCATATGCCAACCCTTCTGTCTCTATGGCTTTCCTAAGAGCCTCGGTTGCATCAGCCCACCGCTGGGGGTCCCCTACTGCCTTTTCAGGCATCGTGGAAAGGTATGCATTGATCTCGGTAAACCCGAAGGAGTGTAGCATATGCAGCGAGAACCTGAGAACCTCCAATATCTCGTCGTTCATCTGGTCTGGGGTGACAAACAGGTGTGCATCATCCTGGGTGAATCCACGTACACGCATGAGCCCATGCATTGCACCGGCCTTTTCATATCGATACACCGTACCCAGCTCAGCCCATCTGAATGGCAAATCGCGATAGGAGTGCTTGCTGTTCTTGTAAATCATGATGTGGAACGGACAGTTCATCGGTTTCACATAGTAATCACTCTTGTCCATCTCCATGGGAGGGTACATCCCTTCCTTGTAGAAACCAAGGTGTCCGCTGGTTTCCCAAAGCCAGGAACGCCCTAGATGGGGGGTATATACCATTTCATACCCGTTGGCATAGTGCTCCTTGCGCCAGAAATCCTCGATAGCCTGCCTGATACGCGCACCCATTGGATGCCAGTAGACAAGTCCTGGGCCTGCTTCCTCATGCAAGCTGAACAGATCAAGTTCCTTACCAAGCTTGCGGTGGTCCCGTTTCTCAACATCCTCAAGATGTTGCAAATAGAGACGAAGTTCCTTGGCATTTGACCAAGCCGTACCATAGATACGGGTCAGCATGGGATTGGTTTCCTTACCTCTCCAATAAGCACCGGCAATACTCATCAATTTGAAAGCATCACCCTTAAGCTCCTTGGTGGAATCCACATGGGGACCACGACAGAGGTCGGTGAAACCACCTTGGTTGTAGAGGCTTACCTCCTCATCCTCAGGAATTGCCTCAAGCAATTCCAACTTGTATTTCTGGCCAACAAAGCGTAGCTTTGCTTCATTCCGACTGACCACTGTCCTTACAAATGGCTTATCTTCCTTGATGATCGCACGCATACGCTCTGAAATCTCATCCAGGTCCTCAGTAACCAGTTGTCTGGGCAAGTCAAAATCGTAATAGAATCCATTATCGATCGCAGGACCGATAGCTATCTGTGCATCAGGGAACATCTCGATCACTGCCTCGGCCATCACATGTGCCATTGAATGCCGTATTTTGGAGAGTTTCTCTCCTGCTTCTACCGTTGCCATACTATCTCCTCATTTCTCATCATTCCCATAAAAAAAGCCTTCATGCCCTCAACCCTACCGGGTGGCATGTTCCACTCCCGGCAAGGACGAAGACATGAAAGCTCTCATGTTCCGCGGTTCCACCTTGCTTCCCTTCCCGGCTATCTCTCCGGGAAAGACACTCATTGCACCTGTCTCGCCAGGTATGCGGCACAGCCTACTAGCAAAATACGTTCGACCTGCAGCTCAAAAGGGGTTTTCATCGGGCGCAATCCAGACCTCTCTCAACCAAGGAAGTCCTCTCTGTGGATCCACTGCCGGCTACTCGTCTTTCTCATCGCCTTGTACTATAGAATGCTCACATCGAAGCAATTAGTCAAGTCCAAAGAGCCTCTGAAATTATCTTCGAAACACGTTCCAACAGTTTTTGGTCATCCACAGAGAAACGTCCTTTTTGGGCACTATCAACATCCAAGACACCAACCACATCACCACTTTTGCTGATTAGGGGAACCACCAATTCACTCATGGAAGCACTGTCACAGGCAATGTGGGAAGGGAAAGTGTGAACATCGTCCACCCTTACACTCGCTTTCTTTCGTGCAGATAATCCACAAACTCCACGATCTAGGTCGATATCAGTACAGGCAACTTTTCCTTGAAAAGGTCCGAGCACCAGGGACTTACGGTCTTCTCTCATCAGATAGAACCCTACCCAGTTGATGTTCTCCAGCTGCTGGTTAAGCAATGCAGACACATTGGAGAGATGGCAGTATCGTCTTTCTGCACTTCCATCCCAACCCTCAATTATTGCAGTAAGTTGTTCAAGGAATGAACTGTCTGTAGCTATATGCATACGATTACTCCTTGGGCTTCAGTATGGCACGCATCGCTTCTACTGGGCTAGAGGCTTTATTGCCTCCTCTAAGCCGTATTGCAACCGAAGGCTTTGCTACCACTCCTGGTCCGTTGATACACCCCCCTTCACAACACATAACCTCGATCAAATCGGCCTCCACCGGTCTTCTTTCCCAGGTTTTCATCACACGTGCCATTTTCCTATCTATCCCGTTTACTTGGAATAGCGATATATCATCTCCCACGGCAACGCGCTTGCTCACACAGGAGGCAACACCGCCGGCGAGGGCAAATTCCCTGCAATCCTCAAAGAGGGAGACATCTTCAAGATCAGTTGTATCCATCTCACGCACATCAATTCCCTTTGCAACAAAGAGTGATGCCAGCTCACTGAAGGTCAATACTCCATCAATAGTACCGAGTGATGCAGCCTCATCCTTTTTGGCAAGGCAGGGTCCGATGAAGACCACACTCGTTTCCTCATTCCTCTCCTTGGCAAGAGCTGCCGTATAGGCCATCGGAGAAAGAGCAGAGGAACGACGGCTACCAAGGAAGGGAAGATGCTTGTCCACTAGGTTCATGTACGCTGGACAACAGCTAGTGGTCATAAACCCTGCTCCTTCCTTCTTCCTGGTTGCCAACTCATCAGCCTCATGCAAGCATGTCTCATGGGCTCCTTCACTGACCTCAATCACTGAGCTGAATCCAGTGGCAAGCAGCGCATGTTTAATTTGGGCAAGTGTACCTGGGAACTGTCCTTCAATCGCTGGGGCAATAATTGCCGTCATATGGTCTTTATTCATGAGTTTCTTTGCTACCGTCATAATTGACGAACGCTCCACAATGGCCCCAAAGGGACAACTCATCGCACACTTTCCGCAACTGATACATCTATCCCAATCAATTTCTACATAGCCATATTCATTCTTCTTCACAGCATCGACAGGACAAGCCTTCTCACAAGGTACTGGAATATGCACAACTGCATGGAAGGGACATACTTCCATGCACTTTCCACAGCGGACACATCTACTCTCATCGATATGGGCCTTACCGCCTGAAAAGGTAATACAGTCCTTGGGACAGTTGGCAAGACAGGGACGGGCAAAGCATCCACGACAGGCATCACTGATCATATACCGATCTGGAGGACAGGAAGAGCAGGCAGTACTGATTGTCGTCAATAAAGGGGCTAGAGGTTTGTCTTCTTCCATGATTTCCTTCACATAGGAGGAGAGACTTTTCATCTCATCATCATCCCTCTCTATATCAAAACCCAGGAACGCCATAATACGATAGCGGACCATTGCCCGCTCCTTGTAGATGCAACATCTGGTAGGAATACGCTGCTTCGGAATAAGTTGTATAGGGATCTTATCCACATTCTGGGTCAACGTATCCTGGAAGAATTGCTTGAGCACCTCAGTGTGCACCTGTCTCTTGATCGTCGTGTATTGATTATTCAATTCAAGCATGGACGGCCTCCAGCAACGCTTTGCATAGCTTCTCCTGCGTCATCTCACCAAACACCTTTCCATTAATCTCTACATAAGGAGGCCTTACCTCCATTGAATCATCCTTGCACCCTCCGATGCATGAGATCCCTTGGATATCACATCCAGCCAGTACAACAGGATCCAAAAAGTCCTGGTAAAGCAATAGATCGGCCCCACCTTGTACAAAACATGCAGTCCCCACACAAATCCTGACACTCACCTTCTCTTTCTTTCCCATGACCATATCTCCTACATATACTCTAAAGAGGTCTCTTTTAAATAATTGTCTTCCAATGCTCGTTGCAATCTTCCAATCAAGGTCCTGCGTATACCAATCTCCACCGGGATACTGGGATCCTGGTGTGCTTCATTGATTTTCGTCCCAACAATAAAGTGTACTTGATCACTCTCTTGCATCACCTGTATGAACTTCTTCACGGCATCGTTGGGTAGTGTATATGCTGGTTTCTTCTGCTCCAGTGCTGTGGCTACCTTACTCAAGGTCAACATCCCCTCAGTCACCAGATCCAACCCTTCCATCATGGAACAGGGAGGTACTTGAGGTGACCAACAGCTCATATCCACCTTCAACTGCCGATTTAGGATCCTGCTGACAATCTGAGCGGTAGTACCCCCACTGACGATCCTCTTTCCCTCAAATCTCTGGATTTTCTCAACCAGTAAGGGATCCTGTTCCTGCTTGAAAGGAGGTCCTGTCACAACCAGTGTTCTCCTGGGTTTTCTCACATATACGACCATACAGGTAATGTCGTCCTTTGCAGTCAAACGATCCAATCTGTGGGCATGCGAGACAACTTCCCGCGCTAGATCATGGCTGGAAATATCCGGGTCCCTTTCAATCACCTGCTGAGCAAATGACCGGACCCCCTCAAGACGCCACCCCAAGGGAAGGGACTTTCCCATCCCCGCCTGGGTAACCCCATCGCTGAAGATCAAGAGACGGCTTCCAACCGAGAGCTTGAGATGAGAGTGTCCCAGCACCTCCTGCTTGAACGCCCCATCCCTTCTGAGATCAATCTTCTCCCGTTCCCACTGTACAGGAGCACTCCCCTGGAACATTAGTGCTGAAGGATTGTCATACTCAACAAGGTTCACCAGTACTTCATCGGTATTGCTTCTTCTCAGATCTGCGATGGTAAACGTCGCATAGCTAATCTTCCTCTCCTTGCACACAGGAAGTGTATTCATGATGATTTTTGCCGAACGCGTCAGATCCATGGGACTGAAGCTGAGCTTGTGGGCCATACGGGCAGTAAGACTTGCCAATACATTTGCCTTCACCCCACTGCCAAGACCATCACTGAGCGTACAAACAATCTGTGCCGATGCATCCTGTCTGGAAAGAAGGAACACATCCCCCCCAATTTTCTGACCATGCTTGTAGATTTGTGCATAATCCACATCGATGAATACGTCGTTCATGATCCTTCCTGCATATAGCCATCCCGCTCCCCGCTTGGGGGAACCTTGAAGGCATCGATAAGGCTATTAAGCATGATCTCAGTCTCTGCAGCATTCTCCCCAAGCAAGGATGCAATCTGTTGGACGGTTTCCAAGCTTCGCTGGATAACATCCTCAGCTTTCTTCACCACAGTCTCCCGACGCACGGTCGGAGTGGTGATATCTTCGAACAGAGCTCCCACCTGATGCTGTTTCTCAACTGAGAAAAATGTCACCTTGAGAAAGGTATCCTTGTAATGGAGACGGTACTGCTGCACCGAGGAAGAGGTGAACTGGTTGTTAAACTTCTCGTAGAACGGAACAAAACGCTTAACAGGCAATCCGAAGACCAGGTTCAACTGGGATGGCTCCAAAGGGAAATCAAGATCTCCGAACAGTTTGAGGAAGTTGCTGTTACAGTCGACGATCTGGAGTTGGTCATCCACAATCACCACTCCCACTGGGATAGTCCTGAGCAGTACATCCATCTTGCTTTGGGCTTCCTTTCTCATCTTGGTCACACACATCTCCATCTCAGCCATTCCATCAAGATAGGCAATGGCCATCTCCCGGCAACTATTATAACCACACCCGCCACAGTTCAACTCATCAGAGACATCCCGTTTGCCCAACAACTTGAGTGCTTGGTCAATTTCTTCTTCACTATGAAGAGAAACAAAACTCGACACAGGCCTCTCTACCTCAGCAGGATGTTTCTCAATCAGGGAATAACCTTGTTCAAGGAGCTTTACAACAAATGCTGCATCTCCATCAAACACAGGACCTTGTTCAGTGATCCGACTACGGGTATAGCGTGAGCTCAGACTCTTCTTCGAAGCAGAGGAACGCCCTTGGTTGCTCACCGGTCCATTGATACAGCCACCTTCGCAGGCGAGAAGTTCAAGGAAAGCTGTATTCCCTCCTTCCCTTTCCATACCAGACAGAGTCCCTATTATCTGATTCATGCCACTTATGGCAACAGCGTGGGTCTGGAAGGGATCACTGCCCCACTTCAAGGAGGCTATCATCCCACCTTCTACAGGGTAGAGCGTCGACTTACCTGCACGACAGGGAACCAAAGATGGTACCACCGAAGGGTTAAGGAAAACCTCTCTCTCAATCTGTTCCAAGTCAATATGCTCAGCAAGGAGCCAAGCATTGAGTTCCTCATAGGTCAAAGCAAAGTCAGGATAACCTGGGCTCTGGTCGGCCTCCACCTTTTTAGCGATACAAGGACCAATGAACACCACTCCTATCTCTTCTCCATAGAGCGCTCGCAGATAGGCACTGTGGCATTGCAATGGGGAGGGCACTTTGCTAAGTTGGTCCACCAATGAGGGATAGTACTTCTTCACCGTCTGGACCACCGTTGGGCAGGCTGTGGAAATCCATGGGCAGTTTCCATCGTGGGATTCTGCATACATCTCAATTGCCTGGTTAACCAGATGAGCCCCAATGGCTGTCTCACTTACCCCACTAAAACCCAAACGAGTAAGCGCAACCACCAAGCTATCGGTGCTGAAGGGGAATTCTGCTGCACTGGAAGGGGCTAGGGAACAGAAGGTCTTTCTTCCGCTCTGGACAAACTGGCGAACCCTTGCCAAATCACCACGTATTTTTTTTGCATGGGATGGACAGATATCAACACAGTGTCCGCAATAGATACATCGATCCTTTACCACTACTGCTGAGCCATCCTTCACTTGGATTGCCTTTACTGGACAGCCACGAACACACTTGTAACAGTCACGGCACTCGGTCAACTCCGTATAAATAGGATGAATCATTGCATTCCTTCCCGCTCTTTGAGTTCATGCACAACCAATTGAACCACCTCATCGGCAGCGAGCCCTTGATACGGGGTATCGGCAATTCGAATATTCGGACCTTTGGAGCAATCTCCCATGCATAAGTGCCCTATCAAATCCACACAATCTGCAGCCCCAGACTCCTGAAGATAGGACTCTAATGCTGCAAGTGTCTGAGAATTACCCCGAGCGAAGCAAGAGCTTCCCATACACAGCTCCACGACCAATTTCTTCATCAGCAACCTCATCATCTAAACTCTTGTGGCTATGGTATCGAAGAAACAACCCAAGAGTCAATAATTATTTGATTGAAAGGATTTTATTATTGAAGTTTTACGACAATATAATCACATCTTATACGCAATAGTACACTATAATATACTTGTTTTCACATTAAAAAAGGGTATCATTACGATACCCCTCTTATTCGCACACTAGATATTACCAATCATCCACTTCGCTACTTAGATCCTTCTTGTTCATCTTTTGCCGTACCTTGGCGGAGAGAACTGCGAAACTTGTAGCCAGATCGGTACGTTGAACCACCACATGCTCGGGAAGTTTCAAATCCTTGGGTGCAAAATTCCAGATGGCAAGCAATCCACAATCCATGAGCAGCTCTGCTGTCTCCTGGGCTTGGTCAGCAGGCACGGCCAACACACCAATATTAACATGATGTCGGTCGATGTACTCCTTAACCTTGCTTAGAGGAAAAACAGGTACATCTCCAAGCCATGTATCCCACTTATTGGGATCAACATCGAATGCAGCGACGATCTTGAGCCCATAGCTCTCAAAACCCTCATATCGAGCAAGAGCGGAGCCCAGATGGCCAGCTCCCACAACTATTGCATCGGTAGCATTATCCCACCCCAAAGTATGAATGATCGCCTCAATAAGCTTGACAACAGCAAAGCCTACTTTGGGTTTGCCCTCTATCCCGGTACAGGAAATATCCTTACGCACCTGAATTGGCTTCAATCCAAGCTCTTCGGCCAAGGTAGTAGCGCTGACCATCTCCATTCCTTGCTCCCGGTACCCCTGCAAAAGCCTAAGGTAGGAGGGAAGTCTCTTGATGGTGGGAATTGGTATTCCCCGATAACCTGTTTCCATGTATCACTCCTGTTGCAACCTATCGATTACGCGTTGAATCACCAGAGAGGAGGTTGAAGCCCCTGCTGTTATACCCAGTATATCATAGCTGCGCATATCGTCGGTAATTTCTGTTTCATTCTCTATATGCCAGGCCATCTTTCCCTTTTCCCGTACCAATTGGTAAAGCGCCCTGGTGTTAGCACTCTCCTTTCCCCCTATCACCACCACTGCATCACATGCATCAGTCAGCTCAAGGGTAGCCTGCCGACGATTGATGGAACTGGGACACACCTCATTGGCGAAGAGCATCGTACACCCATACTGCTCCCATGCCCTTAGGGCTCTTTGAATGGTATTCCATAATCCCTGATCAAACGTTGTCTGTACAAAAACCACATAGGATTTACCTGGTTCCGGGGTACCGACATCCTCAGGACCAGAAATCAGAATGGTATCACAGAGCTTCCCTTCTAACTGGACCCCTCTCATTGCGAGCGTCTCTGGATGACCAGGATGCCCAACAATCAAGATGGTATGAGTAGTTGCATATGCAGATATCCTTGAGAGGTTATGCTTCACCACCGGACATGTCGCATCAACCAAATCAAACCCGGCTTCCAGAAAAGAAGATCGCACCTTATCGGGCACACCGTGTGCACGCAGTACAACCAATCCGGGATCATGTCCCTCCGCTCCTGTAATAACCTTCATTCCCTGATCAGCAAAAAAAGCACATGTGTCATCGTTATGAATGAGCTTACCCAAGGAATATACAGGCTTGCGGGCATCTTTTGCATCCTGCAATGCAGAGGTAGCGAGTTCAAGAGCCCTGGACACCCCCTTGCAATATCCCATGGTTCTGGAAAGTATTAGTTTCATATACCTCCATTATGACAAGAACGCTGCCACATGGTAAGAGTGCGGCAGCGTATGACTTGCAAGAAGAGACAGGTTACTCTGCTTTCTTCTCTTTTTTCTTTGCTTGAGCATTGCTAATCCAGTAAAGCATCGCAGGTGCAAGCAGATTGGATGAGTAGGTACCAAAGAGGATACCAAAGCCCATCTTCACTGCAAAGAGCTGGATGTCACCGGAAGCAAAGATTGCGAGCGGGATGATAGCAATCAAGGTCGTGACTGCACTCATTACCGTTCTACTCAACGACTGTGTAACACTATGGTCGATATTCACACTCAACGAAGCATTTGGTGCCAATGCCACATTTTCACGAATACGATCGAAGATAACAATCGTATTGTTCAGCGAGTAACCAATGATAGTCAACAGCGCTGCAACAGTGATACCAGAGAACTCAAAACGGAAGAGCGTAATTATCGTAAGCATCATAAAAATATCATGCACAAGTGCAATCAAGGATGATACCGCATAAGCAAAACGGAACCTAACCCAGATATAGAGGAGGATCAAGGCCATCGCAACCACGATGGCGAGAATGGAGCTGGAGAGTAACGTTGCACTGAACTTCGGTCCAATATAATCACTCTGGAGAACAACAACATTGCCAACACCGAATGCGACATTCAATGCATTCTTCACCTCGTTTTCCATGGAATCCTGTGTTGCACCTTCCTTGATACCGAGACGAACCTGGAATGTCTGACTTCCATCCAACCCAACAGTCTGCACACGTACATTACCCAGTGAATCCAAAGCAGAACGTACATCTTCGATGTTTGCATTTCCACTGCTCTGGAAATTCAGCTTGGTAGGTTCAGCAGAGAGAGTTGCAGGAAATCCATACCCACTGAGGAGCTGAGCTGTTTCCAATGACCCGTCAACAACTGCCACATCGATGTTCTGTACTGCACCAAGCGCAGTTGCAAGATCCTGTGCAGTTGCATACTCAGAAGCACTGAAGTTGGTACTGGAAACCCCTTCATCACCGCGAACTTCAAGATTAAGGCCAGAACCAGAGATAGCAAGAACTGCATCTTTGTTTCCAGAATAGGTAACTTCCAATCCAATGGGAGCTATCTGAATTCTCTGGCTCAATCCACTTTCAAAATCAACACCCAGGTTAAAACCACCCAACACAGCGAAGGAGATACCTCCGGCGAGCAGGAGGACTACAGCCAACGCCCAGGCGTACCAGCGAAGCTTGATAACAGGAATATCTTTCTTAAGCATTTAGTTTTTCCTCCAGCTGATGTGTAGCTTCTTGCCCTCACGTTGGGCGACCGTCGCATCAAATATAAGATGCGAAACAAACAGCGCAGTAAATACCGAGCTCACAATACCGATAGCAAGGGTATTCGCAAAGCCCTTGACCGCACTACTTCCAAGCTGGGAGAGTACCAAAGCTGCAATGATTGTAGTTATGTTTGCATCCATGACGGTCCAGAAGGCTTTATCAAATCCTGCCTTGATTGATGCAACATCACTCTTGCCCAACCTTCGTTCTTCCTTGATGCGCTCAAAGATGATGACATTGGTATCAACAGCCATGCCCAAGGTAAGAATAAGACCGGCAACACTGGTCAAGGTCAGGGTGAAGTTGAATGCAGAAAGAACACTGATCATAAAGAACAAGTTAAGTAACAATGCGAGGTTCGCCACAAGACCACTGACATGGTAGTAGGCAAACATCAGAATGATTACCAGAGCAAGTCCAACAGCAATGGCCTTCAAACCAGCCGATACAGCATCTTCACCAAGGGTAGCACCAACAGCCTGCTGACTGCTGACGACCAGCTCGATGGGAAGCGCAGCGGTACGTAGAACAATAGCAAGGTCAGCTGCTTCCTCGGAATCAAACCCGGAAATCTGAACATTGCTCCTGATCCCTTCATTGATGGTGGCCATAGCTTTAACCTTGCCGTCCATCACAACTGCCATGGTATCCCCAACGTGGGTAGATGTGAGCTTGTAGAAGATATCGCCACCAAGGCTGTCCAACTGGAAGTTGACTACTGGTCTTCCGGTGATTCCATCGGTTGCGGTGGTTGCACTTTCAAGATGGATTCCATCAAGGCCGATTTCATCCTCCACTACAACATAACTCTGTAATTCATCGATACCATACTCATCACTGATATAATAACCAGCAGCAATCTTACCAGCGGGCAAGAAATCAGGCTGCTTCAGTGCACCAGTATCGGTATAAACCTCAGAAGGATTCTCGGCATAGAAAGCATTCAACTCAGCGGTAAGTGTGGTGTCTACGATCTTGAAGACAAGGGACCCCTTACCACGCAGGAAGGAGTTAACACGCTCTGGGTCTGCAGCTCCTGGAATCTCAATGAGAATCTGGTCATCGCCTTGCAAACGAATGACAGGCTCACTGACTCCAAACTGGTCAATTCGCTTCTCAAGAATCTCGATATCCTGGCGAATCGCCTCAGAAATCTCACTCGAGGATGCAGTCTTGCCAATCTTCTCCTCATAGGAAGCAACATCAGCCTCCAAGAGAATACTCATACCACCTTCAAGGTCCAATCCAAGCTGCAGCGCTTTGTTACCCAAAGCTTTCAAATCAAGCAAGGACGTGCGGTAGTAGGACTCAGCTGAATCGAACATATCCTGTTCGTTGTAGAACCCAGCAAACAATGCTTCAATAGTCCAATTGCGAGGAACTGAACGCTTCATGGCTTTGTAATTTTCCTTCGCGTAATCCTTTAAATAGGAGAACTCAGAAGGCAGGGTTGCCTGTGGGTCATCAGCGACCAACTCCTTAAGCGAGCGGAGATCACGTGAAGCCTGTCCACGGGAATACTCCTTAATCTGTACATTTGAGCCTGTTGCAAGTTCCTTGGTGTCCTGCGGTACGAATCCATACCAAGCAATCGTGGGATAGAGGAAGAACCCGCACAACAAGACGACCACCAGAACGACCACCAGACGACTCCGTTTTTTCATGATACTCTCCAGATGTCTTTTATAGAATTATTTGTCTTTCTTCTCAGCTTCAGCAGGGGCTTCCTCAACGGGAGCCTCAGTATTCTTCTCAGGAGCAGGCACCTGCTCTTCTTTTTTGCTCTTCTTCTTGCTGGAAGCAGTTGCACCATCGCCCTTTCTGTTTACGATGCTGCTGATAGCATTTCTGGAGAATTCCATACGCGTGTTGTCGTCAACCTTGACCACCACGGTAGTCTCTTTCACCGCAACAACGGTTATCCCCTTTCTTAATAGAGGCGAGCATCTCCTTGGTTTCCTTGTCCCGCTTCTTTTGCGGACGGATAATCAAGAAATAGAAGATAACAATGATGAGACCGAACGTAACAAAGGTCGTCATCATCGAACCGGTTGAACCCGCGGCGCCGGCCGTTTCAGGGGCTGCCATAGCACTAATCAATGAAAGCATTGGTAATCCTCACTTTGCATAAAATCGGATGCAGAAAAGAGGCGGAAGAAAACTTCGCATCCAATTTTCCAAGTATCGATTAAAGTAGCACGTTCGCTATCCACTAGTCAAGTTTCAGTATCAGAAGCCATAAGACGGCAAAAAGGGTCGCCGAAAAGCGACCCCTTTTGCAGTGCGCAGGATTACATCATCCCGCCCATGCCCTCAGGTCCTGGAGCTGCAGGAGCTGTGGGTTCTGGAATATCTGTTACAACACATTCAGTGGTAAGAATCAAAGAAGCGATGGATGCAGCGTTCTGCAATGCACTTCTGGTGACCTTAACCGGATCAATAATGCCGCTTTCGGACATATTGACCCATTTGCCACTCTCAGCATCATAACCAATACCCGGCTTTTCATGTTTGCACTTGTCAGCAATGAGTGAACCATCAAGCCCAGCGTTCTGGGCAATCTGGCGAATCGGCTCCTCAAGTGCACGACGAACAATCTTGTATCCGACCTGTTCATCTTCAGTGAACTTCGAGATGTCCATCTTGTCCATTACCTGGACTGCCTGGATGAGTGCAACACCACCACCAGGGATGACGCCTTCCTCAATTGCTGCACGAGTAGCGGAAAGAGCATCCTCAACTCGGTGTTTCTTCTCTTTCAGCTCTACTTCGGTAGCAGCACCCACATTCAGGACTGCAACGCCACCGGCAAGTTTAGCCAAACGTTCCTGGAGCTTCTCGCGATCATAATCGCTGGTCGTGTCCCCAATTTGTGCCTTGATCTGGGCAATACGATCCTTGATGTCGCTCTGCTTACCATTCCCGTTGATGATCGTGGTATTCTCCTTCTCAACCTTGATGCTCTTTGCGCGTCCAAGTTGGGAAAGATCAGCATTCTCAAGTTTCAGGCCAAGCTCTTCACTGATGACTTCGCCACCGGTGAGGATAGCAATATCCTCAAGCATTGCCTTACGACGGTCTCCGAATCCAGGAGCCTTTACAGCAACTACATTCAAGATACCACGGACACTGTTTACAACCAATGTTGCAAGAGCTTCACCATCCACATCCTCTGCAATGATGAGCAACGGCTTGCTTGCCTGGGCAACCTTCTCGAGCACAGGAAGCAACTCTTTCATGTTGCTGATCTTCTTGTCATAAATAAGGATGAAAGGATCATCAAGAAGAGCGGTCATGGTATCACGGTTATTGCAGAAATATGCAGAGAGATAGCCACGATCGAACTGCATTCCTTCCACGAAATCAGTGGTGGTCTCAATGGTCTTGGACTCTTCAACGGTTATTACTCCGTCCAGACCAACCTTTTCCATCGCATTGGCGATTTCATCACCAATAGTGCGATCATTGTTTGCACTGATGGAAGCGACCTGTGCAATCTCTTCCTTGTCCTTGATCATCTTAGCCTGTTTCTTGATCTCGGCAACAGCGTCAGCAACAGCCTTGTCGATACCACGGCGAATACCCATTGGGTTTACACCTGCGGCCACACTCTTCATGCCTTCCTTGATAATGGACCAGGCAAGAACGGTAGCGGTGGTGGTACCATCACCTGCAACATCGTTGGTCTTGGTTGCAACTTCCTTGAGAAGCTGAGCACCCATGTTTTCAAACGGGTTCTCCAGTTCGATTTCACGTGCTACGGAAACACCATCTTTCGTGACAGTCGGAGCACCGAACTTCTTGTCGAGAACAACCAGGCGACCTTTCGGGCCAAGCGTTGCCATTACTGCGCGGGAGATCTTTTCAACACCAGCCACTAGGGACTTGCGTGCCTCTTCATTGAACTGCAATTGTTTTGCCATACTATATATCCTCACTTAAAGAATATGTGGTGCGATTACACATAGCAGACCTCTCTAGGCCTACCGACATGTAAAATACAAAGAAAAATGCGGAGAAGCAAGTAAAAAAATACAGATTACCCAATTATCAGGGTAAGTGACATGCCAAACAGGGCTGAGGCCACATTGCTCAGCAGGTTAACAACATCATTATCGACCCAACGGATACCTCTCTCAAGTGGAAGGATTCTTCCATCCACTACTGCATGCTCGGTAATACGATCACCTACCTCATCATAGTAGTGGGCCTGGACAGTTGCTCCAAGCACACTATCGAACAAACACCCAAAAAAGGAACTCAGTGCTATAACCGAAACATACAAAGCACTGTTACCTGTAACAGGAAGGAAACACCCCCATACGCAGAGCGCAATAAGTATTGCTCCCAACAACCCACTGGCAAGGCCAAGAGGACTTACCGCACCGCTGAGGCCTGGGGTCATGGGGCGCCCTGTGATGATGGAAACCGGTTTGGTTTTAGAGAGGATGCCAACCTCACTTGCAAAGGTATCGCTTGCAGCCTCCCCTACCGAAGCCCCGAACATTACCAAGAAGGGAATGGAAGGATTCAATGCATAGAGCAATGCACTGACCAGAGCCATCAGACCATTGGCATAGACCTGTGAAGCGTCTCTTCTTCCGCCCTTCTTATGAATCTTCATCACATCGAAAGCCAGCGCACGCTTTGCAATCTTTCCCAATACCCCCGCAGAAAGGAAAAAAAGCAACAAGGTTGCCAGTGCACCGAAACCAAGAACCCAAGTAGTGCCAAACCCAATTAAGAACGCAGCCACAGCACCACCAGGGGTGAGTTGTTTGGCAAAATAACTTGCTGTTGCCACCACGGCCATGATACCCACCAACAACCAAAAGGCAGGAGGAAGCGCGAAGAAGAAGGTATTGAAGAGCGATGCCAGCGACCCACTAGGGGGAACCAGATTCGCATAATCACTCATAAGAACACTCCAAGAAGCAGCAATACTGCAAAGGGTACAGTGATATTATCCAAACCAAGAGGAGTGATTGCCTCCATTATTGCTGCAGAAATTCCAATAACCAAGGATAGTCCCAGAACAGCTGGAAAGGAAAGGGCGGAGAAGAAGCCCAACCCAATGAGCGTGACCACGGTACTGACAGAGGCCATGGTCAGTGTACCTGCCCAACTTTTAACCATACCGGGGACCGGTAACTTCTTCTTTCCCCATTTGGTACCCACCAAGGCAGCCAATCCATCACCATAGCCCATGACAAACACGGCGATGCTGCAAGCCAGATTGGAAAAAACTCCCTGATACTGCAACACAACCAAGACAAGAAGCGTGATGGGGAAGTAAATCAGCCCATAATTTCGTTTCTTGTCATCCATTCCAAGGGCTTTACCCCAATCCAGGAAGGTAAACAAGCTGTTAAGGATGATGAAAAGAATTGGGCCAACAAGGGCATAGGAAAGGGAAGTAAAGAAAGTCACTTCAATGAACCACCAATTCGAAACACCAATATGCACAAACTTTCGCATCGCCTCACTGGAGAGCGAAGCATACCGCCTCAAAAGGATTCCTACCAAGATGACGAGCGCTAAAAAGGGGAAAGACAATGCCAACCCAAGTAAATTGCTATTCATAACCGACATCATGCTAAGAATGTTCAATAAATGCAAGAACCCACCGGCAGTCATGGGCAATTCACGCTTTTGGGTGAGTGTGATAATTGACAGCCAAAATAGGCCGTGATACCGTTTGATTGCTTTCGTTTTTGTGTTGCAGCTGATACGTAATTCCTAATGTTCGCACGCGTGCGTTACTGAATCGCTCCCGCAGACAGGTAAGAGTTAAAGACTGCGCCACATGAAGCAATATTGAATGACAGGCGCTGCCTGTGAAGGATGCTTTGAATGGCAAAGAAAATTTATGTCGGAAACATGAGTTACCGGACAACCGAAGAAGAACTTCGGGACCTGTTCGCACAGTACGGTACTGTACTCAGTGCCAATATCATCATTGACCGCGAAACCCGACGCCCCAAAGGGTTCGCCTTCGTGGAAATGGAAGAGGATGCATCTGCCGATGCTGCGATTTCCGAGCTGGATGGCAAGGATTTCGGGGGGAGAAACCTTCGTGTGAATGAAGCGATCGCAAAACCCAGACCGGCACACGGCAGTTATCGCCACTAAGCCAACCCACCATGATTCAGTAACGGGAACGGAGCCAAGATGGCTCCGTTTTTTTATTCTGGTAAGCTCTCGCCTATATACGTGAACCGTTTCTGGGTTATTCCTTCTCGTTCCACTTCAGAGAAAAACATCTGGTAGGGACGAACCCACAAGTAATCGCTATCCTTAGGGCGGTAGAGCACCATGGTGGTGAGCGATTCACTCTCAATGACCGTATCTACCACCTGATATAGCCCACCCTTGAAATGCCGATACCAACCCTTTTGTATATCCTCGGGGACTACCATGCCCCACCGCCTCCGCCGCCAAATCCTCCACCGGAGAATCCACCCGATCCAAATGAGGATCGTACCGGGGACCTGGATCCACTCTTTGCCTGGGCATACACCGCTTTTTCCATAACGCTGGTATGCATCCTATGGCTTAGCGCACTATAGAACAGTGCATTTCTGATCGGCCGGTTACCAACATACCACTGAGGTTCTGCAATCGCAATTTTCGCGAACTTCTTTGCCCAGACATCTTCCAGTCCAAGGACCACGGCATAGCTGAGTACGTGGTAAAACAGTGAAGGATCACTGTCGATCATCATCTTCAGCTTGTCCATTTCCACCTTGCTGATGAATTCTCGATATCCCACTATTTCCTCAAGCTTCTTCTGTGCATATGTACTACGTTTTCCCGTCACAATGGCAAGGAATCCAAGATACCCAGGAAAGGCCACAAGGAAAAACGCCATGACAAGTGAGTAAAACGTTCCATGCCCGAATACCGGGTTCATGAACAGAAAGGCAAAGGTGAAGAGAAAGAGTGCCGAAACACCCAAGATGAAAAACTTGAATCCCTTCTTGAAAGCGGAAGAAGTCTCCCAGATGGCATCGAGGCGACTGGCAACCAAAGCGGACGTACCAAGGCTGAAGAACCCAACAACCAAGAATACCACCGTTTCAGCGCCAACATAGGAAATGGTAGAGGCAATCGCCATCAACGCCACGGAAAGAGCACCGTAGAGCATGGCTGCAATGCGCTTTCTCTCTGCCTTGCCATCCTTGAGTTCCCGCTCGCCCTTGAAATAGGCACGCACTTCAGTCTTTGCCTTCTCAAGATCTTTGCTGAATGAGCTCTTCTCCAACTGCTTGAGCGTTACTTTTGTACCATCACCACAGGCAAACAATGCAGAGAATAGGTGTTTCTCGTGCGCCTTGATGGTGGCAGGATCCTGTATTTTGGTGAAGGTGAACTCCTTCTTTCCGAGTTCACTGATGGTCAGGTAACCTTGGTCAGCCCAGTAGAAGATCATACTGGTAAGATCCTTGTTGTCGACCACTCCATCTGCCAAGTAACCCACTTGCATGGGCGAGAGATCGTCGGGAGGGTCGAAACGCACCACCGGGATAAAGAGTTCCTCTTTCCCGTAGCGTCGGAAAATGATCGTGGCATGCACAGAGGCAGCAAGTGCAACCAGCAGTGCAATGATTGAGGCAGGAATGGTGAAATCAATGAATGGGCGTACTTCGGAATAGTACCCCTCCTCCATTTGCACGCGCAGAGTAAGCGCTTCTCCTGGGTACAGGTCCTGTGCCTCCCCTGTTATGGTCTTCCCATCAGCACTGATCTCGAAGCTGCCACGCTGTGCAGTGGTACCATACACTCCTCCAGTGAGGAATACCATGGAAGGGTCAATAGGCTTGGGAAAGTTCACCGTAAAGGAGACATCCTGAATGGGAGCTTGCCACCCTACCCCTACAATATTGTAGTAGAACTCATCATATTCATCATTTCGGTCATCGCCGATGGCATAGTCATACCTGATCTGGTACTTCTGAAGGCCTGTGACTGTTCTGTCCTCAGAACCAAGGCGGAAGGTAGCATATCCCGACGAAACCGAGTCCTTAATGATCGGTACGTTTGCATCCAGGTTGGTAAGTTTCACTCTCTGCCGACCAAAGAGTACGGGTATTTCCCTGAAGATGCCATGCCTTGGAGATGAGAAATCTACAACAATGTGTTCCTGCATTGCATAACTATTGTCCAACCTCACATCAACTTCCAATGCATACGAATCAAATTGATAGTCCTGTGCAGACAACGCGGTAAGACTTAGCGTAAGAACAAAAAGTATCAGAAGTGTTTTCTTTGCCATTAAAACTTCACCTCTACACGAGAACGGGCCTCCTCCTCGATTTCCAG
Organism: uncultured Sphaerochaeta sp.; assembly: GCF_963666015.1. Taxonomy (NCBI): domain Bacteria; kingdom Pseudomonadati; phylum Spirochaetota; class Spirochaetia; order Spirochaetales; family Sphaerochaetaceae; genus Sphaerochaeta; species uncultured Sphaerochaeta sp. Next base: position 2,274,390 of record NZ_OY762555.1, on the reverse strand, counting down.
ATAGGGTTTCTTGGAGAAATGGGCCATCGAGGCGATGATTGAAGAAGGGAAGACCTCGCAAATGGTGTTCAATTGCTTGATAATGGCATTGTAATACTTACGGGCACTCAACAACTGCTCTTCAATCTTCTGTAACTGGGCTTGGAGATCCAGGAAGCCTTGGTTAGCCTTCAGATCTGGATATGCCTCACTGAGTGCAAACAGTGATTTAAGGGTGGAGCTGAAGGCATTATTAGCCTCGTTCTTGTCTACCATCCCTGATGCATTCATCGCCATATTTCTGGCCTCGATAACCTTTGTAAAGGTCTCTTGCTCATGCTTTGCGTACCCCTTTACCGTCTCCACAAGGTTGGGGACCAAGTCATAGCGTTGTTTCAGATGAGCATCAATTGCTGATTCTGCCTCTTCAGCCTGATTCCGAAGCCGGACATACCGGTTATAGACACTAATCCCATAGAGGGCAAGCAGAAGCACCAATACAATCAAAATATAGACAATTGTCATACAATCCTCCCTTTACTCCATACTATTGTGTAGAATGCTATAAGCGAGGTCGCCGGTCAAGAGTTCGACAAAAAGAAGCCATGAAGCTTGCAAAGGAGTCAATAGTACTGTATCTTTATTCGTGTAAAACGCATAAATATTCCATTCCAGGAGAATCCAAACCATGAGGGAACGACACAACCGGTTGGCGGTCGTCAAGGAACTTATCAAGAACAATAGGATCGACAACCAGGATACGCTGCTGGAGATGCTGAAAACCGAGGGATACACAGTCACACAGGCCACACTATCCCGCGACTTGAAGATGCTCAAGGTCGGAAAGATTTCCGATGGTTGGTCCGGCTACTACTATAGCTTGCCGGAAAATGACCTGATCAGTGAATCAGAGAAAAGCTACATCCAAGATGTACGAAGAGGAATCCTGTCTATTGAATTTTCAGGAAACTTCGGCGTTATCAAGACCAGGCCGGGCCATGCCAATTCGGTCGGTATTGCCTTGGATGTGTTGGCAATCCCTGAGATTCTTGGAACTTTGGCTGGAGATGACACTATCTTTGTCATCCTCCGCGAAGGGATGACCAAGGAAGATCTGCAAGAGAGTTTCAAGACACGCATCCCCGACATAGAAGAGTAATTATACCTTGTTCAGATACGCCCCTCCGCATACAATGGAGGGGCGTTCATCTACCATAAGGAGCGGACAGATATGACATACAAGAATCTCGATACAAGCACTTCCTTTCAAGCGCTGAAGAATCTGGAGGCAAGTGACCTGATACAAGTCCTGCATCCAGAGCGCATCAAATCCTACCAAGTCAATGCCAGCGAAAAGTTGGTGTACAATTATGCATCCATGCCAGTTGACGAGAACCATCTTTCAATCCTCCAACAGCTGAGCGATGAACTCCAACTTACCCAAAAGTATCAGGCCCTTGTTGAGGGAGAGGTCATGAACATCGGAGAGAAGAGACTGGTGCTGCACCATCTCACCCGTGGTCAAGTAGGGAAACCAGTTGAGGCTGAGGGAGAAGACAAAGGGGCTTTCTACAAAGAGCAACTCACCAAAATCAAGCTCTTCTCTGATGCAGTTCGCAGCGGAAAACTTGTTGGCTCAACAGGAAAGCGATTCACTACGGTAGTGCAGATAGGCATTGGGGGAAGTGACCTGGGACCAAGGGCCATCTATCTGGCATTGAAGGGTTGGTGTAAGCGGGAAGGCATTGAGCAATTGGATGCTCAGTTCATCAGCAATGTCGACCCCGATGATGCCCAGGCAGTAATCGATCAACTGGACCTGGAGCGTACACTCTTTATCTTGGTTTCCAAGAGTGGAACAACGCTCGAAACCCTTACCAACAGGGACTTGGTCATTGAAGCAATCAAGAAGAGCGGTATCAACGGTATCAATCCTTCCGATCATATGGTTGCAGTGACCAGCAAGAGCAGTCCACTTGCATCCTCATCCTCCGTCATCGATGCCTTCTTCATCGATGACTACATCGGGGGAAGGTACAGTTCCACCAGCGCAGTGGGTGCCGTCATTCTCTCCCTTGCTTATGGCTTTGAAACAGTGAGGATGTTCCTCGATGGTGCCCACCAAGGTGACATGGCAGCACGTTCACCCAAGATCACAGAGAATGCAGCTCTCCTTGATGCCCTTCTTGGCGTCTATTTGCGCAATGTCCTTCACTATCCCTGTACTGCAATTCTGCCTTATTCACAGGCATTGAGTCGTTTCCCGGCTCACTTGCAACAGCTTGACATGGAGAGCAACGGGAAACACGTAAACCGGGACGGGGAAGCTCTCTCCTATCCCACTGGGCCGGTTATCTTTGGGGAGCCAGGAACCAATGGGCAGCATTCCTTCTACCAACTGCTTCACCAAGGAACTGATATCGTCCCCCTGCAGTTCATCGGATTCTCTACATCCCAATATGAGAAAGACATCCTGGTGGAAGGCTCAAGCAGCCAAGAGAAGCTCAATGCCAATCTTGTCGCTCAAATAGTTGCCTTTGCCCGAGGGAAGGATGATGCAAACCCGAACAAGCAGTTCTGCGGAAACCGGCCAAGCAGCTTGCTGTATGCAAAACAGCTTGATCCTGTAGTCCTCGGATCCCTGCTAGCCCACTATGAGAACAAGGTAATGTTCCAAGGCTTCATCTGGAATCTCAATAGCTTTGACCAAGAGGGGGTACAGTTGGGCAAGGTACTCGCAACCAAGGTGCTCAATGGATGTGAAGGGGATGAAGTCCTCAAAGCCTTCACTGACCTTCTCTAGTCCGTTTCCTTTTCGGCCCCCGTCTGGGGGCCTGATTATTCTTCATACTTCTTCATCCAACCTGCTTGCCTATCAGAAAGGAGATAGGTATTATTGTTAGCAACCTAACAAAAGAGACAGGCAATTGAAAGAAGAACCACGACATATCGGGCATACCATAAAAACACTCTCACACCTTCTCCACCGGAGCATGACGACACTGCTGAAACTCGAAGAAGAGTCCAGAGGCTCGGTTGTGCAGAGTCATCTTCTAGGATACTTCGCTCATCATCAGAAAACCCGAATGCTCCAAAGCGACTTACAACAGCATCTGGGTATTCGCCGTTCAACCATGACCAATATTCTCAAAGGAATGGAGAGGGACGGTTTGATCGTACGTGAAGAATCGGAAGAAGACAAACGACAGAAGTGGGTGGTTTTGACAGATTTGGCGGAACAGAAGTGTGCAGAACACTTTCATCTGGTACAAGAGTTTGAACTATCCATGAGACAGGGCCTCAATGAGGAACAACTGCAGCAGTTCTTCGCAATCGCAGATACAATCAGAAGGAATTTGGAAACAATATGTTTACAGAACTACGAAAACAAACAGTAGGATATCGACGCTCTACCATCCTTACCATGGTCTTTGTTACCTTGGAAGTGATCATGGATGTCATCATCCCTTTCCTCATGGCATTCCTCATAGACCGCGGTATCGATGCAGGAAATTTTAATGAAATCCTCAAATGGGGGCTCGCTCTTCTTCTTTGTGCATCAATTGCCCTGCTATTTGGGGTACTCTCAGGTCACTATGCTGCAAAAGCATCTACAGGCTTTGCGAAAAATGTACGGAAAAAGCTCTACCATCACACTCAAGATTTCTCATTTGCCAATATCGACAAGTTCTCCACCAGCAGTTTGGTAACCCGTCTCACCACCGATGTCACCAATGTACAACGTGCATATCAGATGCTTATTCGTATCGCAGTACGCAGCCCGGGAATGCTTGTGTTTGCCTTCTTCATGGCAGTCTCCATCAACAGAACACTGAGCTTGGTTTATCTTGTTGCACTCCCCCTTCTAGGTATCGGTCTCTTTTTCCTGATCAAGGCCGCCTATCCCATCTTCACCCGGGTATTCAAGACGTACGATCGGCTCAATACCGTGGTTCAGGAGAATATCCGGGGAATCAGGGTGGTTAAGTCATTTGTTAGGGAAGCACATGAAGTAAAGAAATTTGAAGTGGTTTCCTCCGATATCTATGATGACTTCAGCAAAGCGGAGAAGATTATTGCCTTCAACAGTCCCCTGATGCAGGGGATGATGTACCTCAGTCTGCTCTCTATCAGCTATATTGCAGCCCGTTTGATCGTCGCCTCCTCCATGACAGCAGGTGAGCTGATGAGCTTCATCACCTATACATCCCAGATTCTTATGAGCCTGATGATGTTCTCCATGGTGGTGGTCATGATTACCATAAGCAGGGCCTCAGCAGTACGGATTGAGGAAGTGCTCACTGAACAGAGTGACCTAGAGGAAAAGAAGAACGCCATCACCACGGTGGCCGATGGGTCAATTACCTTTTCCCATGTAGATTTCAGCTATACAAAGACCAAGGAGAAGCGATGTCTCTACGATATCAACCTCAATATTGCCAGTGGACAGACCATTGGTATCCTTGGGCCTACCGGTAGTGCGAAAAGTTCCCTCGTCCAGTTGATCCCCCGCCTCTATGACACCTTCAGTGGGTCAGTAAAGGTTGGAGGAGTGGATGTAAGAGACTATACGCTGGAAAGTATCAGGAAAGAGGTTGGCATGGTATTGCAGAAAAATCTTCTTTTCAGTGGAACCATTGCAGAGAATCTCCGTTGGGGAAATGAGCATGCGAGTGATGAGGAGCTTAGATGGGCTTGCCGTATTGCCCAGGCAGATGGATTCATCCAGCAGTTCCCCAAGGGCTATGACACCTACATCGAACAGGATGGATCCAATGTTTCTGGAGGACAGAAGCAGAGATTGTGTATTGCACGTGCCTTGCTCAAGCATCCAAAGATTCTCATCTTTGACGACTCAACCAGCGCTGTCGATACCAAGACAGATGCCGCTATCAGGGAAGGCTTGCTCAGTGAGCTTCCAGAAACCACGAAGATCATCATTGCACAGCGAGTAACTTCGGTAATGGATGCTGACAGGATCATCATGCTTGATGACGGAAGAATACATGACTCAGGTACCCATCAAGAACTGATGGATCGTTGTTCACGTTATAAAGAGATGTATTGTAGCCAGATGCACAAGGAGGAGCAAGCATGAACAAACCCCACACCAAAATGCCCAAGTTTGACTGGCCTACCTTGAAACGTCTCTTCACCTACATCTTTGTGCCGTATAAACTGCGTTTCCTTGTTGTCCTGTGTTGTATTCTTGTCAGTGCGCTTGCCTCAGTTGCAGGCTCCCTGTTCTTACGCCTCTTGATCGATACCTATATCGTACCAATGGCACAGAACCCTGAAACAGCTTCTTTCACCCCGCTGATACAGGCTCTTCTGGTAATGGCAACGATATACGCTGCAGGTGTCATTGCTACCTTTATGTACAACCGCTTGATGATTACCATTGCCCAGGGAACACTAAAGACCCTCCGTGATGGGATGTTCACCCATATGCAGAAGCTTTCGATTCGATTCTTTGACACACAATCCCACGGAGACCTGATGAGTCTCTATACCAACGACACCGATACGCTCAGGCAGATGGTGAGTCAATCAATTCCAAACTTCGTCAATTCGATCATCACGGTACTGGCAATTTTCTTTGCCATGCTGTTTACCAGCTGGCAACTGACCTTGGTTGTTTTATTCTCACTTGTAATCATGCTACGCATATCCTCCTTTGTTGCAGGTAAAAGCGGTGCATACTTTGTTGAACAGCAGAAGGCTATCGGGAAAACCAATGGATATATAGAAGAGATGATCAACGGACAGAAAATCATCAAGGTTTTCACCTATGAAGAAAAGGCAAAGGAGCGTTTTGATACATTGAATGATGAGCTAAATAACCATGCATTCAACGCCAACCGGTTTGCCAACATCCTCATGCCGATCATGGGTAATATTAGTTACATCCAGTACGTATTGGTCGCAATTGCCGGGGGTATGTTGGCAATTCACGGCATTGGGGCATTGACCCTTGGAATTATCGCGGCCTTCCTCCAACTGAGCAGAACGATCAATATGCCGATTAACCAAATGGCCAACCAGTTGAATGCCGTTGTAATGGCACTTGCAGGTACCAAGCGTATCTTTGCGCTACTCGATGAGGAAACCGAAGGTGATGAGGGATATATCACCCTGGTCAATCTTTCCGATACAGGGAAAGAGACTGAAGAAAGAACTGAACGTTGGGCATGGAAAGATACTCGAACAGGAACGCTCACTGAGTTACAAGGTCAGGTATCGCTCACTGATGTAGACTTTGGATACACACAGGAGACCTTGGTACTCAAGGATATCACCATACACGCAGAACCTGGGCAGAAGATTGCCTTGGTCGGTGCTACCGGAGCAGGAAAAACTACTATCACCAACCTAATCAATCGCTTCTACGATCTTGCGGATGGGAAAATTCGGTATGATGGCATCAACATCAACAAGATATGCAAGGCTGACTTACGTCGTTCCTTGGGGGTAGTACTTCAGGATGTACATCTGTTCAGTGGAACGGTCATGGACAATATTCGCTACGGCAACCTGGATGCAAGTGATGACGAGGTGATCAAGGCAGCAAAACTTGCAAATGCAGACTCCTTCATCGCACACCTGCCACAAGGGTATCAAACTCAGCTCAGTGGAGATGGGTCCACGCTCTCCCAAGGACAGCGACAGCTGATCTCCATTGCACGAGCCATTGTAGCAGACCCCCCAGTATTGGTACTTGATGAGGCAACAAGCAGCATCGATACCCATACAGAGGAGGTAGTCCAGAAAGGGATGGATGCCCTGATGGAAGGCAGGACTGTCTTTGTGATTGCCCACCGCCTCTCAACCATCCACAACGCGGATCTTATCATGGTGCTGCAAATGGGAGAGATCATCGAGAAGGGAACCCACGCAGAGCTAATGGCACTTAAGGGTCAGTACTACCGTCTCTATACCGGTGTTTTTGAACTGGAATAGGTTACCAAAACAATACCTGAAACCACCAAGGGGAGTGCCAAAAGATACTGCAAACGGAAAATGGACTCCCCTAAAAGCAGTGCAGAGAGGAAGGTTCCTACCACGGGTATAAGAAAGTTGAAGACTGTGATGGAACTGACCTTGTTGTGCTTGAGTAGGGTCGTCCAGATAGAGAAGGCAACAGCACTTAGGGATGCCATATAGAGTAGCAGGAAATATCCAGCAAGACTGCTGGTGGGAAAGGATGCTCCCTGTGACAATGCTAACGCAAGCAAGATAAGCCCACCAAGGAAGAGCTGCATGCTAGTAAGTAGCACTGGATCAATTTTCTTGCTCACTCGTTTGCTGTACAGAGCACTTGCACTGGTGAGGAAGGCGGCGATTACTACAAAGCCCTCTCCCTTCAAAGAAAACGCAATCCCCAGATTCGGCTCAAGGTTGACCATGACCACCGAGATAAATCCCAAGAGAATGCCCAATCCCTTTCGCACACTGATATGGTCATTTGCATATACCCAGTGTGCAAGCAGTGCACTGAAGAAGACTGAAGATGAGTTTAGGATCGAACTCTTGGCACCAGTAGTATATGATACCCCGATATAGAAGAAAGCATAATGGATAGTTGTCTGCAACAAGCCAAGCATAAGAATCTGAATCCAGGCCTTACCGTCCAAGGTTCTGAATCGCTGTTTCTCCCCCTGCTGGAAGCATCTGAAGAGAAGGACCAGGAGTCCTGCAAAGGTAAATCGTAGCCCTGCAAAGGCCATTTTTGCAGCAGTATCATCAGGACCAACCAGAAACAGCTCATATCCCAACTTGATTGAAGGATAGGCGCTACCCCAAAGCATTGCACAAAGACTTGCAAGCAGAGATGCTACCAAGGGTCGGCTCAATGGGGATGGTTTCATTGATTGCATGGGGGAATCTCCTTGAAAAAGGTAGCCAGGTCCTCAAGGGACCCGGTGCGATAACTGGCAATATCCTTGTTCTTGTTGTTTATCAAGTAGTCAGTAACCAGATATGCCTCCATGCCCAACTCTCGGGCAACCATATCCTCTTCAACATCGTTACCGACCATGAGACACGAGGAAGCTTCCTTGCCAAGGGTCTGCAGTATCTGACGATAGTAGCCGAGATTTGGCTTTGCATAGTGAAAGTCTTCATAGGTGGTCACCAGAGAGAATTGAGAGGAGTCCAGGTTTGCCCAGCCAAGGCGAGCATTGGTTCCCTGCCAGGGGAAGAGAGGATTGGTTGCAAGCACCACGGTATACCCCTTTCTCTTGACCTCCTGCACGATTTCCCTAGCCAATGAGGAGGGAGATGCATGTTTACGGAGAAGATCAAACTCATGCTCATAGAATGGGGCGAACCGCTCATTGAATTCTGCAGCCGCAATGCCACTTACCTCTTCAAACACTCGGTCGAACCATTCCTTGTTGGTGAGGGAACCATCATTCAAGACCATGGCGGTTATACCACGCTGCAATGCAGCCAAGAGCAACTCAGAGGAATAACCGAGTTCCTGTCCTTTTATTACAAAACGGGAGAAGTAATCCTGGATGAATTGGTCTTGATCAAGCGGCAGCAAGGTTCCATCAAGATCAAAGAGAATTGTATTGATAGGTTGTATTGTCATTGTTCGCAGATGATACGCTCTTTACCAGAAGGCGTCAACAAATAGAAAAACCCCCCAGGGAAAAGGAGGTTAAACCCTAGGGGGAACAAAAGGAGGTTAGAAAAAATCCGATTTCGTTGCTAACCGACCCAACGGGTGCAGAAGCATGTCGTTCTCTTTCTGAGTCAGACAATAGTACATAACTAATATTTTAATCAAGAGGGTTTTTGAAGTTTTTACATTTTTTTAAATTTCTTTTTGATTACTGGATAGAAAGTTATGTCATGAACCAGCACAATTTCTAAAAATTATCCAAGGATTGTAAAAATTCTTTACGTATTGTCTTGAAAATCTATTGCATGGAACACATCTTGCACTGACACACTATAGAAAAAAGGAAGGCCTGTGAAAGCCTCCCTCTTTTCCTATTGGTAGTCTGTCTAGTCGAAATTGAAATTCTTCATTGACATCGGCTGACGAGTATTCTCCAGTACGTCCCTCCACAAGGAACCTTCCAGATCCACATGGTTGCGGCTGGAAACCGCCAAGCTGATCGGTAGGTGAACGAATCGATTATGCAGCAAACCAATCAAGGCCTGGGTCTTCCCCGCCATTGCTGCGTGTACGGCATGAGCACCGAGGCGAGCACAGTAAATGGAATCATAGGAATCAGCAGAAGCACTGCGAATGATATAGGAAGGATCAATGTACTTCACATTGGTCTCAATGCCCTCTTTCTTGAAGTACTCGATAATCTTATCCTTCAAGAACACCCCAATATCATGGTATTTCACATTCCCAGAAGCATCTTTCTCCCCGGTTTCAGGAACCAAGTCTTGCCCTGCCCCTTCACTGACCAGAATAACCGCATGTCCACGGTCAAGAACTCTTCTCCTGAGATGCTCGAGTAATCCATTGGGTCCATACAGGTCAAACGGATTCTCGGGAATCAGACAGAAATTCACGTCGCTCTGAGCAAGGGCTGTCTGGGCGGCAATAAAGCCAGACTCACGTCCCATCACCTTAACCAAGCCAATCCCGTGAATGGAGTTTTTCGCTTCCACGTGGGCACTCCGTACCACTGGCACAGCCATCTGTACAGCAGTGTCCACTCCAAACGAGCTCTGGATGAATGAAAGGTCATTGTCAATGGTCTTCGGGATTCCAATGATTGAAATCTTCAATCCTCGCTTCTTGACCTCTTCATAAATTTCCCATGCGCCTCTGAGGGTACCATCTCCTCCGACGGTGACCAGAATATTGATATTCAGCCGCTCCAGTGAGTCAACAATCTCTTCAACCTGCTTGCCACCACCACGAGCAGAGCCAAGAATGGTCCCACCTTTCTCCTGTATGTCATCAACAACATCCGGATCAAGGGGTATCAAAGGCCAGGGGCTGTTCTCGAGCAGGCCCTGATAGCCAAACTGAATACCACTAATCCTCCTGACCCCATAGCGATACCAAAAACAACGAACTACAGCCCTGATAACATTATTCAACCCCGGGCAGATACCACCACAGGTGGCAATAGCCGCATGTACATGGGCAGGATTGAAGTATATTTTGGAACGGGGGCCGGCAAGTTCTACAGTCTCCTCATGGCGAGGGACTGGATGGCCATCCTTATCAATATCAGTATCGATGCCATAGAGAATATGGTCACTATCATCCACATAATCAGCCTGCCCATCGTTCTGGGATGTACTCATGATAATCGGGGAGGAAATCTTTGCTACTCCCAAACTAGGTATGGAAAAATCCATCTTCTTATTCATTAGACCTCGTCTCCATGTTCATCATACTCTTCAAGCAACGAACCCAATTCTTCCTTGAAACAGGAAAAAGGAGCGGAAAGACTCCCTTTGGCCCGCTTGTTGAATTCTCGATATAGTGCAAGGAACTGTACAGCAAACTCTGTCAGTGTCGCACCTTCACGGTTGGCTCCACCTTTTCGCCGATTAAGGACGGGAACACCAAGACCCTTTTCCAGGTTTTGGACCATGGCAAAGGCCTTGGAGTAGGAGATACCCAAAGCAGAGGCTGCCTTGCGCAAAGAGTTCTGCTGCTCAACTTGCTCGAGCAACCACAGCACCCCAATTCCCATGAATTTATTCCCTTCCTCGTCAACAAGGTAGAGCTTCGCTTTTAGTTCCATACCTCTCCTGCCGCCTGGTACACAACATCAACCAGTTCAGCTATTCTATCACATTCTACCGAACAATAGGCGAGTCTTAGGGTAACATCGGCAATATTGATGCATCCAACCTGATAGGTATCAAGTAAATGCCTGCGAAGTTGCTCTGCACTTCCTTTGCAATCAAATGCCATAAAGTACCCACTGTTGAACGGATGAGGTTTGAGCAAATCGTTACCTTCATGCTTTTTCAAGGCTTCCTTGAGCGTTCGATAGCGTCTCTCCATCTCCACCTTGGCTGCCAACTTATCAGATTCATATTGCTCTCCAGAACGCATTGCCTTGAGCAGCAAACTCTGACCTGGGCGGTCACAGTTGGAAACGGTACTTCTGATGATACCCAACGTCTTCTTGTTCAAAGCATCATAGTGTTCTTCACTCAGGTTCTTGCTTCCATAGGTAATGAATCCAATACGGAAACCCCAGACCATATCTTCCTTGGTGGCAGCATCACACTTGACAGCGAGAATATTTGGATGGGCATCACAAAGCAGAGAGAACAAGCTCTCTGTAGCCGAGTCATCCTCGAAGAAGAGCCCAAAATAGGCATCATCACTGAGTACCATCAGCTGCATCCCCTCTTCAGCAAGCGAAACAAGGGTCTTGGCGATAGCCTGCATTTCACGCTTGGTTGGGGTATATCCGGTTGGGTTGTTGGGGAAGTTGAGTAGAATGCGTGCCTTCTTATCGGGAATTCCGGCCAATACTTCACGCATACCATCCACATTGAATCCACCTTCAGCTGTATAGAGGTCGAAAGTCTTGATGGAAGCTCCCGTTTGATGAGCAAAGATCAGCTCATAGTTATCCCAAGCAAGATTTGGAATCACCAAGGTGTCTCCATCCTGAACAAAAAGCTGAGCCATCATCTGCAGCCCATGTGTCAGCCCAGCGGTGACAGCCGGAAGGCTGAAGGTCTTTCCTTGCAGGGTTGGATTCTTAACAATCATCTGTTCTTTCCACAAAGCCCTGAGCGCGGGATCCCCGCCACCTGGTGCATAGGAAAACAATTCGGAGGGCTTGAAGGCGTTATCAGTAAACTGATGATAAATGTCCGACAAATACATCGGTTGCCCACCGGATGTAGCCATCCCGATAGTGGCATTGAACCGAGTGGCTTTTTTGCCGGCTTCGGCGCTTTGGGCGACGATTCCCTTGGGGAAAAACATCCTTCGTCCTACGTCGGAGAGCATTGCGTCCACGATGGTTCCCTGCAACGTCTCATTCAGTTCTTTTGCTAGTACATGCATATTCTGTCCTCCAGTCATGGGTATGTATATACGTTTTCTGGAGAAATGTCACTAAAACGACCCTAAAAAGAGAATTCGCCTTGCATTTCTTCCTGCCTCTTCTCACCTTCCCCCAACATACCAAGGAAGGTTGGCTCATCCACAATGGTTATCCCGATTTCCTGAGCCTTCTTGAGCTTGCTGCCCCCTCCGCTACCGGCAAGCAGGTGGGTTGTCTTGTTTGTAACAGAACTTACCGTCCTCCCACCCCGCCTGAGCACCTCATCCATTGCCTTGGAACGAGGATTGAAATGCTCGAAGGAGCCGGTAACGCACCACACCTGACCAGAAAAGCTTTCATTCACCAAGGTATATGCACCTTCCTTCTCCTCCATTGCCAAGCCGAAACTCGCCAACGCAGCAATACGCTCCTGCATCGAGGGATCATTCAATGCATCAATATAGAGCTTTGCACTCTTCTCCCCGATTTGCTTGATGCTGGTAAGCCGCTCCATATCCTGACGCCCTGCTACATCAAGGAGCTTTTCCATGCTGTCCAGACCAGACTCAATCAAGATCTGGGCACCCTTCTTCCCAAGCTCAGGGATGCCCAAGGATATAAGCACCTGGGTGAAGCTCCTTTTCTTGGATTCTTCAACGCCCTTTTCAAGCAGGAGAATCTTCTTCTTCCCAAAACCGCTCAACTCACCAAGGACTTTTCTATAATCAATGCGGTAAATATCCGGGATATCCTGCAAGACTCCTTGCTCAATAAGGACCGCTGCCGTCTCAGGACCGAAGTTGTCGATATCCATTCCGCCCTTGGAAATAAAAAACTCTATACGGCCCCGTACCTGCGCAGGGCACTGGGGGTTGGGACAAAAGGTATGTGCCCCCTTCTCCTCCAAACCCGTGCCGCATACAGGGCAGAAGGGATCCATCGTATATACTCCCTCAGAGTCCTCATTCTTCTCAATCACCCGTTCTACAGCTGGAATGACATCCCCTCTACGGGAAATCTCCACCACATCCCCAAGTGCCAATTCCAACATATTGATGTAATCTTGGTTGTGGAGTGTAATGTTGCTGATGGTGGAACCAGCGACCTGTACCGGCTTAACACGCGCTACGGGGGTGACCCGTCCTGTTCTCCCAACCTGCAGATCGATGGAGAGCAAGGTTGTCTGAGCCTGTGGAGACTCAAACTTGTAGGCCATTGCCCATCGTGGATGATGGGCCGTATAACCGAGCTGCGAACGGACCTCAAGTTCATTTACCTTGGCCACCAAGCCATCTATCTCATACCCGAGTGAAGCACGCCTTTTTGTATGGTGCTGAATATAGGCGGCGATATCCTCGTAGCTGCCACCAAACCCATCCAGATGGGCTTCATGTAGATGTGCCTTTGCCCTCTCTGCAGATTTGGTAAAGTAACCGAAGTTTGGATTCACCCGAAACCCATAGTGAACCAGCTTGCTGAGAATGGAGAGATGGTCCTTGACCTCAGTCTCACCATCCCAGAAGCCTTCATAGACAAATATCTGGAGAGGAACCTTTGCAACCTCACTGCTCTTGATCCTTCTTATGGTTCCAGCAGCAAGGTTTCTTGGATTTGCATAGGGAACCTCCATCTGGGAATTGAGCGCTTCAAACTTATCTTTAGGAAGGTAGACCTCACCCCTAACGGCCACCGTCACCGATTCACTCAGCCTCAATGGAATGGAAGCAATCGTTTTTACATTGGCCGTTACATCATTACCGATGGTCCCATTGCCTCGAGTTACAGCCCGTACCAGATACCCTTCCTCGTAATAGAGCACAATGGAGATGCCATCAATCTTCTCCTCGATGACAATCCCAAGCTCACGGGAAACCTTTTTTTCCGTTCGCTCAATCCAAGAGAGCAATTCGCCCTCAGCGTATGCCTTGTCAAGGCTCAGCACCGGGATGGTGTGTTGTACTTCGGGAAAGGTTGCATCCAGATCACTGCCAACCCTCTGGGTAGGGGAATCCGGAAAACGCAGGGAGGGATACTGACTCTCCAAATTCTGTAACCGGTCGAAGAGACGGTCATACTCCCTGTCGCTTACCAAGGGCTGGTTATCGACATAGTATGCTCTCTGGTAGCGTGAAAGCTGTTCTATCAGGGAACGAACCTCATCGAGGCGTGATGATTCATGGGTATTCATGGCCCTAATTGTACGGCTTGCACCCTTGCCTTGCAAGCGGAGTAGGTGGTTTCTCTCATTGCCCTCGAGGGCGGGACATGGTATCTTTCATACTCGAGAGAGGAGCATCGCATGGCAGAAAAACGATCATCGACAGGCAAGGTGACCACCCTTCATGGCTACATCGTCACCTCATCGGTCGATGCCGGCCGAATAGAGGAAATCTCACTACCTACATTGGACAATAACTTTGTACTGGTCACCACCAGGGATATCCCGGGAACAAACCGTGTGCGCGTCTTGGATGCATCCACCCCCCTGCTCACCTCTTCGGTCATCTCGTACTATCACCAACCCATTCTTGCCCTCTTTGGATATGACACTGAGTCTGTCCAGCTTAAAAGCAAGGAGATCAATATCTCTTACCAGCTTCCCAGTGGCGAGGAGGCTACCCCACCACTGGAAACAAAACCCTTCTCCTTCCAATTCGGTAACATGGAGGAAGCCAGCAAGGAAGAAGGGCTGGAAGTGCTCGAGCGCACCTATCGCTATAGTGGGAGCAATTATGAGAGCAATACTCTCTCGCGTATCAGTGTAGTGCTTGAGGATGACATCCTGCATATCACCACACCTACCCAGTGGCCAAGCCATGTCAGGGAGACCGTCAGTGATGTTACAGGCATTCCCAAACGCCGAATTGTAATCCATCGCGAACCGTTCTTTGCCCCACATGATGAGATGCTCATCACACCGAGCACCATGTGTGCCATTGCGTCCATTGCCTGCCTGAAAGGCAACTGCCCGGTCGAGATACTCATCAATGCAGAAAGCATCCGCCCCGACCTCACCATCAAACGAAAAACCTGGTTCTTCAGCGACGGTCGAACCCAAGCTGAATCAATCGAGGTAGGAGTCGACCAAGGCAGTGTTACACTGTTCAGTGATGAGATGGCCAATCAACTGATTGCTGGATTGGTACCGCTGTATAGCTTGATGTCGCTAAACATATTCATTACATTCAACACCTCTCGAAAAAGACCAGCCCACTTCTTTGGTGACCTGGGTTACTGTGATGCACTCTGCTCAACAGAATCCCACTATAGCGCCTTGGCAAAACTCAGTGGATACAATCCCCTCACCTGGCGGTTGAAATTTGCTTCAGAGAGCACTTCGCACAGCCAGGTCATTCGTTCAGACAAATATGCAAAGCTCAAGGAACTCATTACCGCAGTCAGCGAATCTAGCGACTTCCAGAGAAAAAACGCCGCATATGAGATGCAGGCCCAGATGCGTGTCAAACTCTCGACCTTTTTCAACTACAGTAGGGGGGTTGCCCTCGCCTGTGGAGCTGGAATAAGCGGATTCAGCAGCGAATGCCGTTCCCTACCACAACAACCTGTACAGATCACCCTCAACCCAAACAACAAGGTTGAAGTGAATACCTCGTTCTATACCATTGGATCAAGCGCCGAGATCTGGAGACAGATCATCAGTGAGGAGCTACAGGTTTCAAAAAGTGACATTACCTTTGTAGAGGAACAAAAAGAGATGCTTGACAGCGGCCCTTCTGTACTGACCGCAAATAGTGGAAGAATGCCGCAACAGATTCAGAAAGCTTGTAATCAGATCAAGGAGAAACGATTTGTTCAGCCCCTTCCTATCTGTGAAAGTGTGCTCTCCCCGAAACAACCAGGCATGAAAGGATCGATGTTTCTCAGCAATAGCTGGGTGGCAACTGCCTTGGAATTGGAGATTGACTCAGTCACATTGCAGCCTCTGGTAAGAAGGGTGTGGTGTGCTGTGTCCCTCTCCAGGGTGTTCGATGAACAGAGCCTCAGAAGCAAGATTCGCCATACAATTGTTACAACACTCAGAGAGGCTGGAGCACTCTTGAGCCATAGCGATACATTCAATATTGAAATCACCATAAAAGATGAAGGCCAACAGATCTCTTCTTCAATCACCAGCGCCTTGAAAGGGGTAATCACCAGCGCATTTATCTCAGCCCTTGAACAAGCCCTTGGTTATCCGGTTGGGAAAATCCCAGTAGATGGAGAGACATTGCTTGAGGCACTCAGAGGTAATGTATGAAGATAGAATGCACTATAGATGGGAAGGCACTCTCCCTCTCAGTCAACTCAAACAAGCCACTCTCACTCATTCTCATGGAAGATGTGGGGATAACCAGCATCAATAGTCATTGCAGGGGGAAGGCCTGCGGAAACTGCATCGTCCTTCTCAATGACGAGGCAACACTCTCCTGCGTCATTCCCGCATTCCGTCTCAGGGAGGCGACAGTCAAAACCTTTGACAGTTATCAGAAAACACGCCTCTACCGAGACATTGAGCGTGCCTACAAGGCTACTGGAAACACACCATGTCCCAATTGTTATGCATCCAAGACACTAATCATTGAATCCATCCTGCAAGAGATGACCAATAGCACGCGCAACCGTACATTTGGGAGGAACAACCTTCCACTTGCAGGAGGTCAAAATGATGAGGCCACCTTGGACAAGGAAGCAATTATCCAAGAACTCAGTCTGAATACATGTCAGTGCATGGATATGGCTGAACTACTACAGATTGTTGAGATAGCTCTCACCTATAGGAGGCGTAAACGTGTACGAAGGCATTAGGTCTCCTGTAATCCATACACCCAAGACATTGAGCGAATTTGCAACCATAGCCCATCGCTATCCCCAAGCTATCATCTGGGGAGGTGGAACGTATCTGATGAGCCAGAGGGACTATTATCCAAGTGAAATCAAAGATGGCATCATCAATCTTGATGAGCTTGAGGAGCTCAAACGCATCACCAGAAATGATCGTTTCGTTGAAATCGGTGCAATGGTCACCGCAAGTCAGTTATTGTATGCAGGAAAATTGGTCCTCCCTGAGATTCTCCAGAAAACCCTGCAAAGCCAAGCCTCCCAGATTGTGAGGAGACAGACCACCATAGGGGGAAGTCTTTGTGTCCCCGATATTCGCTTTGGGTTGTCAACGACTCTCTCTATTCTCGACGCAAACGCCGAGGTAAAGTACTACCAAGGAGGGAAGGCAACAACCCACTGGATTCCGATTGCCAAGCTCTACGACAAAGATGGGAGGCTGTTGCTCGGCCCACAGAAAGCCCTGTTGACAAGAATTCGCATTGGACTCGAATATGGCGATTTCCAACGGTTCATTATCGTTGAAGACCCTATCCGGAATACTGACGAATGTGTTATAGTTGCGTTTCAAGCAACCCGTGCACAAAATACCATTTCCAAGGTACAGTTTTGCACGACCTTCCCAAACAAGGCCTATCATATCAGCAAGGACCTTGTTTCGAAATTGTCGGGGCAGACCCTCCCGATTCATCCAGAACGGGTCAATACGCTCTCTTATGAGCTGGTATCTGAATTAAGAAAAATGCATGGAGCGATAAGCGAACTACAGCTTGAGCGTGCCAGGAGGATCTTCGAATCCTTCCTGCACGAACTCAACGCCCAGACGCTCTCCTCTTGATGCTTGGAGCATATGTACATGGCTGAGTCTGAAATAGTGTCCACTGAGATGCAGAGTACCTTCATCCACCTGCACAACCATACCGATTTTTCCCTGCTCGATGGAGCGGCCCCAATTCCTCGCTACATGGCAAAAGCCAAAGAATTGGGGATGAAGAGCCTGGCCATCACTGACCATGGGAACATGTTCGGCGCACTTCGATTTTATTACGCTGCAAAGGATGCAGGGATCAACCCCATCATAGGGTGTGAGTTCTACAGTAATCCAAAGGATCATACAGAGCGTCCTCTTCCTGGAGGAAAAAAGCCCAACCAGTACCATCTTATCCTGCTTGCAATGAATGAGAAGGGGTACCATAACCTGATGGAACTCAACTCGATTTCTTATACTGAAGGGTTTTACTTTAAACCCCGAATCGATGATGAGTTGCTCATCAAGCATAATGAAGGCTTGATTTGCCTCTCAGCCTGCCTTGGCGGTGAGATTCTGCAACATTTGCTCAATGACCAGTATGACTTGGCTAAGGAGAGGGCCCAGTGGTTTGCCTCAGTCTTCGATGATGGACGATACTACCTGGAAATACAGGACCACGGACTACCTGAACAGAAGAGAACCAATCCATTGCTGAAACAGATCAGTGATGAGACAGGTATCCCCTTGGTTTGCACCAATGACATCCACTACATCGAAAAGAGTGATGCAAACGCGCAGGATCTCCTGCTCTGTGTTGGCACGAACTCCAAGAAAAATGACCCGAACAGGATGCGTTTCCCCAACCAGGAATTCTACATGAAGAGCGAGCAAGAGATGAGAAATCTCTTCAGTTGGTGTCCTGAGGCAATCGAGAATACCGTCAAGATTGCAGAGCGGTGCAATTTGGAAATCCACTTCCCAGGACCCCTGCTTCCAAACTTTGAAGTTCCTCCCGAGTTTAGTGATACAGCCGACTATCTTCGCCACCTCTCCAACGAAGGTTTGCGATCACACTATGACACCATCACCGAAGAACTCCAGAAACGTCTTGATTACGAACTCGATATCATCACCAAGATGCAGTTCGAAGGGTATTTCCTTATCGTCATGGACTACATCCAGTGGGCAAAGAACCACGACATCCCAGTAGGCCCAGGGCGTGGCTCCGGCGCAGGTTCTCTTGTCGCTTACTCACTGGGTATAACCGATGTCGATCCAATCAAATACAACCTGCTGTTTGAACGATTCCTCAACCCGGAACGGGTAAGTATGCCGGACTTCGATATTGACTTCTGCTACGAAAGAAGACAGGAAGTCATCAATTATGTCACCGAGCACTACGGAACCGAACGAGTTGCCCAGATTGCCACTTTCGGTACCTTGAAAGCAAAGGCTGTAGTGAAGGATGTTGCCAGGGTACTGGATATTCCTTTCGAGGAATCAAATAATATCTGCAAACTCATCCCCGATGACCCGAAGATGAATTTGACAAAAGCCTTTGAGCAGAACAACGATCTGGTAGAGCTGGAAAAGAAGGGAGGGGTCTATGCTGAACTCTTCGATGCAGCACGCCGTCTTGAGGGTTTGAACCGGCACACATCCACTCATGCGGCAGGGGTGGTCATAGGCAAGGAGAACCTACTCAACTACGTCCCACTCTACCGTGACGCAAAGACCGGAGCCATCTCCACCCAGTACTCAATGGACCTCATTGAGGAGTGTGGATTGGTAAAGATGGACTTCCTGGGTCTCAAGACACTTACCTTGGTCAAACATACTGAGGACTTGATCAAGAAAAAGGATCCCGCTTTCAATGCAAGTGAGATCGACGAGCAAGACGAAAAGACCTTTGCCATGCTTGGCAGAGGAGAGAGCAATGCAGTATTCCAGTTTGAAAGCCAAGGAATGCAGAATATCCTCAAGGAAGCAAAACCCAATGACATAGAGGATCTGGTTGCCTTGAATGCACTCTACCGACCTGGCCCAATGGCCTATATCCCGCAGTTCATCAACTGCAAACTTGGCAAACAACCCATTACCTATGCGAACCCTGAACTGGAAGAAGAACTGAAAACCACCTACGGTGTCATTGTCTATCAGGAACAGGTTATGAAGGTCGCCCAAATTATCGCTGGGTACTCTCTCGGAAACGCTGATATTCTTAGGCGTATCATGGGTAAGAAAAAAGTTGCAGCCTTGGAAAAGGAGAAGGTGAAGTTCATTGAAGGTGCAAAGGCACTTGGAAGAACTGAACAACATGCCATTGAGATATTTGAGATGCTGGAACCCTTTGCAGGCTATGGATTCAACAAGAGCCATGCGGTTGCCTACTCTGTGGTGGCCTACCAAACAGCATACTTGAAAGCAAACTACCCTGCTGAATTCTGGGCAGCCAACCTCACCAATGAGATGGGAAGTCCCGATAAGTTCAGTGAGTACTTGCAAGTTGCAAAAGACAATGGGCTGGATATCCTGCCTCCGTCGATCAACTACTCCGACAAACATTTCTCTGTTGTTGAGGGAAAGATTGTGTATGGACTCGCAGGCATAAAAAATGTTGGGGAAGGAATCGTTGAGCTTATCGTAAAGGAGAGGGAAGAGAGCGGACCCTACAAGGACTTGCTTGACTTCCTTACCCGACTGGAAACCAAGGCGATGAATACAAAACTCCTGGAGTCACTGATTAAGGCAGGGGCATTCGATACACTAGGCACCAACCGCCCCACCTTGCTTGAGAATCTCAGTGATGCCATCACCTATGTACAGAAACGAAAAGAAGCAACTGCATTTGGGCAGATTTCTCTCTTCGATGAGGAGACGGAAGCAGCCATGGAGACGTTTTCCATGCGTGAAGTGCCTGACTGGAACCTCCCTGAAAAATTGGAGATGGAAAAAGGACTACTCGGGTTCTATATCTCTGGACACCCACTCGATGCATTCAACCAGGCAATTGCACAGCGAGTGACTGTCAATACCGCAAAACTGGAACAGGTTCCCTTTGGCCGTCCGGTCAACATCATAGCCATGGTCACAGGAATCAGGCCATTCACCACCCAAAAGGGCAGTGTTATGGGATTTTTGCAGCTCACCGACAAGAATGCAACCTTCGATGCAACACTCTTCCCAAAGACCTATGAACAGTATCGTGACATCCTCAAGGTGGATGGTATCTATGGATTTGTAGGAAAGTTTGACAACTCCCGGGGTAATGACAAGATTTCTTATCTCATCGAACAGATTCTCGTTGACCCGAATCAGCTAGCCCCGGTTGCGGTAAGCAGATGCCATATTGAACTGGAGAAATCCTTCTGCAACAATGAGCATATCACACAGCTTAGGGATCTCAGCCTCTCTTATGGCGGGTCCTGTTCTCTCCTGCTCCATTTCAAGGAAGAAGGACAGGAGTCTCCCCTCAGCATTGTCTGTGGTAGGGAGTTCAGTGTTCGCTACTGTGATGAATTGGTGGAAGCAACTAAGGAAAATCCTGCTATCTTGCATATTTGGTTCGACTAACGGAGAAAAGTTCGGTATCTTACTAAGGTGGAGGAATGCGATGAACCAAACCTATTATGAAAACGGCATGAATACATTAGGAGGGGGAAATATCTTGATGAGCATTGCCTCGGTTGTTGCAAGCCTGCTCTCATTCTATTCCTTGCTGATCTGGCTCCGGATCATCCTTACCTGGATCAGGGTACCTGGACAGACACAGGAAAACCCGCTTGCCTACTACATCGGAAAGGTAGTTGATCCCTATCTCTCATGGTTTAGGGGAATATCCAGCCTCAGACGCAGTCACATCGATCTTACCCCACTGGTTGCCTTGGCAGTCTTATCTGTAGTGCAGTCAATGCTCCGCTTCTACGGAGCATATGGAACCATTACCATCGGTATGGTTGTTGCGCTGATCCTCCAGACACTCTGGTCGTATCTACTCAGTCCTGTTTTCTGGTTCTTGATCATTCTCTTGGGCTTCCGTCTCTTTTTCTGCTACAAACGTAGCGCTAAAACCATCAGCTACATCACCATGCTGGACTCCCTGATCGGTGGAGTCTTGAACTGGGTCCAAAGAATCTTTTATCCCAAACGCACGATCAACGATCGTCAGCTTGTTACCACAGCCTTGGTATTTTTTATCGTCCTCTATATTGCTACTTCCTTTGTACTCAGGTTCCTTATGAACTTCTTTGGGAATCTCTCCTTCTAAGCCATGGAGTATTTGAGGAACCTGCAACAGCCCATCACCACCTTGAGTGGAGTGGGACCTGCTGCAAAGACCTCCTACGCTGAACTGGGAGTAGCCACCTTCAGCGACCTCTTGTTGCTCTCTCCAAGAACCTGGGAAGATAGAAGCCAGGTCCAACCCTTGGGTAACATCAAGGACAACCAGATGGCAAACACTCTGGTTGAAGTACTCTCCCACTCATACTTTGGGTTGAGAAGTGGCAAGAAAAGGACCCTCAAAATTATTGTTCGGGATGTCTCCGGCCAAGGCGATGGTCGTTTGAGCTTGCTCTGTTTTGGCCGAAACTTTCTCGAGAAGACGATTAGGATCGGGAGAATCTACTACCTCTATGGGAATGTAAGCTGGCATCATGGACAGCTGCAGTGTTCCCAGTTCGAACTCTACCCAGCTACCGAGGATGGTGACTTTCCAGGACAGTTCGGCAAGATTCTTCCCATTTATCCTCTAAGAGGATCCTTGAGCCAACGTCTGATCAGAAAGAATGTCCAGGAGATTCTGAGAAGCATACAACGCTTCCAAGAGGAATTGCCTGAAACAATGTTGGAGAAATATCAACTGCTCTCCACTGATGAGGCAATTCGTAGCTATCACTTCCCACCAACAATTGAACTCCTGAAGCAGGCACGAAGAACCCTCGCATTGACTGAACTCTTCTACCTCCAGCTGATAGCACGCAGGCACAAAGGTCTGCAACAACGACTCGTCAACCAAGGCCAGGGCATCCCTACCAAGCTTGAACTACACTTCATGGAGAAACTTCCCTTCAGTCTCACTAAAGACCAGATGACCAGTTTGAAGGAGATCAGGGAAGATCTTGATGGGGAGCTGCCGATGAACCGGCTGCTCCAAGGAGATGTCGGTAGTGGAAAAACCCTAGTAGCCTGGATCAGTGCCCTGCATGTACTCTCCCATGGCGCGCAGGTAGCGTTTATGGCTCCTACGGAGTTGTTGGCACGCCAACATGCAGAGTCAGCGGCAAGCCTGCTTGGAGAGATGGGTATCCGTCTCGCCTTCCTCACCGGTTCAGTAAAGAGCAAGGAACGGCGCCTGCTGCTCAAGGCAATTGCAGAAGGAGAGGTAGATATCATCATCGGAACCCATGCACTCTTTTCTGCCGAGGTCAGTTTCAAGAACCTAGCCTATGTAATCATCGATGAGCAGCACAGATTCGGGGTTGAACAACGGCTTGCGTTGACCCAGAAAGGCACGGTTCCTGATGTGTTGCTGATGACAGCCACCCCGATTCCCCGCACCCTCTCCCTTACCGTATTCGGAAATCTCAATGTTTCCACATTGAGAACCATGCCACCAGGAAGAAAGCCGGTGATTACCCATCTGGTCAATGAACAGAGCAGGAGGAGGATGTATGCATCGGTAGGGGTCGAGTTCAAACGCGGTCACCAGGCATACTTCGTTTACCCAAGAATAGATGACAGTGGGCAGAGTGACCTAAGGGATGTCATTTCCATGTATGATTTTCTCAAGCAAACATACCCCGATGTTCCCTCAGCCCTGATCCACAGCAAACTGGACGAGGAACAGAAAGTCACCATCCTCAAGGCCTACCAAGGGGGAAAGCTTGGGTACCTGGTCTCCACCAGTGTTGTTGAAGTCGGAATCGACATACCCAATGCAACCTGTATGATCATTGAACATGCCGAGCGATTCGGGCTCTCTGCCCTTCACCAGCTCAGGGGAAGGGTTGGCCGTTCCCAGTTGCAATCCTACTGTTTTCTCGTTTTCTCAAATGAGTTGACCGATGAAGCAAAACAACGACTCAAGGTAATGAAGGAATCGAGTGACGGCTTCTACATAGCAGAGCAAGACCTCTTGATCAGGGGACCCGGGGAATTGACAGGAACCAAGCAGTCCGGCTACCTCAAGCTCTCCTACGCGTCCCTGACGGAGGACCTCCCCCTTATTGAGATAGCACGAGAAGAAGCTGACCAGATCCTTGCCTCCGACCCAGGGTTCTTGGCCCCCTCTCTCACGGTGATCAGGGAAGTGCTTCGCCATGCTCCTCCCTTCAGCGCTGAAGGAAGTGAGGCGTAACTTGCACATTTCACCACAATTACCTATCATCAGTCCCATGAGGCACAGAATATGAGAATTACCGGAGGAATTTATCGGGGAAGGACAGTCGCATGTCCACCAGGGGTCATCAGACCAGCCATGGATATGATGAGAGAGTCTCTCTTCTCCATCCTGGGAAGTCTGGAAGAAAAAACTTGGCTGGATTTATTCACCGGCAGTGGTTGCGTCGGAATCGAGGCAGCAAGCCGGGGTGCAAGACTGGTACACTTG
This sequence comes from uncultured Sphaerochaeta sp., assembly GCF_963666015.1. Taxonomy (NCBI): domain Bacteria; kingdom Pseudomonadati; phylum Spirochaetota; class Spirochaetia; order Spirochaetales; family Sphaerochaetaceae; genus Sphaerochaeta; species uncultured Sphaerochaeta sp. The sequence goes on along the minus strand of NZ_OY762555.1, from coordinate 2,250,209 downwards.
GTCGAGAAAGACCGACAAAAAAAGGCCACCATCATGGATAACATCAGCATGGTTGAAAGCGATATCAAGCTCTTCATGGCCGACGTACGACGTTTCATTCCTACAGCAAAAATGCAGTATGACATTGTGTATGCAGATCCTCCTTTCCCTATGCAGGGCAAGGTTGATCTGGCAAAGGCTGTTGATAAGCAGAAGCTCCTTACTCCAGGAGGGTTGTTCATCATTCACTACCCATCCGAAGAGAAGAAACAGTGGCCAGAGACGGTAGGTTCCTTGGTTTGTTATGATGAGCGTAAATATGGAAGAAGTACTCTACGCTTCTATCGGAACACCCAAGACAAGGACCCAACAGATGTATGATGCACTGATTACGATTGATGAACAAAACGTGGCACACAGCTCCTTCGCCACGTACAGCTATGAGACCGATTGTTTCACTGATGCTCGTCTTGCCTTCTATTTCCAGGTAGTACAGGAAGCAGCTGGAACCCATGCAGCAAGCAGGGGGTGCTCGATTCCTGAGATGCATAAAGAGGGCAAGACCTGGGTGATTACCCGAAGCCAGATGGAAGTGTTCCGCTATACTCATTGGCCCGAAGTGCTGAAGGTGGAAACTTGGGCACAGGACCCGATCAGGCTGCATCTTCCCCGTATTGTCAGGGCCTTCGATGCACAGGGGAACCTGTTGTTTATTGCCAAGACCTTTTGGGCAATCCTCGATCTGGAACGAGGCAGACCGTGCAGGCCCAAGGACATGTCCCTACGCATCGGCCTTCCTCCTGCTGAAGATACAGAACACTCAGTAGATATGCGTCTTGAGAACAATCGTCATGGGGAAGATGAACCTCTTCATCGATTGACTGTCCATGCACCCAAGATCACCTATCTCGATACTGACCGGAATCTGCATGTGAACAACATATCCTATCTCACTTGGGCCTTGGAGAGTCTTCCCTCCGCCTTCCGAAACCGCTGTAAGGTTGCGGGGGTGGACGTATCATATCTCCGACAGACCTTTCTTGAGGATGCTGTTGTCGTATACACCGAGAGCAAGGATCCTGATGCATTGCAGAAGGATACCCCCCTGTTGCACCATAGGATTATCCGAAAAGAGAAAGATGGGAGAGAGACCGTCGTTTGGGCTGGTTCCACAAGGTGGAGGAAGCGGGAAGACCTTAGATAAAGACCTTCCGCAGGGAAGGGTCCTTGCCCAAAAGCAAACCGATGGACTCCCTGACAGGGTAATATCCATGCTTGGAATTGGCACTATAGTAGCAATACCAGCAGGCCTCTTCTTTCTTGTAGTGTACATCACAGCTGACAATGTACCGGCTGGCCCAACCCATCTGAGGAGGGACCAGAAGCGGAGAGCGATAGGACGGCCTGAAAGACACCCCATCGCTGCTTTCCAGTTGTATCAGCACCGAAGCCGTCTTTGCCTGCTCCTTGTCCCAATACATCGCACACTCAAAGCCGATATATCCGTCCTCTGCACGAAATACCTTGATGCTTCCTACCGACATGCTCCGATAGGGATCATCCGCTTCCGGGGAGAGCAATGGTTCTCCCTCGTTCGCAAGCGCATACGGTCCCTCAATGGTTGAGGAGATTGCAAGGGCAAAATGGCGACTGGTCTTCTGTTTGGTATCAGGGAGCAAAAGATGGGAAGCGCCAAAGTACAGCCGATACCCCACCCCATTCTTGATAATCTGTGGCCGTGAGACCCTCGGCTTCTTCAACCCATCTGAGGAGAAAGGAATATCCCGGCTATCCAGGATGATCTTTGGCTCGCTGAAAAGAATCAAGTCAGTGGAGGAGCACATTTCAAATCGACTATACCTTACTTTCTCTTGCTCTCTACGCTTCAGCCTTCCCTTCTTCAGGTTCGGCAAGGAAGCATTGTGTTTTTCGTAGATGAGGTAATACACCCCATTCTCTTGGTATATTGAGGGAGAGTGTCCCCGCAAGGCAACCATCTTCCTTGGTTCCCAGCTTATCCCATTCTCACTGATGAAGTGTTCAATTCCCACCCAGGTATGACCGAAAAGATGCCATTTCCCATCAGGGCTTTCTTCCGGAAACAGGAAAAAGGGGTCACAGAGCCTCGGCATGTACCAGCGGCTCCTGATGACCGGTTCATCACTGAATGGGTACCAAGATATCCTTGAGAATGTAGAGAGGGACTGGTTCATGGTCTCAGTCCTCTCTGCGCTTTGGCTTTCTCTTTCTATTGAAAAGTGGGCTGAGGTTATCCTCCAGATTGAACTTGTTGTTCATCCACTTGATGATTCGTGAGTACACCCAGAAACTCCCTCCGATACTTACCAGGAAGGTAAGACCCAACCAGAGGGGAATCAGGGAACTGTTCGGGTCGACGAAACGGGTGATGAGTACAAAACAGATGATAAAAAGAACCATCATCAGTACAATGTTCAGTACGGTTGCCGCCAACATAAACCAAACGGTGTTCATTTTCTTAGACATTGTTATCTTCCTTCGTTTCAGAGTTTTCGAGGAGCAGACTAGCAGCAAGGAGGATTCCACTGACAACCAGTGAAGCGTCAGCAATGTTCCAGGTTGGCCATCGCTCAAACCCAAGGAATCCATAGACCTTTACGCTGATGAAATCCACTACCCGAAAACCCCTAAAAATTCGGTCGATCAAATTCCCCGTTCCACCACCAAGGAAGAGCGCAAGCACCCACCTCTGAAAAACGGAAAGATGAATCTTTCGTGAAAAGTATACTACACATACCGCAATAACCAAAATCACTGGCACGATGATGAAGAACAGCAACTTTACAACGACCGGGAGACCATCACCCATACTGAACGCAATAGCAGTATTGCGCACATGTACAATCGCAAGGAAATCACCAAGATAGCGAAACCCTATTGTGTTCTCTGGGATGGTGGCAACCACCCATGCCTTGCTGAGTTGGTCAGAAACAATAATAAGGAGGGTGAGGATGAGCGGGATGAATCTGCTGGTGTATTTCTGTGCCATGGTGTTGACTATACTATAAGCCAGTGGGGTTGGCAATAAAACAAACCTCAAGGTCGAACGTATCCCTTAGATGTTCTAAGAGCGCCTGCACCCCGAAAATTTCCGTTTGGTAATGTCCTCCACCAATGACCGTGATACCAGATTCCTGTGCATCATGGTAGATTTGATGTTCCACTTCCCCGGTGATAAAACAGTCCAGTCCATCAGAGAGAGCTGCATAGACATCACTGCTCGCCCCTCCACTGACAATACCCACCGTTGTGATGGGGTCCTTGCCGAATGGAAGCACCACTGGATTCTCAAAACCAAGCTGTTCAGCAATCCACTTGGTGTCTCTCCCTTCCTTGAGTACACCCTTATACCCCAACATGGTACCTTTATAAGGGGCAAAGGGCTCAATATCCTGCAACCCCAGCCTTCCAGCCATGACAACATTGTTTCCCACTTCCGGGTGTGCATCGAGGGGAAGATGAGCCACATACAGGTCCAGATTACCTTCCAGCAACGTGCTGATGCGCGTATGGTGTGTCCCGGTAATTGGTAGCGGGGTTCCCCAGTAGAGCCCATGGTGAACGATAAGCAGATCAGCACCCTCTGCTATGGCTTTCTCAAAGGTAGCTTGGCAGGCATCAACGGCGAAGGCCACCTTACGTACCTCTTTCTCCACTCCTCCTACAACCAAACCGTTGAGGGATCGATCCAAAATCTCAAAAGACCCAAGTACCAGATATGTATCAAGATAGGTAACAAGTTTGCTTCGTTTCATGAGCCTAGTATATAGAGTTGACACCTTTTGTTCCACCACCTATAGTTCCTTCATGACCGATAATAAAAAGCGGGTTCATCCGCTCACCTATGAAGAAGCTTCCTTCGATTTTGATCCCTTGCTCATCAGTGAATGCCGAGCTTTGGGCAGCGACGAACATATCGTTGGCCAGCCAAGGGCTCTTCGTAGTCTGGAGATTGGGCTCAGTCTGCAGAAATGCGGATACAACATTTTTGTAAGCGGAGAAGCCACGAGCGGAAGACATGAGGCGGTACGTTACTGTGCCGAGCACCAGAGAAACAATATTGATGCTATTAGGGACATTGTTTATGTGTGTAATTTCAAACAGCCGGACAGCCCCTCCGCCCTCACATTCCGCCCAGGGGAAGGGGAACGCTTTTGTGATGCATGCAGTGCTTTCAATCAGGAACTGCTCAGCCTTACCCAAGACAGCGATCACTTTCTCGAGAAAGCAGAGCGCCTTGTGGACAAAATGGAACAACAGTTCCCTGAAAATCGGCAACTCTCCTCATACTTCGCCCATCTCAAGGCAGATCTTGCCCGAGAAGCTATCCATATCCAGCATCTTGATGCAGAGATGCTCAAGAGTGACCCGATAGCACGGAAGTACCAAGCCAACCTGCTGGTCAATCACGCACAGACGAGACAACGGCCCCTGATTATTGAGTCCTATCCTACCTTCGACAACCTTTTTGGTTCGGTTGACTCAGATGAGAAAATACCCCATCTCAGTCTGCATGCAGGATCTCTTCTTGAGGCAGCAGGTGGCTTCATCGTCATAGAGGCTGAAAAACTCCTTGGCGAGAGTGGCCTGTGGGAAGCACTCAAACGGTATCTCGATGCAAACACCTTGGCTTATGAAGCAGGGCTTGTCACCAAGGGAGAACTGAAAAGCAAGATGATCAGGCCCCAGGTGGTTCCCCTTCCGATCAAGGTCATTCTCATCGGTAGCGAAGAGGTCTATGACATGCTCTGTGATGAGGACGAGCGATTCCTGACGCTCTTCAAGATCTGCGCACAGTTTGATTATTCGATGGAACTCTCAAAGAAGGCAATTGCCCAAAGCATCTGGGCTTTGGATGCCTATGCAAAGAACCATCATATGCTCCCTCTTGAGGATAGCGCCTTTAGCCAGTTACTTCGGTACTCCTGTTGGTATGTAGAGTCCCGTACCCATCTGACGACGCATTTCTCATCACTGTATGATGTCATTGAGGAAGCTCACTGGTGGGCGAAGCACCATAGCCAGGCATCCATCGACGGAGAGCTCATTCTCCGTGTGAATGAGGAGCGGGGATACATCAATGGCATCAGTGAGAGTAAGATCAATGAAGAGATTCTCAGTGGTGATATGATCATCAGCCTATCCGGCACAAAAGTCGGGGTAGTCAATGGCTTGGCGGTCATGGACCGTGGCAGTGTTTCCTTTGGAACCCCTACGGTTATATCCTGCACGGCCAGTCCAGGAAATGAAGGTATTGTAAATATTGAACATGAAGCCGGACTCAGTGGGGAAATTCATGACAAGGGCCTCCTTATCCTGGAAGGATACCTACGTAAACATTATGCCCGCACCTTCCCACTCTCCATCTACGCCGGTATTGCCTTTGAACAATCCTATGCGGAGGTAGATGGAGACAGTGCCTCCTCCAGTGAACTGCTAGCACTGCTCTCTGCAATCGGGGAACTACCTGTCCGCCAAGACATCGCAGTGACAGGATCGGTCAATCAAATGGGCTTGATCCAACCCGTTGGGGGCATCAACGAAAAGATTGAGGGATTCTTCCGTACCTGTTTGGCAACAGGACTCACCGGAAAACAGGGAGTCATCATTCCAAAACAGAATGTCCGTAATCTCATTCTTCCCTATGAGGTACTGAACGCCATCAAGGAGAAGCAATTCTTTATTTATCCGGTCAGCACCATAGATGAAGCAATGCAGATACTCACCGGAAGAAGTGTCGGCGTTCGTAATGCAAAAGGCAACTGGAGTGCAGGGAATTTCAACTTCGATATTGAAGACAAGCTGAAACGAATGTATGTAGCAGTTACGTCAAACCGGGGCTAGTGATCTGTAACAGCATAAACTTGTAACTGAGCTTGGAGCGGATCGGACAGAGAACAAGGCCAAGGAAGCGAAGATATCGAGATATCTGAGCTGACACGAACGAAGTCCATCAGTTCGATAGGCCCAAGAAAGTAAAGATTTCAATGTTACAGATTACCAGCGCTCATATACCAACTGCAGAGCATAATCCCTGTGGCTACCGCCACATTCAAGGAACCCTTGGTCCCTCCCATCGGGATGGTCAACCGACCAAGGGAGGTTTCACTTGCATTCAGCAAGGAGGGACTGACACCCAACTCCTCCCCACCGATAATCCCTACCCCTTCCTTAGGAAAGGGAAAGCGGGAGAGTTCCCTACCACCTGTCTCCAAAGCAAAGAGGGGGAGTGATTGTATACGCTGCAGCACTACTTCCTCAGGTAGAACCTCATGGTCCACTGTACCGATACATCCCCTGCTGGTTTTTTTGGTACGCGGGTGGTCGAGCCTCGCACACCCTTCGATCAAATAGATTTTCTGCACTCCAAAGGAGTCTGCACTACGGAATATTGATCCTATATTATAAGGAGAACGAAGGCGATCGAGCACCAGGATATGGGGAAGGATGAGGCGAGCTGACGCATCAAGCGCACCCTGATCATCGGTGAGGTCCCAATCAGAGGGGTCACTTCCCAAGACATCAAGGAGAAAATAGTGGATATCCTCGAGAAGGATTGCCAAATCTCTTCCTTGGACCAAGGGGACTCTTCTTATCAGCGAACGCAACTGTTCCCTTTGTTTTTCATCCAACACCTCAGCAAACTGCTGCTCTTCAGAGAGCGTGAGCAGTCCATACAGATACGAGGTGTCCATCTCCTGGGACAACTGATGAAAGAGGCTTGCGCATTTTCTTACACAAGTCCGACTTTTCAGGCTTCTAAGCTTCTTCAGTGTGATCATCACGTTCCTGTGCCTGGGAGGGCGCAACCAACAAGGCAAACTCTCCCTTGATCGAAGGTTTTGCTGCAAGCACTTCCATCACCTGGGAGGCAGTTCCCTGCAGGAACTCCTCAAATTTCTTGGTCATTTCCCTTCCCAATACAATCTGACGCGCGCCATCCAGCTCAGATAGTTCGGCAAGTGTCTTGAGAATTCTGAAGGGCGACTCATAGATGATGAATGCCTCATCACGGCTGAGCAACTCCTCCAGACGTTTCTTTCTTCGTCCCTTCTTTGGGCTGAGAAATCCTTCAAAGGTGAAGGTTTTGCCTACATACCCGGCCACACTGACAAGAGCCGATTGTGCAGAGACACCAGGAATAGGGACAACAGGGAATCCAGCCTGGCGAACAGCACTGACCACTCGCGCCCCCGGGTCACTGATACCCGGGGTGCCCGCATCACTGACAAAGGCAACATCCTTGCCTTCCGCCAACAAGCCTACGATGCCTTTTGCAGAGTTGGTCTCATTGTGTGCATGACAGGCGATCAGGCGCTTGCTGATCCCCCAATGGGTCAACAGTTGTTGTGTATGCCGTGTGTCCTCACAGGCGATTACCTCAACGCCTTTAAGCGTCTCAACTGCCCTATAGGTAATATCATCTAGGTTTCCAATGGGTGTCGCCACCATATACAAGGTACTCATGGATGCAGTCTACACGCTCTTTGTACCCCTTACAAGCCAATGGGGATGGTAGTATTGGCCATAGAAGTTGGTATAATTTACCAAACATAGTAGCAACACACCGAATATGCGATGATTTTCTATGGATAATTCCCATATTATCAAAGTTGGCACGCCTTATGCATGGTAGTCTACGTACAAACAAACGCAAACAACAGCCACCTAGTGGCGAAAGGAGACAATGATGCAGATGTTCAAGAGAGTCGCCGATATCTTCAATTCCCACGTAAACAGTGCTTTGGATAAACTCGAAGATCCGGCAAAGATGATCAACCTGATGATCACAGAACTTGAGGAAACCCAGAGCAAGGCTCGTTCTTCAATGGCAGCAAGAAAAGCTGAACAGGTAAGTCTGGAGCGTGAGAAAGCTGAACTGGAGAAGTCTCTTCTCCGTTGGGATGACCGCGCCAAACTGGCTATCACCAATGGCAGGGAAGATCTCGCCCGTGAAGCCTTGATTGAAAAGAATAATGCAAAAGCACGGATCAAGCGTATCGAAGAGCTTGAAACAAACCTGCAGACCATTCTTGCCAGTCAGAGCAGCCAACTCACCCAGATTGCAGACAAGCTCAAGGAAGTGAAAGATAAGCAACAGATCCTCGTCCAGAGAGCAAGAAGCGCAAAAGAAAAGAAGCAGGTTGCTGAAACCCTGAAGAGCAGTGACAGTACTGACTTGGCTCGCAAGTTCAGTGAACTGGAGAGCAAGATTGAGCGCATGGAAGCAGACGCAGAAATGGCCGGCTACCATGGTACCACCAGTGCTGCAGATGAGTTCAGCAGAATGGAAAGCGAACAAGAGATTGATGCAGAGATGGAACAGCTGAAGGCATCGATGAGCAAGAAGAAAGAGAAGGAGCAGAAGTAATGGACTACTACCACAGGACGCTCTACCGTGAGCGAAGAGGTATGATTCTTGGAGTTTTCCAGGGACTGGCAACGTGGTCCGGTCTTCCCGTACTCCTATTGAGAATCGTTGGAATCATCCTGCTTTTCTCTGTGGGGTTCATCCCGATGGTAATCGCCTACCTGGGCACAGCCCTTATCCTCCCCTCACGATAGTTTTTTTCATGACATAGATTGCATTTCTTCCTCAGGGCTGCTTTACAATTCTGACTAAAAATCAGACGGAGAAGCAGCCCTCTTTGCATATTCATATTGCTTGAACTGACCATCAAATCATGTACTACAGTAAATCCTGATATTTCCTGTACAATCCCCTGAGCTGGTCATAGGTAAGTCCCAGGAGCTTGGCTGCCTCCCTCTGGTTTCCCCCTGCCTGCTTCAAGGCCTCTGCAAGGTAAGAGACATCGAGATCGATACGAGCTTGGCCAAACTGCGACAAGTCCAATTGTTTCTGCTTTTGTGTGACAATGCTATCATCTCTCTCCATCTCGCTTTGGGTGAAAGGATTATTAAATGGGTTGAAATCGAGGTGTTCAATTTCTGGAGTATCGCTACGGTAGACAGCCCTCTCAACCACATTCTTCAATTCACGCACATTACCAGGCCAGGGATAGGATTGCAGGGAAGCTTCCACTTCCTCTGAGAAAACCGGCATTTCGCTTTTGCCACACTCAAGAGCCATTTTTGAGGCAAAATATGAGGCAAGCAACAGGATGTCCTCGCCACGTTCGCGAAGCGGAGGAAGAAACAACACTTCAAAAGAGAGTCGGTCCAGGAGGTCTTCCTTGAACTTTCCTTCATTGCAGAGCGTGGGAAGGTCTGCATTGGTAGCACCGATGATCTTCACATTCACCTCATGGGTGACAGAAGAACCGACCCGTTCATAGGTCCCATATTCCACTACACGAAGGATCTTCTCTTGCACCTCCAGCGGGATGAGCCCGATCTCATCCAAGAAAAGCGTACCTCCCTCAGCCTCTTCAAATCGCCCCTTGCGGGTCTTCTGGGCTCCGGTGAACGCTCCCTGCTCATAACCGAAAAGTTCGGTCTCGATCAAGGAAGGAGGAAGTGCAGCACAGTTGACGGTTACCAAGCTCTGCTGCCATCGGGGAGAGAGAAAGTGCAGTCTTCTTGCTGCAATCTCCTTGCCGCTGCCACGCTCCCCTACCAGGAGGACAGAACGATTGACGGTAGCTGCTCGGCTCAGCTTGCTCTGGAAATCCAGGAAAACTTCGCTTTCTCCTAGTGGTTGCTGGTTATATCCTCCGCCCTGTGGGGATTCCATTCAGTGCTCCTCTGTTGGTAAATTTTGCCATCCTTGGTATGATTTGCCAGAAACAGGGTAGCACAGCTCAGCAGACAAGAAAAGCCGTGTAGCTCCAATCCTTGCTAAATTGGTGATTTAACAAGTTTTTCATAGATATATTGGAGTTGGCACGAATCGTGCAACTAGACTTATAGAAACAGAGGTGGTACTACTACCTAAGGAGAGATATTATGGGAGTTTTTTCAAGATTCTTGGATATTGTAAATGCAAATATCAACTCACTGCTCGATAAAGCAGAAGATCCCGAAAAGATGATCAAGTTGATGATGCAGGAGATGGAAGATACCCTGATTGAACTCAAGAGTTCCTGCGCCGCAAAAATGGCCAGCAGGGCAAAGACCGACCGTACCTATAAAGAAGCGCTCAATGCAGTAGAACGCTGGCAGAGCCGAGCAGAACTGGCTATCAGCAAGGGACGCGAAGATTTGGCACGGGAAGCACTACTTGAGAAGAAACAGGCCAAAACAACACTTGATCGCCTCAAAGAGGAACTTACCACCTATGATGAGGTAATCAAAACCGCAAAGAGTGAAATCAACCAGATTGAGGACAAGCTATCCACCGTGAAGCAGAAGTACCAGATGATGGTTGAAAGGGCGAAACGGGCCAGAGAAGAACAAGCTGCCCAAGAAACCCTGAGACGTGCAAGCGAGGGAAACACGTTCCACCGCTTCAATGATATGGAAGAGAAGATAGACCGTATGCAGGCTGACAATGACCTGAACCGCAGTGGCTCTACCTTGGACGAGAAATTCCGAGATCTCGAGGAGATGGATGACATCGATGCTGAGATTGAGGAATTGCGCAAACGCGCCGGCCTGTGAGCAAAGGGGTAAGGCATGGAAGCAATCTGGATCTTAACAGTTATATTCACCTTCATTATAGTCGTATCTACCCTTGATCATCGCTACAACCTGAGAAAGAAAAAGATCGAGGCAGCCCTTCGGATGCGTGAAATGGAGATGGGGTACCCACCAGGGACCTATAGCGACACAAAGTACAGGAAGCGAAAGAAGGGGACTGCCTCTGAAGCCAGCTTTACCGAGTGGCGACAGGGAACCAATAGGGCGGAACTAAGAAAAGGAATTGATGAGCTGCAGGAGCGGCTTGCCAACCTTGAGACGATTACAAAGAGCCGGAAAAACTCATCTGAAGGCTTTGAAGATAAGGAATGAAAGGAATGACTACTATGGCTACCAAACGATTGTACAGATCCCCTCGGGGAAAAATTTTCGGGGTTTGCACCGGCCTTGCCGAGTGGAGGGACCTTCCCCCTGACCCGGTTCGCCTGATTGTATTTCTTGTGGTATTGGCAACAGGCATCTTTCCAGGAGCACTCATCTACTTACTTGCTGCGCTCATGATACCTATGAATCCTGAAGGCTCTTATGATTCGACCATTTATACAAACGATACACCTGATTCGAGTGAAGAAGAACTGAAGGCTGAGTATGAACGTCTTAAGCGCAAAGTGGAAAAAATGGAAAGTGAGATGTTCAATAAGGAAAGAGACTGGGACGACCGATTCCACCAAGGACACTAATATGCTGAAGGATACCAACGCCAATAAAATCTTCCTGATCATCCTGGTGCTCATACTCGCTCTCTCCTTCTCCCTCTACAAGGGATGGGAGAAGCGGGGGATCGAGCAACGCAGGGACCAGCAGATAGACTTCCAGGGGGGAGACTCCCTCGAGGTATCAACCATCAGCAATGATATTATCATTGAGGTTGATGAAGGAGCGAGGCAAGCCAGTATTTCTCTTGGAAAGCATGACAATGAACAGCTAAAGGTTTCAAAACAAGGTTCCCTGGTAACTGTTTCAGTCAGCCCAATCAAACGTTGGTTCATCCGTTTCTTCTCCTACAATCCTTCTCCTTTGATGATTAAACTCCCTGTTGAGGACCTGGGACGATTGGAAGTCTCTTCTACCAGTGGGGACATCACCTTGATGCATCCCATGAAAACCAATTCGACGAAGGTTTCTGGGGTAAGTGGCGAGGTTGATTTTCTCACTCTCAGGGCCTCTGACAATCTGGAACTGCGTACTATCAGTGGAGACATCTCTGGAAAAGAAGCCTCCTCTGATGGAGAGGTAACGCTCTCATCGACGAGCGGTACGGTGGAGGTCCAACAGATTTCTGGGGCCAAGACCAACCTCAAGACAGTGAGTTCCAAGATAGAGGGAGAAGTTCGCCTTCCTGGACGGAGCTCTATTGAGGCCAAGACCACCAGCGGAGCAATTGAATTGAACCTTCGATCAAGCGATAATCTCAAGGTGACAGCATCAACGGTCAGTGGTTCAATAGAGTTCAACGACGAGCGACAAACGGGGAATGAGGCCAGCTTGCAGACAGGAGAGGCAAGCAATCTAGTCAGACTCTCATCGGTAAGTGGAGAAATCGATTTGTTATACTAATCTTTCCATAGCGAATACACATAGGCAGAAAGCAGAAAGCTCTGCCTATTTTTTTTTGACATTCCTTGCTATATACCTGCATTTTCTTATTTTCATACCTTGCTTACTTGCTATTCTCCCGAATCTATAGGTAGCATACGGTTATCAAGGAGGCACCGTGGAACAAAGTGAACGCATCCTCTATGCTCTACTCATCATACTCATCTGCTCCCTCATGCTCATAGCCATGATACTTGAGGGTCCGCTCACTGTCCTACAAAACACCCTACGTTTGCAGACTCAAGCAGCTCGCCTGATCAGTGACTTTACGTTGCATGGTGTGGGAACAGCTATGTTCAATGCAGCCACGGTAGGATTGTTGGCATTGGTACTCATCTTCTATGCATCAGTCAGCCTTTCTGGGCCAACTATTTCAGCAATTCTGACCATGATGGGGTTCTCCTTCTTCGGCAATACATTGCTCAACAGCATCCCCCTCATCCTTGGAGTCTGGCTGGCAAGCAAGCTTGCACGCAAGACCTTCGGCTCATACAGCTTGATCGCCCTTTTCGGCACAGCTCTTGGACCCTTGGTGACCTTTCTGATGTTCTCTACCGACTTGCCCTTGCCTCTCTCCATTCCACTGGGAATTGCAGCAGGCCTTGCCGCCGGCTTCATCCTCCCTGCAGTAGCAGGATCCATGTTGCAACTCCATCAAGGCTATAATCTCTACAACGTTGGTTTCAGTTGTGGGTTCATCGGCCTGTTTGCATCCAACTTACTCATTGCCGCAGGAGAAATGGAACCATTGGTCATCACCTGGAGTGAGGAGTTCTCACTACCTCTTTTCCTGGTAATACCCATGTTCTCCCTATTATTGATAGTGACCGCCTTCTTCATTGAAAAACCAAAACAAGGTTTCCAAGGATTGCTGGAAGTGCAAAAGCTTTCTGGACGCCTCCCGTATGATTTTTTTGACACAGGATATACCTCTGGTACACTCTTGAATATTGGGTTGCTTGGCTTGGTATTCTGGGCGTATCTAATTCTCATTGGGGCGCCTATCAATGGACCAACCATCGGAGCCTTGTTTACCATCATAGCCTTCGGGGGTTTCGGAAAAACCTTGAAAAACACCTTTCCTGTAGTATTGGGAGTTATTCTCTCTACACTTCTGTTTGACAAGTCTCTGGTTGCTCCAGGCCCCCTCTTGGCAACTCTCTTCGCCACCACACTGGCTCCAATAGCTGGGCAGTTTGGATTCATAGCAGGTTTGCTAGCTGGATTCCTGCATCTGGTGATGGTAGAAGTAACCGCCTCGTGGCATGGAGGGCTTGATCTGTATAACAATGGCTTTGCCGGTGGGCTGACGGCAAGCTTGTTTGTTGCAATCTTACAGTGGTACAAAACCAACCGCCCCGAGGAGGATTTCATACAATGAAACGCAAGGAACTATTAGGAAGATTAATTGGGGAAGTGACGAACTTTCTTTTAGACGGTAATCCTCTTCGCTTGGTGGTCTCACTCCACCAAGAAGAGGATGGGGCTCATTTGACCTTCTTTGATGACAAGAAACGGAGCGAAGAGGAGCTCAAAAGCATCAACAAGGCCCTGCATCCAAAACAAGAACGGCCGGAACTCGCCGAGTACTATGGGTTGATGGCAGGACACGATGTTACCTGGGACTCCCGGCTGAAGCTCATCGGATGGCAGATTAAACATGCAGATGTTGATAATTCCGATAGCGGGCTGAGGATTGATCTCTGGCTTGGAAGCGATGCATTCAATCCAGAGAAATTCAGTATCGGGAAGAAATAACAACAGTTTTACAACATTTTTTCAAATATGTGTTGCATATTTACTATTCTATCAGGTTTTTGTTGCATAAACATACAGATACTGTTGCATAAATTTTCAGTATCCGGTATTATCCCTACAATTTGAACTGATGGAGAACCTATGAACACAAGCTTTCTTCTTCTCGAGGACGGAACGGTATTCACAGCAACTGAATTTGGAAAACCCGCGCCCTTGCTTGGCGAACAGGCTCCCATAGCAGAGGTGGTCTTCAACACCAGTATGTGTGGCTACCAAGAAATCCTCACTGATCCTTCCTACCATGGACAAATGGTCGTAATGACCTACCCCCATATAGGAAATTATGGGTGTGAAGCCTCCTTTGAGGAGCATCTGGGATTACCCAAACCCATCAGCTGTACAGCACTACTCGTACATTCTGTATATACAGGCCCTCTTCCCCCGGAGAGGGTCTCTTTACATGATTATCTGATCACTCACGGAATTGTCGGCTTATGTGGGGTAGATACTCGTGCATTAACCATCCACATACGAAGCAAGGGAGCCCAGAGAGCAATCATATTCAGGACTGAAGGCAAGACACTTTCACGTTCAGAACATGAACATGCCCTCACCTTGGTAAGGGCTTATCCATCAGTCAGTGAGCTCAATCTTATTGAAGGGGTAAGCACCAAGCGCGTGGTCAAGGATCCTCCGTATGGGGCGCCAAAAGATGCTTCACTACGATTTGCAGTAGTGGATTTTGGGATCAAGCGGTCAATTGTCACTGAACTGTACCGTCGAGGGGTGGCAGTCACCCTCTTTCCTCCAACGGTACAGACTGAGGATATCCTCGGCTCAGGATGTAGTGCAATGCTGCTCTCAAATGGACCGGGAGACCCTGAACGATTGCGGGATGTTGTCTCGATGACAAAACAGGTCATTGCTGCAGGACTTCCTGTCTTTGGTATCTGCCTCGGCCATCAACTGATCACATGGGCATTGGGAGGCAGTACAAAGAAGATGAAATACGGGCACCATGGTGGAAATCACCCAGTAGTGGATACCCAAACCGGAGCCTGTTTTGTCACGAGCCAGAACCATAGTTACGCCAGTGAGGCAGAAACGCTGCCCCCTTCTGCAACAGTATGGTTCAGGAATGCAAACGACAACTCCATCGAAGGACTGTTCTGTACAGACAAGAGAGTAAGCTGTGTCCAGTTTCACCCAGAAGCATCTCCAGGCCCTCATGACGCAACCTGGATTTTCGACCGGTTCATCCTGGAAGCCAAGGAGGCAAGCGTATGAGTGCAAGACGTGATATAAAAAGAATCCTGGTTATCGGCAGCGGCCCCATTGTCATCGGACAAGCCTGCGAATTCGACTATAGTGGCACCCAAGCCGTGAAGGCTTTGAAAGAGGAAGGATATGAGGTTATCCTGCTCAACCCCAATCCGGCAACCGTCATGACGACCCCCGGTATGGCAGACCACATTTACCTCGATCCATTAAGAGTTGAGTATGTTGAACAGATTTTCCAAAGGGAACGCCCTGATGCCATCCTCACTACTATGGGAGGGCAAAGCGGGCTCAACCTGGCACTTGAGCTTGATGAGTCAGGGTTGCTCGACCTGTATGGGGTTCAGGTCATTGGATCTTCCATCTCATCCATCAAACTCGCAGAGGACCGTGGAGCTTTCAAGCAGGTCATCGAAGGTTTGGGATTGGAAAGCGCGAAGAGCTCAATCATCCACAACCTGGAGGAAGGAATGGAACTCCTTAAGAATTTCCCCTTCCCCCTGATCATACGCCCCTCCTACACGTTAGGGGGTATGGGAGGATCAATCGCCTACAACAAGGAAGAGTATCCCTCATTACTTGAACACGCCATGGAAACCAGTCCAACCCATGAAGTCCTCATCGAGGAATCGCTCATCGGTTGGAAGGAGTTTGAGATGGAGGTGATGCGTGACAAAAAGGATAATGCAATTATCGTCTGTTCCATCGAGAATGTTGACCCAATGGGAGTCCATACTGGGGACAGCATCACCATCGCACCCATCCAGACTCTCGATGAGAGAAGCTACCAGAAGATGAGGGACGCATCAATTGCCATTTTGCGCGCAATCGGGGTCGACTGCGGTGGAAGCAATGTCCAGTTCGCTGTCCACCCTGAAACAGGGAGGATGGTGGTCATAGAGATGAACCCCCGTGTCTCCCGTTCCTCAGCCCTTGCAAGCAAAGCAACTGGCTTCCCCATAGCCCGCTGTTCTGCCAAGTTGGCGGTCGGCTATACCCTTGATGAGGTAGTCAACGAAATAACCGGCCAATCAGTATCCTGCTTTGAACCGGTACTTGACTACTGTGCGGTAAAGGTCCCGCGCTTTGAGCTGGAAAAATTCCCACTACCCATCTCTGCATTGGGAACACAGATGCGAAGCATTGGTGAAGCTTTGGCACTGGGAAGAACTGCCTTGGAGGCATTGAACAAGGGAATAAGGAGCTCAGAGAGAAAGCTCGAGGGCTTGTGTGACCTCATCCGCTTTGAACTCTATGATGAAGAGGCGGTTGCAAGATTTCTCAATAGTGCACACCCCTTGCGCTTGGTTGCTGCCTACACCACGCTCTGCAGGGAGGGTTTGGAAGCTCTGCCTCTAATCCAGGAGGTCACACAATTTGATCCTTGGTTCCTCAATCTCCTGGTACAGCAGCTGGATATCGAGAAGGAAATTGCCTTTCACCTGGATGAAGAGACTCTGCTCAAGGCAAAAAAGGCTGGAATGAGCGATGTATATATCGCGATGCTAAGCGGGAGGAGTGCTGAGGACATCGAACGGCTACGTTACGCCTATCAGATGCACCCTGTAACCCATCATGTTGACACCTGCAGTGGGGAGTTTGATGCGCTCACCCCCTATCTCTATACCACCTACGGTGAAACGGAAGAAGCAGAACCCATGGGGGGGGATGCGGTGGTAATCCTTGCAAGCGGGCCAAACAGGATTGGGCAGGGATTGGAGTTTGATACCTGCTGTACTCTTGCCTCCATGGCCTACCGCAGGCTGGGGCGGAAAACCATCATGGTAAACAGCAATCCAGAGACAGTCTCCACGGATTTCAACATCAGCGATCGACTGTACCTGCAAGGCCTTACCGCTGAGGAAGTGAAGGAGATTCTGATTCATGAACAGACCCAGCGGGTAGTGGTACAACTGGGAGGCCAGACTCCACTGAACCTAGCCCCTCCCCTCACCCGTGCAGGGGCAAGATTGGAAGGAACTAGCCTGGAAGGACTAATGGATGCAGGGGACCGTGGAAAGTTCTCAGCCTTGGTCTCTCAGCTTGGACTCAGGCAACCAAAAAACAAAGCCGTCACAAAGAATGAAGATATTCTCATCACCGCTCGCGAGATTGGTTTTCCTGTTCTCATCAGGCCCAGCCATGTATTGGGTGGACGGGGAATGTACATCGTGTACGATGAAGCAGGACTTACCTCCATTGAGGGGATTGAAGCATCAGTTGAAGCACCTATATTGGTGGATCAGTTCCTGGAAGATGCCTTTGAATACGACCTTGATGCAGTATCTGACGGAGAGAGTCTCTATGTAGGAGGCATTCTTCAGCATATTGAGGCGGCAGGAATCCACAGTGGGGATTCTGCTGCAGTGTTTCCTCCGTACCGGAGCACCCCAGAACTCCTTGCACAGATGCAGGAGTGGGCACACAAACTTGCGCTAGCACTCCATGTGAAAGGGTTGATGAACATCCAGTTTGCCGCCAAGGATGGAAACCTCTATCTCATCGAGGTAAACCCACGGGCATCACGAACGGTCCCTTTCATCTGCAAGACCAGTGCAGTAGACCTCGTGGATGCCGCAGTTCGAATCTGGGAGGGAGAAGACCTGGTAAAACAAGGACTGGTTAAAAAGCCTGGAGAGAGAGCATTGGGTACCTGTAAGGGGGGCTGGGCAGTGAAAGAGGCGGTATTCAGCTTCGATCGGTTCAGCAATGTGGATCCAGCACTTGGACCTGAGATGAGGTCGACCGGAGAGTCGATCGGATTGGGAAAGACCTTCGGGGAAGCCTTCGCAAAGAGCCAAATCAGCAGTGGAAACCGTCTTCCAGTCTCGGGAAAGGTGTTTATCAGTGTCAACAAGAAGGATCGTAAGACCATCCTTCCTGTTGTAAAAAAACTGGTCTCTCTCGGTTTCTCAATTGCAGCAACTCAAGGAACTGCAGCCTTCCTCTTCGAGCAAGGAATCCTTGTTGAGGTAATGCAGAAGGTCCATGAAGGACATCCAAATATTACTGACTATCTACAGAAAAAACAGGTTGCCTTGGTGATCAACACACCGATGGGGTTCCATGCCCGACAGGGTGATGATGAGATACGAAGCATTGCCATGCGCATGAAAATCCCCTATACCACCACCACAAGTGCTGCTGTGGCAGCAGTTGAAGCAATTGAATACCTGCAGAAAAAACAGGTTGTTGTTCGTGAGCTAAGCTCTTAGGGGCAATTGCCTTTTGGACTTCTATCGTATAGTATGGGAATACTTTCTTAAGGAGACCAAAGGGACCGACTATGGCAGAAGAAGTATTTTCCCAACGAACAACTACCTGTGGATCACTGACCAAAGCTGACAATGGAGCTAAGGTGGTTCTCAACGGCTGGGTACACCGTGACCGCAATCATGGGGCCCTGCATTTCATCAACCTCCGTGACCGCTACGGTATTACCCAGGTGGTAGTGGATGACGATGCCAGCAACGAACTTCAGGCAGTTGCAAATGAGCTGCACCTGGAGTACTGCATTGCAGTGACAGGGGTGGTACGTCTCAGGCCCGATTCAATGGTAAATCCAGAAATGGTAACCGGAGAAGTGGAAGTAAAAGCTGAGAAGATTGAAATTCTCAGCAAGTGTGCACCACTTCCATTCCAGATTGATGATGGCAATGAACCGAGGGAAGACCTCAGGCTTAAGTATCGTTATCTCGATCTCCGTACCCAGGGAATGCAGAAGCGGATGAAGCTTCGTCATGACTTCATTTTCGCTTGCCGCAAGTTCCTCACCAGTCGTGACTTCTATGAGATTGAAACCCCTACCATGATCAAGAGCACCCCAGAAGGGGCTCGAGACTTCCTGGTACCCAGCAGGATTTACCCTGGTAAGTTCTATGCGCTCCCCCAAAGTCCACAGCTCTTTAAGCAGATCCTGATGGTCGGCGGGATGGATAAGTACTTCCAGATCGCTCGCTGTTATCGTGATGAGGATGCCAGGGGTGACAGACAGCTGGAATTCACCCAGCTTGACCTGGAGATGAGTTTTGTCAAACGTGACGATGTCCTGTCCCTTATGGAGGACCTCTTCGGTTCCGTATTCAAGGAAGTCATGGATTACGACCTCCCTGCTCGATTCAGGAGACTCAGTTACCATGATGCACTGAATACCTATGGTTGTGACAAACCAGATCTTCGCTTCGACCTTCCTCTCTCAGATGTCAACGAATTGGCCCTGAAGAGCAGCTTTGCCACCTTCAAGGACATTGTTTCCCAGGGTGGATATGTAAAGGCAATCTGTGCGCCAAAGAGTGAAAAAGTTGACTTCTCACGCAAGTATATTACCAGCCTCGAGGATGCTGCAAAGATTTACGGTGCCCAGGGATTGGCTTGGATCAAGGTGGGGGAGAACAACACATTCACCGGTGGTGTGAGCAAGTTCTTTGCTGGACTCGAAGAGGAACTCGTATCAACGGTTGATGCAAAGGAAGGGGATATGATCCTCTTTGTTGCCCATCAGGACTGGAAGAAATGTTGTGCCAGCCTCAGTGCGGTTCGCACAAAGTTGGGCAAGGACCTAAACCTGATCAGGAAGAGTTTTGAGTTCTGCTGGATCGTTGACTTCCCCCTCTTTGAGTACAATGAGGATGAAGGACATTGGGAAGCTGCACACCATATGTTCAGTATGCCTCAGGCGGAGTACCTCGATACCCTTGAGTCTGACCCCGGTAGCGTAAAGGGTGACCTGTATGACTTGGTCCTCAATGGGTATGAGGTGGCCAGTGGCTCAATCCGTATTCATGATGTTGAACTCCAGAAGCGAATTTTCCGCATCTGTAATTTTGATGACGAGACTGCAGAGGAGCGCTTCGGCTTCCTGCTCAATGCCTTTAGATACGGAGCTCCTCCCCATGGAGGTATAGCCCCGGGGGTCGATAGAATGATCATGATCATGGCAGAGGAAACCTCGATCCACGAAGTCATTGCTTTCCCGAAGAATACTGCAGGAATATCTCCAATGGATGATTCTCCGTCACTAGTTGACGAGAATCAACTTGAAGACCTACACTTGATCGTCAAGTATCCTGAGCCAAAGAACTGACAGAGAGCCCCGGGGAACCGGGGCTTTTTCTTACCAAGGAGGCACACCGAACGTAGGTGTGAATTTTGGACATGAAGAAGAATCTTGCCTTGAGAGTTTCCTATCTCAATATATTCAGCAATATTGTACTTGCCATCAGCAAGACCACAATTGGCTTTATCGCTCACTCTTCTGCCTTGCTTAATGATGGAATCAACAACGCGGGGGATGTAGTAAGTTCAATCATTGCCATGATAGGCATCTCTGCTGCATCAAAAGAGTCTGACGAGGATCATCAGTATGGACATGAACGATTAGAATCTGTTGCTGCAATACTTCTTTCCGGAATCATCATGGTTGTAGGATTCGGCCTCCTTGTCGATGGTATTTCAACTATCATCACAGGTAGGTATCACGACAACCCTCTCCCTGGCATCCTTGCTGTGATTGCGGCAATTGTTTCCATAGTTATCAAACAGTGCATGTTTCTCTATACTCGTTGGGCTGGAAAGAAAACTGACTCCTCTGCCTTGATGGCCTCCGCATGGGACTCCCAGAGTGATGTATTGGCAACCACAGGAGGTCTAATCGGGATCATTGCCTCACGATTGGGCTACCCCATCGCTGATTCCATCGCAGCAATCATCATCTCCCTCTTTATTATCCGGGTCGGAATTGAAATATTCCGCGATGGCATCTACAAGATGGTTGACCACGCTTGTGATGAAAAGACTGTAGAAGAGATTCGTCTGATCATTCTCGATCAGGAAGGGGTCAAGGGAATCGATTTACTGAGA
Source organism: uncultured Sphaerochaeta sp. (assembly GCF_963666015.1). Classification (NCBI taxonomy): domain Bacteria; kingdom Pseudomonadati; phylum Spirochaetota; class Spirochaetia; order Spirochaetales; family Sphaerochaetaceae; genus Sphaerochaeta; species uncultured Sphaerochaeta sp. The sequence goes on along the minus strand of NZ_OY762555.1, from coordinate 2,229,101 downwards.
ACCCGTAGATTTGGTTCTCGTGCCTATGTGGATGTTGAGATTTCAGCGGAAGGGTCACAAAGCCTCGTTGAAGCTCACTGTATTGCCGAACGGGTCCACCATGCCATCGAAACCAGTTTTCCCCAAGTCAAACACTGCATGGTGCATGTAAATCCCTACAAGCATAAAAAGCAGTGATACAAATGCTTCCCATCCTAGAAAAATCATTCTGCATGGGCTATGCTATTGGCAGAGGAGATAACTCATGGGTGAGAAAAAACATGTTCGTGCCGACTTTGTACCTGGACACTACCAGTTCGTTACAGACAAGGGTTCCAGCTTTGAAATTGGCCCTTCCAGCGCACCCTATGATTACCTGTTAGGTGCATTGAGTGGTTGTCTGTTTGCTACATTTGTGGAACTTGCTACAAAAATGCGAATCAGCTGGGAACACATCAGCTTTGATGTTGATGGAGAGAAGCGAGACGATCCCCCTACCACGCTTAAATCACTACATATCACCGTACAGGCCACGGGAGTGGACAATCAGAAGAAATTCCTGAAAGCCTTTGAGACGGCTTCCCGGTACTGTTCAATCTACCAGACCATTTCGCAGGTAAGCGAGATGGATTACTCAGTGGACTTCCAATAACACCATGGCAAGCAACGCTCGATATACCAATATTCTTCTCTTCGAGGCATTCGAGAGTGCCTTACGGCAACTCTTGGCTGAAGATGAGATAGTGCTGTCCTGGCCGAAGGCAAAGACAAGTCTTGCCCACTGCTTGGCTTCACAGTTGCAATTGAGCCTAAGAAAAGTACTCAGCCTTTCAGAGGATACAGCAAATCCCAATTTTTTCTTCCTTCCAGGAAACATCAAGGTGGATATCCAACGGGAGGGGCTTGATGTCCTTGTCCATAACAGGAAAGGAACCAAGCTCCTGGGAGTCATTCTTGGTAATGACTATCTTTCCAAGGGTCAGCAGAACCATCTGCTACAGGTCCAGGAGGAGGGATGCCAACTTACACTGGGTGTCTCCTTCCTCCCCCAAAGGGAGTACATTCTCCTCTATAGCCCAAAACAAGATAGCTTGGAGTATTATCATTTCAATAAGGCTGACGGTACCACGACACATCTCAAACAGAAAGATGTGGACGGAGAGGAAGATACCTTGCAACTGTTGTTGGGTATCAAGGAACGGAAAAAGAAGCAAAAGAAACAGGTCAGCGAACGGGATCTATAACCCTGCTGCGTCCTGTCATTTTATCCACTGTCCGTTTATGGGCATCCTCGCAGCCATGCCAAGGTTTATCTGCATTTTCCGACTTGTATTTCTGTGTCATCCAATGCACATCTTTTGCCATCCTATCAAGGTTGGCAACCTCAAGTTGAGCCATCGATCGTACAAACTCTGGATACAACTTGGGGGAAAGCGCTTTCTGCCCAATCTCCAACAGAAGTGAAAAGTGATGGAGACAGAACCCTTTCCCTTGTGAGAGGGCCTCACGGAAGGAAGAATCCTCTCCCCACAGATAACAGGTCGTATACAGGTATCGCTGGAGTCGATCTTCCATAGCTGAACAGACAAGGCACCCTTTCTCTCGTGTGGCCATTACCGAATGAAAAGCTCCTACCGCTTTCTTCGCTTGCCGTGGATTGGTTGCTGACAAAAGCCCATTGATCGCAGTCTCAGCCTTGACTCTTGTTGTTTCAAGATAGGTATCCCCCATCAAGGCAACTCCCTGAGGCTTGTTGGCTGCGGCAAGCATACGCCAGTGTTTGGGACAGAAACCATGTTCATTCACCCGTACTCGGGTCTCTGGATTCATGACAGAGTTGCCCAGATAGAAGTTGATTGCATCCTTCTGTGCCTCTGCCATAAGGTTACAGATAAAACATTCACTGTTTTCCTGTACACCATCCCAAACAGGAATTGTCTCCAATTCAATCTTCATATTATTTTGACCCGTACTTCATGTGCATCAGCTGTTTCAGTCTTGGTTCCGGCAATTCCCTCACCTCATACTCCCCGCCGCCCATCTGCTTGGTGATGACGGTCATCTGCGCTGCACGCTCGAGTAATTCCATCTTGTCAAAAGCCTCCAGCATTGTTCGTCCAAGGGCTACCGCTCCATGATTTTCCAAGAGCAGTACATCATGGTCAAAAGAACTGGCAGCAACCTGCTCGGCAAGGTCCACTGTTCCCATCAGTCGATATTCAACATACGCTGGATCCTCGAGGATATAATATGACTCTGCAATCAGATGCGTGTTGATGGCACTCTTTCCATCCTTTGTGATGGCAGTGAACGCAGAGACATATGTTGGATGGGCGTGTACAATTGCCTGGATGTCTGGACGGGCTACAAGTATCAGACGATGCATCTCAGTTTCGATACTGAGAGGTAGATTCGGTGTCAGGTTCTTACCATCCAAGGTCACTACAGCAATGTCATCAGGAGTGAGCAATCCTTTGTCGAGCGCACTGGGGGTGATGCAAAAAAGATCCTTGCTGATCCGCATGCTAATATTGCCACCACTGGCGGTGGTGAGTTGCCGATCGTACAGGCGGGTCATGAAAGAAGCTACCTGCCTTCGGTATTTTTCATATTTCTTGATATCCATACGGCGAGTATAGCATGAGAGGCCAAGGTTAGGGAACGTAAAACCTCATTGCTGGTACCTTGAGAAGGCAAGATGCTTTTGCTACAATGGCCCCTGTTCGAATACTAAGGAGATGTATCAAGATGAGGATGTCCAAACTCTTTTCCAAAACCCTGAGAGAAGCCCCAAACGGTGCTGACAGCAAGGGGTATGAATATCTGCTGCGAGCAGGCTTTATCCGCCAGTTGGGAGCTGGCATCTTCACCTTGCTCCCGTTTGGGTTCAGTGCGACCAAGAAGATAGAACAAGTCATTCGTGAAGAGATGAATGCAATCGGGGGGCAAGAGATCCTTATGCCACTGGTCAATCCAGCAGATATCTGGAAGGAGACCGGCCGATTCTACAGCATCGACCGTGAGATGAGTAGGTTCAATGACCGCGCGGGAAGGGATATGGTCCTTGCCATGACTCATGAGGAAGCTGTCACCGATCTCGCCCGTGGAGAGATTGACAGCTACAAGCGGCTTCCACTGCTTGTATATCAGATCCAGACCAAGTGGAGGGATGATCCCCGTCCTCGCGCAGGTCTTATCAGGGTGAGGGAGTTCACCATGAAAGATAGCTACTCCTTCGACACTGATCAGGAAGGGCTGGATAAGCAGTATGCTGAACATTATAAAGCCTACTTCAGGATTTTCAGTCGCTGTGGATTACCCGTAATCGTCGTAGGTGCAGACAGCGGCATGATGGGCGGCAAAATCAGCCACGAATATATGTACCTCTCACCCATTGGGGAGGACACGATCATTACCTGCCCTGCATGTCATTATACAGCAAACCGCCAGGTGGCTACTTTCAAGAAAACCTACTACAGCGAGGAAATGAAGGAAACAGAGAAGGTACTTACCCCTGATTGCAAGACCATCGAAGAGCTGGCAGCATTCCTCAAGATAGAGAAACACCAAACGGCAAAGGCAGTATTCCTGGTAGGGACCTTCATCAATGATACCAACGGGGAGGAAGAGGAAAAACTCATTGTGGGCATCATCAGAGGGGATCTCGAGGTAGAAGAGAACAAACTTCAGAATGCAGTCAAGGCAAACTCACTCAGACCTGCCCACCCAGAGGAAATTACTGCAAAGAAAATGGTTCCCGGCTATGGTTCAGCCATTGGTTGCGCGGATGATGTTCTTATTGTGGTTGATGACTCAGTTGCAAAAAGCAACAACCTGGTCGCTGGTGCAAATGAAGAGGGATATCACCTGCTTAATACCAACTTCCGCAGGGACTACCAGGGAGAAGTTGCTGATATTGCAAGTGCAAGCGGTGGCCATGCCTGTCCTGAATGCGGAGAACCACTGGTTGCCTCGAAGGGCGTGGAAGTAGGGAACATCTTCCAGTTGAACACCCGATACAGTGAGAGCATGAACTGCACCTACCAAGATGAGAACGGTAATCGTAAGCCTGTAATCATGGGATCCTATGGTATCGGAGTTGGACGTCTGCTTGCTTGTCTTGCAGAAAACTACAGTGATGAGAAGGGACTCAGCTTACCGATCAGCGTTGCTCCAATGCAGGTGCACTTGGTGAGTTTGGTAAAGGACGCCCAAGTAGCTGAAACCATCTATCAGTCACTCACCCAGGCAGGTGTCGAGGTTCTCTATGATGACCGAAAGGAGTCTGCTGGTGTAAAGTTTGCTGATGCTGACCTTATCGGCCTCCCGATTCGCATTACCTTGGGGAACCGTTCCCTGAAGGAAGGAAAGGTGGAGGTGAAACTCAGAAACAATCTTGAAGAGTCTTTCTCCTTCGGTGTTGATACCGTAGTAGAGCAAACCCTCAGCCTGATCGCAAAACTCAAGGACGAATTGGCCTCCCAGATTGTAGAGACTGAGTGGCAGAACAACTAAACCGAGAGCCTAGAAGAATGAATATCCCCTGGTCAATAAGCATTGATCAGGGGATTGTTGTATTCCTGGGATGAAAATGTGTTAGTTGGCACCCATCTTCTTCAACTGGTTGATAATGTAGGTGCGTTTTGCTGCCTTGGCATATTCAAGCACAGAGTGCCCTTGGTAGTCACGGGCATTGATATCAGCACCGGCTTTCAACAAGGCTGTTACTACACGGGTCTCAGTATTGGTGTTTACCGCCATGATCAAGGCAGTCTCGCCAAGATAGTTTCGCGCATTCAAGTCAGCTCCGGCTTTCAGCAATTCTTCAATGATCTTCGGACTGGTGCTCTTGTTGGCTGCAAGGTGAAGTGCATTCGAGCGATACTTGGGCTCAGCCTCCTGAATATCTGCCCCTGCTTCCAATAATGCCTTCAGTACATTCACTGATGAATTGTACTGAGAAGCCAGCATAATAGGAGTAAGACCCCACTCATTCTGGGTATGAATGTCTGCACCCTGCTCAAGTAGACTTTTCACTTCCTTCACTTTGGTAGCAGAAACTGATGCCGCCAGCAATTTTTTGTTCAGAGTCTCTTCTCGTTTTGACATATGCAGAATATCTCCTTACTCATTATTTGAATTATACTTACTATAGGCAGTATCCCAATTTTTCTCAAAATTGTACAGTCTTGGACCCTTCTTTCACCCAATTTCATCGCTCTGTGATCCTTTTGGATTTGCCTCATCACACATATATGCAGTATGATAAACCCATGGTAACAAAGGAAATCATTAAACAAGTCCCTAAAGTAGAACTCCATGACCACCTTGATGGAGGGTTGAGAATCCAGACCATTATCAGCCTAGCAAAAACACAAGGCATTACCCTTCCCACTGAGGACCCAGAAGAACTCCACCAGTGGTTCGTCAGGGGAGGCAAACAGAAAAGCCTCTCTCTGTACCTTGAATCTTTTGCCTTAACCACCAAGGTTATGCAAAACAGTGCAGCATTACACCGTGTTGCCTTTGAGGCTGTAGAAGATCTCGCTGCTGAGAACGTGTGCTATGCAGAGATCCGGTTTGCTCCAATCCTTCATATAGAGGGAGGACTGTCCTTGGAAGAAGCGGTGCAAGCTGTGCTTGACGGCCTACAACAAGGAACACGAAAAACGGGAATGCCCACTGGACTGATTCTTTGCGCCATGCGCAACCAATCACCGAGTGTCAGCAAGAGCATTGCAGAACTTGCTGTTGCCTTCGCCGATCGTGGTGTCGTTGGATTCGACCTTGCCGGTGATGAGATTGGGTACCCTGCCAAGAAACATCTTGACGCATTCCAATTCATCAGAAGCAAGAACTTCAATATAACCATCCATGCAGGGGAAGCCTTTGGGGTAGAGTCCATCTGGCAAGCTGTGCAACTGTGTGGGGCTCATCGCATCGGGCATGGCGTACGTTTGGTGGAGGACATGGGGATTGAAGGAACAAGAATCGAGAAAATGGGTTCTCTTGCAGCCTTCATCCTTGACCGGAGAATCCCGATGGAGATGTGTCTTACCAGCAATGTTGGAACAGGGGCTGTGAAGGATTATGACAGCCACCCCTTCCCCATCCTCTTCAGAAACAAGTTCAGGGTTTTCCTTTGCAGTGATAACCGTTTGATGAGTGACACTACGGTAACCAAGGAGATGGAGCTTGCGGTCCAATACTACAACCTGACCATCCGGGATCTTGAAAAGATCACAATCAATGCTATGAAGTCCGCTTTCATCCATCATGACCAGAAACTCTCAATCATCTATGATGTGATCAAGCAACAATATGCCGAAATTCGCCAAAAGTACGATCTTCAGGACTAGAGTGTCCGCCTGAACACTTCCAGAGGATTGATCCTCATACGGATCCTGCAGTACAGGTACCCGAAAATCAAGCCACTGAGATGGGTAAGGTGCGCCACATTTCCCCCAGCTCCAAATACATGGCTGGAAAGCTCAATAAGAGCATACAAGATAACCAGAATCGGGGCTCTGATGGGGATGAGTCCAAAGACGAAGATTACCGAGTAAGGATAGAAGACTGCGAACATCAAGAGCACTCCGTAGATAGCTCCCGATGCACCCACAAGGATGACATTTGTTCCGGCAAGATAGTAACTGAAGAAACTGACAATGCCACTAAACAGACCAGTCAGGAGATAGAACAGGAGGAACTCCTTGCTCCCTATCCTACGCTCAACCATCGAACCAAAGATGAAAAGGCTCAGCATGTTGAATAGTAGATGACTGAACCCTCCATGCACAAACATATAGGTGAAGGGTTGCCAGAGATATCCTCCTAAAACCAAGGAAGGAATCATTGCAAGATAGTAGGTAAGCCTCGGATAGACCATCGATGTGACGAGATACACCAAGACGTTGATGATAACCAACTTGAGTGTAACATTTTTATAGGTAGTATCCCGGAATCTCCGGTTCAAAATAGTGCTCTTTTTCATAAGCATACAGTATATAGGGAAGGAGACAACGTCAATTGAGCAAAATTTGCACATCTTTTTGCGAGTGTGAAAGCAATGCACACTCTTTTTCTACCCCTACCCCCATTTGAACGCTCTATTTCCAGTTTTGCTCTTGGCACGCTTATTGCATTGTTTATAGATAGAACAGAGCAACATTTTTTTCATACTCCTCCTTTTATACCGACAGGGTGCCAAGAGATTCTCCCCAAACCTCTTTTGGCACCCTACTTTTTGCCCTACTCTGTGAAAATTTGAAATAGTGTGACAATTTTTCACACCACTCTTCTATTTAGTTTACATTGAATTATCTGCTTTTGGTGATTATTTAGTACTTAATGTGCTGTTTTTGGATAATTGGCACACTAGTTGCAATACTATAGACAGAACAGAGCAACAGTTTTTTTCAAACCTCCTTAAAGTGTGATTTCTTTGGTGCCAGCGGTTCTCTCTCCCCACCCCACAATACCGCTGGCACCATCTTTATGCTCTTCCGACTCCTTCAATTGTTTGCTATAGTTGGATTATGGCAACAAGCAGAAGGGACCGTGCAGACTCCTATACAAAACGAGCACACAAGGAAGGCTATCCAGCTCGCTCCGTCTATAAACTGGAAGAGCTACAACAACATTTCAATCTGGTGAAGAGTGGGGACTCCGTCTTGGATGTCGGAGCAGCTCCCGGATCGTGGACACTCTATACACACAGAAACCTCATCAAGGGAAAAGGAAGCATCATAGCTGTTGACCTAAATCCCTTGAACCTGAATCCAGTACCTCCAACGGTCACTGCCTATGTAGGCGATGCATTCTCGAAGGATATCAGAGAAATCTTGGTGCAACATGGTCCGTATAATGCAATCATCAGCGATGCAGCTCCTATGACGATGGGAAACAGAAGTGTCGATACGGCCAGGAGTGAGAACCTTGCAGAACAGGTCATCTATCTTGCCAAGGACCATCTGAAGTCCCACGGGAATCTTGTGGTGAAGATCTTTCAGGGGGGAGGACAGGTTGAACTCCTGCAACTGATGAGAACTCTCTTCAATAAAGTAAAACCCTACAAGCCGAAGGCCTGTAGGGATGACTCATTTGAGATTTATCTGGTGGGGTTGGACAGGAAGGATTCCTGATTAGGCTTTCCGGGCACGTGCCAGATTCTTGGCTGCTCCTTGATGATCAACCAGCTCCAATGTTCTTGTGAAGAACTCAATTGCTGACCTCTTGTCATTGAAGTGATCAAGTGCCAGGCATCCAAGATTGTTCCAAGCCTCTGCCTGAGAAGGATCATCCGATACGATACGTTCATATAATGAACGTGCATCTTCAGGATCAGAAACTAAAAGTTTTTCAGCATCAGGAAGAAGAGCACATGCATCTAAAGCCTTGGTATAGTTTTTTTCTGAGGAAAGCAACTCCAAGCGGAGCTTTATCAGGTACTCCTCTTTCTCATTTGGTTCATCGGCCAAGGCAGATGCATACCAGTGCATTGCCTCCTCCCCTTTCCCGGAAAGGTAGGCGATATCTCCTAGCAAACGGCACAATCGCAAGCTCTCTCCGTAGCGCAGGACAGCCTTTACCAGAACATCATAGGCCTTATCCTTGTCCCCCGAGCCAAGTGCTATCAAGGCAAGGTTGTAATGCAACCCCATGGAGGGACCCTCATGGTTTATGAGCTTATGAGTGAAGCCCTCAGCCTCCTCCCACTTGTTCTGTACCATTGCATTTAGCATCCTTCGCTGATAATACCATTTGATCGGATCCATAGTTCCCCCCGATAGTGATGCTGGGCATCAGCCCAACACCACCACTCTTTTCTGTCATTAAAGGACAAAGAGTCCGATGATCATCAGGATAGTGATGGTCGTCACACCCTGCACCAAGGTCACACCGGTTTGGGTCTTATATGCCGTTGCCGTGTCCATATCGGAAAACTGCGACACAACCCAGAAGTAACTGTCGTTTGCATGGGAAACAGTCATGGAACCTGCTCCGATTGACAGCAGAGCCAACACCTTTGCAATCTCACTGGTCCATCCAAGCTGGCTCATCAATGGAGCGAGCATGGCACTTGTAACAATCATGGCAACAGTGGATGCACCCATGGCGCTCTTGAGGAGTGCTGCAATGATGAACGGAATGAGAAGACCTGCATTCAATTGCATCAAGCTCCCTGAGAGCACTTCTGCAATCGGAAGGGTCTTCAAAACGGCACCGAAAGCACCACCTGCACCAGTTATTGCCAGGATGCTGGCTGAACTATGGATACCATCACTGATCCAGGAGAAAGCAGTTCCCTTCCCCTCTTTCTTGGGAATTAAGGTGACCGCAAGGCCGACACCAAAAATGAGAGCGGTTACCGGGTTGCCAATGAAGTCAAAGAAAGCCTTTGCGCCTCCCTCTCCAAATGGTGCCGATGGGAAATCTGCAACAGATTTGAGAGCAATGAGGATGATGGGGAGAAGAATGGGAGCAAAGGAACGCATGGCATTGGGGAGCTTTCCGTACTTCTCAACCAACTCTTCCAGAGAAACCTCTGGGTTCGCAGGAATATCGAACTTACTGGAAATCTTTAGTGCATAAAGGTAGCCAACCAACATTACAGGAATGGAAACCAGCAATCCTACCAGAATAACCAAGCCCAAATCCGCATTCAACGTGCCTGCCATGATAATTGGTCCCGGGGTTGGTGGCACAAGACAGTGGGTTGCATAGAGACCAGAACTCAAACAGGTTGCCATTACGGCCAGGGAGACTCCACTTTTTGCCGCAAGTGCGCGGTTAATGGGGGAAAGGATTACAAAGCCCGAGTCACAGAAGACCGGGATACTGACAATGTAACCGGTCAGACTCATGGTCAAGGGAGCTCGTTTCTTTCCTACCAGTCCCAAAATTGAATTTGCCATCGTCAGTGCTGCACCGGTCTTTTCCAGAATTGTACCGATAATGGTACCAGCAATGATGACAATACCGATGCTGCCCAGGATTGAGCCAAAACCACTGGTGAGCGTGTTGATCAAGTCATCAACAGACATTCCTCCCAGTATCCCAACAAAGTATCCCGCAAGCAACAGAACAATGAATGGATGCCACTTGAACCGTGAAATCAGAAGCACCATTCCTACAACTGCGACAATAATGACCAGAAATAAATACCATCCTGCCATATCGTTCCTCCTACTCTCTCTCTATTGTTTTCCCTATCCTTACAGGATAAGGCAAGAACCTGTACCATTATGGAAATGAATTGATGAATGCTCGGTAACTAGCTTGATAGCCTCTGACCCAGAACAGTGGTTGATACCCAGTACCTCAATTCCCTTCTCCTGGAAGACCTGAATGCTTCGAGCAGTCCTTGAACTATCTGCCTCGACCAAGTGTGTCCCTCCCAGGAGTGCATAGACCGGCTTGTTGAAGGCTTGTTGCACCGAGTCCAGCATGTTCAGGATCCCTGGGTGGGAGCAGCCCACCAGCATGACAAGCCCCTCTCCAGTCTCAACTACCAATAGCACCTCATCATCAAAGCGGTCTTCAATCCAACCTGCTTGTTCCCTGAGAACAAATCGTGGATGAATAGTCTCCACTGCATGATTTCGTTTGAAATGGGTAAGCGCCCATACACCTGTAGCAATCTCGGTCTTCTTGGAAATAACAGTATGTGTGATCCCCTGTTCCTTGATGTATTCCTGGTCAAAATCATTGCCAAGGTACTGGTATGAGGCATTGAACCGTGCCCACTTTTCTGCGAAGAACCCCTGTCCTGTATGGAGGGTAAAGGCTCTGTCTACCCGTGATTGGACAAATGATTGGAACCCACCACTATGGTCATAGTGACCATGGCTAAGTACCACATGATCTACGCTATCCAATTGTTTTCTTAACAGTTTGGCATTTTTAAGAAAAGCATTACTGCGTCCTGTATCAAAGAGGACGCTTGTTTGTTCCGTTTCAATTAAAAAAGAGAGCCCATGCTCGGTGATCAAGCCGGTATGCTCTCCTTGGGTATTCTCAATAAGGGTGGTGATTTCAATGGACATAGGATACCTTCATTCTATAGTCTAACCTGTCAGAGGTCTGACAAGTTGACTATACCATAAACCCTCATTGCCGGATTTGTCAAATAAAATATTTAGAGAGTTCCGAAATAATGCTGGATATCCTTCAAGGCATTTCTCAGGTGGTCTTCCATTGCCTGAGAGGCTTCTTCTTGGTCATGATTGAGGATTGCCTGAAGCAAACGCCCGTGTTCTTCAATGGATGATTCCAGACGCCCAGGGGCATGAAGACTGGCATACCAACCTTCATTAAGCGTTTGATCCATCGTCCTCATCAAGACAGCCAATGTCCGATTCTTGGTTGCCTTAGCAACTGCAAGGTGAAAGGCACTGTCACTGCTTATGGATTCAATAACATCCCCGGTTTTTACTTTTTCAACAAATGTAGCATAACAAGATTGAAGTGCTTCCAAATCTTTTTGTTCAGCAAATCGACATGCAAGAGATGCTGCATGAGGCTCGATTAAAAGCCTTACCTCGAAGTGTTCCCTCAGTGCCTCTGCATTCTCCACTACCCAGCTCTTCACCGGGTGTAATTGCTCGGAAGGATCACTGATAAACACTCCTTTTCCCTGATATACCTTCACCACTCCAGATACTTCAAGCATCCTCAATGCTTCACGAATTGAAGAGCGACTTACCTCAAGCTTTTTTACGAGCTCTTTTTCACTGTAGAGCTTATCCCCAGGTTTGAGGTTCTCCACGTTGATAATCTCTTTAATTGCATCGGTAACCATGATCGACACACGTTCTTTTTTCAGGGACTGCATGGGGCTATCGTATCGTGAAGCGAATAAATCTGCAAGACAATCTACCTCTGGCATAGAAAACTCCTATCTTCTATACTGATTGTATGAAACAGAACGTACAGCTCGTTGTCATTGACGGTCAAGGTGGAAGCTTGGGAAAAGCGCTTGTTGCATCTATCAAGAAAACATTCAACCAGGTTGAAGTACTGGCAATCGGGACCAATAGTCTGGCAGCTAGTTCCATGCTCAAAAGTGGGGCTGATGCAATTGCAACCGGTGAGAATCCCGTCATTGTGGCATGCAGAAATGCTGACCTCATCGTAGGCCCCCTGGGAATCCTTACAGCTGACGCACTCCATGGGGAGATTACTCCAGCAATGGCTGTGGCAATCGCCCAGAGCAAGGCTCACAAGATTCTCGTTCCCATAAGCAAATGTAATGTGACAATTGTAGGTATACAGGAGGCCCCCCTGTCCATGATGATTGACTTCACGTTGGAGGAAGTCAGGCGTTTCCTTGACAGTACTATGCCTAGTAGGTAAAATACATCACAGCATGCCTCATGAAGGGGCATATTCCTGATTCATTACCTATGTACACAAGAGAGCCATGAAGGCAAAGAAGAGTACTACTTTTTTGCTTGCATGGCCCTCTTTTTTTGGGAGCATACCTTGGAACGATATACACAGCCGCTATCAGACAACCATACTCTGGAAGTCTATAATCATGATCAACTCATTTTCTCAGAAAATGGGCACTGGCTTACCCCACTCTTTGCGTTTGAACGATTTCTTGAAACCTATACAGGAGAGAGGGATTGTCTCAGTGCACATGACACGGCTGCAGGGAAAGCCGCGGCCTTGCTGATGGCCCGCTTTGGGATACAGCGTGCCCATATCAATCTGATCAGTGAACTTGCCATCGAATATTATCAGCAGCATGGAATTACCGTCTCCTATGAAAAACGCATAGAACGACTACAATGCAAGACCGAGGAGTTGCTCGGGGAGATGCATGATCAGGAGCAGATGTATAGGCTTCTGAGAAAGCGTGCAAAACTGGTACGAGGAGTCTCTGTACGTGTAAAGGACCTCTCTTTCTCCTACCCAGAGCGTCCGCCTATCCTGGAAGACCTCTCCTTCCATCTTGAGGAAGGGGAGAGACTCCTCATCCTAGGGGACAACGGTATGGGAAAAACTACACTGCTCTCCCTCTTGATGGGGAAAATCAAACCCACCAAGGGAACGATTCTTATCGGGGAAGACGAGGTAGCCCACCTGGAAAAAAGAACAATCGGGTACATCAGGCAACAACAACAAGAGCAGCAGTTCCCAGTCTCAGCCCGTGAAGTGGTAGCTATGGCATGCGACCCCACATTCACAAGGGAAGAGAGGCAGTGGGAGATTGACACTGCCCTAAGAAGAACAAAGATAGAACATCTTGCTGAGAGGAATTTTTTTACACTTAGCGGAGGAGAAAGGCAAAAAGTCTCTCTCTCGAGGACGCTCTGCCAGAAAGCAAGATTGCTCCTCCTTGATGAACCCACCTCTTTCCTCGATGCAAAAAGCCGTTCAACACTTGTAGAAGTACTCCAAAGCCTTACGGTGGGGGAGATGCCGACCATTATCATTGTCACCCATGACAAGGCCTTGGAAAAGGATTTGGGATGGCCGACTCTCCACCTAGGGGGTGCATATGAGTGATTTTTTCTACGCTCTCACCCTACCTCCGGTAATGAAAGGATTGCTTGCCATGGCCATTGCAGGGCTCTGTTTTCCAGCTAGTGGGGTCATGGTTCTCCGCCTTGACCTAGTACCGATGCGCTATATGCTGATGCACGGGGTTATCCTTGGGGGAGCCATCTCCCTGGCGCTCTCTCTGCCAATACTACCGCTCAGTATTGCCCTGAATATTCTCTTGGTTTTGGCTATGATGCGACTGGCTAAGGATACCCGTCATGGGTTCGGCCTTGCCAGTGCTGCTGGTATGGTCTTTACCATGGCAGCAGCTTCCATAGTGATGCATTTGTGGGACGTTCCTGCAAAGGATACATTACAACTGCTCTGGGGAAGTCCGTTTGCGCTTGCTTGGGCAGATATCGTGGTATTGATCGGCATCGCCCTCATTTTGGCCATTTATCTGCTTACAAACTTCAGGACGGTAAGCGCCATCTTCTTCGATCAGGAAATTGCTCAGTCCCTGGGAATGCCGGTAAAGGCACACTACACTGCCATGGTACTGGTCATTGCCTTGGTGATCGCATTTGCCATGAAACTACTTGGGGCATTGCTCATTGATGCACTGCTCATCCTTCCCGTCCTCGTTGCAGGAAAGCGTGCTGAGAGTCTCAGACAACTGCTACTGTACTCCTGCCTTACAGGACTATTCGTCTCTACCTTTGGGTTTTTGGCTGCTATTGCAACAGACTTACCACCGAGTGGAACAATTGCATTGCTCTCGGCTTTGCTTTTTATCATACCGACAACACATAAGAGAGGATTACATTCATGAGAAAATATCTTTTCTCCCTGACCATCATGCTTTTGGCAGTACTTAGTATCTCTGCCCAAGGTGTCCCGGAAGAAGTAGCTGCATCCAGCGCTTCCCACCCCGCTTCCATCGTGGCAAGCACAAGCTGGACTGCCGCTTTTGCAGACCTTGGAGGACTCGATGATGTTGCCTTCATCGCCCCTGCCACCCTCACCCATCCCCCTGAGTATGAGATTACCGTCAGTGATGTGGTGAAGATCAACCATGCAGACTATTTCATCTACGCAGGCTATGAGAGGATGATGCAGAGCATGGGAAATGCCATCAAGAAAGAAGCAGGCACCATGGTGAAGATCACCACCACCAATGATATCGAGAACGTTAAGAAACAAGCAGATGCAATTGCCAGTCTCATGGGAACAGAAGCGAAAAGTGAAACACGTCTGGCCAGTTATATCGCAACTATCAAGGAAGGTGCAAAACAGGCTGAAGCGCTTGGACTGACAGAGGCAAAGGTCTACTGTCATGCAATGCAGGTCTATCTTGCCGAAGATCTGGGACTGCAGGTTGCAGGAACCTTCGGACCAGGTCCGGTTACTGCCCAACAGATCAGTGAGGTCTCGAAGGGTGGATATCAGATTATCATCGACAATATCCACAACCCCATTGCAGGACCATTGATGGAAGTATCCCCAGATACCAAGCTCGTTGTCTGGAGAAATTTCCCAGAAAGCGGGGGAAGAGGAAGCCTGGAGTCGATGGTACAGGCCAATATCAAGGCTCTGCTCCAGTAAGAGCAGGATCCATAGCGTGAAGAGAGCCACCGGTCGGTGGCTCTTCTTGCATACTAGGAGTAATACTTGCCGTATTTTCCCCTCAGGAAGCTGACGGTTCGTTTTGCCGCCGTCTCAGGATCGGGGTATGGAAGGATTTCAGCTGTGGTCCATCCATCATATCCGATGGAGGTGAGGGAAGAGAAAATCTCATCCCAATCCATGTGCCCATCCCCAGGAGCATGCCGGTTGGTATCTGCAAAGTGTACATACCGCACATACTCCTTATTCCGGATGAAGCTCTCACCAATATAGTCATCCTCGATGTTCATATGGAATACATCAGGCATCATGACAAAGTTCTTCCGGTCAATCTTCTTGAGCAGGGCTGAACACTCATCGAGGTTGTTGATGAAGTCGATCTCATATCGGTTCACCGGTTCAAGAATCAACTCAACACCGCGTTTTTCTGCATGGTCAGCAACCTTGTAAGCCATATCGAGGAAAAGTTCCTCTGCAAAGGCAGGGTCACGGCCATCGATAGGACCACGAGTCCTTCCAATATTGACCAATCCACCAAAATCAGAGGCCAGGTCAATGAAGCCGCAGAAACTTTTGTACAGTTCTGCTCGGTTTTCCTGGTTCTCATCGGTGAAGTAGAGATTTCTTGCCGCAAAGACCTGTCCACTGGAAATTGCACTAACCTCCAGACTGTTCTCTCGCAACCATTGGTTCAATTCGTCCTTTGACACTTCATCAGGACGCTTGAGGGCAAGTTCAACCCCATCATAGCCAAGTTCATGGGCCTTGATGATTGACTCTTTTACCCCACGAAACACTACAAATGCATTAGGCATTGCCTCTTTACCGGCAATAGCTACAGATAATTTCATAGAATACTCCGTTGGTTGAGAAACAGGACACCCTATGGTGCCCTGTTATCCAACCTATCCAGGTTACATCGCCTTGATCAGGGAGAGGTCCCCACTAGCAGCTGCACGAAGCAGGGGTGCCATGTAGGTGTCAACATCACTTGAGCTCATCGGAACCGGCATGTTCTGCAATTTCATTGCAAGCTGAGGGTCCTTTGCAGCATTCAATGCACGCTCGATATGAGCCTCACTGAATCCTTTCAGGTCGTTGAGCTTGCTGGGAGCATTGATGGACTTGCTGAATGCAATCATGGCCTCAGCCACGGCAACTGCAAGTTCTTCCCCTTCAAGGGTTTCCACCGAAGAACCAAACCCGAACTCGGCGAAGATTGAACCAACAACCTTCAGCTGTTTCTGGATTGCCTTGGAGTAGAGCACTGCATAATAGGGGTTCATGATTCCACAGGCAGTTCCATGGCTGACAATATCCACCAGGGAGAAACTGGTAAGGTGAGCCCCACTGGTTCCTCCGATCATGATGGCGTATCCACCAAGGTCAGTGGCAAGGCCGATAGCCTCACGTGCCTTCACATTCTTGGGATCATCGACCAGTACCTTTGCGTACTCTGCCACCAGACTGATGGCACACTCAGCGATCTCACGGGCCTTCTCGTAGGTCTCTTCCTTTGCTCCACAGAACACCTCGAAGGTGTGTGCAATGGCATCAAGAGCTCCATCGATGGTTACGCTGATCGGCATACTGACCGTTGTCTCATAGTCGAACAGGCCAACAGTCGGAACGACTGCATTGTCCACGATAAGCTTCTTCTGACCAGCTACTGGGTCGGTAACGTTGGAATACTTGGTCAGGTGGGCACCACTGGAGGCACTGGTCTGCACTGCTATGACAGGAATCATGGAAGAGCCGGTCTCATCAAGGGACTTGCTCACCACATTGGTTCCAAAGTAGTGGTCAATCTCGGGGGTCACCTTTGCGCCAAGGGTAGCCAATGCATTGGCTGCTTTCACTGCATCGATGGCCGAACCACCACCGATGACCACGATGCAATCAGGTTTGGTGTGCAGGATATAGGACTCCAGACGATAGACATCCTCACGGGGAGCATTGGGTTTTGCATCGGGAGCAATCATATTGCCGGCAAGCTCTACACCTGCAGCATTGAGGTAGGAGACAACCCTGTCTACAACTGGTTTCATATAGGTGGTATTACTTACCACGAGGGCACGCTTACCGAACCCAGCAGCCAATGGTCCTACCTGGTCAAGCACACCCAATCCGTGGACATATGAGTCCCCTTTCCAATCATTCAAGAGTGTATAGGCACGTTTCATTTGATCCATATCAGTATCTCCTTATTTGCAAAGTTTTTTTGCGCGTTCTGCAATATTCTCTGCGCTTATTCCATATTTTGCCAAGAGAGGTTCATAAGGACCAGTCTCGGTAAATACATCCTCGATTCCTATAGCATCAAATCTACAGGAAATTCCTTCCTTCATAAAGGCCTCACTGACAGCACTGGAAAATCCACCAGCGAGCACATGCTCTTCGACACAAAGTAGCTTACCGGTCTTGGCTACGCTGTCCTTGAGGGACTGGACATCAAGAGGCTTGACTACAGGTACACTCAACACCTCAGCCTTGATTCCCTCTTTCTGGAGCAGAGCGGCTGCCTCATTGGCGAAGCTTGCAGTAATACCGTTCGCTGCGATAGTTACATCACTTCCACTTGCAGTACAGACTGTCCCGATTGTATCAGAGGCAGGAAGATCAGGCATTGCATTACGGTTAAGCCTGATATACACAGGACCCTTCTGCTTCAGTGCATATTCCAATGCCTGCTCAGCTTGTTTGGCATCACCAGGAACGATAACCTGCATATTCGGCAGTGCTCTCATGATGGCAATGTCAGTTATTGCTTGGTGACTTGCTCCATCAAAGGAGTCGGAAAGACCACCATAGGCTCCTGCGATAATGACAGGAAGCTTGTTATAGCAGAGGGTATTACGAATCTGGTCGGTAGCTTTCAGGGCAAGGAAGATGGCAAAAGCATTAACCACAGGATGGTATCCAGCAGTTGCCATACCTGCAGCAATATCGACCATATTCGCCTCAGCCACTCCTACATTGTAGAAGCGGTCGGGAAAAGCCTTCCCAAAATATGCACTCTTGGTGGAGGAAGATACATCAGCATCAAACACCACCAACTCAGGATGGGTAGCACCCAATTCGGCAAGCTTCTTGCCGAAAGCATCTCTCATGGCATCGCTCATAGGGAGGCCTCCTTCTTCTCAATGTCAGCATTCAATTCAATCATACCCTTAGCGTATGAGTCATCATCGATGACAGCTCCATGCCAAGTATTTTTTCCTTCAGTGAAGGAGACACCCTTTCCTTTCACAGTATTATAGATAACAGCTTTCGGCCACTGGTTGTCACTATCCATCCATGCGAAGGACTCCATCACCTCTTCGGTGTTGTTTCCATCGTAGGCTTTATCAGCAACATTCCAGCCGAATGACTTGAGTTTGTCAGCAAGCGGGTCGAGCGGCATGATTTCATCAGCGGTTCCATCAAGCTGAACCTTGTTGTAATCGATCATGAGGACGAAATGCTCAGGCTTGAACTTTGCTGCACTCATGAGAGCTTCCCAACTCTGCCCCTCATTCAAACACCCTTCACCACTGATAACGTAGGTCCAGAACTGCTTCCCAGACTGCTTTGCAGCTAAGGCCATTCCCAATCCGATGGAAAGCCCGTGCCCCAGGGCTCCGGTGGACATATCAACACCGGGGAGGGTCTTCATACAGGGGTGACCCTGCAATCGGGTATTCAAGGTACGGAAGGTTGGAAGTTCCTCAACCGGAAAATACCCCCGGTGGGCAAGCATGGTGTAGAGATTCATCGAAGCATGTCCCTTCGAAAGTACTACACGGTCGCGATCTTCCCACTGGGGATCGTCACTCTTGATATTGAGCCGATTGAAATAGAGGCAGGTGGTCAATTCGGCACTTGAAGCGGCTCCACCCCAGTGTCCGGTTCCACTTGTGTGGAGGGTATCGAACATCACGCTCCTAAAATATGCTGCCAGCAGTGCAAGTTCCTTTGCATTGAACTTTCTGTCTTTCTGGCTGAGCAACTCCTTGACTGTTGTATTCATCTAGGAAACTCCTTATTCACTGTTTCTTGCTATTGGTTTAGTCTAACAAGCAGTGCATTGTGTACTGTATACAATAGTGATACCATGGACAGCAATCCTTGTCAAAGGAATTCTTGTACTTCTTTAGAAATTTTTATCAATTTGATGTTTCCATATATAAATACTGTGCATTTCTTGTGTAGGTACATGCAAAGAAAGCGTGAAATTTTTACAATATGTTTTTTGTACACAATTAACATTGACTTACCAGAAAATTCCTTTTACAGTAGTATTAGTTAATGGGGGTACCAAGTATGCCTAAATGTATACAAAATAGTCTTTCTGACCAAGTTTATACCATGCTCAAGGACCAGATCCTCTCTGGCCAGCTCAAGGGAGGGATGAAAATCCCGGAAGAGTCCCTTGCAGAACAATTTGGAGTTTCAAGGACTCCGATAAGGGAAGCTATCAGACGCTTGGCAGAGTATGGACTTGTAACCATCAAGCCCAGAAGCCACGCTGTGGTTTCAATCATCTCTCCCCAGGAAGCGGATGATATCGCAAAGGTCCGGGTCTCATTGGAACAACTTGCCATCGATTCGATTGATGAGGATTCATACGCGGAAAATGTAAAGGAACTCTCCCGTTATGCAGCCGACTGTCAGTATGCAATGGGAATCGGGGACAGGGCTACCGTTTTTGAACAGGACAGCCTGTTCCATCTTGCATTGATCAAAGCCAGTAGGAATAGTGCCCTGATCAGCATCTGTGAGCGTCTTGATGCAAAAATCCAGCAGCTCAGAATTGCACAGAACCTTCCTGAAGATGAGCTTTCCTACTACCTTGGCCAGCATGCCCAGATGATGAGCTTGTTGAAAAACGGAGAAAAAGAAGCGTGCAAGCACATGCTTTATGAACACATCACCCACGATCTCACCAGTCATTTAGGAAAGGACAATGCATGAATAAAGATGACATCATCATCACCTACGGATCGGATGCAAACAGCATGACGAGAGCATTGCTGCAATCCATCGATATCGAAAGGCTTCTTCCCGATAAAAATGCATCCATCGCTCTCAAACCCAATCTTGTGGTTGCTGTAACCGCTGACAGTGGAGCGACCACCCATCCTGAGATTGTTGTTTCCATCATCGAGTTTCTCCAGGAAAAGGGATATCACAACATCTCAATTGTGGAGAGTGCCTGGGTAGGCGATTCCACCAAAGAGGGATTCAGGGTCAATGGCTACAACCAGATCAGCAAGAAATACAATGTTCCCCTTGTTGATGTGAAGGATGACACCTATGAGAAAAAAACCGTAGAGGGAATCACCATGGAAGTTAGCAAAACTATCCTGGAAACTGATTTCCTGATCAGCCTGCCTGTCTTGAAGGGACATTGCCAGACTGCGATGACCTGTGCGCTAAAGAATATGAAGGGATGTTTATCAGACCGCAGCAAGCGGTTGTTCCACTCCCTTGGACTACATCGCCCCATTGCTGCCCTCAACGCAGTGAGGGATGCAGATCTGGTCATTGTTGATAGCCTGAACGGCGATCTTGATTTCGAGGAAGGGGGTAACCCTGTTGAGACCAACCGGATGTTTGCCTGCCGAGACAGTGTTCTCTGTGACAGCTTCGGAGCCTCCCTTATGGGCTTTGA
This sequence comes from uncultured Sphaerochaeta sp., assembly GCF_963666015.1. Classification (NCBI taxonomy): domain Bacteria; kingdom Pseudomonadati; phylum Spirochaetota; class Spirochaetia; order Spirochaetales; family Sphaerochaetaceae; genus Sphaerochaeta; species uncultured Sphaerochaeta sp. The sequence continues at coordinate 2,208,349 of NZ_OY762555.1, read as the reverse complement.
GCTCAAGGATGTACCCTATATCGAGATGGCAGAACATCTGGGGGTCGGAACCACTGATCTCGAGGGAACCAACATCATCCAGCTGAATGAACCAAGCGATGAGCCTGTCGCCCGCCCTACAGGAAGGGCAAACTACCTTGGTCGCTATACTGAGCCAGATAGCGCATGCTCTGCTTGTTATGGAAATCTGATACATGCCCTTAAGCGTCTTGATGAGGTGAATCGTTTGAAAAACATCAAACAGAATATCTGTATCGGACAAGGGTACAAGGGGGTGAATGACCCTTCCAAGGTCGGTGTTGGCATCTGCACCAAGGGTCTGGGGAAAAGCCTACCCGGCTGTCCTCCCAAGGCAATTGATATGATCAAGTTCATCAAGGAACTGAATGCTGAATAAGACACAGATTCATGGATACCATACAGAAGGCACCCGATTGGGTGCCTTTTATTGGGTTTATCTTCCTGAACTATGTCAAAAGAGGCTTTGTTAGGTCATCAATTGCTTTCCAGTCCCTCTGAGAAAGCACTACTGACAAGGCCTGGCTGTTCTCCTCGATCTGCTCAGGTTTGCGTGCGCCACAGAGAACATTCATTGTTTTTCCTGCCTGTCTTGTCCAAGCAATGACGAGATTCCCTACAGCACAACCATAGCTTTCTGCCATCTCTTTTAAGGAGTCAAGCATATGGAGAACCTGGGGTCGATGCTCTGCATCATACCAAGATACAGAAGCTTTCGCCGTGCCCACCACCTTGGTATCGAGATTGACTTTCCCGGTAAGCAAACCCCGCTCAAGAGGGCTATATGCCTGGAAGGTGATGCCATGCTCAGCACAGTAGGATGCTAGAGTCTGTTTACTACGGGTAAGCAAGCTGAACCGTTCCTGGATCAAGGAAGGACTTCCATAAGATTGGTACTCTTTCAACTGTTCCAGGGTAAGGTTGCATGCGCCATAGCTGCGTATCTTTCCTTGTTCAATCAGACGCTCCATTGCCTGGACCGTCTCCTCGATGGGAGTGAAATATGGGGGAATTGACTGCCAGTGGGTTAGCAGCAGATCAATATGGTCCGTCTCAAGTCGTTTCAAGCTCTTCTCAACCTGTTCAATAATGCTGCTTGGGCTGAGATTGCGGCGGATAACCACTCCATCACGACTCTTGTGTACCGACCCCTCGTCCTCAGGCCCCCAGATCAAACCACATTTGGTCGCTAGGATACACTCATTGCGCTTTCCCTTGAGAGCTTTTGCAAGGAGCTCTTCACTCAATCCATTCCCATAGGCAGGGGCAGTATCGATGAAGTTGATGCTTCTCTCCAGTGCACGATGTACTGTTTTTATACTCTCTGTTTCATCGCTGGTTCCCCAGCTGTCTCCACCACCCATTGCCCATGTTCCTAGTGCAATGGAAGAGACTTCCATGGTTGTATTTCCCAGTTTCACTGTACCCTCCTTACGTGATTAGCGAACCTGAACACCCTGCCTCATTACGAAAGATACTTCTGCTAAAGCGTTCGGGGTAACGAGAGGATTCTCCTTTACGGTGATCAAATCAGCACGGTATCCTTCCTGCAAAACGCCAACAGTCTGGTCCATCACATTCCCGGCATTCACAGTGACACCCTTCAGAGCTTCTTTTCTACTCATTCCCAACGCTACCATGTATTCAATTTCCTTATACAGGTTGCCGTGATATGCATCACTTCCAATCACGAATCTTGGTTTTGCACCTACCAAACTAGACAATCGTTTTACCACTTCTTCTCTTGTCCTAATCACACTATCAACATGTCCTTGGGGACAGAGAGGCAGCCGAGAATCATCCATAAAAACTCCCGGAGTAAAGCACACAGTGGTATCATGTTGCATTATAAGATCTATATCAGTTTGGTCCACCCAATAGCAATGGTCGAGTACATCTATCCCTTCTTCGGTGCAATACCGCAAGCCTTGTCCACCTATGCAATGAGCACTTGTCTTAAGCCCACAGGAAGCAGCCTCTTGCACCACAGTCCGGACCTCTTCCCTCGTTAAAAAGCAGTTAACATGTTTTCCTTTCGGAGGGGCTCCTGCTGTGATAAATATCTTTAACCAATCTGTATGATTGAACATGTTCTGGCGAGCTTGGCGTCGAAACTCCTCCTTACCACTAAAACTCTTTCCTACATACCCATGGCCATGAAGTCCTTTCATACCTATTCCAGCAACCTGCATCCAAGGACCTTCAAGAGTCCCCTCGTTAATCATATCACGCAAGAGTACATCGAGATAATATCTATCACCAACTGAACGCAATCCAGTAATACCTGCATGTAGATTATCATGAACTGTTTTTAAAGCACGTATTGTCTGCTTTGATTCAGCATCTTCCATCATATCCAGATGTCCGGGAAGTCTCGCATCCAAGGCAAGATGCGTGTGAGCATCGATCATTCCAGGCATAAGAACATGGTCTTTCTCCAATACTATTTCAGCATCATCCTGCTTCCCTTGATTAATGGATACAATAAAACCATCATCAATCGTGACCAATTGATCCTTTCTAAGCTCCAGTTCGGGTCCCCAAAGCAGTGCAGAAGCAAATATCGTAGTTCTCATTAAACCTTCCTCCGCAGGAATTTTTTCTTAATCATCGGCCAGAAGAAAGACACAATAATGAACAATCCAAACACAACAGTCAGCGGTCTTGTGAAAATCATGAAGAAATTTGAATACATCGTATTGGTAAGTGTAATTGCCTCTTCAAGCATCGGTCCCAAGAGTAATGCCAAAGCGACAGGAGAAAGAGGGTAATTGAACTTCAGCATAAAATACCCAATTATTCCTGCAACATACATGGTCACAACATCCATCATGTTCTGCTGAATTGAAAAGGAGCCTACTGTTGCCAGTACAACGATAATGATAGCAAGGATCTGTTTTGGGATGACAAGAATCTTTCCCGCAAACCTACAAAAGGCCCATCCAACAAAAAACAACATGATATTGATAACAGCAAATCCCACTAACAGGGTATAGACAGTTCCAGCGTGCTGAGTAAACAACAGAGGCCCCGGTCGTAATCCATGAATAATCATCGCTCCAAGAAATATTGCTGCTGGAGCACTACCAGGAATACTTAGCGTAAGCAATGGAATCAAGGATCCACCAGTAACTCCATTATTTGCCGCCTCACTGGCAATGATCCCTTCAGGGTTCCCTTTTCCGAATTTCTCAGGATGTTTGCTTGCCTTCTTAGCCTCGTTGTATGAGAGAAAGGATGCGATATCCGGCCCTGCTGCTGGGATAATTCCAATACCTATACCGATCAACGACGATCGAATCAAATTTACCCAGTTTGAAACTATCTCTTTGATATCTAGGCGCAATTTACTGACCTTGGAAGCCTTTTCTTCTGTCTTTGTGCTTTCCAGCATCTTGAAGACTTCAGGTAAGCTGAACAACCCAATCAGGACGGAAACTGTTTCAAAACCACCGGTAAGCATGAAATTGCCGAATGTAAATCTTGGAAATCCAAGCATGGGATCCTGTCCAACCGTTGAGATCAACAGAGCCACAAAGGCAACGAACAATCCCTTGAACATATTCCCTTCACTGAGCATCGACACTACACTCAAACCAAAAATTGCTATCATCATTTGCTCTGGAGGACCAACCTTCAAGGCAACTATAGCCAGCAACGGCGCAAAGAGAAGCAGTGCTATTGAAGAGATGAAACCTCCAAAGGCGGAAGCAAAAGTAACGGTTGCTAGTGCTTCTCCACTTCTGCCCTGGGCTACCATTGCTCTCCCTTCAAAACTTGTAGGGACACTCGCGGGCGTACCAGGAATCCCGAGCAGAACAGCAGGAATGGATCCTCCATAAACCCCTCCACAATATACTCCACTAAGTAATAGCATTGCAGCGCCTGGTTCCAATATATATGAGAAGGGAACAAATACAGCAACACCCATCGTGGCACTGAAACCTGGAAGAGCACCAAAGATTATTCCAATCGTCACTCCAATGAATTCAAAGAGCAAGTTTTCCAATGTGAATACACCTTGGATTCCCAATATAATATTCTCAATCATTATTTCCGTCTCCTATAAAGAAAGAGTGAACCACTCTCCCATGGGGAGAATCACAGATAATCCACGTGTAAAAAGAAAATACATGGACAATGTAACAACGAGTGGAAAGAGGAAGAATAGAAGATTCCTCTTGAGTTTCAAGTACCACAACCCGACATAGATGAATAGGGTTGTTGATAAGATATAACCAATTTTGGTCAATAGATAAAGTGAAAGACCTATCATTGCAGCAAAGACAAAAATCCTCATAGAGGCATCTTTACCGATGGGCTCTTCCTTCCCTTGTGGCAAGAAAAACAGAACAATAGTAGTTACAATACTCGCAACCAATAAAACAAGTGGGTATTCTTTGGCCCCATTTGGAATTTTTGGAATCTGTGTGGCAAAGGCTATGAGCACCAATGCACCAACAAGGAGAAACACTCGATTCCCAGTAAGCTTATTCATCTTGACCTCCTAAAAAAGTGTTCCGAATAGACCTGAATCTATCCGGAACACCCTTAGAGACACATTGTTACAGCTGTGCGTCTTCAATCAATTTCTTATAAAGAGCGTGATTCTCTTCATAGAAAGCAGAAAACGCTTCAGCATCCATGTAATCAGCAAAAATACCAGCAGCAAGTGCTTCTTTCTGGAAATCAGGATTACTCATCACCTTACCCATTGCTGCATCAATTGTCTGTACAACTTCATCACTCAACCCAGCAGGACCAACAATTGCTCTCCACATGGTGTGTGTGAAATCAAGACCTGACTCCATGATGGTAGGAATCTGATCAGCCAACTGATACCGGTTTTTGCTGGAAATTGCGATGGGTACCACATTTCCTGCCTCAATCTGAGCAAGGGCTTCACTGACAAACGGGACTGCAACAGTACAATTCTCTCCAGCAACAGCAGTGACAGCAGCGGCACCACCCTGGAACACCATTCTCTTAAATTCGATACCTGCTTCATTTTCAAGGTTCATGCGAAGAAAATCGTGACTGGTCCAAGCACCACCGAGCCCAAAGGTAATTTCACCAGGGTTCTTTTTTGCTGCAGCAATCAATTCCTGCATATTGGTGATACCGGAAGACCTGGAAGCTATGACAATATGGGGATCACTTGCATACATCGAAATCGGAGTAAATGAGGTATTATCATACCTGATACCTTCAAACAATAGGTTATCGTTGGATTGGGTTGAAGAGAAATACCCCAAGGTATAGCCATCTGCTTTAGCATTTGCCAATTGGTTGAATCCAATTGTACCACTACCACCGCTTACATTCTGGACAATAAATTTCTGCCCTAGTTCTTCTTCAAGATATTTGGTAAGCAATCGAACAGAAATATCTGCACCACCACCTGCCCCATACGGAACAATCATTTGAATAGTCTTGGAAGGATAGGCAACAGTATTGGCCTCACTGCTTCCATTGGCGAAAAGAACAGACCCGATGAGCACAATCGAAAGAAGTAACATAAGTCCTTTTTTCATTTTTTTCTCCTAATTATTGTATACTGTATACATACTGTAACACAGCAAAAACCACTTGTCAATTTTTTTCTTAACTAACTTTAATATATATAATTATTTTACAATTATAATGACTCTGAAAAAATACTAATATTATTGAAAATATGTATATCTTAGTACTCTTGTATACAATTAATTAACCTGCCTCCAGGCATCCTGTAGAGTCCTTTTAGCATTTGCTACCACCAAGTCTGCATCCTCTCCTGCTTGGGGTTTTACCTCAAAGGAGAGAATATTCTTGCCGCCTTCAGTGAGGTAGCCAATATCTTTCATTTTCTGCAGGAAAGCAGCAAGGTATTCTGTGTCGTTCTCTGAACCAGAATATCCAAACCGTGGATGATAGTCCCCATAACTGGGATGGTTGGGATCACTGATGAGGGTATTCCCTACGTGCACATGCTTGATGTACTGCTTGATAGGCTCAACAGCCTCATCAATACTCTCCCCGATCATGGGGATATGGGAACAATCGATCATAATCCCAAAATTATTGTTTTCAGGACAGACTGCCTCTGCATACTGTTTGACCAATGAAGACGGGCCAAGCAGTGACTTCTTGTCTATGTTATGGTCAAAAACCTCAAGAACGACCGGCATGGAACCTTTGCTTTTTGCATAAATACAAAGTTCCTTTGTTGAGGCAATCAACGCATCAAGATAGGAATCTTCTTTCCCTTTCTCATACCCACGTGAGAGGAACTGGAACTCCTCCGCTCCCATTGCATACGCCTCATCGATTCCTGTTTTCAAAATCTGAACCGCCTGCTTTCTCTCCACATCATCCAAGCTGTTGATGTTCAACTTCTTCGCAAAGAGCAGGGAGTGTCCACTATAGGTACTATCACAGTGTGCTGTCTTGATCATGGCAGGCACCGAATCATACAACGATGAGAATGGCAGACTTCCGATCTCCATAACCTGAAAGGTAGGATCTACAAGAAGCTTCTTGAGAGATGCATGATAGTCTTGTTCACTATTTGAACAAGAGGGATAGGCCATAGAGACCACTATACCAAGGCGACAAAATGCATGGATATCTGTATGCATTACACTTCCCCTTCCAGTATGCTCTTTACCTTCTGGCAACAGAGAACTGGGCTTGCCAGTACCGGTACACCCGCTAACTGCTCTGCTTCTTCTTGCAGATGCCCCATGGAAGCTTGGGCAAGAACAATACAGTCATACCCTTTCACTTGCTTGATCATCTCAAGCACCAGACGGTTATGTGTTTCCATATCCCCAGCACGCATGGCGGTATAGGCTGGTTCATTGTCCTCTGCATCCACTTCTATCTCGGTTCCTGCGATTGCTGCTTCCATCTTGAGTTTACTGATGGTAGGCTCAAGGGTGCTCATGGCGGTGGCAACTACCTTGATTTTCTTGCCGATGCGGACTGCTTTCTCTGTCATTGCGTCATCAATGGCAACGACAGGAACGTTGATAAATGGCCTGATGAGCTGTACTGCAGGGCTGAGTGTTGAACAGGTGACGACAATGACATCGGGCTTGGTGAGTTCACAAGATTGTAGATCATTGAACAACCGCTTTCGGTTTTCCAAGGAGAAATAACCAATCTCAGCAGGATCGGAAGCAAGAAAATCATCAAGAATGTTATGAATCTTCAGCTTCTGTCCCACTACATTTTCCAGCAACTCTGAAAAACTGCCCAATACTGGTCGTACTGTATGGATAAGTGCAACACGTTTCATCGTAGTATCCCCTTTTCTCTCATCATTACCCTTGTATTCAGGGTAGTTTGAAATTGAGGGATGAAAGATACCTTCTTTCACCCCTCAAGATCTAAGTCACATGACGCGGAAAACCTTACTCAGACTTACCGATTGACTCAAGGTAGTCAGCCTGGAACTTCATACCATACGCTCTGTAGGTATCGGTGTCCATGAAATCGGGAACCAGCTTCTGCTTCTCGATGTAGCCTTTCTGCCAAGCGTCGGTGTCGTTGACCTGCTTCATGACATTGCTCCAGTAGGTAACTGCAGCAGCACTCATGCTCTTAGGAGCAACAACAGATCTCCAGTTGGGAACCTCTACGTTCTCGTAACCGAGCTCGCTGAGGGTCGGAGCACCACTGAGGTTTCCAGGGAAACGGCTGGTGGAAAGAGCCAGAACCGGGGTAAGCTTACCAGCTTCAACATACTGGGAAGCTGCTGCAGGCTTGGAGATCAAGAGGTCGAAGTGACCACCAAGAATTGCAGTGATAGCACCACTGGTTGCATCGTGTGCAATGTAGGAAAGCTGATCCTGGGTAACACCAAGTTCCTTGATAAGAGCAGCGTGACAAGCGATGTCATCACCCTTGGAACCACCAAGAACCAATCTCTCTCCATTGTTCAAAGCTTCAATGATCTCTTCAGCGCTGGTGTACTTGGAGTACTCACCGATGAAGATCAAGTGCTTATCTACAGCCATGTGAGCAATGGGCTGAAAATTCTGGAATCTATTATTGGTGTTCTTAACCATCGGCATCAAGTCACCACTGTTGAAGGTCAACAAGGTGTGGTCTGCCTGGACGCCAGCCTTGATGTTGGAAACAAGCAGTCTACCAACCTCACCAGCACCATCGGTCTTGTACTGAATAACAAAATTCTGTCCGTTGATTAGATCCTCTTCAGTAGCAATGTCGGTAATCGTACGGGTGAAAATGTCGGAACCACCACCGGGGGAGCTGGTCACATACCAGTCAACATTACGGGTAGGTACGAAGGACTTCTCTGCACCATCTGCAGCTTCAGCAGTTCCGTTTGCGAAAACGGACATACTTACCAACAAAACCAAGGCCAATACTAGAGCAATTTTTCTCATTTCTCTATCTCCTCTTTTTTCTCGTGGGATTACTCCCACATTTTCCAATATCCAATTCCTCTTATGAGGAAATAACACCTTATTTCTTTCGAATGCCTGCCTTGCGGAGAATGAACTTCACCACAGGGGTCATTACGATTGCCAAGAGAGCCAACAACAGGAAGGCAGAAATCGGCTTGTCAACGAAGATTCCCAAACCACCATTGCTGATGATGAAGGCCTTACGCATGTTCGATTCAAGCAGTGGGGCCAAGACGAACGACAGCAGCATAGGAGCTACTCCATAGCCATTGCGGTCAAGGATATACCCGAACAACCCAGAGAGGAACATGATGATCACACCATACATGGAGTTACTGGTACTGTAGCCACCAACCACACAGACCACGGTGATGATCGGGATCAGAATCCGTACCGGGACGGTGAGGATCTTGATCAGGAAGGGAATAACCCCAAGGGAAATGAACAGGGTGAGTATGTTTGCGAGGAACAAGCTGGCAATCAAGCCCCATGCAAAGTCAGGATTGCTGGAGAAAAGCAGTGGTCCAGGATTCAGACCCCACATCATCAATCCACCAAGCAAGACTGCACCGGTACCACTACCGGGGATACCCAAGGCAAGCAAGGGAGCAAAGGACCCAGCGGCGGCGGCGTTGTTTGCTGCCTCACAGCTAGCGATTCCCTCGATGGCACCGCTGCCAAGCGGCTCTTCGCTTTTGAAGGCTTTCTGCGCTGCATACCCAAGGAATGCTCCGGTTGTCGCACCAGCTCCGGGAAGTACACCAACAAAGGTTCCCATGAAACCGCTGCGGATAGCGGGAGGAACAAGGCGGCGTACATCATGGAGGGTCAACATAGAGCCTTTGATCGTCAGCTTCTGTGTCAGATTGACATCAACCTTCTTGTTTCGCTCCGCCATCAATTTGAGCACCTGGCTGAAACCGACCGCTCCAATGACGAACGGTGTAAAAGGAATACCCCCGAGCAGATACATGTTGCCGAAGTCGTAACGGGGGCTTCCTGTAAGCGTATCCATACCCATTGTTGCCAGCAGGATACCAACCAAGGTCAAAACAACGCCCTTGGTCGGACTTTCCCCTACCAGCCAGCCGATGGAAGTCATCGCAACCAACAAGAGAGAAGTCATCTCAGCAGGACCAAACTTGAGTCCGAGCTCTGCAAGCGCAGGGCCCATAAAGGTAAGGATGATCATTCCAATGAAACCACCGATAAAGGAGGAAAGATTGGAAGTGAACAGTGCCTGACCAGGCCTATTCCGCTTGGTTGCCATCGGATACCCATCAAGGGCGGTCATGACAGCAGGAGAGTCTCCAGGGATGTTCAGGAGGATTGCGCTGAACGATCCACCATACATGTTGGAGTAATAGAGTGCACCAAGCATGATGATTGCGGTGGTTGGATTGAACTTATAGGTAAGGGGAAGCAACAGGGCAACCCCTGCGAGGGAACCAATACCAGGCATTGCACCGACCACAAGGCCGAGTACAGCACCAAGCATGGTAACCATAACATTCTGAAAGGTAAGGACTACTGAAAAGCCCATGAATAGCATTTCTAGATTTTCCATTGCATGCTCCTCAGTACGCGATCCAGTTGTAGATGATTCCCTTCGGGAAGGGAACTCCGAGCCACATGACGAAGGCTCCAATTACAATGGCCATGATGACAGCCAACCCGATGAGGGTTGTCTTCCAACTATACTTTTCGTACCACTTGAGCCAAAGAATGACAAAGAGTGCAAGGCTGGGAATCATCCCAATGACCAGAGTGGCAAGCATGATGGCGATCACGCCAAGAGCAGGAAACCAGCTCTCAATCGGATAGGAGGTCTTCTCTTCCTTGAAAGAACCCAGGAAGGCAATAAAGCTCAAAGCTAGCAAAGCAAATCCAATGAGAGTAGGGAAAAAACCTGGAAGTGGTCCCCTGAGCTCATGCCAAAAGCCGTACTTGTTGATCCCGAGATAGATGAAAAGTGCAGCTATCACTGCTGTGATTACAGGAATCACCATCTGACTCGTAACCTTTTTTAATTGCATATATCCTCTCTCCTTACGCTTGTTGACGCAGGTGGTTGGCCATACGGGAGGCCATTTTCACTGCATTCTCAAAAGCGCTGGTTTTCACAACACCGGTTCCGGCGATATCATAAGCCGTACCATGTGCACAGGTAACAATAGGAGCGGGAAGGCCTCCAGCAATGGTGATGCCTTCATCAAATCCCCTGAGTTTCAGAGCGATCTGTCCCTGGTCATGGTACATGGTCACTACCCCGTCAAAATCACCACGGAAGGCCTTGATGAAGGTGATGTCACTTGGATATGGCCCGGTTGCATCAATTCCCATCTCTCTTGCTTTCTCAATAGCTGGGATGATTACATCAATCTCTTCACGGCCACAGAGGCCATTCTCTCCAGCGTGGGGATTCAGTGCAGCAAGAGCAAGACGTGGCTTTGTGATGCCACTGTTCTTCAAGGATGCGTTGGCAAGACGTACTGCACGCAGGATACTCTCTACCGTCAAGTTCTTGCTTACCTCACTGATGGGAATATGGCTGGTGGTTCGGGTAGTCCAGAGGTCACCCAACACATTGATCTCCCCAAAGGGCTCAGTATGGTTGAACAACTGGGCGAGTAAGTGGTGTTCACTCTCCACCTTGCTTCCTGCCTGCTTGAGTCCTGCTTTATGGAAAGGAGCGAAACAGAAACCTTCAATCTTCTTCTCTTTATACAAGGAAACACCAAGTTCCAGAGCATTAAGGTTTGCCTTTCCTGCCTCTGTGGTCAGGGTACCAAAATTCACCACTTCAGGGTCCTGATCTTTCTGGTCAAGGATTGGGAGGCCCTTGCTCCAGTCAGCTTCATACACATCGCCTATCACCTGCAAGGGAACAGAGGACCCAATCACAGAGAATGCACGCTCAAGTATACGTACATCACCAATGACCACTGGTTTACAATACTGTTCAAAAAATTTACCAACAGCCAGCTTGGCGATGATCTCTGGTCCGACTCCGGCTCCGTCTCCGATTAAAAGTCCCAATACAGGTTTATCGTTCATGGATTACTCCTCTTCATACTTGCAGTGAGTAACAATACTCGTCACTCCGGCAATAGAGGTAGCAACTAACGTGCCAAGTTTACAATCTATTGTATACAATCTATTATATAATGGATTCTTGTATACACATATCTCCTAGTAAAGTAACCAAATATGAAAAATTTCCTACAATTTCCTAAAAATTTTTAAGACTTTTTTAACATGTTTCAATGTTACATTCAAAATGTTTCATGTTTCATTTGAAACGTTTATGAAACATATCTACTCTATTTCAAATCGGGAGAACTTCCTCCAAAGCGTTGTCCTGCTTATACCGACCTCCTTGGCGAATTCCTCCCGAGTCAAACCACTGGCGAGGAACTGCTCATACAGCTCGTGATCGGAGCGTTTTTTCTTTTTTGGCTTTTGTTTTTCTGTTTCCTTTGTTTCAAGGTACAAGCCAGTAGACCCGATATCAAGTTGCTCTATCTCTCGGACGCCAACCCTGTCGGAGGTATGGAGAATTGCAAGCCGTTCTGCTGCATTCCGCAACTCGCGGATGTTCCCGGGCCAGTAGAACTGTTCAAGCATCTCCAAAGCCTCTGTGTTGATGTTGATACCATTCAGTCCATGCCGCTCGCAGTATTGCGTGGCAAAATGAGAGAACAACAACCCGATATCCTCGGGACGCTCACGCAAAGGAATCAGCATCAGGCTCAACAGACTAATACGATAGAACAGATCAAGGCGGAATGAACCATCCTGCACTTTCTGCAGGATATTGCTGTTTGCAGCACTAATGACTCTCACATCTACAGGAACAACCATGTCAGCCCCTACTCGGCGAACCTCTCGCTCCTGAAGGACACGAAGCAGTTTCGCCTGCACGACTATCGGCATCTCTGCTATTTCATCGAGGAAAATGGTGCCCTTATGAGCCAATTCAAACAACCCAGGTTTTCCTCCCTTGCTTGCACCGGTGAAGGCCCCCTCGGAGTACCCGAACAACTCACTCTCCAACAATTGCTCTGGAAGTGCTGCACAGTTCACTGCAACAAAAGGCTGCGAGGCACGGGGCGATTCATTGTGTATGCTCTGGGCAAACAACTCCTTTCCTGTTCCAGTCTCTCCGAGAAGGAGTACGGCACCTGGAACCTGGCTGAACCTTCTGGCTTTCTCCACCAGAGCCTTCATCTGGGCATTCTGTGTCACAATGTTGGAGAATGTATATTTGGCGACCAAGCCTTTTCTGCTCAGCTCCGTCCTGATCATATGCTCTGTCTGCTGGATTGCTTCTGTATTCTGGAATGTGAAGAGGAAGCCTGATGTCTCCTCATCCATGCTGATCGGCTGTTGAGTTACCAAGAACTGCTTGCCTGCAATCGGCACGAGTATCTCTTTCTTCCCTACCTTCAAGGCAAGATCCCACTTCCCCGATTGATAAACTTCCATCAGTTGTTTTCCCAACAGGGATGTAGTACCAAAAAGTTGTTCAGCTTGCCGGTTGGCTGCAATGATAGTAGCACTACTGTTGATCGCAAGCAGCGCATATGCGGCATTGTTGAGCAGTGTCCCAAGCAGATTTCCCCTTGTTTGTGCCCGCTCCAGAGAGCGAGCGGCTGCAACAGCCTCTGCCACTGCATGGACAACTGCCTGATAGCCACTCTTTACATGCACATGCGAAAACTGCTGCTCCTCACACAGGCGACACATTGTGAGTCCTCCAACAAAAAGGGTACAACCCTTTCTTGCAAGATGCTCCAGTCCTATCTTTACGTCTTTCTCATCGGTTACCTGGAAGATTGATACAGGCTGTCCAACCAAGGTGCTGATCAACTCCTGGTCACAAAGCTGCTCATTCGTGACTACCCCGATATGGGCATTGCTGTTCTTTTTTTTAGCTTTGGCGAGCGCACTAAGCAAATCCGCGCTACTGAGTGCAATGGGCACAACATGCACCGATGGTTTCTGGTGGGCAATTGCCTGTGCAGTGATTCCACGGGCTACAATGATATCAGCAGCAAGAGGTACAATCTTTTGGGGATTACTTCCATAGATATGGGTTGTACGCACTTCAATTGTATCCAGGTCATAACTCTGGATGACTTGATCGAATGCTTCTTGCAACTCTTGGTAGGGAACAACAATCAAAATCTTTATCAATGTTACACCTCACAATGAGTGTATCATAAGCGGTTGTCTTTACAAAGCCGGCCGGCCCTTGGTATTGTCCGGCTATGAATATACTCCAATACTTATTATTAGCCCTATTAGTCCTCGTTACCGCAGCAAACCTCTATGCACTGACCATCGGAAAGAAAAATCGTAGCCGAGCAGCAGCCAACTATCGCCTTACCCTACAGAAACTGGGAGAGAGAACCAATGAGCTTATGAAAGAGCACGGGTACGATTTTGATGACAGACATGGATACATCAACGATATCGGAGACGGGATCCTGCTCTGTTTCGACACCAAGAAGCAGATGGTGGGAATCACCTTGGCTGATGAGTTCTACCATTTTCCGTATACAGACTTTGTTTCCTGTAAACAAACGTACGAGACGCTGGAGAACAAACTCTCCAACATCTCGGTTGTAATTGAAACAAATGATGCAATCATCACCCTGGTATTCGGATCCAAAGCATGGAGGAGAAAATCCTATCTTGGAAAGTTCCTTCTCCAGGATTCCAAGGAGTTCTGTACCATCCTTGAAAGACACTGCTCTGTAAGCGAACAGCAATAGACTATGTTGCGCTCTGGTCTACGATATGTACATCTATCTGGTTGAAAGGAACTGAGATCCCAACCTCTGCAAGACGATCCACGATCTCTCCCTGGAATCTCCAATGCACCTTCCAGAAGTCTTCTGGCTTGGTCCAAGGCCGAACCGCGAAATCAATAGACGAAGCAGCAAGCGTATTCACTTCTACCATGGGAGCAGGCTCGGGAAGTATCTCACTGTATGAATTGAGGATTTTCCAAATGGTATCCTTCGCCAACTGTATGTTGGTCCCATAGGCAACACTGACCGTAAGACCAAGTCTCCTCCGGTCAACATTGGAGTAATTCACAATGGGGCTGTTCCAGACAAGCTTGTTTGAGATGGTTATCTTGCGGTTGTCGGGCGTGGAGAGGATGACACAGATCATGTCCATATCACTCACAGTACCACTAAACGATCCGGTTTCAATATAATCACCAATCCTAAATGGGGCATTGATGACAATCATCACACCACTAAGCAAGTTTCCGATGGTATCCTGGAATGCAAAACCAAGGACAACTCCAGTGATACCGAGGCCGGCAAGCACAGGACCCATATCAAGGCCAAGTCGGCCAAGGAATGCAATGATGAGGAAAATCCATCCTATGACATTGACCAGCTTCAAGACAAACCGCGCCATCAGGTCATTTATCTTCTTGGAACGATCAAGCACGCGTTTGAGCATTCGAGAAATGCCTATGATCACCAGTTTTCCGATGAGCACAATAAGCAAACCAATAGCGACATTCACTAAAAATTCGACCGGCCCAATTTGAATCCAGCTATCAATCTTCTCAACAAAGCGGCCAAAGGTGGAACTTTCCGCAACCGCTTCACTGCTTAGTGCCATGAAATTTGCAATCATATTTCTACTTCCTTATACAAGTATTATACAAAACACTACCATCGGTAGAGAAAAAAAACAAGGCGAAGAAAAATATCTCTTCACCTTGCATGATAAATAATTAATTACTCGCTATTATGTAGATAAAAGAGCATGCAATCGTTTTGCAAACCCTACAGGATCCTTGGGCATGACACCCTCAGCAAGTAGAGCCTGATCCAGCAACACTGAACTGAGCTGTTCGATGTACTGTTCATCGTTACTGTTTTCAATCTTCTTGACCATCGGGTCTTCCACATTGATCTCAAGAATCGGCTTTGCTTCTTCAAAGTCTGTCTGTCCCATACTCTTGAGAATCTGCTGCATCTGTACTGATGGGTCATTCTCATCAACCACCACGACAGCAGGAGAATCTGCAAGACGGGAAGAGGCAACAACATCTTTCACCTTGTCTCCAAGGGCCTTCTTGACCTTCTTGATGAGGGCTTTCGCCTCCTTGGAGTCTTTCTTCTTGTCCTCCCCTTCTTCCTTCAGGTCATCAACGGCACCACTCTTGTTGATTGCTTTCAGAGGCAATTCCTTGTAGGTACCGATCGAGCCGACCACGATATCGTCAATATCGTCGCTCATAATGAGTACTTCATACCCCTTCTTTCTATACGCTTCAAGCAAGGGACTTGCCTTGAGGGTCTCTTCCTTTCCACCCGCGATGTAATAGATTGATTTCTGGTCACTCTTCATCCGCTCCTTGTAGGAGGCGAGGCTTACATAGCCATCCTCCGTGGAGGATTTAAAACGAACCAGTTCAAGCAAGGCATCCCTGTTGGCATAATCAGAATACAAACCTTCCTTCAGGGGTCGGTTGTACTGCTTAATAAACGTTGCATAGAGATCAGGATTCTGTTCGCTGATCTTCTGGAACTCACCAAGCAGCTTCTTCACAGATGCGGTGCGGATTGCATTCATTACGCGATTCTGCTGAAGGATTTCACGGCTGACATTGAGTGGAAGGTCTTCACTGTCGATTACACCGCGTACAAAGCGAAGATAGGATGGAAGCAATTCTTTGTCATCATCGGTGATGTAGACCCGCTTCACATAGAGCTTCACACCCGGTTTGTAATCTGCATAATACATGTCAAAGGGTGCTTTACTTGGGATGAAGAAAAGCGTGATGTACTCTGTTGCACCTTCGGCGCGGGTATGCAGGTAGAACAAGGGGTCTTCGCTGTCATAGCTACTCTGCTTGTAGAACTCCTTGTACTCTTCATCGGTCAGCTCGCTCTTGCTGCGTCTCCAAAGAGCAGAGGAACTGTTGATCTGCTCAACCTTGTGTTCAACCTTCTTCAGTGGATTACCTTCATCGTCCTTCTTCTTGTCATCGTAGGATGTCTGGTCGTAAGAGAGGAAAATGGGATAGGCAATATGGTCACTGTATTTTTTTACCAACTGCTCAATCTGCCAACGGTTGGCATATTCATTGCCTTCCTCGTTCAGGTAAAGGATAATGGTCGTACCTTGGCTTTCACGCTCTGCTCCATCAAGGGTATAACTCCCCTTACCGGTGCTGCTCCACTTCCAAGCCTGTTCCTCACCAGCCTTTCGACTGACTACCTCAACTTTCTTTGCAACCATGAAGGCACTGTAGAAACCTACACCAAACTGGCCGATGAGATTGCTGTCCTTCTTCTGCTCCTCAGTAAGGGAAGCGAGGAACTTCTTGGTTCCACTGGATGCAATGGTGCCCAGGTTGTCTGCCAAGTCGTCATGCCCCATTCCAAGACCGTTGTCACTGATGGTGAGTGTGCGGTCTTCACCTTCCTCAGTAAAGGAGATGTCGATGCGTGGCTCAAAGACTAGATTCTTGAGCTTGTCATCGGTAAGGGTGAGATACTTAAGTTTGTCCAGTGCATCGGATGAGTTGGATACCAGCTCGCGGAGAAAGATTTCCTTGTGGGAATAGAGCGAGTGGATGATCAGGTGCAATAGCTCTGATACTTCAGTTTTGAACTTCTTTTGTTCCATCTTCGTATAATACCTCCAAAGGGATATAGGCAAACATACTGATTTTTCAAACCAACGGCAATTGTTCCTTAACAAAAACGCATTGGTGGGCTATGCTTGGGCATGCAGTTTTCCACCCCAAGCTCAGCCAGGACAATCAATCGCCTGAGAGTACTCAATCTACTCGCCCGTGAGGGTGAGTTTAGTCGCTCCGATATCGCACGTCGCCTAACCCTGAACAAGCCATCCACCAGTGAGATTGTGGAGCAGTTGCTTCAGGAAGAACTTGTCGTGGAGAAAGGAAAGGCCAAGACTGCCAATGGCAGGAGACCCACCACCCTTGCCTTGCAACATGGTTCTAGAATGGTCCTGGGAGTAGAGTTGGGTAGTAAGAATACCTGTTTTACCCTTACAGACCTTCTGGGGAATGTGCTGAGATTTGAACGAATCCCAACGCCGATTAAACCGGACGCAAAGGAACACGGGCTTACCATTATCAAGACGTGTTTGAAAATGCGACGAATCACCAAGGCCCCTATTGCAGGCATCACGGTGGCTACAAGCGCACAAATCAGTGAAGATGGTCTTTCTATACTCCATCATGACCACTGGCCATGGGAGAATGTTCCCCTAGCAAAAGCCATCAGTGAATACACCCAGAGCCCTACCATTCTGGTGCATTCTCTAAGGGCGATGGTGGAGGCTGAACAGTGGTTTGCGGATGAAGATGAAAAGTCGTTCCTCTATGTCAATTGGGGAGAGCATATCAGCGGTGCATTGGTGCAAGAAAATACCATAGTAGGAGAGAAGAGTAGATTCGGACACCTTCCAGTACGGCAGACAGGTTTGTGCCGGTGCGGAGGCATTGGATGCCTCGAGACTGTAGCTGCAGGGTGGGCACTCAGCGAACGATTTGCCGGCAAGACAGTCAAGGAACTGGCACAAAGCGAAGACCCAAAGGCGACTCAAGCTCTCTTGGAAGCTGCAGAGGCAATGGGCATGGCGCTCACAGCTGCAAGTGCAATTACCGGATGCAATAGGATTATTCTGGGTGGAGGTATCTCAAATCTCCCAGATCAATACCTTGCAGTTCTCCAGAAGTACTACCGGCAGCATGCCCACCACAGCCTTGCAGGTATTCCTGTGGTGCGCTCCCAGCTCAAGGACCGTAGTGCTGTACTTGGAAGCGTGGCTGTTGGATTGGATCGATGGATTTTCCAGAGAAGAATGTTACAAACGGTGCAAGGGCTTTAACTAAAGTAAAACCGCTACCCATATGGGTAGCGGCAACCTCCTTGAGAACCCTAGGACTCCTCTCCTAAGGGTACGCGTCTATCCGCTGGAAACATCGGTCTAGACTCGAGCAACGACACTCATGATTATTGCATGGTTTTCTCGCACTGTAAAACATTAATTTTGCAATTTTGTAACTATTTTACCAATTGGTTGATTAACCAGCCAAACTTCACAACAATCGAGAGTTATGAGGAACTCAACTTCCTTCGGTATAATTAATGGAGAAAGAACCGGAATAGTTGCCTGCGCTAAAGACATCAGCTGCTCGTTTCCTGATTCTGATGGTAAGTTTCCCGATAGGTACATCATCTTGGGCACCTGTCGGGAACCTAGTACTAAAGGTATTTCCGTTCTCCACACTTGTGAAGAAACTCTCGCTTTCAAGCTCCAGTGTTGTCCTGAGTCTATTCAACGCATCCATTTCAAGATCAGTAATCGAAAAGGTCAACTTTCCAACGGTTGCTTCTGCAAGGTGGGAGGAGAATTTGAAATACAGAGACTGTGTCAGTTCCCACTCCTCAAGATTTGGAAACTCAAAACTGAGTATGGCATCCTCACCCGAGAGCTCCTCGCCTACCTCATTGTAGATGGTGATCCGTAGATCCCTTGGCTCGATGACACCCTGCATATATACGGTGGCACGAGGAAACCGTGGAGGCTCCTCAGCTGCCAGAGGCAACACAAAGAAGAGAAGCATACATGCCAAGAAAACTTTCTTCATATCCATCTCCCAGTACTATAGTACCAACTACCATTCCCGCTGAAAAGAGGGGAAAGAAAAGGCTGTGCAGGTTACTGCACAGCCTTGTTCACCTGACCTAGTTAAGGAAATTAGACGGTAGCCACTGAAACAGTAACTGTTGACGTATATCCACCAGGAGTTGCATTATCATTCACATATTCCAAAGTACTGGAAATAGTGTCGCCCAAATGGTCGGTGCCTGTAGCTTTCAATGGGATAATTTTTATCTGAATGTTCTCAGATTGGCCAGATACAGCAGAAGTGAGAAGCGTATACAAACCACTACCATCTGGATCTGGAGTAGCTGATCCAATTTCAACGTCTGCAATCTTGATGGCTACACCCGAATCAGTGTCATGGATAAAGTCCGACACTTCCATATAAATGCCAAAAGCAGTTGAAGTGTTTGTCTCATACCCATAGGTAAATACCGGATCGACTGCAAATGCATTCGAAATTTCTAGAGTTGCATTAAACTCACTAGAATCTGCCGGATTTACAAAACCATGGTGGAAAAATCCCCCAATAACCGCTTTCAAGGTGGCAGTAACATCTGTGACTGTTCCCGTAGAAACCACCAGAGGAGCAGCAAAAGCCCCACTCATTGCAATAACCAACACCAGTGCAAGTGCAATAACTTTTTTATTCATATTCTATATCTCCTCCGGATGATTATTCTTCTATCC
Organism: uncultured Sphaerochaeta sp.; assembly: GCF_963666015.1. Classification (NCBI taxonomy): domain Bacteria; kingdom Pseudomonadati; phylum Spirochaetota; class Spirochaetia; order Spirochaetales; family Sphaerochaetaceae; genus Sphaerochaeta; species uncultured Sphaerochaeta sp. The sequence goes on along the minus strand of NZ_OY762555.1, from coordinate 2,188,541 downwards.
TTTGTATGAATAGCCTACTACTGAGTAAGACTTATGTCAATATTGAAAGATAATATTTTATATCTTTTTAGGAATTTATTTTATTAAGGTTTTTATTTCTTATTTATATATAGACTTATATGATTTTTAACTTATAACGTAAGTTGTATAATTTCTTCTACTTTGTAGTTATACATAAGCAACGTACTGACTAGAATTAATGTACATATTAGATTTAAATTATTCATCTGTCATATCTTTGTTTTATGTAACTTCTACAAAGAATACAAAAACTGCCCAATTGGGCAGCCCTGCTCAAAAAAAGATTAATATTTATGTATCTGACCTGATGTCGATTGCGACTGTTGCTTCGTACTGGCCCGATGGGGCGTTTTCAATCTGGCTCTGGTCTGCGACGATAGTCAGGATATAGGAAGTCAAACCCATACCTTGCGATCCTGGGGTGAATTGAATAAGTTCGTACTCTCCTCCACCGACTGGAGTAATCTCCTGCTCGCCTACCAATATCTTCTGGATAGCAACCTGAGCAGAGGTACTGGCATTCTTCAGTTCAAAAGGGGTGACCGTTGCATAGACTTCGAAGGGTCTGGCTATATTGGTCTGGATTGCATAATAGAAAGTAGCACCATCTTCATTGAATGCATCGGACACTGTAAGGGCCGGGATGATGTCAGTACTATCGTTACTTGTGAGAAAACCATGAGTCAATAGCTCCGGGACTGTTGTAGTGAGAGAGATGGTAACGCGTGCAGGCTGACCAGGTTCCTCGGCAAAGAGGAACAAAGGAAGTAACAGCAATACCAGCAGCACACACATCCTTCTCATAGAATTAAATCTCCCATATCGTGAGTATCCACGTCTAAACTATACAGCGAGAAAAAAACGTATGTCAATAGATATAGTAATTCATTGCAATTTGTACAGAGTATTGTATCATGATTTTATATATTTTACTTTATTATATGCACATATAGTGAACTAAACTTATGACATGTTAAGCTATTCTTTCTGAATTCAGATGAATACCGATAGTTTTTCTCCAACTTCTCTCATCGCATTTCCTATGTCAGAATGGTAGAAGTTTGCAAAGTAATACTTATATGGTTTTTGTACACAATCATATTAATTTATTACTATATTACTGGAACGCATAGGTTTATTGTGTAAGTGATTACTTTTATCCCTTTAACAAACTTATAACATATACCATTGCTTTTCCCACAATAATAGCGTATATATTGATAGAAGTCTTCGTGCATTGCACGAAGTATCCTTAAAAAGGTATATCGCAAAACGTTTGCAACAAGGAAGCAAGAATATGAACGGCAATCCAATGTCAGGACAAGAGACGAAATCTACAACGATCGCCAACAAGCTTGAGGAAGAGATTCTCTCGAAGAAATACCAAGCAGGAGAAAACCTGCCAAGTCAGCATGAGCTGGCCGACCAATTCAACGCTTCAAGCAGAAGCGTACGAGAAGCCTTCAAGAATCTTGAAGCAAAAGGATTGATCAAAGTACGCCAAGGCAAGAAAGCAATAGTTCAGAGCAATAGCCTCGATCAATTTGTGGAGTCACTATCTGCCTCCATGATGAACAAGCATACCCCTGACAAGAAACTCCTCACCGACCTGATGCAGGTCAGAACTACCATTGAGGTTTCCGCAACCAGAGAGCTCAGCCGTGATCCGAACCGTATGCTTATCGTACGCTCTCTTGACAGAGCATGCACAAGAATGGAGCATCTTTTGCCAAGTCTGGAGGGAGGAAAGGATACTGAGCTGCTGAAACAGTTCAAATCTACTGAGTTCGATTTCCATGCTGCCCTGATCAAGTCGAACGACAATATCATTCTCAGTAGTATTTATGAGAACCTTGCACCTCAACTCTATTCCGCCCTGGACAGACTTCCGGAGACCTACAGTGAACAAAGAAAAAAAGTGAATGAGTACCGCTACCTGGTGGATGCTCTTGAGAATGGCCAGACTGACCTTGCTGTTGCCTTGACCCTGGTGAACCTCACCAACATCAAGGATAAGTTTGAGACGTTGGACCTATAGAAGTCTTGGAACATATGGAAAACTGTCGTACTTGCAACCCTGCAGAACGGCAGTTTTTTTGTTTTTTGGACCCTATAATTTTGGTAATTTGACACATATCATTATATATGAAAAAATTACTCAGAGGTGCATATGTATATAGCATTAATTAACGTACATGGACTTGTTCGCAGCGACGATATTGAAATGGGAAGAGATGCCGACACTGGAGGACAAACTCGGTATGTCGTCGACCTCGTCAAGGAACTCTCTTCAAGAGAGGATGTAGAGGTGGACCTGTTCACCCGTCTGATCAAGGACTCCAGAACCAATGAGGATTACCGCAAGAGCATTGAGCAGATAGGTGAACATGCGCGTATTGTGAGGCTGACCTGCGGAGGGACAAAGTACCTCCGAAAAGAACTTTTATGGCCATATCTGGATGAGTATGTAGACAACCTGATCTCCTTTTTTCGTACACAAAAGAAAACCCCGGACATCATCCACGCCCACTATGCCGATGCAGGCTATGTTGCAACTGAGTTGGCTGCCTACTTCCAGATACCATTGGTCTTTACCGGCCACTCAATGGGACGCAACAAGCTTGAGTATCTCCAAAGCCAAGGAGTGAGTGAGGACAAGCTCAACCAGTACTATCACATCCAAACCCGTATTGAGCAGGAAGAGAGGACTATGCGTCACGCCTCCCTGGTCATTACAAGCACCAATTATGAGAAGAATGTGCTCTATGAGCCCTATGAATCGCAAGATCTCTCCAAGATGGAGGTCATTCCTCCAGGTCTCGATCTGGATACATTCTTTCCATATTACCATTATGAGATTCAGGATCCATCCATCACCGAGGAGATGAAGCTTGCCCAATACTCAATGGTAAAGGAACTACAGCGTTTCCTCACGAATATGGACAAACCCTTTATCCTTGCCCTTTGTAGGCCTGAGGCAAGAAAGAACATTGACCTGTTGATTGATGTCTACGGTAAGAGCAAGGAACTGCAGGCAATTTCCAACCTGGTCATTGTTGCGGGCATCAGGGATGATATCACCAAGATGGAGGAGGGGGAGAAACAGGTTCTCACCGACATGCTATTGCTCATGGACCGCTATGACCTCTATGGGAAAATGGCCATTCCTAAGCATCACAATCCACAGCGAGATGTACCGGAAATCTATCGGTTGGCTGCAATGAAACGGGGAATTTTTGTTAGTACCGCAGCCCTCGAGAATTTTGGCCTTACCTTCATTGAAGCCTCGGCGGTAGGACTCCCCTATGTCGGGACTGATAAGGGTGGAGTGAGAGACATATACGAGAACTGTGAAAGCGGCATACTGGTCGATATCTCCAACAGGAAGGCCGTTGAGGAGATTCTCTACAACCTGTTAACTGACACAGAGCAGTGGCAGAAGCTTTCAGAGAACGGCGTACAGCATATCCGGCAGGTATACAACTGGACAGCACATGCCGATACCTACCTTGACCATCTGAAGACGGTTCTCAAGAACAAGAAGAAACAACCAGCCCTTGCAACGAGGATCGGTTCTATCGAACACCTTCTGGTCTGCGATATCGACAATACGCTGACCGGAGACAAAGCAGCAGCCGATGAGCTGGCAAAAGTCCTCAACACGCATCATGACCGCATAGGATTTGCCATTGCCACCGGGAGAAGTTTTGAGTCAGCACAAGAGATACTCAAGAGCTACTCATTCCCGACACCGGATATCTTGATCACTGCAGTCGGCAGCGAGATCCACTACGGCTCGAAGGATATCCCCGACAAGGGGTGGTCACACTACATCCGCAGAAGATGGAAACCAGAAGTAATCAAGGAAGTTCTCTCCACATTTCCTGAACTTGAGATCCAGGAAGAAGAAGGAACGCAACGAAGGTACAAGATCAGTTACAACATCAAGAAAGGCAGTGAGATCCCCAGCTTGATGGAGAGAATTAGAACAGCCCTGGCAGAAGCAAGGAGCATGCAACATCTTGTGCTCAGCCATGATACCTATCTAGATATCCTTCCCTACCGAGCAAGCAAGGGGGATGCCATCCACTACCTGGCTTGGAAGTGGGGAATTGAAGCCAATCGAGTTCTTACAGCCGGTGACTCCGGGAACGATCGTGATATGTTCTCCAATCCTCTTAGATCGATCATTGTGGCAAACCACGAAGAATCATTGAACACTGTCAGAAAATCAAAACGTGTGTTTTTCGCCTCAAAGAATTCAGCAGCAGGAGTGTTGGAAGGATTGTACCATTTCAAGGTAATTGAAGAGTAATTCCACGCATTTTCTCGTATAAGAAGGTCCTTCTACGGAGGGATCTTCTTACATGTATATGTTAAAGGTACGTGAGAACCACTCCTATCTTATGTCTTATGTTTATGATTTAACAAGAAATAAAAATAAGTAAATATAACTAATGTCATCTATAAAATAATTGATGTATAGTTATTGCAAACAATTACAGAATACTGTATAGTAAACCCAAGTTAAAACTTAGTACGTATGACATCTTTCATACTTACAACATGGATAAGGAAGTTGAAATGGAGTATATAGCCCAAACGAAGACAGCAAGAGTTGCTGCCGCCTTGGAAGAAATGATTCTAGACAAACGAATCAAAAGTGGCTCGTTCCTCCCTTCCCAGCAGATGCTTGCACAGAAGTTCAACACTTCAAGCCGACCGATCAGGGAGGCTTTGAAACTTCTTGAAGCAAAAGGCTTGGTGGTTATCATGCAGGGGCGCAGAGCCCAGGTAAGAAGCAACAGTCTCAACCAATATGTGGAGTCAATATCCACATCAATCGTCAATAGCAAGATCAGTCATGCAAAACTGATGCGAAACCTGATGCAGGTCAGGATTACCGTTGCCACCAGTGCAGCGAGAGAGTTTACACGTCTGGAAAGTCGAGAAGAGTATCTGGCTCAGTTGTGGAGTGCAAGCCATAAGATGGAAGCAGCAGTTCCCTTGATACTCCATAAGGATGCCCAAGCACTGAAAAACTATAACAATGCTGAAGCAGAGTTTCATCGTACCCTTGTCTACGCAAACGGGAACCAGATTCTCTCCACTATCTACAGCAATCTATCGCCCATGCTCGACGCTGCCATGACCTCGATTAAATTCACTCCATCACAGATGGAGAAGCGCTCAAAGGATTACACATATCTTTGCGAAGCTCTTCAGAATGGGCAGACAGACCTGGCTGTGGCTCTGGTACTGGTAACACTGACCACCCTGGAGAAGAAGGTCATGGACCACTATCCTGATGAAGATGCAATCGCATCCTATGCATAAACATCCCTGTCTTTGGCAAAACACCTCCACTGTGCTATAGTCGCCGTGGAGGATTTTTATGGAAGAGATCATACGCCTCGAACATGCCACGGTACGACGGCAGGGCACCGCGATTTTGGATGATGTCTCATTCTCTGTTTTCAACAACGAACACGTAGCCATCATAGGGCCAAACGGTGCAGGAAAAAGCACCTTGGTGCAAGTTATCAGTGAAGAGATCCATCCGCTGTACAGTGAGCAAACAAGACGAATCCTCTTTGGAAGAGAACGATGGCAAGTCCTGCAACTACGCCAGCATATGGGCATTGTAAGCCAAACAATCCAGTATCTGTGTAATTCCACGTATCGGGCTTGGGAAATAGCCATATCTGGTTTTTTCAGCTCCATCGGACTTGATTTTCACCACCAAACTACTCAAGAACAAATTAAAACCGTGGAAACTGTGATGCGTCGCTATGGTGTATGGCATCTGAAAGACAAACAGATGAATCGGCTCTCCAGTGGAGAGGCAAGAAGAATTCTTCTCTGTCGTGCAAGCGTACATGATCCCCAGGTAATGTTGCTTGATGAGGCCGTCTCAAACCTGGACTTTCCCAGCCGTCATCAATACAGGGAGACCCTGGAAGCCCTCGATCAATCAGGCAAGACCATTATCCTTGCGACTCATGAGTTGAGCGAGATTATCCCAGCAATCAAAAGAATTGTGGTCATGAAGGAGGGGAAAATTGTTGCAGATGGAGAAAAGAAAGATATCCTGAGAGAGGACTTGCTCTCAGATGTGTATGGAGCAAATGTCTTTCTTGATGAGCGCAACGGCCTCTACACTGCCTGGTGTTGAAGCATTTTTCCCACGAACAGGGCTTTGTGTAGTATAGTAAAGGTAAGAACAAAACAAGTGAGGTCTACACATGAAGCGTTGTTCCATCATTATTCATAGCGTAAGTGGCAATTGCTATATTATCGGGTCCTATCTGAAGGAACTCATGGCCGAACGGAACGTCGATGCACGTCTCTACCGAGTTGACGACCCTGATCTACACATCTGGGCTAACACACAAGAGACTACCAACGACTACTACGAAGATATTCTAGCTCTTCCCATCGTCAGTACGTCGACCCTGCTCAAGAGTGATATGGTCATCCTGGGCAGCCCGACAAGATTTGGAAATATTTCAGCTGAGATGAAGACATTCCTGGATACTACGCTCTCCCTAAGCAAGGACAAGAGTCTGGAAACAAAGTTCTTTGCCTGCTTCACCAGTTGCTCAAACTCAACCTGTGAAGGTGCACATACCCTTACAGCCATGATTTATTGGGCACAGTCAATGGGAATGCTCCATATCCCGTTTGGGGTGCATGACGAACTGGATTTCTGTGACCAGCCGGTTTCAGGCATTGTCCATCTTGCAGGAAAGGAGGGTGCCATACGTCCCAGCGACCGTCTTGGCAAGGAGATGGAGGTATACGCTGACACACTCAGCGCCTACATACAAGAGTAAGAAATCGAGTTGGGGGAAGCAGAAATGCTTCCCTTTCCTCTTTAGTCCTTGGAAAAGAAGTATCGAATCCAATTAACCCAGCGCACTAATCGGCCCCGTCCATAGCGTGTCTTATAGTCGTGGGTTGCACTCTCTATGCTCACCTCTTGGCTACCACTCATATGTTTGAGATTATCCCAGTGACGCACAATCCACATATAAAGGTCGGCTTCGGTATTCCCGGGGAATGATGCAAGCAATCGTGCTCGTTGCACTTCCTCGACTATAGGACGGTAGACATTCTCGTACCAGGATCTAGCTCCTTCTTCAAAGCTAATTTCCTCTTCCTTTCCTTCATTGAGATAGTATTTATGGACAAGGATATGATTAACCATCTCTGGGAAAGAACCCGGGGAGGAGAAGAGAATCTCATCCATCGGGAGATAGGTTGTATTGTACTGAGAGATGAACCGCTCTCTTTCATAGTCAACCACCCGCTTACGCAACCCCTTCATGGTCAGTCCAGCTTCCAAGGGAATCTGGCTGTCCAATTCAACAACTTCTGCATCGATGAATTCAACGCCTTGGGTCTTTGCGACCGAGACACGATGGTTCCCGTCCCGCACAAAGTACCACTTTCCAAGTTTATAAACAGAGATTGGGGGAAGAATTACATATTCCTTAGTTGCCCGGTCAATACTTCTCCATCTTGATCTAAGCAGTTCCTTCTTCGGATAGAAAGCCATGGAAAAGTCTTGATACCTTCCTTCGCTTCCAATTATCTGATTCACAGGAATGGTTCTCATTCCCAGATATGTCTCATTCTTGGGTTTCAACAACTCGGTTACCGCATAGAAACTCAAGAGATCTGAATTTCTCCATGCTAAGCTGCTGAGCAAAGATTGCATTCTTCCTCTGGAGCGAGCTTTTTCAAAGTCCTCATTTGTCTGGGAACTCAGATCAACGCCCATTTTTACCATCTTCTTTCCCCTTTCCTAGTGCAGGGTCATCCAGTATGTAGTTCTGAAAAATATTGATGACCTTGGTCTGTTTGTACACATGATGTCGGTTGGCATTCATATCATGCAAATGAATATGACCATGAAGCAAGTACCTAGGCTTGAACCATTGCATGAAAGTCAAAAAAGTGGAAAAACCTTGGTGACAACGATCGGTATCATCGCCAAGGCCTAGGGGTGCTGCATGGGTAAGCATGATATCGACCCACCTTCCCCTGAACAAACGGTTGAACAACAGTTTTGGGACCATTTTCAGCATCCTGAAAAACATCTCCCGCTCAGAGTATTGGTGTGCTCCCTTGTTGTAGCGCATGGAACCACCAAGCCCCGCTACTATCAAATCGTGCTTTTTATCATACAGTACCTTACCATCAGAAAACTCCCCACCAAACGGAGGGAGGGTTTGCACCTTTCCATCCTTGTTGTAGCCATACTGAGAGAGAAGTGGTGACTGTTCAACGAATTGATGGAGATACTCGAGATTATGGTTCCCAAACACAAAGTAAAGAGGCTTGTTTAGGCTTGAGATAATGAACTCATAATATTTGAGAGGGAGATCACCTGCTGAGATCACAATATCGACATCTGCATATCGGCTGGAAATATTCTTGGAGTATACCAAGGGGTCTGTCTCATCTGAAATACACAGTATTTTCATACTCACCCCATGAGATACCCGCAGTCAACGCCGACCAGCTCACCGGTCATCGCACTGCAGTCAGACAATAACTGCACCACCTTCGCCACCTCTCCTGGATCTACCAGTGAGTGGAGCAAGGAGCGCTCTTCATAGTGTTGTTTCAATGGATTCGCTTCATCAAGATAAGGAGCCTTCAACAACCCTGGAGCTACTGCATTTACACGGATCGATGGCCCCAGTTCCTTTGCCAAACTTTTCGTATATGCAACTACCGCTCCTTTTGATGCATCATAGTGGCTCGTACCGCCAAACCCAGGATGAAGTGCATTGATACTTGCAATATTGACAATACTGCCCTTACGTTCCCTGAGTAACGGTATACACTGCTGGGTCAGCCTGAACAGACCTGTTACATTGATGTCAAAAATACGCCTCCACTCCGATTCCAACAATTCGGTTGGCGTGAATACAGAAAACACCCCGCTGTTATTCACCAAGACATCAAGTCCTTCCAGTTCCTGAAGTGATGAAGCAATGCCACCTGCATCCTGGATATCGAGATGGAGAGGGATCAAGGAGGGACCAAAGGAAGCTGCCAATTCATCGGCGGTTTCCCTGTTTGAGGCATATCCGCAGTACACCCGATCCCCTGCTTTGACAAATCGTTCACAGACTGCCCTGCCCAAGGTACTGGTTCCTCCGCTTACGAGAATACTGCGCATCACTCCTCCTTCGCTAAGAATCTTCTTATATCAGGACACTGTGGATACTCACTCTCCAGTTCTACAGTACCTTGCTTGTAAATACTCTGATCAAAGGAAGGGCACATGGTAGTGGCACATAAAGCCCAACCTTGGTTTCCTTGGAGTTTCGTTCCCTGCCAACACCCTCCCTGTATCATGGAAAGAGGTTGGTGTCCCTCGCTAGCCGGTCCCAACAAACGTAGTTCATGACTACCATCACTGTTGAGTACCAGTTGCTCCAATAAATCTCCCTCGAGAAAAAACCATACCTCATCAGTAGAGAGATAGTGAAGCGAAGAGTAACTTTCTTCGGTGACCAGATAGTAGATGACACTGCCAAGCAAGCGGTCTTCCTCCATGAAGGAATAAACTCGCTTAAAGAATCCTCCTTCCTCTGGAAGAGGTTCCAGACCTAATTGCTCTATCAGTGTCTGGTTCTTCATACTGGCCAGACCTTTGTTACACTGCGAACCAGAGAGGTAAAGGCTTCCTTCACCTGGTCGCCTGTCTCCATGACCTCGGTATGACTCAGCGGCTGGTCCAGGATTCCTGATGCCATATTGGTGATGCAACTGATTCCCAGCACCTTCATACGCATGTGGCTTGCAGCAATCGCTTCAGGTACAGTGGACATTCCCACTGCATCAGAGCCGAGCGTCCTAGCCGCACGGATTTCTGCAGGAGTCTCATATGATGGCCCGGCAAAGAACATATAGACACCTTCCTGCAAGGGAATCTCCTGTTTTTTTGCTTCCTCCCTTGCCAAGGCACACAACTGCTTGTTATAGGCATTGGTCATATCAAAGAATCGTTCTCCAAGACTCTCATAGTTTGGTCCACGCATAGGACTGTCGGCAATCAATTTAATATGATCAGTGATCAGCATCAAATCACCCGGCTTGTAGGACTCATTCACCCCACCGGCTGCATTGGTTACCAAGAGCTGTTCAATACCGAGGGCATGCATCACCTGGATGGGGAAGACAACCTGGTCCATACCATACCCTTCATAGTAGTGAAAGCGTCCCTGCATGCATAACACGCGTTTACCTTCCAGCGTACCAGCTACCAGACGACCTTTATGGCCATACACTGTAGAAACTGGAAAATGGGGAATATCCTTATAGGAAATGGCAACAGCATCCTCCAGCTCATCAGCCAACCCTCCAAGCCCACTGCCCAATACCATACCAATTGAAACGGGCTCCTCTCCGATACGAGAGGTGATATACATTGCAGCTTCCTGCATTTTATCCATTAAAGTATCCATACAGTCCTCCTGAGACTATTAGAACGGTTCGCCGCTTGCCTTTGGAGCAGCAGAATTCTTCGAGAATAGCACCAAAGCCAACAAGGTGGCTACATACGGGAAAATCTTGAAGAAGACAGGAGGAATTACCTGCAATGACGGAATAACTTGGCTGACATTGGCAATTGTTGTTGCAATTCCAAAAAAGAATGTCGCACCAAGAATTCCCAACGGCTTCCACTGTCCAAAAATCAAGGCAGCAATGGAAAGAAAGCCGAGACCGGCAACCGTACCATTGAACTCTCCTGAGTAGGTAATCAGAATCACCGATCCACCAAGACCTGCAAGAGCACCACTCATGGCAACACCGAAGTAGCGCATCTTATGCACATTGATTCCAGCAGAAGCAACTGCAGAAGGATGTTCACCACAAGCACGTAGACGAAGGCCAAAGCTGGTCTTGTACAACAGGATCCATGAGAGACCCCAAATAATCAGACAGACCCAGGTAGTCCAGTAGGATTGACTGAAGAAAAGAGGTCCGATAATCGGTATCTTGGAAAGAAACGGAATATTCTCACGAACGATACCCATCATAATACGGACGTTTCCGCTTCCACTGATGGTTCTGGCAAGATATACCGTGAGGGCAGCTGCCAACATATTGATTGCTGTTCCACTGATTACTTGGTCAGCCTTCAGGTTGATCGAAGCAAACGCATGGAGAAGACTGAAAATTGCACCAGCGGCAACACCGACAAGCAGTCCGACGGGGAGTGCATTGATACCCAAGGTTGCTTCACTCATCTTGATCGTAATGGCACTCGCAAAGTATCCAACCAACATCAAGCCTTCCAGCCCAAGGTTGGTGACACCACTCCGTTCACTGTACAACCCCCCAAGGGAGGTCATCAACATGGGAATCGTATAGGCGATTGCATACGGAAAAATACTTACCAAGGTATCCCACATATTACTTGTCCTCCTTCTCTGGTGTCGTTACCACAGGTTCCTCTTGGGGATTGATCCTGTTATTTCGTCGTTTAAATACAGCATCCCAGAAACGCTTGAACAATACACTGGTTGCCGTAAAGTAGATGATTACGGCTATGATGGTATCGGCTATCTCTGGGGGAACGCTGGTCATGGCATTCATAAACCCTTTTCCAGATTGCAAGATTCCAAAGAACAGTGCACTGAAAAATACTCCCAATGGATTGCTGGCACCTAAAAGCGCGACAGCTATTCCATCAAAACCTTGGGAAGGCATGACTCCAATCTGCATATTCCTTGAATACCCTGTATAGAAGGAGAGCCCAGCCAAACCTGCCAGCCCGCCTGCGATCATCATCGAGATAACCACATTGCGGTTCACCTTGATCCCTGCATACTCAGCGCAGAAACGGTTCGCACCAACGGCTTTCAGACTGAATCCAAGTGTAGTCTTGTCCAAGATGAATTTAATCAAGATCACTGAGATTAGTGCAACAAAGAAACCAAGATTCATATACGATCCGTTGAACAGGTTGGTCAACCACCCAGTTCTGAGGGATTGGGAAACTGCAATACTGGCGCTCTCCGTCTCCAAGGAGGGTCCCTTGAGATAGGCAGGTACAAAATAGTACACAGACCAGTAGGCAATCCAGTTCATCATAATGGTTGCAACAACTTCATGCACGTTGAACTTGGCTTTGAGAAATCCAGGAATAACCCCCCAAAGAGCTCCCCCAGCAAGGGCCGATCCGATCAAGACAGCCAAGAAGAGTGGACGGGGAAGAAACACCTTATGGGCAACAATGGTTGCACAGAGGCCACCAACCAACATCTGCCCACTTGCCCCAATGTTGAATAGTCCTGTCTTGAAAGCAAAAGCAACAGAAAGGCCTACCAGCATCAAGGTTGTTGCTGTTGCCAAAGTGTTTCCAATTCTTTCAATATTCATCAGACTTCCACGGAACAAGTACCAAAACCCTGCAAAGGGATTACTACCGATTGAAGCCATGAGAATAGCTCCAGCGATAAGGCCAAGGACCACTGCGCTGACTGCGACGAGGAAGGCGTTGCTTTGCAGTTCTCGTTTTTTCAATGATTTCATTGTTCACCTTCCTTTCGCTTTATACCGGCCATCATCAAGCCGACCTCATCCTCATTTGTCTCTGAGGTTTTCACAATATCAATCAACTCTCCACTATTCATGACAGCAATCCTATCCGAGAGGTTGAAGATTTCATCCAACTCAAAGGAAACCAGCAAGACCGCATGGCCCTTGTCGCGGTGTGCAACCAGTTGGGAGTGTATATATTCAATTGCCCCTACATCCAGGCCCCTGGTCGGCTGGACTGCAATAAGCAACTCAGGGTCGGCAACGACCTCACGACCAACTATCAATTTCTGCTGATTACCTCCAGAGAGCTTCCCTGCAAGGGAGAAAATACCTTCACCACTGCGGACATCAAACTGCCCAACCACTTTCTGCGCATACTCCCGTAAGTAATCAGCTTCGAGTATACCTTTCTTACTGAAAGGACTGTGATAGTACTCCTTGATGGCAATATTATTGAACACCGAAGAGCTCATCACTAGCCCTCGTTTCTGCCTATCTTCAGGTATATGTCCTAGTCCTATCTCATTGCGCCTGCGAATATCGGCATTAGTGATGTCATTTCCATCAAGGATGATGGAACCACTTTCAACTGCCCTCAATCCGGTTATTGCCTCAATGAGCTCGGTCTGTCCATTCCCATCAACGCCGGCAATTCCGACAATTTCACCAGCTTTTACTGAAAGTGAAAAGTCCTTTACCCCAAGTATCTTCTTGCTGCTCATGACTTTCAAGTCATGAATATCCAATATTACACGACCCACCTGGGCAGGTTTCTTGTCAACTTTAAAACTAACAGGCCTACCTACCATCATTGATGCCATTTTTGCTGTTGTGGTTTCCTTTACATTAACCACCCCGATAAGTTTTCCTCGGCGGATAACCGTACATCGGTCAGCAACGGCCTTGATCTCATTCAGTTTATGGGTGATTAGGATGACTGATTTCCCCTCGGCAACTAAGCTTCGCATAATCTCCATGAGGTCTTCAATCTCTTGAGGGGTAAGTACTGCCGTCGGTTCATCAAATATCAGTATCTCAGCATTTCGGTAGAGCATTTTCAGAATCTCTACACGTTGCTGCATCCCAACGGTGATATCCTCGATGACCATGTTTGGATCTATATTCAATCCATATTTTTCAGAGAGGTCCTTGATCTTCTTAGATGCAGTCCTACGATCAAGGATGAAGCCTCCCTCTTTTCCGAGAATGATATTCTCGGTAACCGTGAAATTTTGTACAAGTTGAAAGTGCTGATGCACCATTCCAATGCCAAGTTCATTGGCATCGTTGGGATCATTGATCCTGACTTCTTTCCCTTTGACTTTTATCTGCCCCTTATCGGCATGATACAAACCGAAAAGGATACTCATAAGGGTAGATTTTCCTGCTCCATTCTCACCGAGAATGGCATGAATTTCTCCCTGTTCCACTTGCAAGGTGATCTCATCGTTTGCAACGATTCCTGGAAACTCCTTGCGTATGTTCAACATCTCAATAACGTGGCTCATCAGTGGACTCCCTGTGTGAACAAATCATAGCTATGAGTTGCACAGAAGGGCCACCTATGGGGTGGCCCTTGTGCGCGAATTAATCGGAAGGTTTACTTGAACAATCCATCGCCGGAAGCCTGCACCTTAAGCTCACCACTGGTCATCATTGCAGAGACCTTGGCAACCTCATCGGTGACAGCCTTGTCAAGATTCGGGTTCTGGGCAGGGATACCTACACCCTCATTTGCTGCGGTAAAGGTAAGTATTTCACCTGCAGGAAAAGTTCCATTGAGCTCAGCAACAATCATGTCATAGGAAGCACGGTCGAGGTACTTCATTGCACTGGTGAGGATGATGGACTTGCCGCTAGGAAGAACTCCCTCTGGGTACTGATCTACGTCAACTCCGATTACCCATACTTTCTGTCCACTTGAAGCACGGTTCTTTGCTTCGTTGATAACACCAACGCCAACACCACCGGCTGCTGCGAAGATGACATCTACACCACGGTCGTACATGGATGCTGCAATCTGCTGTCCAGCGCTGATGTTGTCAAAAGAACCCTGATAAAGGTTGTTCTCTTGCTTCATGACAATCTTGGTGCCATAGTTTTTATTGGCGAAAGCAACGCCCTGCTGGAAGCCCCAATTGAACTTCTGTACAGCTGGAATTTCCATACCGCCGACAAAACCAAAATCGCCTTCCTTAAGTTGCAAAGCAGCAGCAAGGCCAGCGAGGAAGCCGGATTCATGCTCAGCATAATAGACTGCTACTACATTCGGTTCAATGCGGAACTCAGAGTAGTCAGCACTGTGTGGTTCACCATCGAGGATGACGAATTTCACATTGGGATACTTATCCTGAGCCTCAAACAGTGCGGTCTCAAACTTGAATCCTGGGCATACAATAAAATTATAGCCAGCATCAACCAAGTTACCGATTTCCTTTAGGTAGTCAGCCTCAGTGGTCCCAGCGGGCTTGAGATATTTGACATCAAGCGCGTAGTCCTTACTTGCCTTCAAAATACCTTCCCAAGTTCCCTGATTGAAGGATTTATCATCAATCGTACCAGCATCAGTGACCATTCCAACACGAAGATTACTCTTCTTTGCCCCACCTTCATCGCTGCCTTGAGCGAATGCAAACGAGCCGAGCATCAGGAAGATACAAAGCACTACAGCCAATTTTTTCATACTGTCTTCTCCTATTTTTGTGATCATGCACAAAAAACTGTGTAAATTCATTCTACATTCACCTTGTACCATTGTCAAACAAAGAAACCGCCTCCAAGAAGCATTAACTCAAGACAAACCATTGAGCAAGAACCAGTTGTCTGTACCTCAATACTCATAGAAATTCTTGACTGGATGTAAAAAAACCCCGGCTCTATACCGGGGAATTAAAGGCAAGCACATTATCTTGGCTAGAGAGCTTGCTCAGCTTCCAAGCAAGCAAGTATGAAGGAACCTACCCCTTTGAAATCATCCTCCACTACTGGCTCACATACATAGTAGTGCAATGAACCATCGCGATAGGGATTTCCGCCTAATCCGGCAACAGAACAGATTCCTCCTAGATGGAGACATCCTTTCTCATCCTCTCTCAGATATCGTTCTCTGATGTCATCAATGGCAAGCATTGCCTGCTTTCGATAGATCCCATTATTGGTTATACCAACGCGCAATGCTTTCAGAAGACTGTAGGCAAACATACTTGAGCATGAGGTCTCAAGATAATTATCTTTCTGATCTTGTTTATCCACTACCTGGTACCACATGCCGCTTTCACTCTGATAAGGGAGCAGTGAGTCAAGAACCCGGGTAAGTATACGCCCTAGTTCCCCACGCTTGGGATGTGACTCAGGAAGGAAGTCAAGAATATCAAGGATAGCCATACAATACCAGCCAATCGCCCTTCCCCAGAAATGGGGAGAAAGACCGGTTTCTGCGTCAGACCATCTCTGGCCCCGAGACTCATCATAGGCATGATACAGCAAGCCCGTCTTCGGATCCTTAAGTATCCGATAAACCTTAATTACCTGCTCCACCGTATCATCAAACCCAGCAATATCCCCACTGACTTTACAGAACTGGGCATTGAAAGGACCCTGCATGTAGACTCCATCCAACCAAATCTGCCAAGGGTAAATCTCCTTATGCCAGAATACTCCTGAGAGGGTCCTTGGATGGGAGTTGAGCTGACTTTTCAACAGCTGGGCAGCCAGAAGAAAACGTCTCTCCTTTGTATTCTGATACAGAGAAAAAAGATTTCTTCCAGCGTTGATCTGGTCTAGGTTGTACTCACCTAATCGGTAGGAGACAACCTGGCCGTCCTTGCCCACCATTGGGTCATACATCGTGTATGCCCACTGGAACATCTCTTCTCGGTCGTAGGCCTCTCCAACCAGCAAACAACTGTGTATCACCAGCCCATGCTCATAATGCCATCGCATCTGTGAAGGTTTGTACCGTGAAACCACACTTTCAGCTAGTTTCAACGAAAGGCGCTCACCCCTGTCCATCATGCTTCATTCCTCATGTTCGTGCCAAATCTTCCGGCTGCCGATCATCGCGCAGCCGGAAATGGGTCTCATCACACCTACTCGTTCAGCAGGTTGTTTTCCTTGGCAAAGGCAACGCCTTTGTCATTCCAATCCTGTCCACCGAGTTTCTTGAACTCAGCAATCCAAGTGTTCCAGTTCGTTCTGTTCAGCGTACGCTTTCCAGTGATGAACTCACTCAATCCTTGTTCGTAGAAACGCTTCAGGTCAGCATTCGGAATCGGAAGCATGTCAGAACCAACAGCGGGAGTCCACTGCTTGGTCTGCATCTCACGCAGTACCTCAAGTGCAGACATTTCTTTCTTGCTGGTATCAGTGATGTACTTCGGATAGCGAGCATACAACTCGATATCACCATTATAGAAAACCATGTTTCGAAGCTGGGTCACGGTCTGTCCGACGGGACCACTGAAAGCCAGATCAGGATTAGAAATACCATCAGCAACAGGAACACCGTTTGCATCCTTGGTGTAGTTCACACCCTCAACGCCCCAGCCGAGCAAGAAGTATCCTTCATCAGAGGCCATCCACTCGAGGAGTTCGGCAATCTTGTCTTTCTTTCCTTCTTCAGCTGCTTTTGCACTGATGGCGTAAATACGGAAACCTGCAGTGTAAGGTCCAATAGAGGCATGTCCTTTCGGCCCTTCGACGGGATCGAGAATCACCCATTCACCATCAGGGAAGTTCTTATCGAATGGAGCGTAGTTGGACTGGGCTGCAAATGCAGCATTCTGCTCTCTCATGATTCCAAAACGACCCTGCTTCCAAGCAGCACGGAAATCATCCTTCTTGTAGGCAAGCCAGTTTGGATCAATGACACCTTCATCAGCCATCTTTTTGAGATATGTCATGGCATCATAAAATTCGGGTTTGAGAATATTCAGACCAGCGCTGTCAGTGGTCATATCCCAGGTCCCTTCAACACCGAATGCACCAAGGATTGGCTCCAAGCGGCGACCGGGCCATGCTTCATAGTTGTTGACTTCCTGGAAAGCACCATAACCGTAGGTGTCATTCTTTCCATTACCATCAGGATCATCGAAGGTGAAGGCTCGCATGACCTCAAGCAATTCATCAGTGGTAGTTGGTGCACTCAAGCCTAGGTTATCCAACCAATCCTTGCGAATCAACAAACCTTCATTCTTGACGATTGAACCAGGGTCAGCCAATCCATAGCTCTTTCCACCAAACTTTGCATGGTTACGACTTACCTCGTTGTAATGGGTTGCCGTACGAGTGGGCATCTTCTCATAGAGATCATCAACAGGCGCAACCAAGCCCTGGGGAACCAAACGGGTCAAGACATCGCGACGGACCATGAACAGATCGGGAAGATTGTTTGCCGCAGCGGCAGCCTGAATCTTAACATCCTGGTCACTCTCATTGGAGGGAAGCGTTGTCAGCTTCAGATCGATGTTCAACTTCTCTTTGATGATGTCAAACCCTACCCAATCGGCTGGGGGCGGCCCAGCTTCTGTAACCGCAGCGCCATACCACAGATCAATGGTCACCGGACCATCTGCAGCATCTTTGGTTCCCTGACTGAATACTGGCAGGGAAACGAAAGTGAGCAACGCAATGAGTGCGATGCATACGAAATACTGTTTCTTCATGGCTAATCCTCCTTATGAATTACCAAATCCAAATAAAATCATGCAGAGCAGGAAAGCATCTTATCCTTTCACACTTCCCAGCAATGTTCCCTTGGTGAAATACTTCTGGATGAATGGGTAGGCAATAACCATTGGTATTGCACTCATGAAGACCGATGCGGCCTTGATGGCGGCAATTGGAGCATCCCCGAAGGCGCTTACCTCCACATATTCATTCATTCCACTGGCCATCAGGATATTCCTGAGCAGTATTGGAAGGGGCTGTAGCGCATTACTATTGAGGTAGAGCATTGCATGGAAGAAATTATTCCAGAAGGATACCCCGTAAAACAACCCGATGGTCATGATAATCGCTTTGGAGAGAGGCAGGATAATTCTCAAGAGAACTTGAATCTCTGATGCCCCATCAATACGTGCAGACTCCTTCAGCTCATTGGGAATACCCTCGAAGAAGGAACGCATGATCAGACAGTTGTAGGTGCTGATCGCCACCGGGATGTAGACTGCTGGAAGCTTGTCGATCAAACCGATATTCGTAACCAACAGATAGGTTGGTATCATCCCGACGTTGAACACATAAGGGACAATGACAAGCAAGTTCAAATAGCGTCTCCCCGGAAGGGTGGGTATGGACAGTACATATGCAAGGGGTATGGTAAGCAGTAAAGCACTCGCCACCCCTCCAATCAATATCTTCACACTGTTGCCGAAAGCAAGCAGAAATCCTGCATTTCCCAACAACGCCTCATACGCTGAGGTCGACCATTTCCAGGGCATCAGGAACATCCCTTCCAGGTTGTTGCCAATATAGTCATTTGGCCTGAATGAAAGAGTAATAGTGCTCCAAAGCGGAATTGCAATAATCAGCAAAAGCAAAGCCAAAAAGAAATCCACCAAGAAATTGAAACTGTGGTCTGCCGCAGTGGGCTTAATCGCTACAGAGGTGAATCGTCCTTTTTTTCCAGTTCCTTTCATCTTCATTCCCGACCCCCTAGTACAATGAGTTTCCGCCGAAGCGTCTGACCAGACGGTTGGAACCAAGGATGAGGAACATACCAATGACTCCCTTGAAAAGACCGACTGCGGTGGCAAGGCCAAACTGGAACTCCAGCAAGCCTTGACGATAGACCCAGGTATCGATGATATCGGCAACCGAATAGACCGGCGTTGAGTACAACATGAAGATCTGGTTGAAACCTGCATCCAAAATGGTTCCCAAGCGAAGCAGGACCACAATAACGATGACCGGGCGAATTGAGGGAAGGGTAATATAGCGTACCCGCTGCCAAGAGTTTGCACCCTCGACCAAGGCAGCCTCAAAGAGCGAAGGGTCAATGCCCATCAGAGCGGCAATGAAGATGATGGCGCTCCAGCCCATTTCCTTCCATGCATCACTAAGAATGACAATCCAGGGAAAGGCATCAGTATTGGTCAGAAAATCAATGGGTTTTCCACCAAAGAGCTTGATGGTATCATTAACAATTCCGTCTCCTGGCGCCAATAGGGCAAGCAAGATACCGTACATGATGACCCACGAGAGAAAGTGTGGGAGATAGGCAAGTGTTTGCACTGTTTTTCGAAGAATTGGTCGGTTGCTCTCATAGATGGCAATTGCCAGGATGATTGCAAGGGGAAGACTGAACACCAACTTCCCAAAACTGTACATCAGGGTGTTTCTGAGCAACTCAACAAAATAATAGGAGTTGATGAAAGTCCTAAAATGCTCAAAGCCAATCCATTGACTACCCAGCACCCCGTCCAAGGCCATATAATCCTTGAAGGCAATCTGCCCGTTGAATATCGGGACATATTTAAAGATGATATAGTAGATTAAAGGAATTGCAAGCAAAGCATAGACTGATTTATGCCGCTTGATATCACGTAATAACTGCTGTTTTGCCGTTCTTTCTGCCATTTGCAACCTCACACTCTCAGCATAGGGGCAAGATGGCAAGATTATGCAGGTCGTCTCTTGTACTTTACCGACTTTTTTATATAGGTTTGTACAATCTTAACTCAACTGAACGGAGGGGTACTGCATGAAAACACGGTCAGCGAAGTCGTTTCCTCATATTCCAATACTGTAGGCCAAACTGTATGAAAATTATGATATATACAAAGAAGAGTCCACTAAAAAGCCCAAAGAAGAATTGATTTGCACTTCTTGCACCGCTGCCATGCAGTACTAGCTGGGGAATAATCACCAAGAAAAACAGAACCAGCAAGGGAATCATTCTCCCCTTGAACACACGCTCTATCATGGCAAGACGCGATCCATCATCACAATAGATTTCCTCTCTTCCATTCATCTGCGCGGCAGGCTTTCTGAAGTAGCTATACCCAAAAAAATCTTGGATATACTCCCATCCACAGTCTTCAAACAAACGCAGATAGCTCTGCTTGTCAGTCTTTCCCTCTTGGTTGTAATCCAATTGGTAGACCACATCCTCTCCTTCACATCTGGAGAATACATACAACCCTGGAAAATATACCCGTCTAAAGGCCCAGCCCTTCTTATGTTGATTACACAAGAAGTCCTGCTCCTTCACGTATTCAGGGATAGTATAGAATCTGAACATAACCTTCGTATCTTTCATTGACTAACCTCCTCCAAGTTCCGGCACATCCGTGCAATTCGTTTTTTTTCCAAAGCAAGAACATCTGATCCAAGTTCGGTGATTTGATAAATTTTTCGTTTATCCTGTTCATCCATAAATCGGATGAGCCCATCCTTCTCCATCTTCGACAAACTTCCATAGAGCGTCCCAGCCCCGATTCTCACCACCCCTTCGGTCAAAAAATCGACTTTCTGGACTATTGCATACCCGTGCATGGGCTCCTGTAAACAAAGCAATATATAGAATCCTGTCTCTGTCATGGGTACATAGACTTTTCTGATGTGAGAATCCATAAAATGCTCCTTGTATCGTGGTGCAATGTATCGCACTGCGATATATATTAGCGAAACAACTCCTTTTCTGTCAAGAAGGATGTAAATGAAAGGTATCAATCCCTCAGGGCAAGCCCCGAACACAGGAGGCGTTGCCTCCTTTTCCGCCCCAAGGGACAGGGTATCTCCCCTTGCTTTCCCTACACTCGCTCGGGAGAAGAACCATTATGATGTTTCCTTTTCTCTCGTTCCGTTGGAAAATCAATGTTGTGAGCGAACCTTTCCTGGAGCACATCCCTTTATCTTCTTGAATACTCTACAAAAGTATGCTTGATCCTGGAATCCACTCTGGCTTGCAACCTCGTTTATTGAGAGCGAACTCTCCCGGAGCAACTGGGTGGCAAGGAATACCCTCTGCCTGTTTAAGTACTCCCATGGGCTGATACCCAACTCCTTGCGGAAAATTCTTGTTAGGTAGTCTTCACTGACATTCACCGATTCAGCAAGTTGCCAACGTGAGATCTGCTGGGTAGCATGCCTACCCAAATATACCACAGCCCCCTTTACCAAGGCGCCAGTGAGGGGAGGAAGCATCTCATTGGTTTCCAATAGCTCGAGCAACCGCTGTCCAAACTCACTGCTCTCAAGTACACACTGATGGGCGATAAGAAGACGGGGAACAAGGGAAAGTTGCTCGGCCTCCTCCTTCTCCCAATGCTCACGAATCACCACAATCGGAGCATCACAGGATTTTCGGATATTCCGGTAGAGAACAGGATCAAAAAGTGAAGCAAGTATCATTTTAACCGGCTGGTTGGCTACCACATCCAATACCTCGTCTGGTTCACTGTGGAGAATGAACTCCTCATCCAAGGCAAGAGCCTTGCAACAATCTTCAGGAAGCCCCTTGAGCGCAACGAGAACACCATCTGAGAGATGATGGGAAGTTCTCATCAAGGATGAATAGAGATTTTGCTGTCCCTCAGGAGCGTGGAGACAGATCATGGGAGCTAGGGAGAGGGTGTTATGCCCTGCAATTGCTGTCCGCAGGAGACGGAACTCCCTTCCTTGGTTGTCTGCATTCCAACCAATAATACCTCCTACAATCTTGGAGAGCTCATGCTTCTGCAGGTTGCCCACAGGGATTACTTCACAGGAAGCAAAGGAAGAACGCAATACCTCTGGTATCGGCTCATTACCATCAGCAACAATATAGAATAAGGTATCATGGGAAGGGGGGTTGCTCTCACCCATCAAGCTTGGCAGGGGAAGCTGCACAACCACTGCATTATCATGCAGGGAAAATAATCCATGGCTCATCAGGATAATTCTTTGTGCCAAGGAGAGACTTGGATCCTGACTTCCCATCGAAGCCTTCCAAGTGATTGAAGAGGAAGCAAAACGGAGCTGGAGGCCATCCTTCGACAAAGTGGATTGCAGCCTCATCTCCCCTCCTTCCCTTACTATATATTCGCAAATGATCGTGAGACTTTGAATCAAGCGCTTTGCATCGACACAGAGGGATGGCATCTCCTTCGGTCCTTCATAGACAAGAGGAAAGGAGGTAAGCAATGGCGTTATCAGCGTCATGGGATTGCAGACCTTGTTCTCCAACTCAAGATTGCCGGAGTGAGAGAGGGAAAGATCTAGAATATGTGTGGCGGAGCGGATCTGTTCCTCAATCTGCTTGGCCATATCTCCTTCAATCTGTGCTGCGATGGAGAGAATTTTCTCAAGAGGAGTCTTGAGGCCCTCGCCAACATTGGCAAAGAACTCACTTCGCGAACGCTGGGCCCGCTCTGCATCTTCCCTTGCACGGTTGGCGGCATCGAGGAGAAAGGCTCCTTTGATAGCTGAACTCAAAGCGGTTCGTAGCTCTTCCATGACACTTCCACTGAACAATGTGGTTCTCAGAATGATATACCCCAGTGGTTGGTTGTCCATAAACAGAGGTTCAACCACATGAACACCCTGCCCAAGATGATCCAGAAGTCCTTGTGGTAACATGAGGTGTTTGGGAAACAATTGTTTCCGTTCCATAACCAAGGAATCGGCATACCCACCGATGAAAGTATTGGTCGTCTCATCACCGTACAAGACCAGGTATCCCGCATCAAGCCCAAGTGATCCTAGATGCTTTGCCAAGATTGAGGGAATGATTGAAAGAGTCCTCACTCCCAGAAGGTCACACTTCAGGGTATTGAGGATGCTTGCCTGCAGTGAACGTTGGTAGGCATGTTCATGAGCAACCAAATCTCGTTGACGAAGAAAGAGGTCCCTGATTGGACCTGCACAGATTGTCTTGAAGGAAAGGGTCGCGAAAAAGGTACAATACCAATGCAGGGCTTCACTGAGAAGACTGGGGTCCCCACCCCTATCCAAGAAACGGTAGGATAGATGTCCGAGCAAGGAGAGCACTTCCTTCTCATGTTGCAAGGAGGCTTCCTTAAGCAGAAGACCAATCCTCTCTTGCTCCTCCTCATTCGCATCAAACACCTGGATCAACCAAGCCTTGAAAAGTTCTTGGCTCCCAATCACACGACGAGCTTGTTGTTCACTTCCCAGGGAATAGGTACACCCACAACTCTGCCGGATGATCGGCTGTGAGGGGAGAAGCAAGTCAAAGCAAGAAGGATCCTCCTCTGAAAGCATATCGCTGAGCAGGTTCCAGGACATCCTTGCCAACTCATTAACCGGCATCCTTGCAGTGGTACAAGGAACCTTCAAGAGGTGGCTTTCCCTGCTGTCATTATATCCCACGATACGCAGGTCCTCAGGAATTGTGAATCCGAGGTTCTCCAAGTATTTTCCTGCATCAAACATCATCAGATCGCTTGCACAGACCAATGTATCGAAATCCCGCCCAGGAACGAGATTTCGTTCCTCCAATAGCTGAACAATTGCTTTTCTACCTTCTGACCAAGAGAAGGGATCACTAACCAAGCGGGGGTCAAAGAGCAAACTGGTTTGGTCGAGGGTATCGCAATAGGCCCGGTAGCGATCCTCGGCAGAATAGTGATTCTCCGGTCCCCTGAGAAAGGCAATCTTCCTTGCACGATGCTCACGGATACAGTGCAGCATGACACTCTGGACCCCTGAATAGGCGTCAAAAGAGATTCCGGGACAGCCTTCCTTCTTCATACCGATGCAAACACAGTCCAGATCGTCAAGTTTGGCAAGGAAGGCATGGACCTCTGAGACACTGACAGCCCCACCCAAGGCTGATGCCCAGGTGATCACACCATCGAGGTTATCTGTATTTATCAGAGAGTAGATGGCATTACGCAGGTACTCCTGGTTCTCCTGATACTCAAGTCTTCCTCCAGGGAAGACAAACAGGGAAATACCAGAGCGTTGGCATTGGCTTGCAATCTGGGACCAGAGCCCGTTGGAAGCTCCGGTATGGATAGAGGCTAAAACCAATCCCACTCGCCTTGTCGTATGAGCACCCACAGCAACCTCCTTATAAACGATATCACTATACCACAGGTTTTTTCGCCTTGACAGTCCAGTAAGGAGAAGGATATCATTCGGAACAATGTTTCATTTTCAAAAAGTCGAGGCAAGGCTCAAGAGCCTGAACTATCATCTGGAGCGGTTTATGCCGATCCTCACTCCCAGCGGTGTTATCATGGGACTTCTCCTTGGTTCCCTAGTCTCCTGGATGACACCATCAGTCCCCTATCTCTTTGCCCTCATTACCTTCATCGGTGGATTGGGTATCAGTTCAAATGCCTTCTTTGGGGTCATCAAGAAACCAAAAGCCATTCTCTTCTTTATTCTTGGGGCAAATATCATCATGCCCTTGGTAGCATGGGCACTGGCAAACCTGTTGTTCCCCGGTCATCCTGCAATTATCACAGGATTTATTCTCCTGATGGCAATTCCCACTGCAATCACCGGATATATCTGGGCAAATATCTATAGGGGAAATGGGGCACTCTCCCTGACCTTGATCATTGTCTCTACCCTCCTTGCTCCTTTCCTCACCCCCTACACAGTGGCACTTCTTGCCCAGACCAACGTACAAATCGATACCAAGGGAATGATGATATCCCTGCTCATCATGGTTGTTATTCCCTCCATCGTAGGCATTCTTATCAACAATGCAACACAGGGGAAGGTTAACGACCACGTGGGGCCAAACCTAAAGCCATTCTCCAAGATCGGTCTCTTCTTCATCATTGTCATCAACACAAGCAATGTTGCTGAACGTCTTATCGCTGATGCTTCCTGGATCTACCTACCTATCGCACTTGTCTGTGCATTACTTGCAGTCATCGGATATCCTCTTGCTCATTACCTGGGCAAGATTGCCGGAATTGCCTTGGAAGATCGCAAGAGCGTCACCTTCGCCGTCTCCATGAGGAATATCAGCTCAGCCTTGGTTCTTGCCATCGCTTATTTCCCCCCTGAGACTGCACTACCCGTCATTTTTGGAATCGTCTTCCAGCAAACCATCTGTGCCTTCATGGCACATACCCTTTATGGAAGAAAAAAAATAACGTAACATACATATTAGATAAGGAGATACATCCATGCAATCGATTAATGAAACTCATAAGACAGTTGCTCGAAAAGAGAAAATCCTTCAGTTCGGTGAAGGGAATTTTCTCCGAGCTTTTGTTGACTGGATGATCGATATCCTCAATGAGAAGACTGACTTTAACGGCAATGTGGTTATCGTCCAACCGCTCGAGAGAGGGTTGAGCGATATGATCAATGACCAGAAAGGTCTCTACACCACTGTCCTTAGAGGTGTTCAGGGAGGAAAGAACGTTGAGGAGTTCCGTACCATTGGCAGTGTCAGCCGCTGTCTGAATCCATATAAGAAAGATGACTATGAAGAATACCTGAAGCTTGCAGAAAGCGAGGACCTAAGGTTCATCGTCTCCAACACCACCGAGGCAGGTATTGCCTACAGCGAAGGAAACAGCCTCGAAGATGCACCTCAAGCTGCCTTCCCCGCAAAAGTCTGTGCTTTTCTCTACAAGCGTTACAAGGCTTTTAATGGTGCAGAAGACAAGGGTATTATTGTCATACCGGTTGAGCTTATCGATAAGAACGGAGACAACCTAAAGCGAATCGTGTTGCAATATGCAAAGGAGTGGAATCTGGAAGCAGATTTTTCAACTTGGCTTGATGAAGCATGTGATTTCTGCAACTCACTTGTTGACCGCATTGTTCCAGGATATCCTCGTGCTGAAGCAGCACAGCTGTGTGAAAAAATCGGGTATCAGGACAATCTCCTTGATGCCGCGGAGATTTTTCATCTCTGGGTTATTGAGTGTCACAAGGAGTTCCATGAAGATGAGCTTCCCTTCAACAAGGCGGGACTGAACGTCATCTGGACTGACGACATGAGCTTCTACAGAACCCGGAAGGTACGTATCCTCAACGGAGCACATACCATGAGTGTACTTGCCGCATATCAGGCAGGACACAACACTGTCCAGGATTGCATCGCAGACAAAAACCTGTTGTACCCATTCATGCATGGAGGGATATTTGAGGAGATTATCCCTTCCATGGATGGCTCGAAAGAGGAGTTGGAAGCGTATGCAAACGATGTGCTGGAGCGGTTTGAAAACCCGTACAACCCGCATCAGTTGCTTTCCATTTCTCTCAACTCTGTCTCAAAGTTCAAGACCCGCAACCTTCCCAGCCTGCTTGGATACATTACAAAACAAGGATCTCTCCCTAAAAGACTGGTCTTCGCACTTTCAGCCTTGATCAGCTTCTATGAGGGGACCGAATATGAAGGTAGTGCACTGAAGGGAAAAAGAGGGAATGAAACCTATCTCATCCAAGACAACCAAGACATTCTGGAGACCTTTGAAGCCCTCTACAACGAGGGTGATGAAGGAGTGGCAAGAGCGAAACGTATCAGCACTGCTGTGCTTTCCAATTCCGCTTGGTGGTCCCAGGATCTTACCCAGATCGAAGGCTTGCAGCATGCAGTTGAGAAAAACCTAGAGGCCATCTGGTCTGTCGGTATGCAGAAAGCCATGCAGGCACTGTAGGAGTACGTATGGAGCAGTACAAATTCGTTACCATCCACCCGGATGATGTGGTGGCAGTTGCAATAACCCCCCTTGGCAAGGGGGAGGTGGTCCGTGTACAGGGGAATGATATCACGTTGGTGATGGATATTCCCTCCGGCCATAAGTTTGCCATCAAGGATATTGCAGAGGGGGATCCCATTATCAAGTACGGAGCTCCCATCGGTCAGGCAAAACAACATATTTCCAAGGGCGAACATGTCCATGCAAGCAATATCAAGACACTCCTCTCGGAATCAGCTGCCTACCACTACAACAAAGAACTTGCGTTGCAATTTCAGGAAAAAGCAGAGAAACGTAAAGCCTTCTGGGCGGACAAGACCCCGACAATCCAAGCCTATCGGCGAGCAAATGGAAAGATTGGAATCAGAAATGAGCTTTGGATCGTACCCACGGTCGGTTGTGTAAACAAGATAGCAGAAACACTGGTCTCTTGGGCAAACCAGACCTTTCCTGCCAGTGCAAGTTATGATGGAATCCATGTATGGAACCACCCATACGGGTGCAGCCAACTTGGCGATGACCATGAGGCAACCAGGACCATTCTCGCTGACTTGGTTCATCATCCCAATGCTGGAGGGGTATTGGTGCTTGCACTCGGTTGCGAGAACAACACCCCAGAGTCCTTCAAGGAGCTGGTGGGGGAGGTCGATCCAAACAGGGTGAAATTCCTTACCTCACAGGAAGTGGGTGATGAAATTGACGAGAGTAAGAAGCTTATATCAGCTCTCCATGATGTCATGCAGAATGACAGAAGGGAACCGGTGGGAATGGACAACCTCATCGTTGGCTTCAAATGTGGTGGCTCTGATGGCCTTAGCGGCATCACAGCCAATCCTTTGGTTGGTCGATTCTGCGATGCATTGACTGCCATGGGAGGAACAGGAATTCTTACCGAGGTTCCCGAGATGTTCGGAGCTGAACAGCTGTTGATGAATCGCAGCCAGGATGAAGACGTCTACAAGCAGACTGTGCGCTTGATCGATGACTTCAAACAGTACTTCGTCAAGCATGAGCAGGTAGTGTATGAGAATCCATCCCCAGGAAATAAGACTGGAGGAATATCAACCTTGGAAGACAAGAGCCTTGGATGCATCCAGAAAGGTGGAGAAGCAATCATCACCGATGTCCTTGCCTATGGACAACAGGTAACGAGAAGGGGTCTGAACCTCCTCTCAGGCCCAGGCAATGACATAGTCTCCACCACAGCTCTCACAGCCACAGGAGCCCATATCATTCTCTTTACCACAGGAAGGGGAACCCCCCTTGGAGCTCCTGTTCCCACGGTAAAGATTTCCAGCAATAGCGCTTTGGCAGCAAAGAAGACTGGCTGGATTGATTTCGATGCAGGAAGGCTGTTAGCTGAAGACAATGGAGAGGTACTCTCCGATTTCCTCTCCCTCATCCAGGCCGTTGCCAGTGGTGAACAGAGGACAAAGAACGAAGAGAATGGGTATGCAGAGATATCGCTGTTCAAGGATGGAGTCATCCTCTAGAACGCGGAAAAAAGGAGAACGATTATGAAAAAATTCATGGACGAACACTTTCTATTACAAACAAAAACAGCCCAAAAGCTGTATCATGAGTATGCAAAAAACCAGAAAATCTATGACTATCACTGCCACCTCAACCCGAAGGAAATAGCGGAGAACAAGAAGTTCTCGACCATTACCGATGCTTGGCTTGGAGGAGACCACTATAAGTGGCGTGCCATGCGTTCCAATGGGGTCCCAGAGGAATTGGTTACCGGGAAGGATGCAGACCCGTATGAAAAGTTCCTGGCATGGGCAGGCACCATGGAAAATGCCTTGGGCAATCCTCTCTACCACTGGACGCATCTTGAGCTACAGCGGTATTTCGGCATCCATGAGGTACTCAATAAAAAGAATGCAAAAGAAATCTATGAAGAGGCAAACCGACAGTTCAAGGAGAACGAGGACCTCTCTGTAACAGGTATCATGAAACAGTTCAAGGTCTACGCGGTAGGAACCACCGATGATCCTGCCGATGATTTGGCATACCATAAGCAAATTGCCTCACAGAAGGAAGTCCCAGCCAAAGTAATACCCTCCTTCCGTCCAGACAAGGCATTGAATATTGAGAAAGAGACATTCTGCGCCTATATGGAATCCTTGGAAACTGTTTCCGGGAAATCCATCACCTTGGTCAGCGATGTTGTTGAGATCTTGATTGATCGACTGGATTTCTTTGTAAGTATGGGGTGCAAAGCAAGCGACCATGCGCTGGTGACCGCTCCAGCTGTTTTCAAGAGTGAAAGGGAAGTCAATGAAATCTTCGCGAAGAAGATGAATGGCAAGTGCCTGAACCACGAAGAGGTGGAGGCCTACAAGACCTTTGTTCTGACCCATCTTGCAAAGGCATATGCAAAGCGTGATATCGCCATGCAGTTGCATTTTGCAGCAATCAGGGACAACAACGGCTTGATGTACAAGAAACTCGGACCTGATACCGGCTATGATGCCTCCCATGACAAGGACCTTGCTGAAGGACTGTCTGCTTTCCTAAACAATCTCTCGGCCACCGGCGAGGTACCCAAGACGATTCTCTATACACTCAACCCAAAGGATTACTACACCTTGGCCACCTTGATGGGCTGCTACCAAGATGGGATCCCAGGGAAAATGCAGCTTGGCTCTGCCTGGTGGTTTGCTGACCACAAGGATGGTATGGAAGAACAGATGAAGTTACTGGGTAACGTTGGACTGCTCCCCCGTTTCATCGGGATGCTTACCGACAGCCGGTCCTTCCTCTCCTACTCCAGGCACGAGTATTTCAGACGTATCCTCTGTAATATCCTGGGTACCTGGGCAGAAGAGGGAGAAGTTCCATACGACATGGAGATGTTGGGGAAGGTGGTTGAGAACATCTCCTTTGGTAATGCAAAAGCTTATTTCGAGGGTTGATACCATGGGAAAGAAAACCAATCCGGCAGGAGAGAAACAACAAACCAGCGGAGTTATTCGAACCATCGTAATCCTGGAAACATTGTCCAAGCATCAGAGCATCAATCTGGAGCAACTCTCCAAGGAGACGGGTTTGCCAAAAGCAACCCTGCTCAGGTTTCTTTCCACCTTGGTCAACCTTGGCTATGTCTATCGGGATAACACAGACCTCTACAGCCTAACGCTGAAGATGTTCTCTGTGGGATCCCGTGGACTTGAGCACATCGATCTGATTCATGTGGCCAATCCTGTCGCCCAAAGGCTCTGTGATGAACTAGGCGAAACAGTACATATGGGAGTACTGGAGGAAGACAAAGCTGTCTATGTTCTGAAGAAGGAGTCCTCCTTCACCATCAGGATGTACTCACGGGTGGGAAAGGCAATACCCCTGTACTGTACAGCTATCGGGAAGGTTCTGCTCAGTGACATGACACAGGCTTCTTTGGATGCTTATCTAGAATCGGTCAAAATGAAACCATTCACCCCCAATACCATTACCAATGTTGGGGTATTGAAACAGGAATTGCAGCAAATCCGCGATCGAGGCTGGGCAAGCGACAATGAAGAGCATGAGATGGGCACACTCTGTATTGGATCCCCAATCAAGGACTACACAGGAAAGGTCGTTGCTGCGATGAGTGTCTCCTGGCCTCTTTTCCGCTTCAATCCTGAAGAGCAGGAACACATTACCAAATCTATTCTCGCTGCATGTACAAACCTCTCTCACCTTCTAGGCTGGGAAGAAGATTAAGCTGTAAGAAATCCCCGGGGATGTTTTTTCCCCTCCTATGAGCTATGATGTGACAAAGGAGCCCGTTCATGCAACAAATTAGATGGGGTATTATCGGATGCGGCAATGTAACTGAAGTGAAAAGCGGCCCTGGATTCCAGAAAGCAGAGGGGGCATCACTTGTAGCTGTCATGAGGCGAAATGCGGAGAAGGCAGCAGATTATGCTGAGCGCCATGGAGTGGATACCTGGTATGATGACGCACTCAAACTCATTGAAGATCCACAGGTTGATGCAATCTACATTGCAACCCATCCAGACTCCCACCACTACTATGCGCTCCTGGCAGCATCAAAGGGAAAACCAATCTACTGTGAAAAACCCCTAGGAGTTTCCTATGCACAAAGCAAGGAGATGGTGGAATATTGCAAGCAACACTCCATTCCCTTTTTCAGTGCTTACTACCGTAGAGCACTCCCAAAATATCTTATGATCAAAGAGATAATCGACAGTGGAAAACTTGGAGAGATCAGGGCAGTCCATGTGGAGTTGCTGCAATCCATCAAACCAGAAGATACCGTGGACAAGGGGAGATGGAGAGTACAACCGGAAATGAGCGGAGGTGGATTGTTACTTGATGTTGGATCACACTCCCTTGATCTGATCGACTTTTATTTTGGTCCCATTGTCGAAGCAACAGGAGAAGGACGTAACCAGAGCAAAACGTATGAAGCTGATGATATTGTCCATGGAAGTTTCAGGACAGAGCGTGGTGTCTGTGGTACAGGACTATGGTGTTTCAACACCTGCAAGAATGAGGATACCACCACCATCTTTGGGAGCAAGGGCATCCTCTCCTATTCTGTACTGGATATCGGGAAACCGATAACTCTTGATACAGAGAAAGGGAGAGAAGATATTGCCGTTCCTGACCCTCCAGAACATGTAGCACAGCCCCTCATCCAAACAGTTACCGATGATTTGTTGGGCAAAGGTCACTGTCTCAGTACAGGAGAGAGTGGCATGCGTACTGACTGGGTAATGGAACGATTACAAGGAAAATAGGAGAGCGTATGTTTGTATCACATCGCGATGAGATTGAGAAAAAGAATATAGCTGAGAAGGTCATAAAGCAGGTCCTCATTGGCCCTGAACAAGGGTGGGAAGACTATGTAATGCGCATGTTCACCTTGGAGAAGGAAGGAAAGGCTCCTCACCACTCCCATCCCTGGCAACATGTCATTTTTGCAGTGGAGGGGAAAGGAAATCTCTTCATGGATGGAAAGGACTATCCACTGGAAAGTGGATCGGTTGCCTATGTGCCGGATGGAATCGACCATCAGATTTCCAATGCAGGAGAGGAGCAATTCGTGTTCATCTGTATCGTCCCCAAGCGAGGAGACGCCTGATTACCTACTCCTCATGATGATGGTGATGATGTTCATGATTGCAGTCATGATGATCATGGTCATGAGGAATCTCATAGAGTTCCCTGAACATATCCTGGATCAGGCTATCCATCTCTTCCTTCTGATTCCCACTAACCATCATGATACCAATCTGCTTGCCTAATTCTGAAAGCAGAGGAAGGGTTCTCTTGCCATAACAGTGAATTGCCTGTGGCTTGCCTTCCTTCTCAAACAGTTCGAGCAAGCGACTGATGATCTTCCCATGTTCCTGTTCATAATCCTCAACCAGGAAGACATCAAGCACTTGATGCGATTGCGGGTCATAGGCAAGGCTATAGAAGGGATACACAGGTCTCTCACCTTCTCCGGGGAGCATTGGCTCGGCCATCATTCCGATTGCCAGTGCCATGATCTTTCCTCGTTTTGCCTTCATCCTCTTGTATTGCAGTTGACGATCTTCATTGGTAAAAAAAGCTTGCGGATAGTAGAATCCATAAGCTTCATCCTGCAATACCCGGACACCGACTGAAAAGCTATCACCTTTCTTCTCCAGCGTAGGGACGTACTCCTTCTTATTTGTCTCTTCCAACTGAAGAGAGTCAAGCCAGAAAGAAAATGTGTTGGTCTTCTTGGTTTTCTTATAGGATGCGAAATACTCCTTGGCAAACAACAATCCTCGAAGGATGAGGATCAAATCAGCCTCTTCTTTTTCACTGATGTACCAAGGGACCTTGTATTGCTCCTTAATCCTGAACTGTGGATAGGCATCTTCGCTGAAAGGTACACCACTCTCTTTAACTGCCTTGAGGTCGCTCTCTTCCAGATTCTCTTTCTCAGTTCGCATAATGCCAAGCAAACACTCCTGAGCCTCTTGGAGATCCAAGTTTTCCATCTCTGAGACCCCCTCATCCTGCAGGGAGAGAGCAAGGTAGCCAGTGAGACCCTTTTCCCCTCTATAGGCAGCAAACGCTGAATCTACAACCGATACATAATACGGTACCTTTTCTTCAGAAAGTATGCAGATCAGGTCGTTTTCAGAAAAGACGGAATCAATGGAAGCATCTTGATAGGCCTTGGCCAGTTCATACAGAGTTGTGTGTTTCATGGTTGCACTATACAAAATTCGTGGTACTTATCCAATGACTATAGCGCCACTCTTGTTCTCTTGATTCCTACACGCTACATTGTGACAAAGGAAGACGGTAATGACGGGATTTGAGAAACTACAACAAGCAAGGCGTTTTGATATGCAGAAAAAGCCCATCAGACAACGCCACTATCTAAGACCTGTAACGTGGCTACTCAGCTATCCGGCAGTATGGAAACATAAGCTAAAAATCAATCGGACCAGAATGGAAGGGGTCAAACCTCCCTTTCTCTTGCTCTGTACACATATGGCCTTCATTGATTTCAAAGTGACCACCGCTGCCCTCTTCCCTCAGAGAGCAAACTATGTTGTGGCAATCGATGGGTTTCTCAAACGAGAGTGGCTGCTGAGAAATGCAGGGGGAATTTGTAAACGCAAGTTTACCAACGACCTACAGCTGGTCAGACATATCAGAGAAGTATTGACCGTCAACAAGGATATCCTAGCTCTCTACCCGGAAGCTCGATATTCACTGGTAGGGACAACTGCCATATTACCTGACTCCCTCGGTAAGATGGCCAAACTGTTGGGGGTTCCTGTGGTTATGCTGAATATGCATGGACACTATCTGAATAGCCCTCTTTGGAACCTGAAAAGTCGGGGGAACCGAATTGAAGCCGATTTTTCACTGCTTTTCACTGCAGAAGAGTTAAAACAAGCCAAGACCAGTGAAGTCAACAAGGTTATACGAAAAGCCTTCGAATATGATGAGTATGCGTGGCAGAAAGAGAACAAGATCAGAATAGCCTATCCCAAACGGGCAGAGGGTTTACATAAACCGCTGTATCAATGTCCTCACTGTCTTCGTGAATATAAGATGTACAGCAAAGGCACAATCCTGGGATGTGGGGCTTGCCACAAACAATGGGAAATGAGCGAATATGGTGAGTTGAAAGCAGTAAGTAAAGCTGATGACGAACATACTCTGACCACAGAGTTTTCTCACATTCCCGATTGGTATGAGTGGGAACGGGAACAGGTTCGTCAAGAAATAGATCAAGGCACCTACCATTTTGAAACCATGGCTCGAGTGGAGGCTCTTCCCAATGCAAAAGGATACATTCCCTTGGGCAAAGCAAAACTGACTCATTCCATGGATGGATTTACCCTGGAAGGGGAATTTGACCACAACGCATTCTTCTTGTCAAAACCTTCGCTGAGCATGTATGCCTGCCATATTGAGTATGAATATTTTGGCAAAGGCGACTGTGTGGACCTATCCACCCTGGAAGATACGTACTACATCTACCCAGAGGGAACAGAATTCTCGGTCACCAAGCTCTCCTTGGCAACCGAGGAATTGTTCATCCATCACAGGAGTGCAGAAGCTGATCAGCGTCGTGAAAGGATTCTGGAAAGTTCA
The DNA here is from genome assembly GCF_963666015.1 of uncultured Sphaerochaeta sp. NCBI lineage: Bacteria > Pseudomonadati > Spirochaetota > Spirochaetia > Spirochaetales > Sphaerochaetaceae > Sphaerochaeta > uncultured Sphaerochaeta sp. The sequence goes on along the minus strand of NZ_OY762555.1, from coordinate 2,153,724 downwards.
GTATCACTGATATAGCGGGCAGTATAATCCAGACCATATCTATCCAACTGCCTTACGAATGCACGCATATGGCTCTCTGAACCTCTGAGCAGATTGTTGTATACCCAGATTTCCACTTCATCCTCACTTGCCTCAATAGAGCGCTGCAAGTCATATATATCAAGATCCTCTATGATGGCTCCAACCAAAAAAGCTTCTTCGATGGATGAGCTGCCTTGCGCAACCAGACTCTCATAGAGTTTGGCAATTTCGGTGTTGTGGAAGACCCCGATCTCTGAAGTATTGGCAGGATTGGCTATCTCCTTGTCTTTCAAGACTGCAGAAACGGCATCCATATGCTGTTGTTCTGCATTTGCAATGTTGAGAAATACACGACTCCCCCACATTTCATAGAGTGCAAGGTAGACATCCCTGGCAAGCTTCTCTTCTTCTGCCATATAGAGCAATCCTTCAGACCCGGTAGGTTCTACCACTTCCTCAATCTGGGAAAGTTCAGCCTGCTGTTCGCTTATGGGTTGAGCAGAGAGGGTAGCACCCATTGCCACTACGAAGATTACGGAAAGTATCATTGTTTTACGCATTTTATTGACTCCTTTGTTTGTCATTGAGCCAAGTATAGGGATGTACTATCTACTCTATAAGGAAACAAGGTAAAGGTTTGGTAAAGAGAGAGGAGCAAACTTCGAAAAGCTTGCTCCCCCTAATTTTTAAGGTCCGAAAGTGGTTATCGCTGAACGCGACCGCTTCCATCTCCCTTGCACAGTGCCTCAACCTCTGCTTTGGTGCTGAGATTGAAGTCTCCATCGATAGAGTGCTTCAAGGCTGACGCTGCCACTGCAAAGTTGATTACATATTGTTCATCATCCCCATACTCACTGAGTGCGAAAATCAGACCAGCAGAGAAGGAGTCTCCACCACCGACACGGTCGATGATATCCGTGATTTCATAGTGCTTGGAGAGGTAGAAACCACTCTTGCCGCTGAGTGCTGCACTCCACCCATTATGGTCGGCACTCTTGCTCTCCCGGAGGGTAACGGCAACCACTGAAACATTGGGGAACTGACGCTTCACCTCTTCGGTAAGATCCTTGTAGACATCAGTGTCCAACTCACCACTGGTAACATCAACCTTGGCCTCAATACCCAGACACTTCTGGATATCTTCCTCATTTGCAATGATTACATCAGCAAATTTGACCAATTCCCTCATTACCTCAGGTGCTTTCTTCCCATAGTTCCAGAGTTTCTTGCGATAGTTCAAATCGATGGATACGGTAGCCCCAGATTCCTTGGCGGCCTTCATTGCTGCAAGACTACTGTCTGCTGCATCCTGGCTGATAGCTGGTGTGATACCGGTAATATGAAACCAATGGGCATCAGCAAGTACTGATTTGAAATCAAAATCAGAAGGTTTACTGAGTGCAATGGAGCTCTCTGCACGATCATATACGACGCTACTGGGTCTCTGGTTTGCTCCTGTTTCCAGAAAGTAGATACCGACACGACCATTCTTGGTCATGGTAACTGCTGAGGTGTCAACACCATACTTACGAACCTCACGTACTGCAGCCTCTCCAATGGCATTGGCAGGAAGTGCGGTCACAAAGCGTGATTGCTTTCCAAGCAATGAGAGGGAGACGGCAACATTGGCCTCTCCTCCACCAAAGGTGGCTTCCAAAGCAGGAGATTGGAAGAACCGCTCATGCCCTGGGGACTTGAGTCTCAACATAATCTCACCAAATGTCACAAATGTATTTCCCATAGAAGTCTCCTCCATATTTTTATACAGGAACAGTAATATCCTCTTGATATTTCAAATCATAGAAGGTATGCTTGAGTCTGTCAATGATATTTTGAAACATCGTTTCATAATTGGAATATCCAAGAAGGAGCAACGCATATGCATGAAGCACTGTTTGAACAAATCCATACGATCGGCCTGGTACCGGTGGTGAAGATCGATGACGCCGATAAGGCCGAGGGCCTTGCAGGGGCCCTGATCGCAGGCGGCCTGCCCTGTGCAGAGGTGACCTTCCGCACTGCAGCAGCAGAGGAAGCGATCAGGCGTATCAGTGGGGCATACCCCGAGATGCTCGTGGGTGCCGGCACGGTGACCAACCTCGAGTATGCAAAGAAGGCAGTGGCAGCCGGGGCCAAGTTCCTCGTCTCCCCGGGATTCAACCCCACCGTCGTGGACTGGGCACTGGAAAACAATATCCCCATCGTCCCGGGTGTCTGCACCCCCAGCGACATCGAGGCGGGCATCAGCCGTGGGCTTACCACCCTCAAGTTCTTCCCCGCAGAGGTCAGCGGTGGGGTGGACATGCTCAAGAACTTCGCTGGGCCCTTCCCCGACCTCGTCTTCATGCCCACCGGCGGTATCAGCACCAAGAACCTTGCCAGCTATGCCAGGCAGCCCAATGTCCTGGCAGTAGGCGGATCGTGGATGGTCAAGGCCGACCTCATCGAGGCGGAGGACTGGCAGGCGATAGCGGACCTGAGCAGGGAGGCCGTGCGCACCCTCCAGGGGCTGGAGTTCGCCCATATGGGCATCAACAACCAGGATGCGGCAGAGGCTGAGAAGACCATCAGGGGTCTGGAGGCTCTGGGCATGGTGAAGAAGAGCGGCAACAGTTCCACCTTCCTGGATACCACCATCGAGGTGTTGCCTAAGCAGTACCTGGGAAAGATGGGCCACATCGGCTTCAGGTGTTTCTCCATCGAGCGCACCCTCTCCTACCTCTCCCAGTTCGGCTTCTCCGTGAACGGGGAGACCATCGCACGCGATGCAAAGGGCAAGATCAAGGTATGTTACCTTGAGCAGGAGCTCAGCGGCTTCGCCATCCACCTGATCAAGGCATAAATCCAGAATTTTTTCATTCCATGCCGGTGCACGCCTCTAGCTGTACCGGCATTTTTCTTCAATACTTGCATTGATGAACATCGTACAATGCAACACACTTACGAGTGAACAAAAAAAACACATTGAAGAGCTGTATGCACACTGCTGCCTACAGGAACCACTTACACAAGAGCTGTTTCTTGTTAATGACATGAATATCGAACCTGAAAAACCGTGCTTTTTCCTTGGGTATGAGGCAGCACAGCTAATCAGTGTACTAACAGCATTCTTTCCTACCAAAGAAGAAATTGAATTCAATGGTTTCACCCATCCAGATAAAAGAAAACAGGGCCATATGACGGCTCTCATTGCTGCCGCTCTCCCCCACTTTGCACAGGCAAGGTATAATCAAGCACTTTTTATCAGAGAGAAGGGATCGCAAAGTGGCAAGGAGTATCTCAACAAACGCTATCCGACCATTGCACGAACAGAATATGTACTTGAACTGAAAAGCAGCGCGTGGAAAATGAAGAAAACTACCGGTGTCCTCACAGAGGTTACCACACAAACACAAGAGATTGCAGGAAAAATCCTGAGTGAAATTTTTGAGCAGGATGAGCAAATCAGTAAACAACACCTAACGTTCCTTCTCTCCCGCCCCGATGGTCAGGTATATCTCTACTATGTTGAAGGGGTGCCTGTAGGTACAGTGAATGTGCACCACCTTGATAAAGAGGTGGCAATGATCCATGCAGTAGGAATCCATAAGCCATTCAGAAGAATGGGTCATGGGCAGCGTATGATGGTATCTCTTCTCAATGAGCTCACACAGGATACACCTGTGGTAAGACTGGAAGTTGATAGTGACAACCCCCCTGCTCTGGCTTTGTATCAGAAACTCGGCTTTTGTACGCTGAACCGAGTTGATTACCATGCAATGATTTTTTGATAATAGTTTCAATTTGGCGGTTGAGAGGATTTACCTTGACTGCAGGAACTTGGCGGCATTAGCATAAGACATACATTGTTCTTTGTCTATCTAGATGGACATCATACGAAATTTTGGAGGAAAGCATGAAAAAAACTATTGCTTTGGTTTTGGCTCTCGTAATGCTCGTACCTGCGCTGTTTGCACAGGGTGGCCAAGAGGCTGCTCCTGCACCTGCTGCAAGTGAAACTGCAGCTCCTGTGGCTGCTGCTTCGGGAAGCGTCAATGCCTATACGACGCTTGAGGAACCTCTTGCCGCAAAACTGTTCCAATTGTTTGAACAAGAGACTGGTATCAAGGTTAATTTTGTTCGTCTCAGTGGTGGAGAGACGGTTGCTCGTCTTGAGGCTGAAGCATCCAATCCCCAGGCATCCATCTGGGTTGGTGGTGTTGGACTTGACCACATCACAGCAAAGAGCAAAGGTTTGACCACCCCTTATGTAAGCCGCTACACGTCCAAAACCCCTGAGCAGTTCCGTGACCCGGATAACTTCTACATCGGTCTCTATGTTGGTCCTCTCACCTTCGTGACCAACCTTGATCGTGCAGCAGAGCTCGGAATCGAACCACCAAAAAGCTGGGCCGATCTTCTCAAGCCTGAATACAAGGGATATGTCCGCATGGCAAACCCCAACTCCTCCGGTACGGCATATAATACCTTGACCACGGTTCTCGATATTTTCGGAACTGAGGACAAGATGATTGAGTACATGAAGGAACTGGATAAGAACATCGACCAGTACACCAAGAGTGGAAGCGCCCCTGGCAAGAGCGTTGCTACCGGTGAAATCCCTGTTGCTATCGGTTATGCACACGACCAGGTCAAGCTCAAGGCAGCTGGATCCCCAATCGTTATCACCGCACCTTCCGAAGGAACCGGTTACGAGCTGGCAAGCATGTCCTTGGTAAAGGGTGGCCCGGATACTGTCAATGCAAAGAAATTGTATGACTGGGTTCTCTCCAGTCCGGTTGCCCAGAAAACCTTTACCGAGTGGTACGTGGTACTGGTAGCTGAAGGTGCCGCCAAGCATCCTGATGCACTGTCCATCAATGAAATCAAGACAGTCAACCAGGATATGGCTTGGGACGGAGACAAGGTCAACAAGACTCGTCTGCTTGACCGCTGGACCAATGAGATCGGAAACAAGAGATAATTACCAGTGGTAATTTAGCTTTTCCTACCACCCTGCAAGATCCCTTGCAGGGTGTGTAGTTCCAACGGAATGAATCGATGTTTACAAAAAAACGCATCCTTCAGTTCTGCGCTGCAGCGCTGATATTCCTGCTGGCTGATTTCTGGATGTACAGCACACTCTCTTCTGATTTCAGATCATATGAAGCAGAGCGTAATTTCAATGAAATTGAGCTGTTCGCGCAAACAGTTCCCGATGAGAGGACCCCACAGGATTTTGCTCGGTGGGTTCCAACGGTCAAAGACATCATCCCAGGGGCAAGGGCGCTCTATCTTACCTTTGACGAACAGAGCTTCAACTTCATACCTGAAAGTGGATCTGAGACGGTAAATGCTTTATTCCAAGCGTATAGCAGCACTCCTGAATTCCAAAAGGCTATGGAGAGTGTTTACTATCTGGAGCCAATGAAGCTTGGATCAACGTATCAAGCTGATTATAGCCTGGACCCTGGTACGATTAGCGCAGATATCATCAAAAGCCAGGTATATTTTGTACCCGTCGTGGATGAGACGGGGTATCAAGTATCCGGAGCTGCAATGATTCTTGTCCCTTCCAGTACTGCCACTGGATACAGCAACTTGCTCAAGACCCTGTTCATTGCCGCAGCAGTGGTGTTCTTGGGTATTCTCCTTGTACTTACCTTTACCCGTGATCCATTGACGGGATTCATGGTACTGGGATTATTTGGTATTGTTATTGTCTTTATCGCTTACCCCTTGATAGAGGCCATCAGGCTCTCCTTCATGAAAGATGGGGTATTCAGCCTACAGACATGGAAAGAGAGTCTCTCCCCTACCTATATGGTGGCACTGTGGGGATCGCTGAGACTGGGTGTGCTTACAGCTACCATTTCCACGCTGGTTGGATTCATGTTCGCCTTCCTGATTGAACGGACAAGTTTCAAGAAAAAGAAATTGATGACCACCATGGCAACCATGCCTGTCATATCTCCCCCGTTCAGTCTCTCCCTCTCTATCATTCTATTGTTTGGGAACAATGGACTGATCAGTAAACAATTGCTTCATCTGAACACCTCTATTTATGGCTTGGGTGGCTTGACCATTGTACAGGTAATTGGGATGTTCCCTATAGCATTCATGACAATCAGTGGTGTCTTGAGGCAGATTGATTCCACGGTGGAAGATGCCTCCCTTGACCTGAGTGCTACCAGATGGCAGACATTCAAGGAGATCACCCTCCCACTCTCTGTTCCTGGCATTCTATCAGCTTGGTTGTTGGTTTTCACCAATTCGCTGGCTGACTTTGCAAATCCGTTATTGCTGAGCGGTGACTACCGGGTACTCTCAACAGAAGCCTATATGTTGGTCACCGGTCGTAGTAACCTGGGAGCTGGTTCAGCCCTTTCCTTCATCCTCCTGATGCCAACCCTCACAGCCTTCTTGGTACAGCGTAACTGGGTTGCAAAAAAGAGTTATGTAACGGTAACAGGAAAGCCCTCCACTACGCTTACCGAACTCACCAACAAACCGGTCAGGGTTGCCTTGGAGACCTTCTCATGGATTTTCCTCGGATTCATTGCCTCTCTCTATCTGACCATCGTGGCAGGCTGTTTCGTGGTCAACTGGGGTATCGACTACTCCTTCACCCTGGCTAACTGGGGGGAAGCAGTCTCTCGTGGATGGACATCCATTCGTGACACGGTAACCCTGGCAGCCATCGCAACACCCACAGCAGGACTCTTGGCCATGCTTGCCGCAATGTTGATAGTAAGAAAGAAATTCCCTGGAAAACGATTTCTTGAGATGTTGATCATGACTCCCTATGCCATTCCTGGTACCTTGATCGGTATCAGTTACATCCTGGCATTCAACCGGCAACCACTCTTGCTGGTAGGAACTGGAGCGATCATTGTCATAAACTATGTAATTAGAGAACTACCGGTAGGACTGGAGAATGGCATTACTGCCCTGCACCAGATTGATCCTGCCATCGAGGAAAGCGCAGCTGACCTGGGTGCTGATGTACCTACAGTCTTCAAAACGATCGTCCTTCCCTTGATTCGTCCGGCATTCTTATCCAGCATGTCCTACACCTTTGTACGGTCCATGACTGCTGTCAGTGCCATCATCTTCTTGATTTCGGCTCGCTGGAATCACCTGACCGTTCTGATCTTCAACTTCTCGGAAAATCTTCGTTTCGGTCTCGCCAGCGTCTTGTCAACCATCCTCATCGTCATCGTGCTTTCTGTCTGGGGGCTGATGCAGGTTGTGGTTCGTGATGACAAGCTCACCCAAAAAACTATTTCAACCCGCTAAGGTGGTGATGTATGGAAAAGAAAAGCGTATCGGTAACCCTTGAGCATGTAACCAAGAAATTCAAGGATGTAAAAGGAAAGTCTGATGTCATTGCTGTCAATGATTCTCACTTTGTCATCGAGCCTGGCGAGTTGGTAACCCTCCTTGGTCCTTCTGGTTGTGGCAAAACCACCACGCTCAGAATGATTGCAGGGTTCGAGCTTCCCACAGAAGGAAAGATTTATATTGGAAACGAGGAAGTCACCATGCTCCCCCCGAACAAGCGTGACACTGCCACAATGTTCCAGAGCTATGGGCTCTTCCCTCATATGACAGTCTTCGACAACGTGGCCTATGGATTGAAACTCCGCAAGATTCCCCATGAGGAAATCTCCAAGCGGGTGAATGAAACTCTCTCTCTGGTCGGACTTGCTGACTATGGGGACCGTGCACCTTCCAAACTTTCTGGAGGCCAGCAACAGCGCGTTGCCCTCGCACGTAGCCTCATTGTCACTCCATCAGTTTTGTTGCTTGATGAACCTCTGTCCAACCTAGATGCATTGCTTAGAGAGCAAATGCGTATAGAAATACGTAAAATTCAGAAGGAATTGGGCATTACCGCTGTCTATGTTACGCACGACCGAGTTGAGGCCATGAGTCTCTCCGACCGTGTAGTAGTCATGAAAGATGGGTTTGTCCGCCAGATTGGCTCCCCAATAGATATCTATGAAAATCCTGACTCCCGCTTTGTTGCTGGTTTTGTGGGCAAGGCTGCTTTCTTTCCTGTTAAGGTAATGAAACAGGAAGCAAACCTTTGGACCTGCCAGCTTGGAGAGAAAGAGGTTGCAGTAGAGCGTGCTGCAACCGATGTGGAGGTTGGAACTGAAGCGGTACTTATGGCCCGTCCTGAATCACTCCGAGTTGTGGAGAAGGGAAAAGGCAAGATTGAAGGCAAGGTCAGGATGAATGTATATCTTGGAAACAGCATGGAAGCATTCATCAACACCTCCTTTGGAGAAGTCCTGGTACAGATTGATGACCCACATGCAAAGAAGGTGTTTGGAGAAGGAGAAGAGGTTTCAATTGACTTCACTCCCGATCGTGTCAGATTGCTTAACAAGAATGAAGAATAAGCTGGTAGTGATTGCTTAACGAGAACACAGGCTGTTTCCACAGCCTGTGTTTCTGTATGACAAGGTTTCTGTAAACTTAATTGGTATCGTTCTGAACCACCCAACAAGCTGCAGAATGTCCGGGCGATACTTCCTTCAATGGTGGGTATTCTCTTCGGCATTTATCTACTGCGTAAGGACATCGGGGATGAAAATGACAACCTTCAGGAGGATTAATGGGAGAAGGAACGTCACCCATTACAATCCTCTTCTTTGTTTCTCGGGCTCTTGGGTCCGTTGCAGGAAATGCATTAAATAAAGCTTGCGTATAGGGATGCACATGGTTTCCTACAAGTTCCTTCTTGTCGGCAATTTCCACAATTCTTCCCAAATACATCACGAGGATTCTTGTAGCAATAAATTCAACGACCGAAAGGTCATGAGCAATAAACAGATAGGTAAACCCGTATTTCTTCTGAAGGTCAAGTAACAGGTTGAGGATCTGCGCTTGGACTGATACATCCAATGCAGAAACTGCTTCATCACATACTATGAACTCTGGATTGAGAGCCAATGCACGAGCAATACCAATCCGCTGTCTCTGCCCTCCAGAGAACTGATGAGGGTATCGTGTACGAAACTTCGGATTCAGTCCTACCTCATCCATCAATTCTGCGACACGATCCAATCTCTCTTCTTTTGTCCCAATCTTATGAATATCGAGAGGTTGACCAATTATCTGGGAAACCTTTTTTCGTGGATTCAACGATGAATAGGGGTCCTGAAAAATCATCTGCATATTCAGCGTCATATCCTTCATTGCTGCATGATCTTTTGCAAACAGATCCTTATCACGGTAGAAGACTTCACCTGAGGTCTTATCATGTAATCTCATGATGGTCTTGCCCAGTGTGGACTTTCCACAACCCGACTCTCCGACAACCCCGAGAATCTCTCCCTCGTACACATCGAGCGAAACCCCGTCAACAGCCTTCAGTATTGATTTTGTATCATCGGCACCTTCACGTTTTATCGTGAAGTATTTTTTCAGATCTTTTACTTCAATGATCTTCGTTTCACTCATTGGCATTATCCCTCCTGTACGTTCTGATAGTTGTGACACCATACCGAATGGGATTCGTTCAAGACAGTTTCCTGGGGAAACGCTTTGCCACAAATTTCTGTTGCATAGGCACATCTGTTCTCAAATGGACAACCTGCTCCAATACTTCGCATATCAGGAACGGTACCAGAAATCGCCTCCAGCCGTTCTGCTCCCTTGTATTTGGGGTTGGAAGGCAAAGAGTTGAGCAGCCCTAAGGTATAAGGATGCTTCGGCTCTTCAAAAATTGAGAAGACATCCGACTCCTCAACTTTTCTACCGGCATACATCACGGCAACACGGTCTGCCATTTCCGCTACAACACCCATATCATGGGTGATAAGCAGAATCGACATACCAATCTCTTTCTTCAAATCATTTAACAAATCCAAGATCTGGGCTTGGATGGTAACATCAAGCGCTGTAGTAGGCTCATCAGCAATCATGAGGCCAGGTTCAGGGGACGCCAATGCCATTGCGATCATGGCACGTTGGCGCATCCCTCCTGACAACTGGTGGGGGTAACTATGTACACGACGCTCTGGGGCTGGTATCTTCACCAGCCTAAACAACTCAATTGTCTTCTCAAGTGCTTCTGCCTTGCTCATCCCCTGATGAGTCATGAATACATCAGCAATCTGTGAACCAACAGTGAAAACTGGATTCAGTGCGGTCATCGGTTCTTGGAATATCATGGAAATCTGCGTACCCCGCAGTTTTTCAATCTCACCCTTTTTCAATTTTAACAAATCCTGACCACGAAATATAATTGATCCGCTATCGACTCTTCCTGGCGGCATTGGATTAAGTTGGTTGATCGAATGTGCAGTCACAGATTTTCCACAACCTGATTCCCCAACCAAGGACAGGGTCTCTCCTTTCCGTATCGTAAGGGAAAGGTCACGAACAGCATTCACGACACCGCGTTGGGTATCGAATGAAAAGTTGAGGTTCTCTATGGACAACAACAGGTCTTTCTTCTCTTCCATATTTCTCTCGTTCCTTCTAGTTTCTCATTTTAGGGTCAAGAATATCGCGCAAACCATCGCCAAACAAATTGAACCCTAAAACAGCCAAGAGGATTGCAATACCAGGCAATGTTACAATCCACCATGCACTTGTTAAAAATTGTTTGGAACTCGCAATCATCAATCCCCATTCTGGTGTGGGTGGCTGAGCCCCCAAGCCCAAGAACGAGAGCCCTGCCGAACTGAGGATGGCCTCTCCTATTCCGAGTGTAGCCTGGACAATTGTGGGGGAAAGGCAGTTAGGGAGAATCGTGAGGAACATCAACTCAAAGCTTCCAGCTCCCAACGCCTTCTCAGCCAATACATAGTCACTCTCTTTTTCAGCCAACACAGAAGCACGTACTACACGAGCATAGCGAGGAACCTGAGAGATTCCGATCGCCACCATCGCATTGGTCAGTGATGGGCCAAGAATGGAGACAATAACGATGGTGAGCAGTATGTACGGGAATGCCAGCATGATATCAATCAGTCTCATGACAATCTTGTCAAAGATCCCTCCATAGTATGCAGAGGTAACCCCAATGATGATTCCAAAGAAAAGGGAAATTCCAACAGAAACCATACCAATGGTCATCGAGATTCTTGCTCCGTAGATAATACGGGAGAGCATATCACGACCTAGATCATCAGAACCCAGGATATATCCATTGGTGAACATTGGCGTCATTCGTTCAGAAACCTCTTGGACAAGTGGATCCTGTGGAGCTATCAAAGGTGCAAAAATTGCCATAAGGACAAAGAGCGTGATGATGGCTAATCCTATCATAGCTCCTTTGTTTTTCTTGAGGTGGTACCAAGTCTCCTGTAAGGGAGTTGGTTCCTTGAGCTTTGGTATTTCCAATTCTTCAGTCTTTTTCATATACATCCCTTGTATCTCACTGCAATCTGATTTTCGGATTCACCACGGAATAGAGGATATCTACAACGAGATTAATCAAGACAAAAAAGGTGGAGATAAAAATAATTCCGCCTTGCACTGCAGGATAGTCACGAGCCCCAATGGCTACATATATCCAACGACCGATGCCTGGCCAAGAGAACACGGTTTCGGTGAGAATGGCTCCGGAGAGCAACAAACCAAACTGAAGTCCGATGACGGTTATTACCGGAAGCAGGGCATTACGCAACGCATAACGATAAATCACTCGCTTTTCCTTGATTCCTGCCGAACGAGAAGTCTTTATATAATCCTGCTGCATCACCTCAAGCATACTGCTTCGAGTAGTCCTTGCGATGATTGCAAGAGGAATAGTTCCCAGTGCAATAGTTGGAAGTATCAGATGTTGGATAGCAGACCCCAAATACTTTGGCGTACCTTCCCGAATCCACATGATGATACCATCCAATACATAAAAATTAGTGATGGGGGTGAAATAATAGCGGATATTCATCCTACCCCCTGTAGGCAACAAGTCCAGCCAGACTGAAAACACCATGATCAGGACTAGGCCTAGCCAAAATACAGGCATGGATACGCCAACCAAGGCACCTCCCATTGTTGAGTAGTCAACCCATGTATTGCGCCGTATGGCAGAGGTCACCCCAAATATGATACCTAATGTAGTAGCAAACAACATTGCATACCAAGCCAACTCAATCGTCGCTGGAAATCGCTCTGCAATTTCTTTCGCTATTTGCTGTCCAGAGGCTATAGATTTACCAAGATCGAGTCTAGCAACACGGCCTAGGTAGAGCCCATACTGCTGGATCAAGGGCTTATCCAACCCAAGTTCTGTACGTAACTGTGCGACCTGTTCTGCATTCGCACGTTCGCCCAGCATTATTCGTGCAGGATCGCCAGGAGCTAGAGCTATCATGAGAAACACGAGGGTGATGACACCAAATATTGTTGGAATCAACAAGGCCAATCGCTTTAAAATATGTTTGATCATACAATCCTCGAAAAAATGAGAAACATCAGACAATCACCCCCGGCTGGGGGTGACTGTCGATGTATTCAATACTCAATACAACCGTTTATTTATCCAACCAGACATGCTTGAATACGCGCTTTCCGGTAGGATACAACACGAAATCGTTCACATAGTCCATTGCTGGAACAGTTACGACAGAGTGGGCAATCGGTACCCAAGGAGCTTCCTCGTGGAAAACTTCCTGAGCAGCACGATACAATTTGTCGCGCTCTGCCTGATCGGTGGTAACCTTTGCTTCTGCGCAGAGAGCGGTGAACTCTTTGTTCTTCCAAAGTGCAATATTACCAGCTGGAAGCTGTGCAGCAGGTTCGGAAAGAAGAACCCAGAGGAAGTTGTCTGGATCACCATTGTCACCAGTCCAACCGAGCATTGCACTCTGGTGCTCGCCCATATCAGTCTTGTCGAGATAGGTACCCCATTCATAGGAGATAATCTCAGCGTCAATACCAACCTTGACCAGCTGGGCTTGCATGATTTCTGCTACCTTGCGGGCATCTGGGTTGTAAGGACGTGCAACAGGCATTGCCCAAAGCTCCATCTCGAATCCATTCGGGTATCCTGCTTGAGCCAGTAATTCTTTGGCTTTCTGAGGATTGTAACCGTAGTCTTCGATATCATCGTTGTAGGACCACATCCCAGGAGGAATTGGGTTCTTTGCAACTTGTCCTGCTTCACCATACACACCATCAACAATTTCCTGCTGGTCAATAGCATAATTCATAGCCTGACGAACCAGTTTGTTGTTAAAAGGTTTCTTTTCGGTGTTCAAAGCAAGGTAACCAACATTCAAACCAGCCTGCTGGATAAGTTGAATACCTGCGGTTGAGCGCATGGCAGGAATATCATCATTGGAGGGGAAGTCAATCAGGTCAACTTCGCCCTTCTGCAATGCCAACCAACGAGAGGTTGCATCGGGAATAACCTTGAGGATCAAGCGGTCAAGATATACAGGACCACCCCAATAATCAGCATTTCTATCAAATACGATGTCGGAATCCTTTGTCCATGATACAAACTTGAATGCGCCAGTTCCTACTGGGTTGTTCTTGAAGTCTTCCCCGTACTTAGCAACTGCTGCAGGAGATACGATTGATGCAAAATCCATAGCCAAGTTGGCAATGAAAGGAGCCTCAACCTTCTTCAGATTGAACTGTACCGTGTAGTCATCAACAGCGACGACCTCTTTAACGATATTGTCCATATCCATATAGCCCCAATACTTCCAAGGTCCAAGATCGTAATAGGGGTGGTCTTCCTGGAACTGACGTTCAAAGGAGAATACAACTGCATCTGCATTGAACGGTGTTCCATCATGGAACTTTACTCCTTCACGAAGATGGAAGGTGTATTGCAGACCATCATCAGCAATATCCCAGCTTGTTGCCAATGCAGGCTGAACAGCGGTCTGTCCAGGCACAAACTCAACGAGTGTGTCGAATACTGCGGTAGTGGCATAGAATGACTCACCGTCTGTTTCACGGCCTGGGTCGAGACTGACCGAATCACCGGAACGACCAAAGACAAGAACACCGCCCATCTTTGAATCATCGGTACTTGCCGGTGCTGCCTCTTTTGCGCCTGCTGCGAACAACACAACGGGGATGAGAAGCATCAGAGCACATAACATTACAATAGTTTTTTTCATAGAAACCCCCTTAAATTTGGTTCGTTGAACAATTATGTAATATACCGCATAATTATACAATCAATATTCTCAAATAGAAAGAGCCAAATTGCAGAGAATCATAAAAACCAAGAAAAATACTAATGATTCAGGGTAGACCAAAGACAGGTGTTCGCTCTTAGGTTATATTTATTTATTTATTATATAAAAAATTAATATTCTCTTTGTCACAATCTTTCTCATCTAAAAAAAATTTGTAATATAGTATTTATTTCAAAGGTTAATCCAAACAATTCCTCCAAGAAACATATACAAATCTCAAAAAAAGTATGGAAATTGGGTTTAATTATTCTTGCAAAATTAAGCAATCAAGACCCAAAGCCTGCCCTTTTTTCACTAAAGAAATTGAGATTTCAGACCAAGAAAGAGTAACCACATAGTATTAAACACACTACTCACGTGTGAGAACAACGTCCTCTTCGATGCTATACTCCTCTACTACTCCTTGAACGATTACATTCTGAGCCGTCAATGAAACATTCCGTAACCTGATTCCACGCCCCTCTGTATCAGGGAGTCCTTCATACATCTCGCTTTCACTAACCGGTTCCAGAAAATCCTTTGCCACCGTAAATGTACAACCAGAAATCACCAGATCACGAATGGGACACTCTGGGAGCCCTACAATGAAGGCAGCACTGGATCTGTTATTGATACTTGTGCATCCTTCAATGGTGACATGCTCTATATGAGGCGTGGTGGGAAGCACCGGTTTCTTGTCCAAAGAGAAATCCTCAGCATCCAGACTACCACAACGGTAGTACATGTTCACCGTAAGCGGGCAAAGGTTGTTGTCCATCCTGATATCATGGAAATGCAGGTCAGAAATTTGCCCACCCCGGCCTCTTCTGGTCTTTATCCTGATACCTCTATCGGTACCATCAAAGAAACAGGAACGTACCACCACATCATGGATACCTGCAGCAGTCTCACTGCCGATAACGGCTCCCCCATGTGCGTGTCTCACAGTACATCCCTCGATAAGGATGTCGCTGGTCTTCCGATTCACAGCAACGCCATCTTTTCCGCTTCCACTCTTTAGGGCAATCCCATCATCTCCAACGTCAATCAAACAATTCTTAATCGTTACAAAAGAGCAAGAGTCGACATCGATTCCATCGGTGTTGGGTGCATCCTGTGGGTTCATTACGGAAAGATCCTTGAGAATGATGTTTGTACTGTAGAGGGGATGCACGGTCCAGAAAGGGCTGTTCTGTATGGTCAGTCCCTCAATCTTCACATTATTGCTCTCCCTGATCTGCAACAAGGGAGGACGAAGAAACTGACTCTGACGGCCCCCTCCCCCCCCACTCTGTCTCTCATAACCAGGGTTCAACTTGGCCAGTTCAGTCTCGATGGCTGAGACAGGGCCGTTCTGTGTATTTCGTTTCTGTTGAGCGGTAGCCCACCACCAAGGACCACTTCCGTCGAGGATTCCCTTCCCACGAAAGATGAGCCCATCTGATTCATTGATCAGCAAACAAGGATGCATACAGTAACAGTTCACACCTTCCCATCGTGAATAGAAAGGTCGGTAGCGGTTCTCTTCGGCAATAAAGCGTATGGTTGCACCTGTTTCAAATTCCACCACAAGATTTGTTGCAGTGATGTGTATTGGGCCGCTCAGGTACTCTCCTGGCTCGATACGCAAAAGCCCCCCCCTTTGCAAGCTTTCAAACGCTCTTTTGAAGACTTCGCTGTTATCAAACTGACCATCTCCGATGGCACCGAAATCTGCCAGCGTATATTCCTTGTTCATGCAATTACCTCTTTCTTTACTTTTACCACCCTGTCTCCTACAATACCAGCTATGAAACAGTTAGGAATCAGAGCTCACGATCTTGGTACATTCGATACCATCAGCGACCTTGCAAGCGAGATTTCCCTCTATGGGAACTCAATCCCCATTCAGCTTGCATTGAAAAAAGTTCTCAAGAACGCTCCTGATGCAGAAGACTACAGCGAGCAGTTCATCATCTCCGTTCGCGATGCACTCATGGAAAAAGGTGCATACGTAGGAGTTTTTGGAAGCTACATCAATCCCGTACATCCTGACAAGGCGGCGAGGGATGCAGAGCTGCGTAAATTTGAAAACCACCTAAAATATGCCAACCTCCTTGGATGCCCTTTGGTAGGAACCGAAACCGGCTCCTTCCGCCATGACAACTCCTACCACAGCGAGACGGCAAGTGCCAAGGTTCTCGACATCTTCTACCGAAGCATAGAGCGGCTCCTTGAAGCTGCCGTTAAGTATGATGCAATCATCGGTATTGAAGCTGTAAGCAAACAGCATACCATCAGCACCATACCAAGAATGGCAGCCTTGATGGATAAGTTCGACAGTCCTCACCTCAGAGTCATCTATGACCCGGCTAATCTCGTCCCATGGATCGGGATAAGCGAGGCAGATGGTAGTGTTATGGGCACTCCCTCCTTTGCGGCCCAGAAAGATTTCTTCTGCTCCGCCCTCGATGCATTCGGAGACAAGATTGCAGCAATCCACGTCAAGGACTACAAGCTTAACGATCAAGGTATAAAGGTCGGGGACCTGACGGTAGGGGATGGGGTTCTGGACTGGAAATTTCTTTTTGGGGAACTAAGAAGGAGAAATATTGAAGTCCCTGCCCTGCTCGAAGATCTTACGGTCTCTACCTTGAAAGAAACACTTTCATTACTCTCTACATACTGAACCATGCCAGAAGAGCCCTCAAGGGCTTTTCATGGCAGGTTTTTGTATCTTTCCGTACTCTATAACAAGAGCGGCTGCTCGAAGGAGACAGGCCGCTTGTTGTCGGAAAGGACCTTGGAAAGATAGCTGGTATCCAGCTCAAGCTCTGAAACCAATCGAAGCAGCACCTCTTCCGGTACAAGATTCTGCTCACAGAAGAGAAATACCAGTGCTTTTTCCGCAATATTTTGCGGGAGAAGGGCATTGAAAAAGATGTCTTCGTCTTTCTTTCCCCGGTAACGTTCACAGAAATTCTCATAGAGCATTGACTGCTCAATATCGCCCTTCAACGCAGCTAGTTCATTTCTCAATGGTTTCTCATCCCCACGGGAAGCAAGCTCACCCAGTGGTTTGAGGTGGAAGAAGGTATACTCCTTCCCGGGAAGATAGTGATGTTCATCACAACGAGCGGCATAGTTCGGTTCCAGGGTGCTATCCTTATGGGAATCCCCACCAACAATGATCAGAGGATCGAAATAGAGTGCGGGGCACTCTTTTCCTTCAACCTGGTAGTATCTATAGGTATAGAAGGCATCACTGATACAGTCTGGGTGTTCACAATACGCAGTAAGTGGGATTACATCTGTTGCAATATCGAGCATCAACCGTGCAGTGGAATTGAACAGGTCCCGACGGAAGTTCAGGATCAAGGTAGGGAATATGAACATAACCCCACGTTCATAACTATGATTACGTACCACATAGGCAAGTCGTTCATCAAAGAAAGATGCTTCATCAATGATAAAGGTTCCCACAGTAGGATTGTCCTGGAGCACTCTCTCCAAACCAAAAGAGTCCCTGATTCTCGCAATATTCTCCCCACAGCTTACATATCCACTGCGGTAGCAGAGCGCATCCTCAGGATAATCGGTAAACCGGGTACCATCGATCTCAGAACGGATGAAGAAGACCTTGCGGCGATCAACCTGCCCACTGCTGGTCAGGTTTCTTACCTTCTCCCCCTTCCTCTGTGCAATGGCAGCATCCCGCCATACCCTTGCTGCAAACTCAGTCTTACCCGAGCCCATGGGTCCTATCAGAAGGACCCTTCGTCCGGGCGAGGTAAAATCAAAATGAGAGAATGTTTCATGGACATCAAGCGTGGGAAACCCCAGACTTTTGAGGAAATCGGCACTTTCAATCTTCTGCTCAATTCGCGCCATGCGACCCCTCTACAATTGCAATGCCGCTTGAGGCCCCGATTCTTGTAGCCCCTGCTTCAATCATTGCAATGGCATCCTCGTAATTGCGTACTCCTCCAGAGGCTTTGACACCCAACTCTGGACCAACTGTCTTACGCATCAAGGCAATGTCCTTTGCAGTCGCTCCACCGGTGGAAAAACCAGTGGAAGTCTTTACAAAGTCTGCTCCGCTGGCTTTTGCCAACCTACAAGCACGTACTTTCTCCTCTTCATTCAAAAGACAGGTCTCGATGATGACTTTCAGGTGTGCATTCCCACAAGCCTTCTTCACTGCAGTAATATCATCCTGTACCAGATCATCATCGTGGTTCTTCAAGAACCCGATATTGATAACCATATCAACTTCTTCAGCCCCAGCCTTAACAGCTGTCTTGGCCTCAAAGGCTTTACTCTCTGTAGCCATTGCACCCAAGGGGAACCCAACCACGGTACAAACCTTTACATCGCTCTTTTCCAACAATTTAACACAGAGCGGCACCCAGCAACTGTTTACACATACTGAAGCAAAATGATATTGGGCTGCTTCCTTGCAAAGTTTCTCTATCATAGGACGAGTCGCAGAAGCTGCGAGCACCGTGTGATCGATGTATGTAGCGACATCTACTTGTTTCATTGGCATCCTCCCTAGCATTAGGTACTACTGCTAGCTTACTCCAAAAATTATCTATGAGCAACGAGAATAGCATCCCAAGCTTGACGAAGGACCCTGCTCCCTATACCCTAGCATCATGATTCTTCAAACCATCGAACAATACTATACTTGGGCTCTGATCGCTATCCTCTTACTCAATCTTGCCCAACGAAAAATTCCGGGAACCTATAAGAAACGGTTTGCCACCATCTACCTAGCCTCCATCTTACTTCTTTTTGAGGTAGGGGTGGTAGTCATACTCTCCAGAGATCTGAACCACAATCTCGGTTGGTTGGTAGTCATCATCTGTGCAGGACTTCTTTTCCTATTGAGAAAGCGAGCCCTTCCATTCCGTTTCCACTGCGTTGAGTGTGACAAGCGACTTGATTTCAACCACATCATCGGTCATGACGACAATCTGTGCCAAGAGTGCCACTACAAGGCTCATCCTGAAGAAGCCAAAGCGGAAGAAGAAAAGAAGAAAGAGCTTGCACAACCAGAAGAGGCTGAAGAGGATACACGCTATCGTGACGCGGCCTCTGTTGCAGACATTGACTGGGATCTGTGGGAACCTAAGGAAGTGTGTGTCATTACCTATCTGTTCAATGATGATCAAGTGCTTCTTATTGACAAGAAGACTGGCTTGGGCTCTGGACTCGTAAACGCTCCCGGCGGTCATATTGAAGAGACTGAAACCGCTCTTGAAGCTGCAAAACGTGAATTTACCGAGGAGACTGGTCTTGAGGTTGATGACCTGCGGCTCGTTGGAAAGCTTAACTTCCAATTCCGTGATGGTCTTTCAGAACGAGGATATGTCTATTTTGCTCACTCCTTTAGTGGCAAACTCCAAGAAACCGATGAAGCAAACCCCTTCTGGTGCCCGGTAAGTGAGATTCCCTATGACAAGATGTGGGAGGATGATATTCACTGGCTTCCACTTGCCATGGAAGGAAAACGCTTTGAAGGTTCCTTCATCTTCGATGGACAGACAATGGTAGACAAGTTGGTCACCACCGAAGAGGACGATGAAGAGGAGCTCTGACCTAGCTCTGGGAAGCTGGCAGTTCGGTCCCAGCCATGGATTTTGGACCGGGAGCACCACACAAGCTTCCCGTCTTACAATCAGTACTGCATACAAGGCAGGTATCAGACATTTTGATACCGCCCCAGCATATGGAAATGGCCTTGCCGAGCAATTGCTCGGTTCAGTCCTTTCTGGAAAATCAGTTCAAATCGATACAAAGTTCATGCCCAAACATCCCAACTTGGTGGAACAAGATGTCCAGAAAAGCCTTGATCGTCTTAAGAGGACCTCGATTAATACCCTGTACCTGCATTGGCCTAGCTCTTCGGTAGACCTTAGACCCATCGTGGAATCTGCAGCATGTCTTATCGAGCAAGGAAAAGTTCAATCCCTTGGACTTTCCAATACCCCCCTCTCCTTGGTGCAAAGGTTGCAGGACCTTCCCATCACGTTCCTGCAAATACCTTGTTCACTCCTGTGGACAAGGGGCCTGGAAGAGTATAAGGAATATGCAGAGAAACAAGGCCTCTCCTTGGTGGGATACAGCCCACTGGGCCTCGGCTTGCTCAGTGGCAACCATCACCTAAGGCCTAATGACAGCAGGGGGAATCTCTATGTGTACCAAGATAGAGCCTATTCGGTATTCATCGAATTGCTTGAGCTGCTCTCTTTCCTTGCAAAAGAGAAAGCACTAAGCATGGCTCAGCTTGCCCTGGCATGGGCCCGGAGCCAGGATTTTGAAAGCATCCTTGTTGGAGCACGTTCACCACAGCAGCTGTTACCGCTCCTGGAAACCGATGTAATCAGCCTTGACGAAGAAGAGAAAAGGTTGTTGGATGAAGTGGCAAGACGATTAAGTGCATGCGCTCCCCCTTCTTGGGACAATCTTTTCGGACATAGGTGGTAGCATGAAAATACTCAAGCAACGCTCACAGTGTGAGATTGAAGTAAAAAAGTCTCGATTCATAACTATCGCTCAACCTATCAGGGAACTCTCCGAGATCAAGAACCTGGTTAATGAAACGAGGGCTGAACATCCAGGGGCTAATCATGTTGTTCATGCTGCTGTCGTTGGACCAAAGGGAGATCTCTATAGCTATAGTGATGACCACGAACCCAAAAATACTGCAGGTAGACCCGCACTCGAGGTACTGAAAGGGAGCGGTGTCACCAATATCCTGATACTCATCATCCGTTACTTCGGAGGAACGCTATTGGGCACTGGAGGTCTGGTAAAAGCCTATGGCGATAGTGCCAAGGAAATCCTTTCCATTATCAAGACAGAAGAATTGATAGAGAAAACAAGGTTCTCATTCACGATACCCTATAATCTCTATGAGCTAGCAAAGATTGACCTCGAATTGCTTCAAGCGGATATTCAAAACGAGGAATTCACGACGGATGTTTCCATCACAGGTACACTGCCGAGAATCAATACTGAACAATTATCTTCCAGAATAACAGAACTCTCTGGCGGTCAGTGTGAGGTTAGTCTTACCTATTTGTAAGCTTTGAGAAGCTCAAGGAAACCTCAGTCGGGGGGGCCTCCTCTTCTTTTATACGCTCTTCCCATAATCGGTTGCCATCTACCATATCAGTGAGTTTGATGGCTATGGAGAGCGCTCTTTCCAAGGCACTCGGCTCTATCGCTTCCACTACATCATTGCGAGTGTGCTGCACCGATGGTTTGCTACGGTCATCCCAAGCAACTGCGGTCAGGGTGGTGGCTGAAATACCACACCTGCTCGCTTCTGCAGCATCGGTACCGCCCCAGAGACGTGGAATTGATTCGCTTCTGGATTCATACCCCATTGAGCGGGCAATTTCCGTACAGCGCCTTGCCAAGGAAGCATCAAGCGGTTGGGTTCCATTCACATCCTTCTCTAGGAAGGTAATCTGGTCACTATAGTAGACGGAATCAAAGTTCAATGCGATTGGATCAATCAATGAGTCAGCCATTGATGCGTACCAATGCCTTGACCCCTGCAGTGCTGCTTCTTCCCCGTCAAAGGAGCAAAAGATCAATCGAGTATTCCTTAGAGGCTTCCCACAATCCTTTCTCCAATGAAAATATCTGGCAAGTTGTACAGTCACCCCCACAGAAACAAGATTGTCCCCTGCTCCAGGAGACCCCTCCTTCTCATACATCGACCGCAGGGGAAATAACAGAGGGGTTGCGCCCAGAAAAAGAATAAGGAGAATGAGAAGTACAAGGGAAGGAATATTTGGCAATAACAAAGCACTTGCAAGAAGCTCAGAAAAAACCTGTACCAAGGCCAGCAATCCGCAAGCGATAAATAATCCAACCGGTATGAGAACGTTTTTTACGTAGGATATCCACTCCAGCTGGTTGTATCGGTGTAGAGGAGCACTGTCATGATGGGAACTGAAAATAAGGGTGTGTAGTACCTCTTCTTTTGGTTCCAAGACTCCATGGACATTCACCCCTTCAGCGTTGCACCGATTTTTACAGGAAAAAGGTCGGTAGAGATAGATTTCCCTGGTGGCGTAATAGCAAAAGCCAAAAAAAAGGAAAAGTGAGATCCAAGGCAATCCAACCAACATAAGGACCACCAAAAGAGGATAGAGGATGATAAGAATCGTGAAAGGTTGACTATGAACCTTCGTATCGAGGGGGAATTTGGTCCTGGTAGTTTCATCACAGAAATGTTTATACGCATCCTCAATTGCTTCAGCGGCACTATGACCTGCATCACTACCAGCTATCCTTGGGCCATAGAGATCAACAAGAGCCTTGGTGAAGGCCAAGGCAAGGGTAGCAAGCTTACCGGCTTTCAATGTCTCGAGTTTTTGCCTAGGTTTCTCTTTTTGGCCATCCACCAGCGTAGGCGGCTTCTTGCGTTTTCTTGGAAGAGGAAACTTCATGATTGTTTCATCATGACGAGTGCAACCTATGCTGTCAAGAAAGCGAATGCTGTACCACTTGCCTTGCATGCGCATCCCACACCATACTGTGACCACCTGTAATTGGGTAGGGATTGGTTCACTAGTCATCTAAAACAGAAGAACCAACCCCTCTTGTTTTCTTGAGGTATGGACTATACCACAAAGGCAGGCAGGAAATCCCCTTCCTGTATCAATGTGACAAAGTCCCTTTCATTACCTCAGGACAATATCACTTCCTAATGAGAAGGCTATTTTTTTCTCCCATCAGAGTTCTTGACAAAGATTGAGGCACTCACTA
Source organism: uncultured Sphaerochaeta sp. (assembly GCF_963666015.1). Taxonomy (NCBI): domain Bacteria; kingdom Pseudomonadati; phylum Spirochaetota; class Spirochaetia; order Spirochaetales; family Sphaerochaetaceae; genus Sphaerochaeta; species uncultured Sphaerochaeta sp. The sequence continues at coordinate 2,130,793 of NZ_OY762555.1, read as the reverse complement.
TAGTGATAACCCGATTGATATTCTTGTAAATAGAGGAATATCATGTCTGTTTGGAGAGATGTCCGAGCGGTCGAAGGAGGCGGTCTTGAAAACCGTTGAGGCGCGAGTCTCCGAGGGTTCGAATCCCCCTCTCTCCGTTCATTCATCTATCTAGATGAATTTGTTTTTTTCTATATGGAGAGGTGCGAGAGCGGCCGAATCGGGCTCCCTGCTAAGGAGTTGACCTGGTAACGGGTCCGGGGGTTCGAATCCCCCCCTCTCCGTTTTTGATTTTTTTTAGTATTGAGACCATAGCTCAGCTGGATAGAGCATCAGTTTGCGGAACTGAGGGTCGGAGGTTCGAATCCTCTTGGTCTCATAGTTCGTTTTGTATGAAACGGTCATAACACTGGGAGAGATGTCCGAGTGGTCGAAGGAGACGGACTCGAAATCCGTTGTACCGTCTGACGGTACCGAGGGTTCGAATCCCTCTCTCTCCGATAGCTTGGATATTTTTTAGGTTTTTACCGTTTATTTCGTTCCTTGGAGAGGTGTCCGAGTGGTCGAAGGTGCACGCTTGGAAGGCGTGTGTGCTGAAAGGCACCGGGGGTTCGAATCCCCCCCTCTCCGTTTTATTCCCAGTCAACAGATTCTGTGCTATGTGCATTCGCCCAACCCCGTCAGGACCGGAAGGTAGCAGCGGTAAGTGAATTGCCCATGAGACACAGGCGATTTGTTGGCTGGGTTTTTCTCTGTTATCACCTCTTCACCAGATTGGCACTTCTGTTCCTAGATAGCAAAGTATGGTATACTCGCAGGGTACGTTCACAGAGGAGCTCTCATGGCATATGAAGTAACAGCTACCAGGAAACGCCCCCAGTCTTTTGACGGCCTGGTAGGTCAGGAATTCGTGGTATCAACCATAAAACATGCGATCGAACAAGGAAGAATTGCCCACGCCTATCTGTTCAGTGGACCGAGAGGAGTAGGTAAGACTTCATCTGCCCGAATATTGGCAAGGGCCTTGAACTGTGAACAAGGACCCACAGCCACTCCTTGTGGCGTCTGTTCCAACTGTCGTGAGATCACCCAAGGCAACAGTGTTGACGTTATTGAAATCGATGGTGCAAGCAACACAAGCGTGAATGACATCCGGCAGATCAAGGATGAGGTACTCTTCCCTCCCCAGACCAGCAAGTATAAGATTTATATCATCGATGAAGTGCATATGCTCTCCACCAGTGCGTTCAATGCACTGCTGAAAACTATTGAAGAGCCCCCTGCTTACATCATCTTCATCTTTGCGACTACTGAACTGCAAAAAGTACCGGCTACCATACGATCACGTTGTCAGCAGTTTCATTTCCAGCTTATTGATCTCGATACCATCAAGAACTGTTTACGGGAGGCTGCAACTGACCTAGAAGTGGAAGCTGATGATGATGCACTGTTCTGGATCGCAAAGGAGTCCACTGGCTCCATGCGCGATGCCTACACGCTCTTTGACCAAGTGGTTTCCTTTAGCCAGGGACACATCACCATGGAGAAAATCAGCAGCAAGCTGGGGTTGGTCGGCATCGATCAGATTGTACAAATAGTCTCTCATCTATTGGATGAACATACCGACCAGGCACTGCTCGCTGTACAGGAGTTGTTGCAGGCAGGAGTATCGGTGGAACAGTGTATCAAGGACTTTACCCTCTTCTTCAGAAGCTTGCTGTTTATCAAGGCAGGGTTGCATGATGATGCAATCCTCGGAGTACAATCCGACAGGATTCCCCTAGCCTTGAGAAACGCCTATTCGAGTGAACAGCTGGAAGCAGCCCTTGAGTTACTACTCAAACTCTACCGGGAAATCAGGTACTCACTGAACCCACGATTTGAACTCGAGTTATTCATTTCCCGTCTTGGAAGCCTTCCTTCCCTTGTTTCAGCAACAACCTTGGTGAAGAAAATTAGCCAAATGCGGGAGGAACTACTCTTAGGGACAGTGAAACTTCCCCCAAAAAAGCTCGAGGTCCAACCTGACCTACTTACCACTAGGGAAACCATCAAGCCCAGGGAGAAGACGCCCCCGTCCAGCAGCGTTGCAGCTCTTGGGCAGAGAAGAGAGGAACCCAAAGAGCAGAGTGTTCCTGTAAAGCCGGTGCCTGTACAGAGTCGCCCATTCACCAAGGGCGATCTCCCTGCCTTGGTAGGCAAACTCTCCAGCGCTCCGCTGCTCAGTCAAGTAGTACAAGCAATTACGGAAGTAACGAATGATGAGGGAGTATTGAATCTTACCTTCTCCACCGCCTTCTGCCAGAACAAGGCAGAAGAGAGTACTGAAAAATTCAGATCCCTGGTCAAGGAGATTTCAGGGTTTGATGGACCGATTCGGTTCCACTGCCTTGAGACTGAGAAACAGGAAGAGTCCCCAGAGACTGAAGATTCAGTAGTCTCAAAGATCGCCTCGATTTTCCGGGGAGAGATCACCCAACAAACCAATGAAATGTAAGTGAGGAAACACCGTATGGATATGAACCCTTTTGAACTGTTGAAAAATATGAAAGGCATTCAGGAGAATGTGAAGAAAATGCAGGAAATGCTTCCCACCATTACTGCAACAGGAAGTGCCGGTGCAGGCATGGTTGAAGTTACCATCAATGGAAAATTCATTGTCACTGACATACATATTGAAAAAGATATCGTCGACCCAGATGATTTAGGTACACTTCAGGTATTGTTGAGCAGTGCCTTCAATGACGCATCAACAAAAATCCAGCAGAAGATCCAGAGTGAAGGTATGAAATATGCCGGTCCTTTGGGTGGCTTCACCCCACAGGCCTAGTCATGACAGCATTGGAAAACCTTATCCAAACCCTCTCCCGTCTTCCTGGTATCGGCCCGAAGAGTGCCTCGAGACTCGCATATCACCTGATAAAGACTGAGAAGAGCTATAATCAGAACCTCAGCCAAGCAATTGCCACCATACAGGACCGAATTTTCCCCTGTTCCATTTGTGGCAGTTTTACCGAGGCCGATCCTTGTCCTGTATGTAGTGATGCTTCCCGGGACAGGACCCTTCTCTGTGTGGTGGAAGAACCCCAAGATGTACTGACCATCCAGTCCAGTGGGGCATACAATGGACTGTATCATGTGCTTGGGGGAGCGATCAGTCCACTCGATGGAGTCGGACCCGAACAGCTCTCATTCTCTCGTCTCCTGCAACGTATCAAGGAGGGTCAGTTCACAGAACTGATCATAGCCACCAACCCAACTGAAGAGGGAGATACAACAGCTCTTTATATCAGACATATTCTCAAGGAACATACAGAGCTCTCCATAACGCGACTGGCCAGTGGCCTGCCTATTGGAGGAGACTTGGAATATGCTGACAGAATTACTTTGGCAAGATCATTACGAGGGAGAGTGATATTCTAGCGAATCCCGCGCTCTCTCTTGATTGATTCATATGCATCCTGAATTTCCCTGAATTTTGCCGTCGCATGACCCAGAAATTCCTCCCCCATGCCTTTAGATGCAAGGGTGTCTGGATGGAACTCAATACTGAGCTTTCTGTAAGCACGCTTCACTTCATCATCAGTAGCCGTACGTGGAATATTGAGAATTGCATAGGATTTGTCCGATGCATTACTGCAGCCACCGTAGCGGTTACAAAGCATCTCAACAAAACTATCACTTAAGCGGAATATCTTTGCAGCACGCCTTATCATCGCTTCTTCTGCACTGTTGATAACACCATCAGCAGCAGCAACACGATAAAAGATATCGATCATCAACTGAAGAATGTTTGGTGCGTGGCTAAAGTTTTGATAGAACTGGGAAGCGAACTGGTCAAACGTTCCTCCACCGGTAAGTGCCGTATCAAAGACTCGCATGGCAGCTTCTTCTTCACGATACCCCAAACGAAGATCCTGACGAATGAACTCCAATACTTTTTGACGTTCATGCGATGATACCGAACCATCAGAAGACGCTATTCTTGCAAGCATCGAGAATGCACCCACAAAAAAGAGCATTTGCTCCCTATCGAGGGTCGTATAGGTACTTCTTGTTGTTTGTGTGGATCCTACATCTCCGGCCTTGTCAAACATATGGCCGAAGGCAATTCCAGCAATCATTCCCAAGGGCCCTCCGAACATAAATCCGAAGGTACCCCCAAACAGTTTACCGAGCCACGCCATGACTTACAGCTTGTCGATCAACATTGAACACTTTCCGGAAGGAATCGGAAGAGTCTTCTTCTTTTTCTCCCCAAGAATTTCAATGGTGAAGTAATAGAGCTTTTCGCTCTCAAGACGAATTTCCCAGCCACGGTCTGTCTTGTTGCTGAGAATAGTGATCATATTACGTTTCAAGGAGAGGTTCTCGATTCCCATGGCTTCAAGGGAGGGCATGACCCAATCGACAGTCTTTCTGGGAAGCGAAATTTCCAATCCGATGATGTTTTCGATCATCAGGGTAATGGTGACCACTCCCGCATAGGGCATCAATCTTCTGCGCGGGAAGCCTGGAATCTCATCTGTCTTGGAGAAGCCTTCCTTGTTTGGAAGGTACGCCTCCCACACGTCCCCTATGGTTTCAGCATCGGGATGCAGGGTATCAAGCAGGAAATACATGTGCCTGATGGCACACTCCCTTGCGAAAATGAACTGGTTGAATTTCTCCAACCCCTTGATGACCATATAGGTATTGATGGGAACAACTCCACCACAATGCCCATTACCATCCTCACTGAACGCAGGAGAAGAGACCGGCACACTCGGGAAAGGGTTGTCAGTTCCAAACTCCTTCGGATCCTTGAGGTAATCAATCAGGTAAGCAGCACGTTCATCATTGGGAATTTCCGCAAGCATTGTCCAGTAAGCACCGATATACTTGTTTTCAATGCGGTTTTCCTTGATATCCAAATCATAGTAGAAATTGGTATCAGGATCCCACATCATACTGTTTATCCTCGTCTTCAAAGAGAAGTAAATCCGCTTGTAACGGAAACTCAACTCCTTGTCATTGAGGATATCGCCGATTGCAGACATGTACAGGGCATTAACAGCAAGCTGTGCATTGAAGTCCAATGGGTAGTACACATGGTCACGGGGAATATTACCACTCTGGCATGCTTCGATGGGAACAGAGTAGAGCCCATTGGGCTTTTGGAACGTTGCCTGGATCCAGGAGAAGTATCGCTCCAGTACTGGAACGACCTCCTTCAGCCTTTTCTTGTTTCCAATCTTATGGTAAAAGCCATGTTCAACATAGGCAAAAAGAGGAGGGAAAATCCCTTCAGGGTTTGTTGCCGTAAAGACAGGCTTCCCATCCTCTATGGAGTACTCCCCACGAATAGCTCCATTTGCTTCCTGTTTCTGGTAGAAATAGTCAAGCATAGGGAACGGAGAGTTATTCTGGTTGCTATACACCAGAAAAAGAGAAGAGAAACAGGATAAATACTGATTGAAGGTTGTCTGGCCAGGGTATGAAAGATAGGAACCGCTCATGCCATTGGCTTCGGTTCCTTGCTTCCAAAGTTCGTCTATCCATACCCAAGACCTGTCATACATATCGACAAAATCTTGATCATAAAAATGTACGAACGGCACCATATCCTTTATCAAATTGGGAACTCCTTAGTTATCAGCTAAAACGAGAAAAACTACATAAGACGCGCATTGTTAAAGATAAACTCTCTTAGAGGAGAAGTCAATCATATTCAGGCAAGTTTTGGAAACACTTCACTTTTTCGAAAACCAAACTTCCTGATTCCAAAGAAAATTTTTAATCATTTATATAATAGCTAATTATTGAATAATTGAAAAGGGCTACTTTTTAGTAAAACTGTAATATCAATCTGATTAATCTGTATCAAGCTCAACATCTAGACACGGTTTGCCTAAAAAACCCAACTCTCAGCAAAACACCGGCAGGACTGCTTCCAAAAGCGTAGCGGAAAACTCCATACACCCTTGAGAAATCTCCTCGCCATCAACATGTACAGGCATCGGATGATCACTGCTTACCATCTTCACCTCTTTCACTCTTGATACACTGAACTCTTTACGCTTGACCTGTCCTCCCTTGAAGAAGGTAAGCGCAAGAGGAACCAATTTCCAACTGGGAACAGGAGCATTTGCATATACAACATCAAACAATCCATCATCAAAAAGCGCATCCGGACCCATCAGGAATGCTGACCCCATTCTCCTTCCATTGCAAATGGAGAGTTGCTGTGTCTGGAGTTTTTGCATCTCTCCATCCAAGGTAAGCTCAACCGAATACGGAGCAGGATAATGCATCAGGATCCTGATAAGTGCAAAGACATAGCTGGGAGTCCCCGATACATGCTTGAAATCACTGGCAAGAAAGTTTACCAGTGGCTCAAATCCGACACCAAGGCCATTTATGAAGTATCGTCCCTTTGGATACTTCCCACCATGTACAATACCTGCATCAATAGTCCGCTTGGTACCCTGTAGAATTACAGAGCAGGCTTCTTTGAGAGATTTCGGTACCTGCATACCCCAGGCAAAATCATTGCCCCGTCCAATCGGTATTACCCCAAGGGTCGGTACCGGCAGCTGCTTCTCTGCTGCAGCCTTCAACATTCCATTAACCGTTTCGTTGACGGTGCCGTCCCCGCCAGCAGCAATGATTGCATCCCGCCTTTCACACGTTGCCTGCCATGCCAGCTGTTCGGCCCCTTCACCCTTCTTGGTATAAACCAGTTCCACATGATTCCCAGATTGGGAAAGCAAGGCTTTGATCAGATCCCCTTGCTTTTTTGCTCTTCCCTTCGCTGCATGTGGATTCAGAATAACGAAAAGCTCTCGCTCAGCCATGGCAGTACCCCTTATTCCTATTTACACCCAAGGATCGATGACCTATGATGAGCGTTGTGAAAACATACGCCCCTCGCACAGCATTTCTTCCTACAACACAAGAAGATCTGCAAAAACGGTCCTGGGACCAAATAGACATCGCCTTCATCAGTGCAGACGCCTACGTCGATCACCCCTCATTCGCACTTGCCCTCTTGGCACGATTGCTGGAAAAGGAAGGTTATCGTGTGGGTATTATCGCACAACCCGACTGGAACTCAACAAAAGATTTCCTTAAATTGGGCAAACCACATCTTTGTTGCCTTATAAGTGGAGGGAATATCGACAGTATGGTCTCCCACTATACCGCCAATGCAAAACCGCGAAGTGAGGACGAATACAGCCCCGGAGGCAAGGCAGGGCTCCGCCCAGACCGTCCAACTTTGGTGTATACCGCAAAGGCAAGACAAGCATACGGTAAGGATACCCCGATCATCATAGGGGGACTGGAGGCTTCACTGAGAAGGCTCAGTCACTATGATTATTGGAGTGACAAGGTACGTAAACCCATAATCCTCGATGCAAAGGCCGATCTTTTGGTTTATGGCATGGGAGAGAGACAAACCCTGGAAATAGTCCGACGTCTTGATAAGGGAGAACCAATTTCAGAACTCAGGAATATCAGGGGAACAGTGTATGCAGCCAATCCTAACACCTTTGACATAGAGGCAGAGCCAACAAGCATCCTTCCTTCCTATGAAGAGGTCAGTGAGCGGGATAAACAATCCAACACACCAACTGAAGCAGGGAAAAAAGCTTATGCAAAAATGTTTGGCATGCAGATGTTGCAGGAAAACCCCCTAATGGGGAAACGAGTCATTCAATCCTGTATGCAACGCCTGGTTGTCCAGAACCCTCCTGCTCTTCCACTTGAGGAAGCATTTTTCGATTCCCTACATGAACTTCCTTTCTCCCTTGATGCACATCCAGACTACGAAAAAACAGGGGGAATCCCTGCCCTGAAGGAAGTACAGTTCTCCATCACCAGCAATCGTGGGTGCTTTGGCTCCTGCTCTTTCTGTGCCATCACCAGCCACCAGGGTAGAATGATGCAAACCAGGAGCAAGGAATCATTGGTGAAGGAAGCAAAACGAATGAGTGAGCATCCTGCATTCAAGGGGTATATCCATGACTTGGGAGGACCTACGGCCAACTTCCAAGGCTTGGCCTGCGATAGACAGCAAACCTTTGGACCCTGTCCAACGAAAGAGTGCCTCTATCCCAAACCTTGCGCCAATCTCAAGGACTACCATGGAAGGTATCTCGATCTTCTTGAAGCCATTGAATCACTCCCTAGGGTAAAGAAGGTTTTTATCAGGAGCGGTATTCGCTATGACTATCTCCTAGAAGTCTGTGATGAAAAGACAAGGCAACGGTTCATGAACCATCTTGTCAGGAATAATGTCAGTGGACAGCTCAAGGTTGCTCCCGAACATGTCAGCGACAAGGTGCTTGATGCCATGGGCAAGCCAAGGGCAGCTCTTTTTGACGAATTCACTGAACTCTACCAAGAGACCACAGAGAAAGCCGGGAAGAAACAATACTTGATACCCTACTTCATAGCGGCCCATCCCGGCAGTACGTTGGAAGATGCCATCACACTGGCCTTATATTTGCACAAACTCCACTTCATTCCCGATCAGGTGCAGGAATTTTACCCAACTCCCGGGACAGTCTCTACCTGTATGTACTATACTGGACTCGATCCTCGGCCTGGCAAGCGGTTTGCCAGCGTATACGTCCCCAAGGGACGTGAGAGACATCTGCAGCGAGCCCTCCTGCAGTACAACAAAAGAGAAAACCGCCCCTTGGTTCTTGAGGCCTTGGAAAAAGCGCAGAGGAAGGACTTGTCGAGAATTCTTCTCACAAGACGGTAAACTTGGTGGAAAAGACAATATCAGAACGTAGGGATTTCTTTCAGAAGATGGTGACCATAGCATTGCCTGTGGTCTTCCAAAGCCTACTAACCAACTCCCTCTCCTTTGTCGACACGCTGATGATCGGACAGCTCGGTGAGTCCTCCATTGCCGCAGTTGCGCTGGGAAACCAGATGTTCTTCCTGATCAGTGTGTTGTTCTTCGGTGTCTGTAGTGGTTCAGCCATCTTCCTCTCCCAATACTGGGGGGCAAAGAATGAAACCAATATCCAACGGGTGCTGGGACTCTCGTTCACCTTGGCAGGAGCTTCAGCTCTGCTTTTTGCCTTGGCTTCATTGTTCATACCCCGACAAATCATGCATATATTCACCACTGAAGCAGAAGTGGTCGGCCAAGGTATCGCGTATCTCAGGATTGTCGGCATAAGCTATCTCTTTACCGCAATCAGCCAGGTGCTTGCTACGGCACTGAGAGTCATTGGATATGCAAAAATACCCTTACAGGTTGCTCTCTTCTCTCTCACCCTCAATGCGGTGGGCAACTACCTCCTCATCTTTGGTATTGGTCCATTTCCTGAATTGGGTGTGGCAGGGGCAGCAATCGCCACCACCATAAGTCGACTGGTTGAGGTGATTGCTCTCTTGTGGATCGTCTACCATCGCCATCCTGTCATTGCCATCAGAAGCAGGGAGGCATTCCGATGGAATAAGACGTTCTTGCTGCATATCATCCCTACCAGCATGCCTGTGATCATCAATGAATTTTTCTGGGCTCTTGGAATGGCTACCTACAAGGTTGCCTACAGCAAGATGGGGATCGAAGCCATCGCCTCCATAAATGTGGCTGAATCGGTGGGAAATCTTTTCTTTGTCCTGATGATGGGTATCAGCAATGCAACATTGATCATGATCGGTGTTAAAATCGGGGAAAAACAAAGGCTCCTTGCTCTGCTCTATGCAAGACGGTTCATTATCACAGCCCTTTTGGTAGGGCTTGCCATGGGTATCTTTGAATTCCTCTTTGCTCCGCTGTTCACCTCCTTCTTCAATATCTCGAATAGGGTAAGAGAACTAGCTATCTACTGTCTTTCCATCAATGCAGCTTTGCTACCGATCAAGAGCATTAATATGGTCATCATTGTGGGAATACTACGCAGCGGTGGCGATACCAAATATTCCATGTTTGCAGAGATGTTCGGAGTATGGGCGGTCGGGGTTCCCCTTGCCTTCATCGGAGTATTCCTTCTGCATCTCAATACCTGGCAGCTCTACCTGCTCTTGGGTATGGAAGAGGTCACCAAGCTATTCATTGGCTTATATCGTATCAAGAGAGAGGCATGGATTAACGACCTGACAGCTACCTTTCATTGACCTGTCTTGCGTATGAACGTATAGTTGTAAGTAAAGAGAGGTATCTACATGAGTCTACGAACCGTACTTACCAATGGGACTGTTGTAACTGGTTATGCAAAACTGAAAGACTGTGCCCTCTATATAGATGAGAAAGGGGAAATCGGTGACATCTTCAATATGAGAAGATTGTCAGAGAAACACTTCCCCAGTGACACCACCATGATTGATGTAGGAGGTTCCTATATCATGCCTGGTTTTATTGATTCCCATATCCACGGGATTGGTGGTTTTGGGACAGAGGACTGTAAGGCTTCCAGCATTCTGGGGATGAGCGAGCGACTTGCGGACTTTGGAGTGAGTGCATTCATGCCCACTGTATACACTGACAAGCTTGATGTAATGAAAGCCAGCACCAAGGCGATCGCTGATTCCATGGGTAGTGAACAAGGTGCAAAGATAATGGGCATCAATCTGGAAGGACCCTTTATCTCCATGGAACGTGTTGGAGCCCAGAATCCAGAGGGCGTAATACCTGTCAATCTTGAGATTTTTAATGATCTCATCGAAACCGGACAAGGTAAGGTCATCTGCATGACAGTAGCCCCTGAACTCAAACACATGCGTGAATTGGCATTGTTGGCAAGAGAAAAGAACATCGTTTTGCTTGCCGGACATACCAACGCCAGCTACGAAAATATCATGGAAGGGATGCAGTGTGGAATCTTCCATTCCACCCACTTCTTCAATGCAATGAGTCGTCTGCATCATAGGAACCCTGGAACAGTCGGAGCAATCCTGATCCAAAGAGACATGCAGTGTGAAATTATCTGTGACGGTATTCATGTCCACCCTGAATTGGTTAAAATGCTGCTCCGTGAAAAACCACTGGATAACATTGTCATGATAACCGACAGTCTCAAACCCACCAAACAGAGAACCGGTCCCATGCTGGCCAATGGAATGGAGTGCACAGTGGGAGAAGATGGGGCCTTTGTCAGCATCAAGGACCCAGACCTGTTCATCGGTTCTGCACTGACCATGCTCCAAGGAATGAAAAATGCAGTCGACTGGGAAATACCCATTCAACAAGCAAGCCAGATGAGTTCCACAAACCCAGCACGTATCTATAGCTTTACCAAACAAGGGATGCTGGTTCCCGGCTACAAGGCGGATGTGGTTGTTCTTGATGAGAACATGCAGATGAAAGGTTTGTTTGTCGATGGAAATCTGATCCGTGACCGCTTTGCCTGAAAGAATAATAAGGAGTAAGAGACTATGCAAGATGCAGTGAAGGGGCTGAAGCCCCAGGCACTTTGGAACTATTTCTCTGATCTTTCCGATATTCCCCGAGAATCGGGAAATGAGGAAGGAGTACGTCAATTTCTACTTGCCTTTGCCAAGGCGCATGAACTTGAGACCATTGTTGATGCAGTCGGCAATGTTATCGTGCGGAAAAAGGCTTATCCAGGATTTGAAAAGCGACCTTCAGTCGCCCTGCAGGGACATATGGATATGGTCTGTGTAAAAGAGGCATGGAACACTCATGACTTCGAAAAGGATCCCATTGAACTTGTACAAGATGGCGATTTTCTCAAGGCTAATGGAACCACCCTCGGCGGAGATAATGGCATTGCAATCGCGCTCGCCCTCGATATCCTGGCAGACAAAGAGGCAAAACATGGTCCCTTGGAGGCCATCTTTACCATAAGTGAAGAGACCGGACTGACAGGGGCTTTCAACATTGAACAAGACAAGGTACAAAGCAGGCTCCTGATTAATCTGGACAGCGAAGAAGAGGGTGTTCTCTATATCGGGTGTGCCGGAGGAGTCGAGGTTGATGTCACACTTCCTGTACAGTGGGAGCAAGTTCCTTCTTCCTTCAAGGCCTTCACACTCACTGTAGACGGGATGCTCGGAGGGCATAGTGGAGGAGAGATTCATAAACAGCGGGCAAATGCCATCAAGGTAGCTGCTCGTGCATTAAGCCAGATCCACTCCTGTATGGTCTTCAAGGCAGAAGGGGGGACCAAACGGAATGTCATTCCTTCAGTCTGTTCTCTTTCTTTTGCAGTACCGTCCGGTGAGATCGAAACATTGAAGGCTTTCGTTTCACAGACCCAACAGGTACTTAATGACGAGTATGCACTCAATGACCCGGATATTCGCCTTACCCTGGAGGAGACGACTACCCCAAAGAAAGCTGTGGATGGAACGATCAGCAAGCAACTGCTTACCAGCCTGTACGCCGCCCCCCATGGGGTCGATGCCATGAGTTTCAGGATTCCAGGCATCGTGGAGACCTCATCCAATCTGGCCATTCTTCGGCTGGATGAAGAGGCTTTCCATGTAACCAGCAGCCATCGATCCTCAGTACTCTCTGCGCGTGACGATATAGCCCGTAGGTTTGCGTCAGTCTTCACCCTTACCGGTGCAAAGACAACCTTTGTAGGGGCATACCCTGCATGGACACCAAACCCCGACTCAGCATTGACGGGATTCTGCGCAAAGGCGTATGAGGAATATACTGGGAAGAAGCCGGAAATTACAGCCATCCATGCTGGTCTTGAATGTGGTATCATCAACAGCAGGATTCCTGGGATGGACTCTGTCTCCTTTGGCCCTGACATGTTTGATGTCCACTCCACCAAGGAACGTATCAGCATCCCCTCTGTTGAGCGTATCAGTGGATTCACCCGTCACCTGCTTTCAATCATCGAATGAGCAGGCCGATCGTAGCGATAGGCGGGACCTATGACCAGGCCCCGCCTACATCTGCATTTCCTACCCTTCGGAGGATTTTCACCAATGAAGGGTATGTCTCAAAGCTTGAGCAGAGCGGTGCTTCCGTCATTCTTATTCCCCACACAAAAACCTATATTGATACCCTAATATCTCACTGTGATGGTCTTTTACTACCAGGTGGACCCGATATTGAGCCATCATATTATCGTCAGCAACGACATTCATCCTGTGGGAAAAGTGATGAAGAAAGCGATGCGTTCCAGATTGCTCTCTACCATGCTGCAAAAAGAAAAGGCATTCCGATTCTTGGTATCTGCAGAGGGACTCAGTTGATCAATGTGGCGGAAGGGGGAACCCTTTTCCAAGACTATCAGCTTAGAGAAAACCACAGTATACTCCACCCAGACCTGGAATACTTTAACCAGATAAGCCATCAAGTCACCATCCAGGAACATACCAACCTTGCCTCCATCCTGGGAAGCGGGAAGGTCGGGGTCAACAGTCTTCACCACCAATGCATCGACGAAGTCGCCCCTGCTTTTCAGTGTACAGCAAGAAGCAGCGATGGTTGCATTGAAGCTATAGAGAATACCAGTGACAATTGGATTCTAGGGGTGCAATGGCATCCTGAAAGCATGGGAGATGAAATGCTTCCTCTCTTCAATGCGTTTGTAGAAGCAGCCATCCATCAGGGGTTTTCTGGATCCCAAGCATCCCCCATCTGATACCCTACAATTGTTTGGGCATGATCAACTATATCCTTACTGTTCGTAATCTCTTCTTCTGAGGCCCCGTCAAGGGATATGACATCCTTCTCACCAATCCAAGAGTTCTCTCCATAGAAGAAGCCCTCTGTCCAAATACTCGTGCTGAGACAATACCCAGAAGCAATGAGATGTTGTAACACTTCAACTTTGGCAGTGCTATCAAGCTCGATATAACCTACTGCATTCTCTTCAAAATAGTTCTTGTTTGGCCTTTGGGATCGATAGAGGGCTGCCTCACGAAAAGCATCCTCACTAGGCCATGGATACGCATAGGAATCTTCAGCCATATCATCCACATTTTCGTATGGCATCACCTTCCATGTAGCAGATCCTAGCCTGTCGAGAAGGGATATCACTGCAACGTGATTCGATCCCGGGCCAATCGAGGCCAGGTGATACGTGAAATCAGGACTCATAATCTTATCCAAGTGCGACTCAGAAGGGCTGCCTAATTCATTATCCCACTCTGCACCAGAGAGATTCCACCCGTGTTCCCGTGCTTCATTATAGGTGTGAATGTAGTAAGCATCAGAAAATGCTGAACAAGAACCCTTTCTTCCTTGATTACCAATGGGTGGGAAGTACTGGGTGTTACTTAGGTCCACCTCAGAGGGGAGGGTCTCGTGGTAGAGATCACCCAAGGAGCTGATTGTCTTCAAATTCCGAATCTGAGATTCGCTCATAGGAGCCAATCCTGTTGCCCGCATCTGACCGCCTAAAGACCTCTCCTGAGGTATTGCCTCTTGCCTCTGCATCTCAAGGAGCTGTGCAATCTCTTCCTCAGTAAGTGAGCGCTCCTCTACATGGAAAGAAGATGCCTGCAAGGTTCTCTCCCTATCTTGTGCAATGGCCAGCTGATACGTATCCAAGACCCCTGCTGTCTCTATCGTATAGGTTTTCATTTCCCCAATCGCAACAGTACCAAGTTTTCCCTCTTCCACATCCAGTGTTTGACTAGCTTGAGAATCAAGGCCTTCGTACTCATCATAGAGCTCAATGGAAAACGATGAGATAGAAGCAGGTTGAGTGATATCACTGGTGTTGTCTATGCGAAGAAAGACGTCGTGCATATCGAGATAGGGGGCAAACTCACTGATATCCATCACGACGGGGTGTTCAGGATATGGATTCTGCGTACTTGAAACCACTGGCTTCTTTTCAGCATCAAAAAAGATGGATTGTAATCGCTTTTCCATGATTGGGTGCTCTGGGTCTCCAATCCCAACCGAAACAAGGCAGGAGGATCTATCTTGATGCGCAATCTGGAATGAAGCAAGCAGTGAAGGATGATAGACCGCCTCTGGGTTGTTTAATGTGTAGAAAATTTGCAATTCGAGCCGAACAGCTACATCGAAAGGAATATAGTACGCTCCGTCATGAATATTCTCCCAACCGCCACCGATTCCCCAAGAGTTCACGATTTTGAAAGCCCCTCGAATTTCTTCAGCGTCTTCCGGAATGAAATAGATGGAGTCTACACTCTGGGGTGGTGTCCAGTTGTTCTGCACGAGCAACTCTTGTCCCTCTGATATACGATACCCGATGTAGTAGTGCCCCTCCAGTTCCAGAGAGGTATTGTAGGAGATTGTAGAAAAGTCAACTAAACTCATAAACCAGGAGGCATCCGTCGGCGGAGAACCATCCGTTGATGCACCATAGGTAGCACCTGCCGCTAGAGGGAATTCATTGGTAGAGACAGAGAGAAACAGATGATCTTCTTCTGTAATCACCGGGTCCTCTGATGCATAGAACTCCAAGGTTACTACACCAGTAAAGTCTTGGGTGCCTCTGTTTATGAGAGTAGGAATTACGATGGTTCCAGTAAAGTCAGAAAAATCTACATCAAGAACTCCTGTATCTTCTTCAGCAATTCCAGCACCATTGAAATATGCTACATACGCCTGCCCAGCTACCAAATCATACCCATCAGTGCTAAGGACTTCTCCAAGATCGTGAAGATCCGTAGATACGGTTTTATGACGTACCCATACATGGTCTCCCGCCTTAAGGGTTTCCAAGGTTTGGGACGGTCCTTCACATGAGAGCCAAGAAGTTCCACCATCCTTGCTGTACTCATAGAGCTGAGAGACATGGTAGATGGTCCGTTTCGGGACATCCAGATAGGGATGAGAAAGTGGTTTGGAAGGAATTATATAATCAGAAACCTTCTGCTGTCTCACCACTCCATTAGTATCAACAGCGATTGCTGAGAGACGGGTGGTTGTGTCCAGCTCGATGGGATACTGATACTGTGGGCTTTCTTTTGTAGGGATAGAACCATCGGTCGTGTAGTGTATTGCTGAAGCATGCTTACTTGTAATGGAGATACTCACATTCTGGTAATAGGTTCCTCCATCTTGGGAGAATGCGAGTGGATCTGGAAATAGAGGAATATCTTGCTTACATGAAATACTGACAAGCAGAACCAGTAGACTGATTATGCAAAGAGAAAAGCTTTTTATACGCATATGATCCCCAAACAAAAAGTATCTGTTCATAGCGTACAGGAAGGAATATCACAGTACAAGAAAAGGTTGTCTCTCTTTCTTGAGGAAACAACCTTTTCTCGTATGCTTGCAGATCAGCCCTTGATATCCTTGGCCAATGCTTTCGCCAGATCATAGGCCTTCTGCTTGTCTTCCTCAGTAGGGGATCCTTGATATTCAACCACACCACGACAGTCCAACTTCATAGCAGTGGAGAACTCATCAAACTGCTTTTGTGCTCCACCAGACCACCCAAAGGAGCCAAAGCGGAGAGTTTTCCTTCCTTGTACGTGACTCCTTTCAAGAATGTCCAATACGTGGTACATCGGGGGGAACATCTTATATTCGTAGGTAGGCATGCCGATAACCAAACCCTCACTCCTCCACACCTTCTCCAAAACAAAGGACTCATGGGTTTGGGGAACCTGCAGGACATGGACGGGTATTCCCTCACTCTTCAGGCCATCAACAATCGATGTGAGCAAGGCCTGGGTATTCCCATACATACTCGACCAGACAACCGCTACTTCTTTCTCCCTGGGACCTTGCATATAGGTGGCCAGGGTCTTGTACCACTCGATAATCCTCTCAGGTTCAGAGCGCCATACAACCCCATGGCTCGGTGCAACCATCTTGATGGAAAGCCCATCAAGCTTGGCAATTCCACGAATTACAAAGGATGAGAAGGAAGAGACGATGTTTGCATAGTAGCGTTCAGTCTCACTGGCAAGCTTTGCCTTATCCTCTTCAGTCAGTTCATCATCAAAGCAACCCTCATACCGACCAAAGGAACCAAAGGCATCACAGCTGAAGAGGATCCCATCCTCTTCCAGATACGTCATCATAGTCTCAGGCCAGTGGATGTTCGGGGTCATAAAAAACTTGAGGGTCTTCCCCCCAAGGTCGAGGGTCTCCCCATCACTGACTGCCCGTACATTCTTCTCAATCTTATAGAAATGCTTTATCAGGGGAACAGCTTTTGCACTGCAAAGAATCTCTACATCAGGATAGTGCTTGACGATTTCAGCCATTGCTCCGGTATGATCTGGTTCCATATGATTGATGACGATGTAGTCCAGATTCCCTTCTCCGAGGGAAAGACTCTCCAGCTGATCACCAACAGCTTTCAGCGCTCCATCCCAATCCTTGACCAAATCAACCAGAACACGTTTCTCACTGCCTTTCACCACATAAGAGTTCAGCATCACTCCATCAGGTATAGGCCATATTCCTTCAAATAGGTCCCGACTGCCAACCTTTGCGGCTACGCGGTAGACACCATCTGCAAGTACATCAGGTTTCATAGTATTGAATCTCCTCTTCATACAAAGATACACAATTATACCAAATTTGTGAATGAAAGACAGCAATACCCTAGGTCAATCCCTGCACTCGATCTGGAAAAGACCATCAGGCTGTTTACGTTCCTCTCGCTCCGTTGGAGAATCAAAGACAGAGCTGGGTCTCCCTTTGCATGGAAAATATGGTTCGTTGTACCTGTTTGTAGTCGCTCATATAATGTAGGAGCAGGGAATGGAACTCTTTTGAATGATTGAAATGTACCAAGTGAGCCATTTCATGGAGTACCAAGTAGGAGAGTTGCTTTTCGCTTAGAGCTTGGCATCGCAGGGAAAAATTCAGCCTGCCTTTTGCTGAGCAGCTACCCCATCGACTTTTTGAATCGCGTACCGAAAAAGGAGGGATGGGAAGTTGCAGGATATCAGCCCAATAGGAAACCAGGGGAATTAGCCTCTTGCGTGCCTCTTTTCGGTAGTGTTCCTTGATCAGGCGGCAGATAGCAAGGGAGTCCAAAGGCTTTTTAGAATCATAGGTCACGAGCAAAGTGGAACCATGTACCGCTATTGTGGCATGCAATCCAGGCTCGAGCATGAGTGTATAGTGTTTCCCTTCATAGGGAAACAACTCTCCATTCTCATAGGTATGCATTGCCTGTTGCTGTTTTATGATAGTATGGAGTAGTTTTTCCTTATTGCTGAGAATCACCCTCTCTACGGCAACCTTCGATATTCCGTAAGGGGCACTTACCTTCACCTTCCCATCTGCCTTGACCCGAACCGTTATATGTCGAATCCCTCTTCTGTAGAGAAGAGTGTATGGTATGTTTTCTACTTTACCGTCTGTTTTCATTCTGCTACAGTATCTCTCATGCAACAAAGCAAGTCCATGATTTTACACCTCAACCAGGCGATTCCCTATCAAACAGCTCCATTCTCTGCCTCTGATGCGGAGGATGCTTATCAACAGATGCTTACCCATCTCGATGCTCAACCAGTAGGCAGTGAAGGGTGCCTTGCCCTCTCTTCCACCCTCTCCCTGCTCTTTGCAGGAGTACAGGAAAGCCCTGATGAGGCAACACGAGAGGCTGTTGAGAAAGGGCTCCTCCTGCCGAAGGTAGAGGCTCCCTTCTATCTGGAAGAAGGAAGTTATACATTCACCCAGCTCGCTCCCCCTTCTTCCATCGCCTCATTATCCTCAGCAATCGACAACCTCTTTGACGGCCCCCCTGTCATCTACCTTAGGCTTCTGAAAGAGAACCCTCTTACCATCATTGCCCAGCTCTGGACACAGCGTTAGAAAAAGAGAGGAATGAGAAGCGGAGCAACCAAGCTCATGATCACACCATGATAGATCGAACCTACCATGGTACGCGTCCCAAAGTGAGAGGATAGCAAGACCAAGGTGACATCCATACTGGTTGCACCGGCAGTGCAGACTGCAGGATAGTAATACCTCCTTCCCAACCTTCCAAAGAGAGGAATGAGGAAGAAAGAGAAACTCTCCCTCAGCAGATTGGACAGGAATGATATGGAACCAAGAACAGGGTACCCCAGATCGGTGATCAGTATACCGGAGAGAGAGTACCACCCAAAACCACTAAGCATCCCTATGACTTGTGAGAGGGTATAGGGAGTGAAAAGGAAAACACCAAAGGCTCCAACATAGGTGCCGAATATGGTGTAGAGGGGGAGGAAAAACAGGCTTCTATCAGCAAACACTCCTTTGAAGCTTATCTTTCGATGGACCATACCCATACCAACAGAAAACAACAGCACATAAAGCAGGTAGGTAACCAAGGAACTGTCGAACCAAGAGAAAGCATTCGTACCCAGTCTCAATACCAACCCAAGGATTACAATGGAAACCAAGAGCAGAGGTTCCTTGATAATATCATATAGTCTTCTGATGAAACTCTGCTCCTTCCTCTTTGCAATGGCAATATGTTCAGAACGCAAGGAGGGTGTCAGGATGAAGGAAAAAAGCAGAGCAACTAAAATGGTACCGGCCACTCCAAAAAGGGTGATAAGCAACGCAGTAATGCCAATGGTCCCAAACTGTGAGGTAATTCCTTCGATTCCCCCAGTGTTCACCCCCATGAAAAACAGCAGAAGCCAAACCAAGAACATCTGAGCATACGCAGAGACATGGGTAAACCGCTCCTTGCCCAAAAGATGTGCAGAACCCATTCCGAGAACTAAAGCAAGGGCGAGTTTCGCCAGATAGAGAAGTGTTTCCATGTGGACAAACAGTATATCAATCACACATGACTGTCAAATTCCCTTGTTTCTCCGCTCTTCCTTCAGTATAGTTTACTGCATGACTGATGAAAAAATGAGTGATACCTTCCACCGACTTACACTCAACGATGGAAGAGAGATTCTCCTTGTGGGCACAGCCCATGTATCCAAAGAGAGTGTTGATGAAGTTGCACAGCTCATTGAGAGTGAGCAACCTGACCATATCTGCCTTGAACTTGACGATGGACGGATGAAAAACAGGGAGGAGAAATCCTCTTGGTCAGATATGGACATCAAGAAGGTCCTCAAGGAAAATAAGGGGTTCCTCCTGTTGGCGAATATGGCCCTCTCCTCCTTTCAGAAACGAATGGGAGACCAATCAGGGAGTGCCCCCGGAGAAGAAATCCTCAGTGCAGCCAGACTGGCCAAGGAAAAAGAGATACCCTACTCACTCTGTGACCGGGAAATCCAGGTCACTTTCAGCAGGGCATGGAGAAAGTCGAACCTCTGGAACAAGGCGAAACTCATTGCCACCATCATCAGTGCCGTTTTCAGTAATGAAAAGATTTCCGAGGAGGAACTGGAGTCCCTCAAGAAAGCCGATGTGATGCAAGGCATGATGGATGAGATGGCCAAGGAACTACCGTCGGTCAAGGAAGTGCTCATTGACGAGCGTGACCGCTACCTTGCAACCAGTATCTTTCTCTCCCCTGGAGATAAAAAGTTAGCCGTCATTGGAGCAGGTCACCAAGGCGGTATCATCAAGACAATCAAGGCAATCGAAGAGGGCTCCATCGGTACCGACCTTACAGATATAAGTACCGCTCCGAAGGCTGGGAAGGCAGGCAAAATATTTTCTTGGGGTTTCCCCATACTTATTGTGGGAATCCTCTTGTATGGTTTCTTCAACCTCGGTCAGAGTGAAGGGATCAAGATGTTTGGGTACTGGCTGGCAGTGAACATGAGCTTCACCGCCATTGGTGCCATCCTGGCTCTAGCCCATCCCCTCAACACATTGGTGAGTATATTGTCAGCCCCCCTAACAAGCCTCCATCCAGGAATTGGAATAGGTATGGTGAGTGGATTGATGGAAGCGACACTGAGAAAACCAAAGGTACGGGACTTTGAACAACTAGGAGAGGATGCTACAACCTTCAAGGGTTGGTATCGCAACCGCGTATTACATACACTTCTCGTATTCCTCTATACAAGCTTATTGGCATCCATCGGAAATGTAGTCATATTCCCCATTCTTCTCAGTATGCTTGGTTCATAAGGAAAGCTAACGAACATAACTAGAAAGGTCGTATCGCTAGATACGGCCTTTTTCTAACTCTTTATTAATAAATTTATTTCTTTTATTTGTATCGTATCGCTAGATACGGCCTTTTTCTAACTCTTTATTAATAAATTTATTTCTTTTATTTGTTATTTTTTATCTTGTATTGCTTACTATGTAATCACTTCATTGAATTCATAAGATCCAGAGCTTCTTTTATGGTAGTGCAAGCATGCTGGACTAATGGGGAGCGAGTACTTACTCTGGGGACTATTGAACGTTTGAACCCCAGCTCTTTTGCCGCCTTCTCTCTCTTGTCAGGAAACCCAACACCCCTCACTTCTCCCGCCAGGCTAAGCTCCCCATAGCTAACCAATGCCTTGGGTATACTCTTGTTGGTCAAGGCAGACCAGAGGGCAAGGGCAAGGGGCAACTCAATGGACACCTCGCTGAGTTTCATCCCACCGGCTACATTGACATAGATATCCTGGTCGCTGAGCCGAAGGCCTGCATGTCGCTCCAAAATTGCAGCAACGCGGGTAACCCTGGCTGTATCAATTCTGTCTGAATAGATGCGGGTATACCCATTCTTGGCACTGGTAGTCAGTGCCTGGATTTCTACTAGAAATGTCCGTGACCCTTCAAGAACCGGGGTATAGGATATCCCAGGGGGAATGTCCTTTGTAAGCCTATCGGTGATAAAGAATGAGGATGGATTTGCCACAGGGCTGAGCCCTTTCTCATGCATACTGAAAATACCGATTTCATCAACTGAGCCAAACCGATTTTTTGCAGCTCGAATCAACCGAATTCCACTGGAAATCTGCTCAAAGTAGATTACGGTATCAACCAGATGTTCGATGACTTTCGGGCCAGCCAAAACCCCTTCCTTCGTCACATGCCCAATGAGAAACAGCGATATTCCCAACTGTTTACAGAGTCCAACCAAGGTAGTCGAGCAAGATCGGATTTGGTTTACTGACCCGGCAGGGGAAGGGATCTCATCAGTGGTGAGTGTCTGCAATGAATCAACCACAACTACATCAGGCTTCTCTTCACTCAATATACTTACCACCACTTCCACCCTGGTATCACAAAAAATGGAGATGGATGAAAGATTGAGTTCGAGTCGTTGGGCACGAAGCTTAACCTGACTTGGTGACTCCTCTCCGGAAATGTAGAGCACTTTCCGTCCGCTCGAGCACTTTTCAAGGACCTGGAGCATTAAGGTGGACTTGCCGATACCCGGCTCTCCCCCAAGGAGGATGGAAGAGCCACGCATGACTCCTCCACCAAGTACCCGGTCAAGTTCACTGATACCTGTCTCATAACGGAACAAAGGATCAATGGCAACTTCCTCCAAACTCACAGGCTTGGTAGCGGTGCTGATCACAGCACGTTTGCCATCGGAAGGTTTACTTACCGCTTCCTCTTCAAAGGTGTTCCAACTTCCGCAGTCTGGACAGCGTCCCAACCATTTTGTCTCAACCCTGCCACATTGGCTACAGACGTAATGAACAGCCTTCTCTTTCACAAGTATCTCCTTCTTATATATATAATTAAAACTTTATCAACTCCACATCGAAAATCAGATAGGAGTTGGGAGGGATAACCCCTGGATATCCCATGGTCCCGTATCCGAGCTCAGGGGGGATGATCAGGGTCCGCTGTTCACCGACAGTCATAGTTTTTAAGGCCTCATTCCACCCTTCAATTACCTGACCGATTGCAAACTGTGCAGGTGTTCCCCTCTGCACCGAACTATCAAAAATCCTTCCATCAAGCAAGGAACCAGTATAGTGAACAGTAACCGTCTGGCCTTGTTTCGGGCTTTTCTTTCCTTCACCGTCCTTCTTTACTACATACCGAAGACCTGTCTCTGTCACTTTTGCATCAGGCCAGCGATTCTTCAGTTCCTTCTCAAGCTTCTCTTTTTCCTTAGCTTCACGGCTCTTGTTCTTCTCCTCTGCTGCAAGTACATACTGGGTAAAGATCTCACGAGAGACTTCGAATGCCTCCGCATCCTTTCCTACACGTACAATCTCAACACGATTGAGCTTATCACCTTGCGCAATGGAGTTCACTACATCCATGCCATCTACAACATGACCAAAGACGGAATGCTTACCATCCAACCAGGGAGTCGCCACATGTGTGATAAAAAATTGGCTTCCATTTGTTCCGGGTCCAGCGTTGGCCATGGAGAGAACACCTGGTTCGGTATGTTTCAATGAATCATCGAACTCGTCTGGGAACGTATATCCAGGACCTCCTGTCCCATTCCCTTTCGGGCATCCACCTTGGATCATGAAGTTTTCAATGACCCGATGGAAGGATAGATTGGTATAGAAAGGCTTTCCTTCCCCATTCACATTCAAAGATCCCTCTGCAAGCCCAACAAAGTTTGCAGTAGTCATTGGAGCTTTCTTGCTCTCAAGGAATAGTGTGATGTCACCCTTACTGGTATGCAATACGGCATACAAGCCGTCCTTCAATTCTTTCTTATCCATTGTATCTCCTTACTTTTCTTATAGTTCAAACAGTCCCTGATTTGGCATCAGCAACTGATACAGTCTTTCCAATTCTTCACTACTGGTAAAGGGAATCTCAATCTTTCCTTTTTCCAGGGATCCTTTAATCTCCACCTGCGATCCTACTGCATGCAGGAATTTATCTTCGATTGCAATAATCTCTGGAGCTTTCGCCAGACTCTTCTTGGCTCGTTTCTTCTTTTGATATGCAGCACGTTTGCCCATATTGAACTGGGAAGCCAACTGTTCCGTTGCTCGTACTGAAAGATCCTTCTCCAATACTGTACGATAAAGAATTTCCCTGTCAGCAGGATTCACCACGGAAAGGATTGCTCTCGCCTGACCCGCAGAAAATTTTCCGTTCAATAAATCCTGCTGCATGGAGGAGCTCAACTGTAATAACCGAATGCTATTACTAATGGTGGACCTGTTTTTTCCCAATCGCTTTGCCAGCTCCTCTTGGGTTATCCCTGCTTCTTGAATAAGGTAAGCATACGCCTTCGCTTCTTCAATAGGATTTAGGCTCTCTCTCTGAATATTCTCTATGAGAGAAACTTCCAATCGTTGCATCTGGGTGAAATCTTTCACCAGTACCGGCATCCGCTCAAGTCCGGCGATTTTTGCTGCCCGAAATCGTCTCTCGCCTGCAACAATACTATATAACCCGGGTGCAATCTCCTCTACCAGGATAGGCTGCAATACACCTTCTCGTTGGATCGATTGGCTCAATTCTTCCAGTGCTTCTTGGTTAAAATCTTTTCTTGGCTGGTTTGGATTTGCACGAATTTGTTCAACAGGGACCTCAAGTACACGTTGTCCTTTTTCTGCATCTGGTTTTGATGAGGCTAAGCCAAGAGCGGAGTCCAAAACTGAATCGAATGAATAGTCTTGCATCAAGGAACCTATTCCTTTCCCCAATCCATGTTTCTTATTGGTTTCTTGCGACACGTTTTGTAACCTCCTTGGCTAATGCCTTATATGCTTTTGCCCCACTGCTTGAGCCATCGTATACTGTAATCGGTAGTCCATGGGAAGGGGCTTCTGCAAGTCGGATATTTCTGGGAATCATAGTCTTGAAGACCAACTGTGGAAAAAAGGAACTCACATCTTCAACTACTTCCTTAGCCAGATTAGTACGCTTGCTATACATAGTAAATAGAATTCCTAGTACTTCAAGATCAGGATTAATTGATTTCTTTATATTCCCCACGGTTCTTGTTAATAAGCTTAACCCCTCCATCGCCAAGTATTCACATTGCATTGGAATGATCACTTTCTTGGCCCATGCCATTGCATTGACCGTGACCAATCCAAGTGATGGTGGACAATCTGCAAGGATATACTCCCAGGAATCCTCCAAGGATGTAAGGGCTCGTTTAATAAAAAGCTCTCTCTCTTCCTCCTCAACCAGCTCAATATTCAAACCAGCCATGTTGATATTACTGGGTATGGCGTAGAGATTCTTGACAGGGGTCTGCTGAATCGCTTCCACAGCGGGAAGCTGACCAGCTATTACCTCATAGATACCAGGTTGCCTCCCGTCGATGGAGGTTGCACTGGTGAGATTTCCCTGGGCATCCAAGTCGATCAACAGGACCTTCTTACCCTGCCCCGCCAACGCAGCTCCCAAGTTGACTGCTGAGGTAGTTTTACCTACTCCACCTTTTTGGTTCAAAAACAGTATTGTTTGTGCACTCATGTTAATCACTATACGTAATAAATTCATTCATGTCACCCAATAAGGTTGTTAACTTGACCCTTCTTCATCTGTATAGTATCTTCAAGATACTGTATGGAGGATACTTATATGATAGAAGATAAAGTCAAAAAGGCACTTGAGGACATTAGGCCCTCTTTGCAAAATGACGGTGGAGATATTGAGTTCATCAGTTTGGTTGGCAATGATGTAACTGTTCGTCTTGTTGGCGCATGTGCTGGTTGCCCTATGTCCCAAATGACCCTGAAAGGTGGTGTAGAACGCTACCTTCGCAACTTTGTAGATCCGAATCTAACTGTGGTAAATAGCCCAGATTTATAGTATTCAGAGATTCAAGTATGATGCGTTTCACGTGAAACATTTGCGTGGAACGTATTTTTTTGCCCTATTCTATTATTCAAGTATATAGCACACCTAATTCAATTTGCCTGATCGAGATTTCACGTGAAACAATCAAAAAAGGCATTACCTGTTTCCAAACATATCCAAGCCATTGAGCTAACACTTCAGGTATTTATCAGGCTCCGAAAACGAGAAAAAACTACCAATGGATGTATCGTATTACCTAGTGTGCTCTTGTACTACCATCCAGTTTCCAATTCCTTCTACTAAAGGTTTCACGTGAAACATCAGATGCGCAGGACAACATAAGTCAGAAAGCACTCTCCCCTACCCTATCTCATAAAATCTCTGCTTACTAAAGGCTAGCATACCCAGCAAAGTTTTGTATTGAGCATACTTTGTTTCACGTGAAACGTAGCTGGTTTTAGCATAGAAAAGCTCTTCGATTGAACAAGTAATATTTGCATTGGTTGGTTTTTTACCTTCGATTTTCAAATGTTTTCCAAATGTACCAAAAACAGCAAATCAGAGCGCTATTTGCAGGTATTTTGATCAATGTTTCTATATAACGATACAGATTTGTGTGAGAAATGGTGTAGATTTTTGGCAATAAAATGGGCTGTTTTCTCAATGGAAAACAGCCCACTATACTACTTAACAGATGTTTTATTCGTTATCTGAATCGTCAATTACCACATCATCAGATTCATCATCATCAACATCCTCGTCTTGTACCACATCCTCTGGATTTGGTGCTTCAGGAATCTCTACTTCTTCCTCTTCATCTTTCTCAGTAGAAGCAATGGCCACGATGGAGTCGTTCTTCCACTTCATCGATACCACACGAACTCCGGCAGCATTTCTCCCTTGTACAGAGATTGCATCACAATGAACTCTCAGTGTCTGTCCCATCATGGTGACACACACAACATCATTATCGTCGTTCACACTCAGCACACCCACTATAAAGGTGGCCTTAGTTCCAAGACGGAAGATCTTCTGTCCTTGTGTTCCTCTACCATGCACATTAAAGCTATCAAAGGTTACCTGTTTGCCCTGCCCATTTTCAGTAATCATGAGAATTCTATGGGAATCATCTACCTTCAACAGTCCAGCAACCTGGTCATCTCCAATCAGGCGGATACCGCGAACACCACGACTAGCTCTTCCCATTGCTCGTACATCACTCTGACGGAACCTGAGCCCACGACCATTCTTGGTGATCAACATTACTTCATCACCTTCCTCAACCAGGTCACAACTCAACAGCTCATCACCTTCATCAAGGAACAAGGCCCTGATACCACGAACTCTTGCATTCATGAAGTTGGACAACGATACCTTTTTCACAACACCCTGACGGGTAGCCATCATCAGGTATTTATCTTCACTGAATTCCTTGAATGCAATGATCGAAGTGATCTTCTCGGTGGTTTCCAGTTGAAGAATATTCTTAATACTGGTCCCCTTTGCAGTCTTGGTAGCTTCAGGAATTTGGAATCCCTTGATATAGTAAGCCTTACCTGCATTACTGACGAACATTACATATTCATGGGTTGAAGCAACAAACATATGGTCGACGAAATCGCCGTCCTGCAGCTTGGTTGTCCTGGTTCCCTTGCCTGCACGTCCGTGAGCATCATACTCCTCGACAGGAATTCGCTTTGCAAAGCCCTTGTTGCTGATCAATACAACGACTGATTCTTCCTTGATGAAATCCTCATCTGTTGCCTGCCCCAATTCTTCTCGAGCAATTCTAGTAAGTCTACGGTCTTTTGGAACAAGAGAGGAGGGAAGGGAGCGAACTTCAGATTTGACAACGTCCAATATCTTCTGGTCGTCAGCAAGCAAGTCCTGATAGTAGGCTATCTTCTGTTCAAGCTCTCCCAATTCATCCAATATCTTGGAAGTCTCAAGATGACTCAAGCGACCAAGTTTCATGTCGATAATCGCCTGCGCTTGGATATCATCCAAACCAAACCGTTCAACGAGACGATTTGCAGCTATCGTGTTATCATCAGACTCCTTGATGATCTTGATTACCTCATCAATGTTATCAAGACCAATTTTCAAGCCCCTGAGGATATGTGCACGCTCTTGTGCCTTGCGCAAATCATACCTTGTCCGCCTTATTACCACCTCGGTTCGATGCTCAATGTAATAGAGCAACATCTCCTTGAGCGTGAGCAACTGAGGCCTTCCCTTCACCAGTGCAAGATTGTTGACATTGAAATTTGACTGTAGGGCAGTGCGACTGAATAACTGGTTGAGCACCACCATCGGCTCGGATCCCATCTTCAGCTCCACCACAATCCTGATACCGTTACGGTCGGACTCGTCGCGTATTGTACTGATCATAGGGATTGCGCCATCCTTTCGGAGGTCATCAATCTTCTTCACCAGATCAGCTTTATTGACCTGGTAGGGAATCTCGGTGAAGACAATCTGGTCATGACCACGGTCACTCTCCTCGATCTCATACACCGAACGCATAACAATCTTACCACGGCCGGTAGAAAAGGCATCCTTGATACCCTGCATACCACAGATAACCCCACCTGAAGGGAAATCAGGTCCCTTGATATGCTCCATCAACTCATCGAGCGTGATATCAGGATTTTCAATGACCGCACAGATGGCGTCAGAGATTTCCTGCAAGTTGTGAGGAGCCATATTGGTGGCCATACCAACGGCAATTCCACTACTCCCGTTTGCCAACAGGAAGGGGAAGGAACCAGGTAGCACAAGAGGCTCGGTCATCGAGTCATCATAGTTGGGGCCGAAATCAACAGTTTCCTTCTGGATATCCTGCAACATCTCTTCACCGATTCGGCTCATCTTAGCCTCGGTATATCGCATTGCTGCTGCCGGGTCACCATCAATGGACCCAAAGTTACCCTGGGGGTTTACCACTGGGTAGCGTAAGGAGAAATCCTGTGCGAGACGTACCAATGCATCGTATACAGATCCATCCCCATGGGGATGGTACTTACCAAGTACATCACCAACAATACGAGCACATTTCTTATATGAGGAGTTGGCTCTCAGCCCCATCTCATACATATCAAAGAGGATTCTTCTGTGGACCGGCTTGAGACCGTCACGCACATCAGGGAGGGCCCTGCTGACAATGACGGACATGGCATAGTTGAGATACGAGGTTCGCATCTCCTTTGCCACGTCTACAATTATTGTCCTATTTTCGTTTACTTCTTCCACGATTATGTCCTTATACTAGATATCCAAATTCGAAACATAGACGGCATTTGCGTCAATGAAAGCCCTTCGTGGCTCAACTTCTTCACCCATGAGCATACTGAAGACCCTATCAGCTTCCTCTGCATCTTCAAGAGAGATCTGGCTGATCATGCGTGTCTCAGGATTCATGGTCGTTTCCCAAAGCTGGTCAGGGTTCATCTCACCAAGACCTTTGTACCGTTGGAGCCCGACCTTGTTCTCATCTCTTACATTGTGTTCCTCGAGAATCTTGGTCCTCGCTTCCTCATCATAGGCATAGAAAACCTTCTTCCCTATGGTGATCTTGTACAAGGGAGGCATTGCAAAGTAGATATACCCGGCTTCAATGAGAGGTCTCATATACCTAAAGAAGAACGTCAGCAACAATGTCCTGATATGTGATCCATCAACGTCTGCGTCTGCCATGATGATAATCTTGTGATATCTCGTTTTAGAGAGGTCGAAGGTCACATCATTATCGAAATCTTCATCCTTCCCCATATTGTTGTACCGAGTAATACCGGCACCAATAGAGGAAATAACCGGCTGTAGCTTATCATTTCCAAGTACCTTGAACTCCTGGGCTTTCTCAACATTGAGCATCTTACCCCAGAGAGGAAGAATTGCCTGGAATTTACGGTCACGTCCCTGTTTTGCGGAACCACCTGCTGAGTCACCCTCAACAATGAATACCTCACATTTTGCAGGATCCTTTTCAGAACAGTCTGCCAGTTTTCCCGGCAGTCCACCGCCCTCACTCTTCTTCCTGATCTGCTCTCGTGCCTTACGGGCGGCAACCCTTCCAAGGGCTGCACTGATGATCTTCTGCAGAATGGTTTCCGTCTGGGCAGGGAACTCATCAAAATAGTTTCCCAGCTTCTCATATACCATGGAGAAAACAACGCCGGTTACCGCAGAGTTGCCCAATTTCATCTTGGTCTGCCCCTCAAACTGGGGTTCAGGAACCTTGACAGAAATAACAGCAGTCAAACCTTCTGAGATGTCACTCTGCTCGAGTTTTTCCTCGTACTTTTTTAAGAGTTTAGGGTTCTTCTGCAACTGAACGTTAATAACACGGCTCAGACCGGTTCTGAAACCGGTGAGGTGGGTACCACCCTCACGGGTGTTGATATTGTTGACAAAGGTAAGCACCTTTTCATCATACTTATCATTGTATTGCAACCCTATCTCCACCTTGATATTATCCCTTTCTCCCTCGATTGAGATAGGAGGATCAACGAGAACCCGCTTAAATTCGTTAAGGTAACTTACAAAGTGGGAAATACCACCTTCTGAGTGGAATACTTGTTCTTTTACCGCATCACCCCTGCGATCAGAGAGTGAGATTGATACACCTTTATTCAGGAAGGAAAGCTCCCTAAATCGGTTGACCAACACTTCATAATTGAACGTATTCTGCTCCATGATGGAGTAGTCAGGGGAGAATTTCACTACAGTGCCACTGCGGTCGGTATCCCCAATACGAAGTACTTCAGTCTTGGGCAATCCGCAGCTGTAAAGCTGTCGATATATTCCCCCATCCCGATAGATAGTTACCTCCATCCAGATAGAAAGGGCATTCACACAGGAGACACCCACTCCATGTAACCCACCTGAAACCTTGTAGGAGTTCTTGTCGAACTTGCCTCCGGCATGCAATTGGGTGAGTGCAATTTCCAGTGAGCTTTTCTTCTCAATTGGATGCGGATCAACAGGAATACCGCGGCCATTGTCTTCTACCGTACAAATCTGCCTGCCCTCGTTATCGATATCGAGGTAAACCCGGATTTCTGAACAGTAGCCGGCCATCGCTTCATCAATGCTGTTATCAACCACCTCGTATACGAGATGATGCAAACCTTCAGTTCCTGTGGATCCAATATACATACCAGGTCGTTTTCGAACAGCCTCAAGACCCTTGAGGACCTGAATACTCCCGGCAGAATAACCATGGGAAACGGAAGCCATCTCTACACCGTCAATGTGCAAGGATGGCTCCAACGTTACGTTGTCAAAGCTCCCTTCATTCATTCGTTATATCCTTATGTAATAATAAAAAAAATACATGTATCAATTCTTATCAAGTATACCAAAATTATGGGGGAGTTGCAAGCTTGCACACGAATTCAAGCCAATTTATTAATTCTTTTATTACATGATTTTACAAACAACAGATTCGGTTAGCTGTACAATACTTGCACCGTCTGACACTACAAGGTAAAATGGCCGCATGAGCGAAGCACAAAACATATACTATGAGTTCTGGCAGGAAACTGTCTCCCGTATCAAGGAGACCCTACCAGAGCAGGAATACCATACCTGGTTCAATCGAATTGCCTACCTACGATCAGATAGTCATAAGGTAGTATTGGCTGTAGCAAGCCAGTTTATTCTTGACACAGTAATAGCCCGTTATAGGGATATGATACGCAATACGATGATTGAACTAACTGGAGAGGACATCGATATTGCATTTGAGGTAGTAGCACGTTCAAAAATTGAACAAATACAACAACCATCAAAAGAACACAAGGAAGCACCAAAGGAAACCCCCATCGTTACCATCCAACCAAAGCCACAGGTCAGTGAAGAAAAGACCTTGAAGATGAAAAAGGATTGTAATCTGAACCCTTCCTATGAGTTTCATACATTCGTAATCGGTGATAACTCTGCATTTGCCTATAATGCAAGCCTCGCGATTGCAAAGAACCCAGGAGTCAGTTACAACCCTTGCCTCATCTATGGTGGTGTAGGGCTTGGAAAAACACACCTGTTGAACTCCATCGGAAATTATATCATCAACAACACCCCTGAGCTGAAGGTTATGTATGTGACTGCTGAGATGTTTACCAATGAATTCATTGAATCAATCGGTTCACAAAGAACACAACAGTTCAAGAACAAGTTCCGTAAAGTGGATGTGCTGCTCATCGATGACATACACTTCCTGCAAGGAAAGGACAGCACACAGGAAGAACTGTTCCATACATTCAACAACCTGTACGAGTCAAAAAAACAGATGGTATTCACCTGTGACCGACCAATCAGTGAGCTGAAAAACATAACCGATCGCCTAAGCTCCAGGTTTGAGAGAGGGTTGAACGTAGATCTGCAACCACCAAACTATGAAACAAGAATGGCAATCCTTAAGAAAAAACTTGTGGAAAGAGGCGGTTCAATGAGCGAGGAGATTCTCAACTACATAGCAACCAATGTATGTACCAATGTAAGGGATCTTGAATCATCACTTACCAAGCTTATTGCCTATAGCGAACTACTTGGACAGGAAATCTCATTTGACAAGGCACGGGAACTCCTTGGTATTCTCCCCTCCTTGGCCGCCAATTCAAACCAGACTCTCTCAATTGATACCATCATCAAGGTAGTGGGAGAGTACTTCAACGTAAGCAGCTTTGAGATTAAGGGTAAAAAGAAGAATAAATCACTCATACAACCAAGACAGATTGCCATGTTCCTGGCAAGGGATATTACCGAATACTCCACTACGGAAATCGGTACTGAATTTGGAGGCAGGGACCACACTACTGTCATGCATGCACATGACCGGATTGAGTCCTTGATGAAAGGGGATGAATCGTTTGCAAACACCATTGTAAAATTGAAGAGGGACTTAACAAATGGTAAGCGGTAATATCTTGTGGACAACCACTGGACAACTTGTGGATAACTGCCAAAACCTGTGGATACAGCTTTTTTCCTTGTGGATGAAATGTGGGCAACTGGACAAGTTATCCACAAGATGACAAAATTTAAGCAGTGATTGGACAAGAAATTAGAAAGTTATCCACAGAATCTGTGCTATTATTACTATTATTACTATATTTTTTAATAATCTAGGAGTATCAATATGAAATTCGTCTGCAACAAAGATGACATCCTCAACGAGATAATATATTCAATGGATTTTACCAGTCAGAGAAACTCTCTTTCGATCACCAGCAACGTCTATCTGGAAACCTTCGATGGACGACTCATCATCAAGGCAACAGATCAGAAATTGGGATTCAGTACTGAGATTGCAGTCGAGACACTGCAAGAAGGAAGAACTACTGTTTTTTGTGAAAAACTCCTGAATATTCTCAGAAGCCTTCCAAACACCAGAATTGATTTTTCATTGGAAGATGGAATGCTTACAATCAAGCCTGAAGAGCAAAACATTGATTTCAAACTGAGAACCATAGGTGCTGATGAATTTCCCTCCTTGGAGAATTCAGAATCATCTTCGTATTTCACGATTCCTCAGAAAACCTTCACCGATATGGCAAACCAAACCATGTTTGCCATCAGCGAGGATGAAACAAGATATTTTCTCTGTGGTCTATATCTCGAAAGAAATGCAAGTGGTATGAACATGGTTGCCACAGATGGAAGAAGACTTTCCATTGTTGAAAGAACATTTGAAGAAGAGCTTCCCATGTTCCCATCAACTATCATTCCACCAAAATTCTTTACAGAATTAAAAAAACTCTCAACAGATGAGGGGATGCTTGATCTTTCAATAACAGAAAACATTCTTTTTGCAAAAATTGGAAACAGGACATTCTATACGACCCTCATCAAAGGACAATATCCAAACTATCGTAGGGTAATCCCTGAAGTGCAAACCTATACATGCACGATGAGAATCCAAGATATGCTTGATGCCTTGAAAAGAGTTTCTCTTTTGGTTGAAAACAAGGCAAAACGAATCTTCCTGGATATCAGTGAAGCTGGAGTGCTGCTCACCAGTGATGAGAGTGAAGTAGGAGAAGCCAAAGAGATCATTGCATGTCAGTATGAAGGTCCTGACAGCAAGGTTTCCTTGAACTACACATACTTGGTAAATCCATTAAAAGCTATGGAGGGAGAATATTTCTCCATCAACTTTACTGAGCCTACTCGTGCAATGACAGTAAAACCTGATAGCAATAGGGATTATTTTCATATCATCATGCCAATGCAACCGAATGCCTGATGCGTTTTACCCAGCTTTGGACTAACCAATTCAGAAATCTGGCCAGCGAGAAAATACCTGTCGATAACCGACAGGTATTCCTCATTGGACCCAACGGACAAGGAAAAACCAATCTTCTTGAAGCGGTATATACACTCTGTTATGGATCTTCGTTTCGTACAAGCCAACTGAAGGAACTCGCAACTGACAAAGAAAAAAATTTCAAGCTTGAAGGGGTGTATGTAACAGATGATGAACAATACCATACCCTTGAACTCGAATACAAAGATGCAAAACGGACGGTACTGCTTGATGGACGGGAAATCAAGGACAGGAAGGAGTTGATCTACAACATTCCCTGCATTGTTTTCAGTCATGACGATATTTTTTTCATCAAGGGAGAACCTGAACAGCGAAGAAGATTTTTTGACCAAATCATGAGCATGTACAATCCCCTTTTTTTTGATGATATGCGCAGGTATCGGTTGGTATTGAGACAACGAAATATGGCGATCAAAGAACAACGCTTTGAACTGCTTCCAGTCTATGATATACAACTCGCCACCTATGGCATTGCCATCCAGCAAGAAAGAACACGTGCTGTGTTTGAGTTCGACCAAATTTTTCCTGAGATGTATCGCTCTGTTTCTGGTCAGGATATTGACGTACATATCGAGTACCAACCGTCCTGGAACACCTGTGCAACCAAGGATGAGGTGATTGCTTACCTAGAACAGACAAGAGGACGGGATATGAATCTGTTGACCACTACCAGTGGAATTCATCGTGATAAATTCCAGGTGATGGAAGGTTCTCAAAATTTTTCCCAAACAGGATCTACTGGCCAAATGAGACTCGCTTCACTCATTTTTCGCACTGCACAGATGGCATTTTTTGAGAAAAAAACCGGAGGAAAGCCTTTGATACTGGTTGATGATGTCCTGCTTGAACTTGATCATACCAGACGAGCGGAATTTCTTAGGTTGATGCAATCCTACAGCCAGGCTTTTTTTACATTTTTACCAGAAGAGCAGTATTTCTCTTCTCTGGCAGATGAGAACGCATTGGTGTATACTGTCGATCAGGGAAGATTTATCAGCCATGAAAGATAAGAAAACAAGACTATGCAAGGAAGGAGAACCGCTGGAAGCAAAAGCTGTGCTTGATTATGTCTTGCGTAGACTTGATATCCGTCCTGATAACCCAAAAGCAGCTGTTGGATTTGAGTGGCAGAAAATAATCGGAAACCGCTTGTACCCACACGTGAAAATTGTGGAAATCAAGCACACCACTTTGGTTTTGAAAGCCGATCATCCTTCTTGGGCACAAATTACCATGATGCAGCAAAAAAAAATTCTTTCTCTGCTTGCAAAGAAGTATCCATCCCTAGGCATTAAGAGCATTCAGATGCTAAGCTCTTAGTTACTTGACGTAAATTCGGGCAGTCTATATACTGCACCACTCGGGGGAGTATCCTCTGAATTAAGTAGAAAATATCCGCGTAAAGCGATGTAAAAATTGGAGATTATCTCATGAGTTACAAAGGAAAAAGAACCTACCAGCCCAGTAGAGTGAAGAGAAACAGAAAGTTTGGTTTTAGGGCTCGTATGGCAACAAAGGGCGGTCGCCTGGTCTTGGCCCGCAGAAGAGCCAAAGGCAGACACAAGCTGTCCGTATGTGATGAGAAGAAGCCTTTCTAAACAAGAAATTGTAAAACGTAAACCGGAGATTGACCGAATTTTCAAGACCGGCAGGTATTACTCCTGCCGTGGATTGAAACTTATTGTAAGTCAGAACCAACTAGATGTTGATAGGATTGTGGTAATACCGGTCCGTCATTACGGTAATGCTGTCCAAAGAAACAGGATCCGTAGACAAATCAAGGAAATTTGGCGTACAGAAAAGCCTAGGATGGTCCCCGGTTACGATTTTGCGTTTGTCGTTTATCCAGGAAAGGTTCTTGATTATGCATTCCAAAAGGAACAAATACTCTCTCTCTGCGATAAGGCTGGGGTGTTTAACCAGTCTTAAAACGCTTTCATAATACTCCTCATTCTGTTGTTCTGTCCTATCTTTCCTGTGATTACTTTCTTCTTAACACATCCCCCCATCAGGAGCAGATATGGATAAAAATACCATTCTAGCCATTGTTCTATCCGTATTGGTCATTACCCTCGGAATGACCATCCAAGCCACTTTCTTCGCACCATCCACCCCTGAAATGGTGACGACCACTGAACAAGTTGAAACCTCGAGCAACACTTCAGGCCAGAGTACGTATCTGGAGCCAGCCCAATCGAGTCAGGTTTCAGCCAATATTGCATGGGACAGTAGTCTACCAGGTTCAATGGTTGCTGTTGGCAGCGAAGGCAATAAGACTCCCTTCACATTTGAGACAAACTATTTCTTGATTGAATTCAATCCCAGTGGTGCCTCAATTGCTTCCTTTAAGCTGAAAGATCACCTTGATGAAGGAGAGCCTGTCGAACTCTTGTTCAAGGATGCGTCATCCAATGATGCTTTCTTGATGTATGCAGGAAATGACAAGACCAATCCCATCGATGCAACCTTCCGTTACCAGATTATTGGCAACCAGGTGCAATTCACCCAGGAGTTTGCCCTTCTCGAGGAAGATGGAAAGACCCCTGGAGCCCCCTTCTCCATCAGAAAGACCTACACCTTTGGAGAAGAGGATTATCTCTTTAAAATAGATGTAGAGACTAGAAATACTGAGAACAAGGCTATTCCTCTCTCCTTTGAGAATTATGCCTATACACTCGCCTTTGAACCACAGATTGGCCCCTCTTTCTCCTCCCTCGATAATAACTACAACTATCGTCGTTTTTATATCAAGGAAGATGGATCTTCCAAGAAGGATCAGGTTAAGTTGAGCAATGGTGCATATGCAACAACCAAGCCTCTTTCCTGGGTAGCGCTCGTCGGAAAGTATTTCTCTATGATTGCTATTCCTGATGCTACCAACTATATGGTTAGCTTGAGTGAAGTTTCAGATGAAGGTCTTCCTCTTCAGTCAAGCATCTATCTGAGCAGACCAACAATCAAGAGTGCAGCCCAGACGGATACATTCAGGTTCTATGCTGGTCCACAGCTCAAGGGTGATATGGTCATCTACAACGATGCTTCCCTGAATAGCTTTGGGGTATCGGGCTTGCAACTTGAGGCAGCGCTGGACAGTAGTTCATGGCTTGGATGGTTGGAGACAATACTGAAGACCATCTTGAATTTGCTTTACCGCTTAATTCCTAACTATGGTATTGGTATTATTATCCTTACCTTCCTCCTTAAGCTTGTACTCTACCCGATTACCAAAAAGGGTATGGAGTCTACTGCAAAGATGGCCTCCCTCTCTCCTAAGATGCAGGAAATCAAGGAAAAGTATCCTGACAATCCAACCAAGCAGAATGAAGAGATGGCAACTTTATACAAGAAAGAAAAGATCAACCCCATGGGTGGATGTCTTCCGATGTTGTTGCAGTTTCCCATCCTTATTGCCTTCTACGGATTGCTTAATAAGCACTTTGAGCTGAGAGGAGCGATGTTCATCCCCGGATGGATTCCTGACTTAAGCCGTCCAGATACGGTTGCGAGCTTGCCGTTCAACCTGCCCTTCCTTGGCAATGAACTGCACTTGCTTCCCATTTTTTATACGGTAAGTATGATTTTCTCAATGAAAATAACTCAGAACGCCTCAACTGCAGGTAGTCAGCAGGGCATGATGAAGTTCATGACCTACGGAATGCCATTGATGTTCTTCTTTGTGTTGTACAATGCTCCTTCTGGTTTGATCCTCTACTGGTCAGTGATGAATGCCCTATCCATCCTTCAGCAGCTGCATACAAACAAGAAGAAACAGCGTGAGGCAAATGAGGAAGCACAGACCAACGTACAGCAGTTCCCTGGACCAAAGGGAAAGGGACGTAAATAGAAATTCAACTGCGGGGGATTTTCCCCCGAACGGAGTAGCATATGATGAAAGAATTCGAAGGACGTACTGAGCAGGAAGCTATTGCAAAAGCAATTGAGGAACTGCATATTGAGCGTGAAGATTTCGATGTGGAAATCGTTGAACCGGTCAAAAAAGGGCTCTTCAAGAAGAGCAATGTAAAGATCAGGATTCATTTTGATGATGGAAGCAATCTGGAACCGGATACATTTGAAGATGATGATGAGAGAGAACTGGAACAACCTATCAACAGCGAACTTGAGGACAAGTTGCTTACCTTTGTGGCTACGGTCTTGGACAAGATGGGCTATGAAGGCAGGGTTTCCATTGGGTTTAGGAAGGAGCGTAAGCTTGGGTTGAATATTGAGAGTGACAACTCAAATATCATCATTGGACGTAAAGGTAAGAACCTTGATGCCATTCAGCTTATTGCCAATGTGTATGCTGGGCAACTCGACCCAGACATGAAGGTCATCATTGATAGTGAGAACTATCGAATGAGACATGAAGAGCAACTGATCAGAATGGCTTTCAAGACAGCTGAACAGGTACGGAAGAGCGGAAGAAGCAAGTTGCTTGAGCCAATGAATCCGTATGAAAGAAGGCTTGTCCATACCGCACTCAATGACTTTGGTGGGGTGGAGACCAAGAGTGAGGGAGACGGGCTGTATAAACAGATACGAATCTCCAACGAGAGAAACTAAACCAACAACGGGAGCCAATCATGGTTCCCGTTTTTTAATGCTTGACAAATATTCAGAACAGACCTACTGTAACTAGTGTGCCGTATGGCACGAAACACTATATCTTGTGTGTATAGGAAAAGGGAAGTTGGGTGTAGAAGCCCACGCGGTCCCGCCGCTGTGATGGGGAGTTCCGGGCAATATCCACTGGAGAAATCTGGGAAGGAGCCTGGGATGAAGAACCTAAGCCAGAAGACCTTGCCTGTACAGACACGCCGTCACGGAGCATGACATAAGGCGTGTGCCTCAGAGCACCCTCTTTATACGTCTTGTCTCCGCGAGGAGGAAACCATGCAACAGCAAGTGGTCAAAAGAGACGGGCAGGTGGTTCTCTGCGAGGTTCAGAAAATCATTGATGCAATCGAAAAAGCAGCGAATGCTGCAGGACAAAAAGTGGATGCCAGGATGGTTGCTGCCATCGTTTTGTCCAAGACAAAGGGAAAGGACAAGGTAGAGGTGGAGTATATCCAGGACCTTGTTGAAGCATCCCTGATGGAACAGAGCTATCAAGCAACCGCAAAAACCTACATCCTCTATCGAAAGGGAAGGGAACGGGTTAGAGAGGGCAAGGCTCTTATCAAGGCAACGAATGAGATGTTCAGTGCCTACCTTGATGATACAACCTGGAGAGTCAAGGAGAATGCCAATACCAGGCGGTCTGTCAATGGTATGAACAACTACATCCGCGAACGATTCACTGAGCAGTACTGGTTGCATGAAATCTATCCTGAGACTATTCGTGAAGCCCACCAGAGGGGATCGCTGCATATCCATGACCTTGGCTTCTTTGGCCCATACTGTTGTGGTTGGGACCTTCGCCAGTTGCTTACCTCTGGATTTGGAGGTGTTGACGGGAAAGTTTCCAGTAAGCCAGCAAAACACTTTCGGTCCCTGCTGGGGCAGGTGGTGAATGCAACCTTCACCTTCCAGGGAGAGTGTGCAGGAGCTCAGGCCTGGTCTTCCTTTGATACCTATTGTGCACCATTCATTAGATATGATGACCTTACCTTCCGTGAGGTTAAGCAAGCAATGCAGGAGTTTATTTTCAATCTTAATGTCCCTACCCGAGTAGGGTTCCAATGTCCCTTCTCCAATCTGACCTTTGATATCACCGTTCCTTCCAGCTTGCGGGATGTTCCTGTCATTCGGGGAGGAGAACTGCAAAAAGAAACCTATGGGGAGTTCCAGGATGAGATGGATATGGTCAACCATGCCTTCTGTGAGATTATGGAGGAAGGGGATGCTTCTGGAAGGGTATTCACATTCCCCATCCCTACCTACAATGTAACCAAACAGTTTCCCTGGGAATCGAAGGTTGTTGATTCTATTTTTGCTATGACCGCAAAATACGGGATTCCTTATTTTTCCAATTATGTGAACAGTGATTTATCCCCTGAGGATGCGCTCTCAATGTGCTGCCGACTCAGACTCGATACCTCAGAGCTCAAGAAGCGAGGTGGAGGACTCTTTGGCTCTAATCCTCTTACCGGGTCAATCGGTGTGGTGACATTGAACCTTCCGAGGCTTGCCTACGAGAGCAAGGATGAGCAGCGATTCATGTCTGCACTCCATGCTATTGCGGGCCTGGCAAAAAAAAGTCTTGAGATCAAGCGAAATGTCATTGAAAAGCAGACTGAACATGGTATGTATCCCTTTAGTCGGTTCTCCTTGGAAACGGTAAAACAACGTAATGGAAGCTACTGGGCAAATCACTTTAGTACCATCGGAATCGTGGGAATGGAAGAGGCCTGTATCAACCTCTTCGGTAAGGAAGGCTCCCTTACAACTGAGAAAGGTCAGTCCTTTGCCCTTCTTGTACTCTCGACGTTACGGGAAATCATCCAAGGCTTCCAGAGTGAGACAGGAAACTTCTACAACCTTGAGGCGACACCCGCCGAGGGAGCCAGCTACCGATTGGCAAACCTCGATAAGAAAGCCTTTGGTGATATCATTACCGCCGGCGAAGATGTTGCTTACTATACAAACTCCTCCCAGCTCCCTGTAGGCTATACCGATGATCTCTATGAGACATTGGAAAAGCAGGACGAACTACAGTGCCAATACACAGGAGGAACAGTCCTGCACCTCTATCTTGCCCAAAGGATAGAGAACCCAAAGCTTGCCAAGCAGTTGGTAAGGAATGTATGTACCCGTTACAAACTTCCCTATGTCTCCCTTACCCCAACTTTTTCTACCTGCAAGAACCATGGATATCTCGATGGAGAGGTTGAATATTGCCCATATTGCGGGGAAAAGACCGAGGTATGGACCAGGGTGGTTGGCTATCTCAGGCCTAAGGAAGATTTCCATCCTGGAAAGCAAGAGGAACACCGCCAAAGAAAGTCCTATACGGTAAAAGTATCATGATTGTCAGTGGTATTGAAGGCTCATCATTCCTGGACTATCCAGGGATGTTGAGCTGTGTTCTCTTTACCCAAGGGTGCAACTATGACTGCTTCTATTGTCATAACCGTGGATTAATTGGATATAAGAATGGTTTTATAGGCTATCAAGAGATTGAACGTTTTCTAAAGAAACGGGTGGGTTTTCTGCAAGCAGTTGTCATCAGTGGAGGGGAGCCCACCTTGCATGGTAGTCTCCATCAGTATTTCTCCTTGGTAAAAAGCCTAGGCTATCTGACCAAGCTTGATACCAATGGAAGTCGCCCTAAAGTGCTTTTGGAATTGTTGGAAGCAGGGCTGCTTGACTACGTTGCAATGGATGTGAAAGCACCCTGGGAAAGGTATCGGGAAATTGCAGGAAAGGGAGCTGACCCCGCGAATGTCCAGCGATGTGTGTCTTTACTTCAGGAGTATCAAGTGATGCATCCTTTCTTTAGATGGGAGGTGAGAACCACGTTAGCCCCAACATTGGGTGAATCTGATTTGCTGGAGATTGCTGGTATGTTGCCTAAAGTAAACCGTTGGGTACTGAATTTCTATCATAAACCGGCGGAGTATAAAGAAGAGGATGGAATGAGGATCAACCAACCCGCCCTGAGCGAGCGGGAGGTTGCTTGCTTGCAAGAGAGTTTGCTCCTCTTGCAGCCGAATCTCAAGCGAGTGAGATAATCTGTTCCCAAGGAAGGTCGCTCTTTCCGAAGTGTCCATAGTTCATGGTCTTCTGGTAGATCGGCTTTTTTAGATCCAATGTCTTTATGATGCCTGCTGGGGTGAGGTCGAACTTCTCCCTCACAAGCTTTTCCAACTGTTCATCGTCCTCTGTCCCTGTCCCAAAGGTATCGACATACACGGAGATGGGATAGGGGACCCCAATTGCATAAGAGAGTTGGACCTCACAGGTTGTGCACAAACCATTTGCTACTAGGTTCTTTGCAACGTAGCGAGCCATGTAAGCACCGCTTCTGTCGACCTTGGAGGGATCTTTCCCGCTGAATGCTCCCCCTCCATGACGACCCATTCCACCAT
The DNA here is from genome assembly GCF_963666015.1 of uncultured Sphaerochaeta sp. Taxonomy (NCBI): domain Bacteria; kingdom Pseudomonadati; phylum Spirochaetota; class Spirochaetia; order Spirochaetales; family Sphaerochaetaceae; genus Sphaerochaeta; species uncultured Sphaerochaeta sp. Next base: position 2,088,984 of record NZ_OY762555.1, on the reverse strand, counting down.
AGGTGTCGACAATGATCTTTCTCCCTGTCAAACCAGTGTCCCCTGCAGGACCACCCGTGACAAATCTACCTGTTGGATTAATGTACACCTTGGTTTTATCATTCAACAAGCCGGTAGGTCCCAGCACGGTTTCAATGACTTCCTTTGTAAGATAAGAGATAAGGGTATCACGACGGGCTTGTTCGGTATGTTGGTGACTGATGACCACTGAATCTATGTGTACTGGTTTCCCATCTTGGTACAACAGTGAGACCTGACTCTTTGCATCGGGTCTCAAGAAAGGGGCTTCGCCACTTTTTCTCAGCTTGCTGGCTCTTTCCAGGAGTTGATGTGCCCAGTAAATTGGGGCTGGCATGAGAGTCTCTGTCTCATTGCAGGCATACCCGAACATCATACCCTGGTCGCCAGCACCTTGTTGGCCGTACAGGGATGTTTCAGCAGTAACTCCCATGGAAATGTCCGGTGATTGGGTATTGGTCAAATCCATCACCGTAAGGGATCGGTAATCAAAACCGATTCCTTCATCAGTATATCCAATTTCCTTTACCGTGGATCTAACGATGTTGTCTATGTCGATTGTTGCATTGGTGGAAAGTTCTCCTCCCACCACGACTCTGTCAGTAGTTGCAAAGACTTCACAAGCAACCCTGCTTTGTGGATCCTGGGCAAGACAAGCATCCAATACGGCATCGGAAATCTGATCGCAGACCTTGTCCGGATGTCCCTCACTGACTGATTCTGAAGTAAAAATGTGTGAACCGTGTGTTAACATACTACACCCTTCCTTATGGAACTGCGGAAGGGGGAACTCAACTCAAATAGATTGATACGCTCCCCTTTTAGCAAGTTTCTTTATTGACGCCCGCAAGCCGGGAGGCTGACAAATCGACGTCATTGAAAAAGATAGTACCAAGAAACAAGGTTTTTTACAAGACAATAGTAGGGGTTTACATAACAATAATTGTTATGATATATTTAATGTTATGAAGATGGTATATATACAAGATGGAAAACAGTTGGAAATCTACATGCACCCCAAGCGACAGCAGATTTTACATGAGTTGAGCGTACAGGGACCGATGACAGCCAAGATG